>ONOL01000014.1 GCA_900319465.1 uncultured Eubacteriales bacterium | reverse complement strand
AGTGATTGCAAAAGGAGGCATGACTTATGTTACCGAGTATTTTTGGAGAGAGTTTGTTTGATGACTGGTTTGACTTCCCGTTCAGGGGCTTCGAATCCGATGTGGATCACAAGCTGTATGGCAAGCATGCAGCACGCGTGATGAAGACGGATCTGAAGGAGCACGACGAAGGCTATGAGCTGAAAGTAGACCTCCCGGGCTTCAAGAAAGATCAAATTGATCTGCAGTTGCAGAACGGCTACCTGACGATTACCGCGTCCAAAGGCCTTGAAGAAGAAGGCAAGGACAAGAAGGGTAAGATCGTCCACCAGGAGCGTTATTCGGGGTCCATGACCAGAAGCTTCTACATCGGCGAGAATGTCAAAGAAGAAGACGTCAAGGCCAAGTTTGAGGACGGCGTCTTGACGCTTGACTTCCCGAAAGAGAAGCCGGTGGCGCTTCCGGAGCATAAAACGATCCAGATCAACGATCCAGATCGAAGGATAAAATAACCACCACAGCGCCCTGCCATCCGCGGGGCGCTTTCTATTTCAGAGGGGATGTTTGAAATGAAAGAGAATTTGTTGTAGGAGAGCAGTTGAGAGGAAGCGCGTTGGAAGAAGGTAGAAGTTCAGGACGATAATGGATGTCTTGGAGGCAGGTACTGCTAACCTTTACATTGGTTACATTGATTGCCTGGCAATACTGCTGCGGATGATTCCATTCACCATTTTGGGGAGTCAATATATGAATTCTTAACCATAGCTTGATCCTTTTGTCTTCATCATTCCACTGATTATTTTTGATATCGGATCGTTCTAATTCGGTATTTGTTTGATATCCGATACCAAAGTTAGTGTTATAAGAATAATCATAAGATAGAAGTTCGGCTTGAGGTAAATCGTTTTCCGAACGTGAGGATGCAAAGAAAGTTAAGAATAATGACGCTATCATACATGCTGAAATGATACGAAATTTCATTTTTAATCACCTCCTAAAAGATCGATTACATTTTGAATATTTGGCATGTTGTGATTCATTAGAATCACATCAATCCCATATTTATTGTCAGCATTGACCTCTTTGTTTTTCTGCACATTACTGTTGCCACTCCTGCTTTCGGCTCCCATTCCTGAATATGTGGATGCAGAATCAAACAAAACAACATGGACCTGATTTACATCTGGATTGTAATTTTTATTAGGGCAATACCGTACTGCGTGTGACCACGAGAGGCAATGGGCGGATCATATTAAAATCAACGACAGAAACTTTGGAAGCGTAGCCTTCCGTTCTGAAAAATGGGCGGCTGCATCGCTGACGATTCCTCAAGGCCATCCCCATGCCGCGCTTTGTCTGACGGTAACGGAGGGCAACTTGGATATCCTGTCGCTGCATTTTTCCCCAGAATTGAATGAATGAAATACTTCCTTGCAATCGATATCGGCGCGTCCTCCGGACGGCACGTTGTGGGCTGGCGGGAGGACGGCGAGGTGTTCGGCATTCTTGGAATGCTTTTCAGCGTCCCTGTCTGCGCCGTGCTGTACAGCCTCTATCTGGAGTTCATGAAAAATCGGACGCGACATGACACTCCTCTGAAATGAAGTCAGGTAAAACGAAGATACTGCAAACTGAGAGCTCAGCATAGAAATGCTTCAGCTTTTTTTCGGTTCGTTCGATGCAGCGCCTGAGGCTGCTTCACTATTCTGCTGATTCAGCCGCTTTTCCAGCGCCGACTGCTTGGCCAGAATGGCGTTGACCTTGTCGTAGAGATCCTCGATCATGATCTCGGTTTTCAGGTTGACCTTGTAGTCGTTCTCGGCGCGGCGGCGATCCTTTTCCTCCTGTCGATTCTGGCTCATCATGATCAGCGGCGCCTGAATAGCCGCGATGCAGGACAGCACAAGGTTCAGCAAGATGAACGGATACGGATCGAAAGCGCGGGTTGCCAGCACCGTGTTGATGACCATCCACAGCACCAGCCCGCCGGTGAACGAGAAGATGAACGCCCAGCTGCCGGCAAACTTGGCGATCGCGTCTGCCGCCCGCTGGCCGAGGGTGTACTTTGCCTTTTCCTCAGCCGGATTGACGGATACGCGGCTGTCCGCCAGCAGCGCTAGCACCTCTTCGTCCGTCATATCCTTCTGAACATCCCGAAGCACTTCCTTGAGCAGCTTTCGATTTTCCTTCATATTTTTCGTCCTTTACAGTTTATTCCGCGTCTGCGGTCAGATCAGGCCGGGGCATCGCGTCCGTGCGACCGGTTACCTCAAGATAAAAAGCGGCCTCGGCGGCGTTCTGATAGGGTGCGAGCCAAAGATACCCAATGCCCAGCGTCAGCACGCACAGCAGGCTCCAGCCAATGAAGCTCAGCTGCAGGCAGAACAGCCGCCCCTTGTTGCCGTCCATCAGCTCCTTGGAGCGGGCAATGGCCTCCATCACGTCCATATCCGGGTTCTCAGCCATTAGATAGGGCGCAAGCGCATAGCGATAGCTTGCGATAATACCCGGAACAATGAACAAAAGCGACCATAGAAAGGTCAGCAGCGTGGTCATGAAACGCAGGCCAAACGCCCGTCCCCAAATACTGAAGCGGGAAAACAGCGTGGCGAAGGCGGGCGGGTTTTCATGCGTGAGCAGGTCGAGGTTGTAGCGCTTCAGTCCCAGCTCGATTGCGCCGCCGATCAGCAGCTGAATTACCGCCAGCACTGTGATGACCGGCACAATTATGGTCAGCGCGCGGGTAATTGCCGGCGTATTCAGAAAGGTGCGCGACATGCTGAAGCCTGGTTCCTCAATATAGACGCTGTAGTATTCGCCGGGATCCTGATAACTGTGGGTTATGCGCCCTCCGGAGGCACTGCCGGATGCGAACTACCCCGCTGCCCAGCAGCGCGGCCAGCAGCGTTACGCCGATCGTCAGCGTCCAGAAGCCGCGGAGCGCCTTGCGGGCAATGGAGCGGAAATGGCCTGACAGATACATCGAAATCATCCTTCCATGCTCTTTGTGTGTGAAACACTTTCAATATACCGGATTGATTTTATTATATCAGCCCGTCGTTATCTTTTCAAGCAAACCGGCGACTAACGGCGCGTTATCCCCGGAGGAGCTTTTTACCGATGACTGCAATGCCTGCCAGCATTTCCACAATGGATAGCCCCATCAGGAGCCCGGATACGAAGTCCTGCACCTCGGAGCCGCCGGTGGTCGCGGAAAGCGCGCTGCAGGCGATTCCAAGCACGATCAGTATCAGGCCGTAGAGCACGCCCTTCTGCTTTTCCAGCTCCTGCGTGCGCCGCAGCAGATCGAGCATCTGCGTGTCGTCATAGACCCGCACGCTGTCCTCTGCCGCATCCTCGCCGTCCATCAGCTCGGGAAGCGTTATGGACAGCGCCTGACAGAGCGCCTCGATCACGCTGTAATCCGGCATACACTTGCCGTTTTCCCATTTGGAGATGGTCTTCCTTAGCACGAGTGTATGGCTGTTGTAGAAGGGCCATAGCAAACCACGGCAACGGGAAATGCACCCTGCTTTCCCAAAATGCACCCTGTTTTTCAGAAATGCACCCGACTCTCCGCAAAATGCACCCTGCTTTTTTGGAAATGCACCCTGAAAAACCAAAAATGCACCCGAGCTTTTTCCTTGGGTGCATTTTTCTATCAAAATATGAGTACTAAGCCAGCAGAGAGATAGGGATTCAAACCTGCAAAAAGCAAAGAGAGAGGTGCTCATAGTCTGAGCATCTCTCTCCTTCTATCTTCCAATCCTTCCAGACAGCTACCAAGTCATTTTTGCTTCAAAACTCTCTTATGGGTGTTGGCACAAGCCCCTCCCCTACGCGGTCATATTTTCCTATCCTGCCACAGAATGAAATCGATCTTTTTCACATCGGAGATCCCGCTATCTGGAAAAGCGGCGTCGAAGGATTCGATCAGCATTTGTCCCTCCGGCGAATCTGTATAGGAACAGAAGCGTTTCCTGTAATCCTCGTACCGTCTGCAGCACACTCTTTCCCGGTTTCTGCAGGAACAGTACGGAGCCTTCATATGGAAGTGTTCGCCTGTAACGATCTTGTCCCAGATCGGCAGATTCGGGTCGATCGTATGTACCATTTTGCTTGAAAAGGACATTTCATAGCTGCCTTTGATATGCTTGATGCGCTCAAAAGCCATGTCAAACGATACCGGCAGCCACGTTTTCATCTTCTCCATCAGCCTAAAGTAAGCTGAGGCGAAATCATCCGTGTAAAACGGGCGCATCTGGTAGAAGTCTCGGTATAGTTTCTGAAATGCTTTATCCTTTGATACATCCGTCTCCGGAAACGCTTCCATGATCGTCTGGTAGGTTTGGAGCCCTTTGCGCAGCTCCGGGCGCTCCAGAATGCTTTGCAGTTTGGCGGTTTCTATCATCTTATGCGTCCTTCTTTTCCCGATCCAAAATCTGCCGGAACTGCGTTTCGTACAGCTCGCGGTAGGTGCCGCCCTTTTCGAGCAGCTCCTCATGGCTGCCGGACTCGGCGATCACGCCGTCCTTTACCACGAGGATGCGGTCGGCCTTGAGGATCGTGGAGAGCCGGTGGGCGATGACGATACTGGTGCGGCCTTCCATCAGCGCCTCAAGCGCGTCCTGGATCGCGTTTTCGGTGATCGAGTCGAGCGCGGAGGTGGCCTCGTCAAGGATCAGGATCTTCGGGTCCTTGAGGATGACCCGCGCGATCGACAGGCGCTGCTTCTCGCCGCCGGAGAGCTTGAGACCGCGGTTGCCCACCACGGTGTCCAGGCCGTCGGGCTGGCTCGCGATAAAGTCGGAGAGGTTTGCGATGTAGCAGGCGGCCTCGATCTCCTCGATCGTCGCGTCCTCCTTGGCGTAGAGCAGGTTCTCGCGGATCGTGCCGTTGAAGAGGTAGCTGTCCTGCGTCACGACGCCGATCTGGGAGCGGAGGCAGGAAAGGTCAAAGTCCCGCACGTCCACCCCCGCCACGGTCACGCGCCCGCCGAGCACGTCGTAAAGCCGCGGGAGCAGGTTCACGACCGTGCTCTTGCCGGAGCCGGAGGGGCCGACGATCGCGTACATCTTCCCGCCCGGCACCGTGAAGTCGACGTCCGTCAGCAGGGGCTTCTGCGGATCATAGGAGAAGACCACATGCTCGTAGACGACGTCCGCGTCCGTCACGTCGGGCGTCAGCCCGTTCTCCGGGGAGCGGATGGGGTTGGGCATGTCGAAGTAATCGAAGATGCGGGTGAAGAGGGCGAGCGAGCGGGTAAAGTCCACGTGGATGTTCAGCAGGCTCTCCACCGGGCGGTAGAGGCGGTTGATGAGCGAGACCGTGGCGGTGATCGTGCCGACAGTGAGGGCGGGGTCCGCGTCGGTGATGATGAACCAGCCGCCCGCGAAGTAGATGAGCAGCGGGCCGAGCTGGGTGAACATCCCCATCAGCACGCGGAACCAGCGTCCGCTGTTGGACTCCCTGAGCGACAGGCGGGTGACCTCCTCGTTGACCTCGACGAAGCGCTCGTACTCCCGCTTTTCCCGGGTAAAGAGCTTGACGAGCAGCGAGCCGGAAACGGAGAGCGTCTCGTTGATGAGCTGGTTCATCTCGTCGTTTTTGGCCTGCGCGTCGGTGAGGATCTGATAGCGTTTCCTGCCCACGCTCTTGGTCGGCAGGATCAGAAGCGGGATCACGACGATGCCCACAAGGGCGAGCTTCCAGCTCATCGTAAAGAGCGCGACGAGCGTGGTCGTCACGGTCGCGACGTTCGACACGATGCTCGAGAGCGTGCCGGAGATCACGGTGCTCACGCCCGAGATGTCGGTATTCATGCGGGTGATGATATCCCCCTGCTTCTCGGAGGTGAAGAAGGCGTGGGGCATGTGCTGCAGGTGGTCATACATCTGGTTCTTCATGTCGAAGATGATGCGCTGGGAGATCCAGGCGTTAATATAGCTCTCCAGCACGGAGATCACCTGCGAGCCGGTCAGCGTCACGAAGGCGAGGATCAGGAGCTTGACGAGCAGGGCCATGTTCTTGCCCACCAGCGCCTCGTCCACGATCCAGCCGGTGATGATGCTCGGCAGCAGGCCGACCACCGCCGAGAGCAGGATCGTCACAAACACCAGCAGGAACTGCAGCCAGTAGGGTTTGAGATAGCCCAGGATGCGCTTGATGAGCGCGGCGCTGACCTGCGGCAGGTTCTGTTTTTCCTCCTCGGTCAGAAAGCCGCGCGGGCCGAGGCCCCTTCCGGGTCCCGCCATGGGATCACTTCCTTTTCTGTCAGATACGGGATGTCGAATACAGGATTTATTGTATTCCAAGCGGCGTTCCGCGTCAATGCGGGGATGAAAAAACCTCTGCAAAGCCGGGCTTTGCAGAGGTTGTCGGGAGCGGTTCCCGTTTTCAGGCGAGCAGGTTCTCGCCGGTCATGGCGGCGGGCTGCTCAAGCCCCATCACGTGCAGGATCGTCGGCGCGATGTCGGCGAGCTTGCCGGGCTTGAGGCTCGCGCCCTTCACGGTGACGCAGAAGGGCACAGGGTTCGTGGTGTGGGCGGTGTTGACCTTGCCGGTCTCGTCGAACATGCAGTCGGCGTTGCCATGGTCGGCCGTGACCAGGAGCACCACGTCGTCGCGCTTCTCCACCTCGGCGATGATGCGGCCCATGCAGGCGTCCACGGTCTCGACCGCCTTGACGGCCGCGTCCATGACGCCGGTGTGGCCGACCATGTCGCAGTTGGCAAAGTTGCAGACGATCAGGGCGTACTTCTCGGACTCGATGGCCTCGACCACCTTGTCGCAGACCTTCACCGCGCTCATCTGCGGCACGAGGTCGTAGGTGGCGAACTCCTTCGGGGAGGGCACAAGGCAGCGTTCCTCGCCTTCACAGGTCTTCTCGACGCCGCCGTTGAAGAAGAAGGTCACGTGGGCGTACTTCTCGGTCTCCGCCACGCGGAACTGCTTGAGCCCGTGCGCGCTGACGAGATCGCCGAGGGTGTTCTCGATGACCTCGGGCGGGTAGGCGATGGGCAGGGTGAGCGCCTCGTCGTACTGCGCGGTGCAGACGTAGCTGAGCGGGTAGACGGTCTTTTTGCGCTCGAAGCCGGCGAAATCGGGCAGGTTCAGCGCCCAGGTCATCTCACGGGCGCGGTCGGGGCGGAAGTTCATGAAGATGACGCTGTCGCCCTCGTTGATCTTGCCCTCGGGGCAGACGACGACGGGCTTGACGAACTCGTCGGTCACGTCCTCGGCGTAGCTGGCCTCGACGGCGTGCACCGGATCGGGGTCCACAACGCCTTCGCCGCAGACGATGGCGTTGTAGCCGGCCTCGACGCGGTCCCAGCGCTTGTCGCGGTCCATGCCCCAGAAGCGGCCCTGGATCGTCGCGATCCGGGCGTTGCCGAGCGCGTCGCACTTCTCCTTCAGCTCGCGCACGAAGCCCGCGCCGCTCGTCGGCGCGACGTCGCGCCCGTCGAGGAAGCAGTGGACATAGACCTGCTCCACGCCTCTCTGCTTGGCCATGTCGAGGATACCGAAGATGTGCGTGAGGTGGCTGTGGACGCCGCCGGTGGACAGAAGCCCCATCACGTGCAGGGGCTTGCCGTTTGCCTTGGCGTCCTCCATGGCCTTGATGTAGACCTTGTTCTCAAAGAACCTGCCGGTCTCGATCTCCTGCGTGATCTTGGGCAGGATCTGGAACACGACGCGGCCCGCGCCGATGTTGGTGTGGCCGACCTCGGAGTTGCCCATCTGCCCGTCGGGCAGGCCGACGAAGAGGCCGGAGGCCTGCAGCTGCGTCGTGGGATAGGCGGCGAAGAGCCTGTCCAGATTGGGCTTTTTGGCCTGCGCGATGGCGTTGCCCGCGGTGGGCGCGGCCAGCCCGTAGCCGTCCATGATGATGAATACAGCTTTTTTCATAAGCAATAATCCTTCCTGATACTATTCTCGCGGGAAAGCCGGGCGGCTTTTCCGCGAAAAAGAAAGAATAAGACAAACGGTCAATAGAGCGGCGCTCCGGCCGCTCTATGACCTTGCTGTCTTATTCAGACGCCCTGGTTGGTGGCGGCGACGATGGTCGCAAAGTCCACCGGCTTGAGGGACGCGCCGCCGATCAGGCCGCCGTCGATGTCGGGCTGGGCCAGCAGCTCGGCGGCGTTCTTGGCGTTCATGCTGCCGCCGTAGAGGATGCTGACGGCACGGGCGGGACGGGCGCCGTAGATCTTGCGGATGACGGCGCGGATGCCCTCGCAGACCTCCTGCGCCTGCTCGGCGGTAGCGGTCTTGCCGGTGCCGATGGCCCAGATGGGCTCATAGGCGATGATGCAGCGGCGCAGCTGCGCGGCGTCGATGCCGCTGAGGGCGGCCTTGACCTGGTAGGCCACGTACTCCATGGTCAGGTCCATCTCGCGCTGCTCCAGACTCTCGCCCACGCAGATGATGGGGACGATTCCCTTGGCGAGCAGGGCCTTGGCCTTGGCGTTGACGAGCATGTCGTCCTCGCCGTGGTACTGGCGGCGCTCGGAGTGGCCGACGATGCAGTACTTGGCGCCGATGTCCGCGAGCTGGTCGGCGGAGATCTCACCGGTGTATGCGCCCTTCTCGTACTTGGACACGTCCTGCGCGCCGGCGGCGACCTTGGCCTCCTTGCCGGCCTTGATCATGGCGGGGACCATCACGGCGGGGGTGCAGAGCACGATCTCGCAGGTTTTCTGCTTGGGCAGGTTCTCCTTGAGTTCTTCGATGAAGGGCTTGATGCCGGAGGCAAGCTGGTTCATCTTCCAGTTGCCGGCGATAACGGTCTTACGGTATTTTCTGTTCATATATAATCAATCCTTTCCTTATTGGCATCCCAGCAAGGGGAGCTGTCGCGGCGCGTCTCACGCAAGCGCCGCGACCGAGGGGTCTGCCGCTTCTTTTGCGTCACCGTTTCGGTGCACGCTCTCCGGCAACCCCTCCGACCGCGCTTCGCTCGCCCGCCTCCCCTTACCCAGGGGAGGCAGTCGTTTTTTACTTATCCAGCAGGCAGGCCACGCCGGGCAGCTCCTTGCCCTCGAGGAACTCGAGGGACGCGCCGCCGCCGGTGGAGATGTGGGTGATCTTGTCGGCGAAGCCGAGCTTCTCGACCGCGGAAGCGGAGTCGCCGCCGCCGACGATGGTCACGGCGCCGCTCTCGGCCAGGGCCTTGGCCATGGCCTTGGTGCCGCCGGCGAACTTCTCGAACTCGAACACGCCCATGGGCCCGTTCCACACGATGGTGCCGGCGCCCTTGACGGCCGCGCCGAAGAGCTCCTGGGTCTTGGGGCCGATGTCCATGCCCATCAGATCCTCGGGGATGTCGCCCTCGGCGAGGACGGGCTCGGCGTCGGCGGAGAACTCGGCGGCGCAGTAGTTGTCGACGGGAAGCAGGAACTTGACGCCCTTGGCCTCGGCCTTGGCGATCATGTCCTTGGCGTAGTCGATGCGGTCTGCCTCGAGCAGGGACTTGCCGATTGCGAAGCCCTGGGCCTTCTTGAAGGTGTAGGCCATGCCGCCGCCGATGATGATGGTGTCGGCCTTCTCAAGGAGGTTGTTGATGACGGCGATCTTGTCGGAGACCTTGGCGCCGCCCAGCACGGCCACGAAGGGACGCACGGGGTTGTCGAGCGCCTTGCCCATGATGCTCAGCTCTTTGTCGACGAGCAGGCCGGAGTAGGCAGGCAGGTAGGCGGCGACGCCGGCGGTGGAGGCGTGGGCACGGTGCACGGTGCCGAACGCGTCGGACACGAAGAGCTCGGCCATGTCGGCCAGCGCCTTGGCGAAAGCGGGGTCGTTCTTGGTCTCGCCCTTGGCGAAGCGGAGGTTCTCCAGCAGCATGATCTGGCCGGGCTGCAGCGCGGCGGCCTTGGCCTTGGCGTCCTCGCCGATGGTGTCGGAAGCGAAGATCACGTCCTTGCCCAGCAGCTCGCTCAGACGCTTGGCGACGGGAGCCAGGGTCAGCTTCTTGAGGGACTTCTCCCACTCCTCGCGGGTGATGTCGGCCTCGTTCTTGCCCTTCTCGACCTGCTTTTTCACGTAGCCCTCAAAGGTGGCCACGGGCTTGCCGAGGTGGGAGCAGGCAATGACGGCGGCGCCGTTGTCGAGCAGGTACTTGATGGTGGGGAGGGCGGCGACGATACGCTTGTTGCTGGTGATCTCGCCGGTCTTCTTGTCCTGGGGAACGTTGAAATCGCAGCGGAGCAGGACCTTCTTGCCTTTGACGTCTACATCGTAGATGGTCTTTTTGTTGTAGTTCATGCTGTGCCTCCTTAAAATAATTATTTATTCTTACCTTATAAGCTCCCCTGTATAAGGGGGAGCTGCCACCCGAAGGGTGACTGAGGGGTTGCGCTGGTTCCTGCGTATGTCCAGTCTCCCCCTTTGCCGGGGGAGCGGTCAGCCGAAGGCTGACCGAGGGGTCGCGTACATCCCGGTGTTTGCTTCGGGGGGCCGCCGGGGAGCGGGAACCGCCGCCCCGTTCGCCGGAAGCGAAGGGCGCGATGATTCATTCCGCCATGCTTCCCGTCTCCATCAGCCCCGGGAAGCCCTGCTGACGCAGCGCCTCGTAGGCCAGGATGGCGACGGAGTTGGAGAGGTTCAGGCTTCTCGCCTGGGAGATCATGGGGATACGGAGGCAGCGGTCGCGGTATTTCTCGCGCAGCCACGCGGGCAGCCCCGCCGTCTCCTTGCCGAACATCAGCGTCACATCGCCGCTGAAGTCCGCCTCGTGATAGGCTCTCGGCGCCTTGGTCGTGGCGAGGAACAGGCCCCGGTCGCCGTGCTTTGCGAAAAACTCGTCCAGATTCTCGTACACGTTCAGATCGACCAGGTGCCAGTAATCCAGCCCGCAGCGCTTGACCGCCTTGTCGGAGATATCGAATCCGAGGGGCTTGATGAGGTGGAGCCGCGCGCCCGTGGCGGCGCAGGTCCGGGCGATGGCGCCGGTGTTGTGCGGGATCTCGGGTTCCACAAGAACGATATCCAGCACGCTCCCCGCCTCCGTCCGTATTCTGGTTATTACTTTCTCCGCATCGGCAACATTTTAGCACAAAAAATCGAAAGTTCATGCATTTTTTTGGGCTTTTTTCAAGTTCTTGCAGAATAGACAAATTCGGGGTATAATCGTTGTCACAAACGCTGATTTTCTTGTCATTTTTACCATGACGCAAGGCGAGGGGACACAGCGGTCCCTCCCGGCAAAAACGGGTCCCGGCTTTCCCCTTCCGCCTGCGGTCCGCAGGGGCTTTTCGCGGTGCGCCGCCCTCCCCGGAGGCCTTCTCCGGGCCTCCGTCCGCCCGGCCCCGCCCTATCGCCCCGATGGAGAAGGAGTAGTATGGAATACCTCTGCAACGACTGCCCCCGGCGCTGCGGCGCCGCGCGCACCCGGACGCAGGCGGGCGGCGTCTGCCTGAGCCCCGCGCTGCCCCGCGTCGTCCGCGCCGCGCCCCACTTCGGGGAGGAGCCCTGCATCAGCGGCACGCGCGGCTCCGGCGCCGTGTTTTTCTCCGGCTGCAATCTGCGCTGCGTTTTCTGCCAGAACCGGGAGATCAGCCGCGCGAGCGTCGGGCGGACGCTGACCGTCCCGCAGCTGCGCGACACCCTGCTGCGCCTGCGCGACACGGGCGTGCACAACATCAACCTCGTCACCGGCAGCCACTTCGTCCGCCCCATCGCACAGGCGCTGGAGGGGCTTGCGCTGGGCATCCCGGTGGTGTGGAACAGCTCGGGCTACGAGAGCGCGGAGACGCTGCGGATGCTGGAGGGTCTGGTGCAGGTCTACCTGCCGGACTTCAAATACTGGAAGGCCGAACCCGCCGGGCGATACAGCGCGGCGGCGGATTACCCGGAGACGGCGAAGGCCGCCGTACGGGAGATGTTCCGCCAGCGCGGCGCGTACGCGCTCGACGAAAACGGCCTGCTGCGCTCGGGCGTGCTGGTCCGGCACCTGATCCTGCCGGGGCAGGAGCTTGCCGCGATGGACGTGATGGACTTTATCGCCGAGGACTTCCCGGAGGGGAGCGTGCTCTTCTCGCTCATGAGCCAGTATACCCCGATGCCCGGCCTCGAACGCTTCCCCGAGCTGCAGCGGCGCGTAACGAGGGAGGACAACGACAACCTCATTTCCTATATGCGGCGGCGGGGACTGGAGGGCTACTGCCAGGAACCGGAGGCCGCCACGGAGGAGATGATCCCCGCCTTTGACGGGACGGGGCTGGAATCGCTCTCCGCTCCCGGGATTTCTCCCGCATCTTCCGCCTGCCGCGCTTGACTTTATCCCCCGGCTGTGCAACAATGGGATCAGTTTAAAAGAAAAAACCGAAAAAGGAGCGATACGAATGAACTATAACGAGGTCCTCGCCGCCGCCCGCGGTGAAGTCGGCCCCTACTGCAAGGCCTGTCCCGTCTGCAACGGGCGCGCCTGCGGCAACGCGATGCCCGGCCCCGGCTGCAAATACCCCGGGCAGACCGCCGCGCGCAATTTTGACAAGTGGCAGGAGATCTGCGTCAACATGGATACGCTCTGCCCCAACACGGAGCCCGACGTCTCCTTCGAGATGTTCGGCCGCCGCTTCTCCTCCCCCATCTTCGCCGCTCCCCTCGGCGCGGTGGATATGCACTACGGCCCCAAGTACAACGACCAGCAGTACAACGCCATCCTCGTCAAGGCCGCCGCGGCCTACGGCAGCATGGCGCTCACCGGCGACGGCGTCGACCCGGCGATCATGAAGGCCTCCGTGGTGGAGATGGGCAAGGCCGGCGGCGTCGGCTGCCCGACCATCAAGCCCTGGAACAAGGAATTCGTCTTTGAGAAGCTGGACGTTGTGAAGGCCTCCGGCATCTTCTGCTGCGCGATGGACGTGGACGGCGCGGGCCTCCCCTTCCTCAAGGCCATGAACCCCAATGCGGGCAGCAAGTCCGTGTCCGAGATGAAGGAGATCATCGACTATGCCGGCCTTCCTTTTCTTATCAAGGGCATCATGACGCCCGACGGGGCGCGTAAGGCCGTCGAGGCCGGCGCCTCCGGCATCGTGGTATCGAACCACGGCGGACGCGTGCAGGGCGGCGTGCCCTCCACCGCCGAGGTGCTCCCCGCGATCGCCGAGGCGGTCAGGGGCCAGACCACCGTGCTGGTGGACGGCGGCATCCGCTCCGGCGTGGACGTGTTCCGCGCCCTCGCGCTCGGCGCGGACGGCGTGCTGATCGGCCGCCCCATCCTCACCGCCATCTACGGCGCGGGCGAGGAAGGCTACCGGATCTACATGGACAAGATCGTCTCCGAGCTCAAGTCCACGATGACCATGTGCGGCGCGGCCTCCCTTAAGGAGATCGACCGCAGCAAGATCTGGCGCGGCTGAGATCCGCGCCCCTCCCCGGGTTCCCTTCTCCGGATTTGTTCTCCGGATTCCTTTTAAAGACAGACAGATCCCGCGGCGAAACGTGGGATCTGTTTTTATGTTAACTTTTTTATCGTTAATTTTATTATTGTCTATCTTATTATTGTTAATTACTTTATGTTATTTACTTTATCGTCAATTGTTTTATGTTAATTCTATAAATGTCTTGTGTTTTCGCTATTACTCGAAACAGGAAACTGCCGTTCCCGTGGAAGAGAACGGCAGTTGTTTTTTTATGTTAACATATTTATGTTTTTTATTCCTCGTCTTCGATGATGTTCAGGATGACTTCCACGCACAGATCCATGTCCTCCGCGGCGATATGCTCGTAGGGGCCGTGGCAGGCGTGGCCGCCGGTGCCGAGGTTAGGGCAGAGCAGGCCGCGGAAGGAGAGCTGCGCCCCGTCCGTGCCGCCCCGGATGGGCACCCGCTCCGGCGTGAGGCCGAGCTTCCGGATGGCGCGCTCTGCCCGTTCCACGATCTCCGGCCGCTCTACCAGCTTCTCGCTCATGTTGCGGTAGGACTCGGTGAGCGTGAGGCGCGCGGTGCCTTCGCCGTACTTCCCGTTGATGAACTTCTCGATCTGGCGCATGGTCTTCTCCCGCGCCGCGAAGGAGGCCGCGTCATGGTCGCGGATGATGTAGCTGAGCATGGCCTCCGCCACGCTCCCGCGCATATCGGTCAGATGGAAGTAGCCCTCGCGGCCCTCGGTGTGCTCCGGGCGCTCGGCGGCGGGAAGCAGGGCGTTGATCTCCATGGCCACGATGTTCGCGTTGATCATGACGTCCTTGGCGCTGCCGGGGTGGACGTTGACGCCGCGGATCTCCCAGAGGGCGGTGGAGGCGTTGAAGGTCTCGCAGTTGATGGTGTTCGGCTCGCCGCCGTCCACGGTGAAGCCGAAATCCGCGCCGAGGCGTGCAAGATCCATCAGCGCCGCGCCGTGGCCGACCTCCTCGTCCGGGCTGAAGCAGACCGCCACCCGGCCGTGGGGACGCTTTTCGGCGATCAGGCGCTCGCAGGCGGTAAGGATCTCCGCGATGCCGGCCTTATCGTCCGCGCCGAGCACGGTGCTGCCGTCAGTGGTGACGAGGGTCTTGCCCTTGAGGGAGGGCAGGTGGGGAAAGGCGCTGACCGAGAGGACGCGCCCGCTCTCCCCCAGCGGCAGGTCGCCGCCGTCGTAATTCTCCACCACCTGCGGCCGGACGTTCTCGCCCGGAAAATCGGGGATCGTGTCCAGATGGGCGTTGAAGGCGATGCACGGCCGGTCCCCGCAGCCCTCCGTCGCGGGCAGGAAGCCGTAGGTATAGGCGTGCTCGTCGATGAACACGTCCTCCATGCCGAGCGCGCGCATCTCCTCGGCCAGCATCCGGCTCAGGTCGAACTGCCGCCCGGTGCTCGGCGTCCGGCTCAGATCTTCGCTGCTCGCGGTGTGTACCTTCGCATAACGGATCAGTCTCTCATAAGCTCTCATTTCTGTCTCCTTCCTCTTGCCCGGCGAAACGCCGCTTTGTCCGTTTGGACGCTCCCTGTTCTTTCAGGGGCGTGTTATTGGAATATGACCGGATAACATATCCGTCTTTACTGATAGATCTCCGCAGACACGAACAGCCGCCCTTTCCTCGAGGTGCCGCCCGTGCCGGTGATACGTCCCTTGCCCGCGCCCCGGAGGGAGACGATGTCGCCGTCCTTCACGGCAAAGTCCGTTTTAAGGGACTCCTGATAGTTTACACTGACGTTGCCGGCGGAGATCTGGCGGGCCGCCTCCGTGCGGGAGAGGTTGAACATGCCGCCCACCACCGCGTCCAGCCGCAGCGTCTGCACCGAAAAGCTCTTCTGCCGCCGCTTCCGTTCCGGCGCCGGGACGGAGGCCGGCGGCAGCGCCTCCGCCGTCACACCGCAGCGCCCCACCTTTTCGATTGAGAGCAGGTGGCGCTGGACGCTGGGCAGGCAGAAGACGTATGCGACGTTTTCCGCCACCCAGATGTCCCCCAGCCACTCGCGGCCGATGCCCATGCCCAGGAGCGCGCCCAGGTAATCGCGGTGGCCGGGCGTGCCGAAGTGGGCGGTGAGGCGGATGGCGCAGAGATATTCGGAGGCGTCGAAAGCCTCCGGGTCCAGATATTCCGGCAGGAAGAAGCAGACCGTGCGCTCGCAGTCCGGGCGTCCGCCGTCAAAGACGGCGCTGCAGTCCGGCGCGCGCCTGGCCCAGGTCTCCACGGCGAAGCGCTCCGCCGGTGTGAGAAAGCCCGTGTGGGTCACGGTCCCGCTTCGTTCGCAGCGCTCGCGCAGATCCTCCGCGCGGCGCAGAAGTTCATGGTTTTCCATCTTTCCGTTCCATGGTCAGTTTTGTGGTGTGGGCGTTCCGGTTGCTCTGTCTGAGGACCGCCCCGATCTGCTCCTGCACCCGCTGCACCTCGGCGGCAAACTCCTTCGCGCTCTCGCGCAGCACACCGGAGCGCAGGGCCGAGAGGCGGATCAGGTTGTCGCTCGTGACCACGCGCACGTCGTAGTTTTTCCCGATCTCGTCGGCCAGGCGCTCGATGTAGGCGTCGCCGGTCTCCCCGTCGGCGGTGTAGACCACGCGGATATTGTGGTATTCGCCGCGCTCGCCGGGGTTGCCGGGCATACGGTAGCCGTCGAACACGAGCACGAGCTCGGCCTTCGTATAGCCGCAGTAGCTCGAGAGCATGTCCATCAGCCGCCCGCGGGCGAGATCCAGCCGCTCCGAGGCGAGCTTCTTCAGCTCCTCCCAGGCGAAGATCAGATTATAGCCGTCAACGATCACATACGCTTTCTTCCGCGGGGCCGGGGCGGGCGGCGGCGCTTCGTTCCGCTGCGCCGGGCGGTATTCCGGGCGGCGGATCGGGCCGAACTCCCGCTCCATGATGGCCTCGAGCTCCCGCTCGTCGATGCTCACGCCGCGGCGGACGGCAGGCGGCGCCTCGGGCGCCGGCGTCTCGGGCTTCTGCAGGCAGCTTTCCAGATGCATGTAGTCCTTCACCCGGTCCCAGCGGACGCGGAAGCCGCCGCCGTGGGCGCAGAATACCGAATCCGCGGGGTTCTCCGTATCGCCCTCGGGATCGTAGCCGATCGCGGCGACCGCCCTCTCCTGCTCCCGGCACTCACGGTAGCCGTCGGGCCGCAGACTCAGCCGGCCGCGGCCGCGGCTGTAAGAGACGAGCTGCTCCATATAGCCGTTCATCGCGGCGACCGGGGCGCTGCCCTTCAGGCAGAGCAGGTCCCCCGCGTCCGTCGGGGAGCCGAAAACGCCGTTCATCGCGCGCACGTCGCTGATGGCGCGGCCGATCTGCTCGGGCGGCACCTCGATGCGGAAGGCGTACCACGGCTCGAGCAGGACGTTCCCGGCCTGCATCAGCCCCTGCCGCACCGCGCGGTAGGTGGCCTCGCGGAAATCCCCGCCCTCGGTGTGCTTGAGATGGGCGCGGCCCGCGGCGAGCGTGATCTTCATATCGGTGATCGGGCTTCCCGTCAGGACGCCCGGGTGCTGTTTCTCCGCCAGATGTGTGAGGATCAGGCGCTGCCAGTTGCGGTCGAGCACGTCCTCGCCGACGGCGGAATCCAGCACCAGCCCGCTCCCGCGCGGCAGCGGCTCGAGCAGCAGGTGCACCTCCGCGTAGTGGCGCAGCGGCTCGAAATGGCCGACTCCCTCCACCGGGGCCGCAATCGTCTCCCGGTAGAGGATGCGCCCCGTGTCGAGCTTCAGCTCCGCCTCGAAGCGATCCCTGACGAGGCTCACGAACACCTCCGCCTGCACCCTGCCCATGAGCTGCACCGAGATTTCCCCCAGCCGCTCGTTCCAGAGGACGCGCAGCTGCGGGTCCTCCTCGTCGAGCTGCCGCAGCTTCGGCAGCAGCACGGCGGGGTCGAGCCCCTCCGGCAGGATCAGCCGGTAGCTGAGCACCGGCTCGAGCACCGGCGCGTCCGAATCCGGCTCCGCGCCGAGTCCCTGCCCCGGCCAGGTCGCCGTGAGGCCGGTCACCGCGGCGGTCTGCCCCGCAAAAAGCGCCTCCGGCGTCTCGAATTTCTCGCCGGAATAGCGCCGAAGCTGGGTTATCTTCTCCTCACGGAGCTCCCCGTCCTCCCCGCGGCAGCCGAGCGCAGCGCGCACCTTCAGGCTGCCGCCGGTGACTTTGAGCCAGGTCAGCCGCCTGCCCTGCGCGTCGCGCGAGATCTTGTAGACCTTGGCGGCGAAAGTCCCCCTGTCGGGACAGGCCGGGGCGTAGCGCTCGAGCGCCTCCAGCAGCGCCTCCACGCCCTCCAGCTTCAGCCCCGAGCCGAAAAAGCAGGGAAAGAGCTCCCTCCGTGCGATCATCTCCCGCAGATCCCCGTCGTCCAGCGCGCCGGTCGAGAGGACTTTCTCCATGGCGCTCTCGCTGCACATGGCGAGGCGCTCGGTCTGGTCGGGCGCGGGGCTTGTGAAGTTCAGGCAGTTTTCGTCAAGGCGCGCCCGCAGCTCCGCCATCCGCTCTTCCTCGCCGCAGCCGGGCAGGTCCGTCTTCGTCACGAACACGAAGCAGGGCACCCCGTAGCGCTCCAGCAGCCGCCAGAGCGTTTCCGTGTGCGCCTGCACGCCGTCGGTGCCGCTGACGACCAGCAGCGCGCAGTCGAGCACCGGCAGCGTGCGCTCCGTCTCGGCGGAGAAGTCCACGTGTCCCGGCGTGTCGAGCAGCGTGAGCTCGCCCTCTCCGAGCGGCAGGATCGCCTGCTTGGAAAAGATCGTGATGCCCCGCTCCCGCTCGAGGCTGTGGGTATCCAGGAAGCTGTCGCGGTGATCCACGCGCCCCGGTTTTTTCAGTTGTCCGGAGAGGTACAGCATCGCCTCGCAAAGCGTGGTCTTGCCCGCGTCCACATGGGCGAGGACGCCGAGTACCGTACGTTTTTTATCAGTCATGGCTCGTATTGTATCAGTTTCTTTGCAAAGAATCAACAACGGCGTCCTCTTTCGGGCGCCAAACCGGTGATTTACATAACACGTCATTTCTGTGCAAATGGATTGAAAACTTTTTTGCCTTTCCGGCTACCATTTTTGTAAAAGCTATGTTATAATTACTTGTCAAAATGCAACCTGCCGCTCATGTGAGGAGGAAACAATAGATGAAGAAGATCCTTGTTCTGGAAGACGAGGCCAATATCCGCAGCTTCGTCGTCATCAACCTGCGCCGCAGCGGCTACGAACCCATCGAGGCCGAGACCGGCAGCGAGGCGCTGGAGAAGCTCAAGGTCAATCCCGACATCTGTCTTGCGCTTCTGGACGTGATGCTGCCCGAGCCCGACATCGACGGCTTCGAGGTCTGCCGCCGCATCCGTGCCTCCGGCTCCAAGATGGGCATCATCATGCTCACCGCCAAAAGCCAGGAGATCGACAAGGTCACCGGCCTGATGACCGGCGCGGACGACTACGTCACCAAACCCTTCTCCCCGGCGGAGCTCACCGCGCGCGTGGACGCGCTGGTGCGCCGTCTGGGCGTGGACGAGGATGAGAAGGCCAGCACCGAGATCGTCAGCGGCCCCTTCCTGCTCAACACCCGCAACCGCACGCTGGAGAAGAACGGCCAGCGCCTCAAGCTCACGCAGATCGAGTATCTGCTGATGAAGCTCTTCATGGAGAACCCCGGCAAGGCCATGAGCCGCGAGGATATCCTCTCCGCCGTCTGGGGCAAGGACTTCTCGGGCGAGCTGAAGACCGTGGACGTGAACATCCGCCGCCTGCGCATCAAGATCGAGTCCGATCCCACCGAGCCCGAGTTCCTGACCACCGTGTGGGGCTACGGCTATAAGTGGGGGTACTGAATCCCCGGGCGGAACGGTCCGCGCCGCGGGAACGGGACGCATAGGCGCGGCGCTTGCCGCGCCTGCCGTCCGCCCGCCGCGGCAAGCGGCGGGAACGGCGCGCCGGGTCCCGGCCGCGCCCGGCAAGCGGGGCATTCATTGTAAAACCTGTCGTTCCGCGCCAGGCGGAGGATCCTGCCCGTCATCGGCAGGTCCCTCGTCGCCGCGCATTTCCGGACGGCAGCTTCAGGGTGGATTACTGCATGTTTAGAAGTTTAAAGCTGCAGCTCATGGTCTCCGGCGTCGCGTGTCTGGCGCTGCTGCTGCTGGCGGTCTGGCTCATCACGCGCCATTACCTCTATACCGCCATCGCCGTGCTGGTGATCGTGTGCATGTACATCATTCTCGTGATCCTCTGGTTCTGGCGCTACGTGTCCGACCCGCTCGTGCGGCTGACGCGCTTCGCCAACCACATCGCGCAGGGCAGCTACGGCAGCCGCATCGAGTCCTATGGGGACAACGAGATCGGAAGGCTCACCGACCAGATCAACGAGATGTCCGAGAAGGTAGCGCAGGCCGACAAGGCGCGCACCGACTTTATCTCGCAGGTCTCCCATGAGCTGCGCACGCCGCTGACCGCCATCACCGGCTGGGCCGAGACCATCGCCTACGACGAGGCCGTGCAGGGCGACTCTCTGCGCGGCGTCAACATTATCTCCCGCGAGGCCGAACGGCTGACCGGCATGGTCAAGGAGCTGCTGGAGTTTACGCGCATCCAGGACGGACGCTTCAACCTGCGCATCGAGCTGATCGACATCGCCGCCGAGCTGGAGGACGCGATCTTCACCTACGGCGAGCTGATGCGGCAGGCCGGCATGGAGGTCAGCTACACCGAGCCGCCCTCGGAGATCCCGCTGATCCCGGGCGATTCCGAACGGCTCAAGCAGGTTTTTCTCAACCTGCTCGACAACGCCATGACCCACGGCGGCGAGGGCAAAAAGGTCGACGTGAACCTCGCGGCCGACCCGGACGGCGTCCATATCACCGTGCGCGACTACGGCCACGGCATCCCGGAGGCGGAGCTCCCCCATGTGAAGGAGAAGTTCTACAAGGGCAGCTCCAAGAACCGCGGCACCGGCATCGGCCTGGCCGTCTGCGACGAGATCGTCACCCGCCACGGCGGGAAGCTCGACATCGTCAACGCCCCCGGCGGCGGCTGCCAGGTCACCGTGACGCTCCCCTACGGCACGGTGTGAACGCCGCTTGCCTTCCCCGGAGGGGCGCGTTCCCTCGTCGCGCAGCGGCGCCGCAATTCTTCCTTATTCAGTTTTCCGTCTTTTTTATTCATTTTTATTCATTACTTTCCAAGGAGAACCCCATGCCCGAAAACAACGCTTCCTGCGCCTTCCGCACCTCCATCGGCGGTCAGGCTCTGATCGAAGGCATCCTCATGCGCGGCCCGAAAAAGCAGGCCATCGTCTGCCGTACCGCGGAGGGCCTTGTGGAAAAGGTGGACGAGCTCAAGCTCGCCAGAGACAAATATCCCGTGCTCGGCCTGCCCTTCCTGCGCGGCTGCGCCATTTTTATCAGCTCGCTCGTCAACGGCATGCAGGCGCTGACCTATTCGGCAAGCCTCGTCCCGCTCGAGCAGCAGGGCGAGCCGGACAAGCTCGACAAGTGGATCGAGGAGCATTTCCCCGAGGACAAGGCGCAGAAGCTCATCATCGGCCTGGCCGTCGTGATGGGAATCGCCCTGTCGGTGCTGCTGTTCATCTTCCTGCCCGCGCTGCTCGTGGGCTGGTGCAGGCCCCTGACGCAGAGCTTTTTCGTGCGCAACCTCTCCGAGGGCGCGCTCAAGGTCGTCATCCTGCTGGCCTACATGAAGCTCGTTTCGAACATGAGCGATATCAAGCGCCTCTTCTCCTACCACGGCGCCGAGCACAAGACCATCTTCTGCTACGAGCACGGCAAGGAGCTGACCGTGGAGAACGTGCGGCCCGAGAGCCGCTTCCACCCCCGCTGCGGCACGAGCTTCCTGCTGGTGGTGGTGCTGGTGAGCATCCTCGTAAACTCCGTGGTGCACGTCTCCCATACGCTTGCCCGCGTGGGCTGCCACCTGCTGCTGCTGCCGGTGGTGGTGGGCATCAGCTATGAGATCAACCGCTGGTGCGGCGCCCACGACAACCGCCTGTCCGCGATCCTGTCCGCGCCGGGCAAATGGCTGCAGCGCATCACGACCAACGAGCCCGACGACGGGATGATCGAATGCGCCATCCGGGCGATGGCGCTCGTCATTCCCGAGGAGAAGGGCAGCGATATCTGGGGGCAATAAGGCCTCCCGTTACAGGCAGAAAAGAGAGAGACATGAAGACATACAACGAGCTGTACCTCTCCACCCGCAACATCCTGCGGCAGCGGGGCGTGGAGAGTTTCAATCTGGAGGCGCGGCTTCTGGTGGCACAGGCCGCCGGCAAAACCCCCGCGGAGCTTCTGCGCGACATGAGCCTCTACACCACCGACGCGGTGGAAGCCCGGGTGCTGGATTACACCGCCCGCCGCCTGCGCGGGGAGCCGGTGGCCTACATCACCGGGTTCTGGGAGTTCTACGGGCTGCCGATGATCGTGACGCCCGACGTGCTGATCCCCCGCATGGACACGGAGCTGCTGGTGGACACCGCCAAGGCCCTGCTGACAGGCAGGAAGATGGACGCCCGCGTGCTCGACCTCTGCTGCGGCAGCGGCTGCATCGCCTGCGCCATCGGGCACGAGATGCCCGCCACGCGGCTCGTGGCCGTGGACATCAGCGCAAGCGCCCTCGAAGTCTGCCGCCGCAACGTGGCGCTCAACCGCCTCCTTTCCCGCGTGATCTGTATGCAGGCGGACGCCGCAGCCTCCCCCCCGCTGAGCCTCGGCAAGTTCGACATGATCGTCTCGAACCCGCCCTATATCGAGAGCGCCGAGATCCTGACGCTCGATTCCTCCGTGCGGGACTACGAACCGATCTGGGCGCTGGACGGCGGCGAGGACGGGCTGCGCTTCTACCGCGGCATCCTCAAATACTGGCGCTCGCTGCTCAAGCCCGGCGGCTACCTCCTTTTCGAGGTGGGCGAGGGCCAGGCGGAGGCCGTGAAGGAGCTGGTGCTCTCCGCGGGCTTTGCCTCCGCCAGCACGCGGAAGGACACCCTCGGCGTGGAGCGCGTCGTCGTCGGGAAGATGTACGACGAGGACGGCGAGCTCTATTCCGGATTCTGAATCCGTAACTGCATTCTTTCAGATAAAAGGAGCATGGAACATGGCTGAAAAGAAAAAAGTATCCCCCGTCGCGGCGCCCGCCGGCGACAAGAAGAAGGCGCTGGAGACCGCGATCGCAAAAATCGAAAAGGATTACGGCAAGGGCACCATCATGCGCCTGGGCGACGATATCTCCGTGAACGTGGAGGCGCTCTCCACCGGTTCCCTGTCGCTCGACCTCGCGCTCGGCATCGGCGGCGTCCCCCGCGGCCGTATCGTCGAGATCTACGGGCCCGAGGCCTCCGGTAAAACGACCCTCGCGCTGCACGTGGTCGCCTCCGCCCAGAAGGCCGGCGGCGAGGCCGCGTACATCGACGTGGAGCACGCGCTGGAGCCGGCTTACGCCCGCGCCCTCGGCGTGGACATCGACAGCCTGCTGATCTCCCAGCCCGACACCGGCGAGCAGGCGCTCGACATCGCCGAATCCCTCGTGCGCTCCGGCGCGATCGACGTGCTGGTGGTCGACTCCGTCGCCGCCCTGATCCCCCGCTCCGAGCTGGAGGGCGAGGTGGGCGACACCGTGGTCGGCGCGCTTGCCCGTCTGATGAGCCAGGCCATGCGCCGCCTGGCCGGCGCGATTTCCAAAAACAACTGCACCGTCATCTTCATCAACCAGCTCCGCCAGAAGATCGGCGTCATGTACGGCAACCCCGAGACCACCCCCGGCGGCCTCGCGCTCAAGTACTACGCTTCCGTGCGCATCGACGTGCGCCGCATCGAAACCCTGAAGGTCAACGGCGAGATGATCGGCAACCGCACCCGCGCCAAGATCGTCAAGAACAAGGTGGCGCCCCCCTTCCGCGAGGCGGAGTTCGACATCATGTACGGCGAGGGCATCTCCCGCGTGGGCGAGATCATCGACCTCGGCGCCAAGCTCGAGATCATCGACAAGGCCGGCGCGTGGTTCACGGTCAACGGCCAGCGCTTCCAGGGCCGCGACGCGGTGAAGGAGTACCTGATGAACGACGAGGAGGCGCGCGCCAAGATCGAGGGCGAGATCCGCGCCAACGCCCACAAGCTCATGAGCCCGCAGGCCCGCAAGGCCGCGCAGGCCTCCGGCCGCATCGCCCCCGCCCCGGCGGTGGACGTGTCCGCGGCGGACTTTGACCTGGACTGATTTGATAGTCCCCTGCGGTGACTGTCAAATCAGGGGCACTTGCGCTAATCGCGGCGGGCATAAGCCCGCTTTGGTCGGCACAAGGCCTCGCACAGCTCGGCTTAGGGAGCTTCCGCCGCGGCAAAGCGACGGCAGGAACAATTTGATTTGTTTTCGCCGTGCGCGGCGAAAACCAGAGGGGCGATCCCCTCTGAACTTCCCCAAACATGCAACACGAAAAGGAAACGCATCTATGACCATCACCGCTCTGCGCCAGATCTCCTCCGACCGCGTCACGGTCGTGCTGGAGGACGGGAGCGAGATCAAAAGCTCTCTCGGCGTGGTGACCGACCGGCGGCTGTTCGCCGGAAAGGAGCTCAGCGAGGAGGAGCTCGCCCTTCTGCGGCGGGACTCCTCCCGTTCCCTTGCCCGGGATCTGGCGCTTGAGCTCATCTCCCGCCGCCGCATGTCCCGAAAGGAAGTGCGCGAAAAGCTCCTGAAAAAGGGCGCGGGCGAGGACGCCGCCGATTACTCCGTCTCCTGGCTCTCCGAGCACGGCTTTTTGAACGACGGGAGCTACGCCGCCGCCGTTGCGCGGCACTACGCCGCCAAGGGCTACGGCGCGGGGCGCGTCCGCTCCGAGCTGCAGCGCCGCGGCGTCGGCCGCGAATACTGGGACGAGGCCGTGGAGCAGATGCCCGAAAGCGACGACAGGCTCGACCGCTTCCTCACCGCGCGCCTCAAGGACCCGGAGGACCGTGAACAGATCCGCAAAGTCAGCGCCGCCCTCTTTCGCCGCGGCTACTCCTGGGAGGAGATCCGCAGCGCCCTGCGGCGCCATACCGACAACATCGAGGAAGACTGATGGAAAAGACCTTTGCCATGATCTCTCTTGGCTGCGCCAAGAACCTGGTCAACAGCGAGCAGATGCTCTACCTGCTGGACGAGGCCGGCTTCACGCTGGTGCCCGACCCGGAGGGGGCCGATCTCGCGATCGTGAATACCTGCGGCTTTATCGACGCCGCGAAGAGCGAGGCCATCGACAACATCCTGCAAATGGCGGCGCTCAAGAAGGAAGGGAAGCTCGGCGGCCTCATCGTCACCGGCTGCCTCACCGAACGCTATCAGGACAGCATCCTCCGGGAGCTGCCGGAGATCGACGCCGTGCTGGGCGTCGGCAGCTTCGGGGACATCGTGGGCGCGGCGAACGCTGTGCTCGCCGGGCGCAGCGTAAGCCTCTTCGGCGATAAAAACGCGCCCGTGGACGAGATCCCCCGCGTGGTCTCCACCGGCCCCGCGTGGGCCTACCTGCGCATCGCCGAGGGCTGCAACAACTACTGCGCCTTCTGCGCGATCCCCTATATCCGCGGGCGCTACCGTTCGCGCGCGATGGAGAACGTGCTCGCCGAGGCGAAGGAGCTTGCCGCGCACGGCGTCCGGGAGC
The DNA here is from genome assembly GCA_900319465.1 of uncultured Eubacteriales bacterium. Lineage (GTDB taxonomy): Bacteria > Bacillota > Clostridia > Oscillospirales > Oscillospiraceae > Limivicinus. The sequence goes on along the minus strand of ONOL01000014.1, from coordinate 11,913 downwards.
TGATCGTCATCGCGCAGGACATCACCCGCTACGGCACCGACCTCTACGGCAGGCGCTGCCTCGCGCAGCTCTGCCGGGAGCTTGCGAAGATCGAGGGCGTCGCGTGGATCCGGCTCCACTACCTCTACCCCGACCAGTTCGACGACGAGCTGATCGACGAGATCGCCGCAAACGATAAAATCGTCAAGTATCTGGATATTCCCATCCAGCATATCAATAACGGGATTCTCAAACGCATGAACCGCAGAGGCACCGGCGACGAGATCCGCGCGCTGTTTCAGACCCTGCGCGCACGCATCCCCGGGCTCGTCCTTCGCACAAGCTTGATCGCAGGCCTGCCCGGCGAGGGCGAGGCGGAGTTTGAGGAGCTCTGCGCCTTCCTGAAGGAGGCGCGCATCGAGCGCGTCGGCGTGTTCCCCTTCTCCCCGGAGGAGGGCACCCCCGCCGAAAAAATGGAGCACGTGGACTTCGAGGAGGCCCAGCGCCGTGCGGACCTGCTCATGGAGCTGCAGGCGCCCATAATGGACGATTTCTGCCGGGGCTTTGTGGGCAGGACGATCCGCGTGCTCGTGGAAGATTACGACGAGGAGAGCCGGCAGTGGGTCGGCCGATGTTACGCCGACTCCCCCGACATCGACGGCGAGGTGTATTTTGAGGGCGCTGCCCGCGAGGGCGCGTTCTCCGAGGTGCGCATCACCGCCGCCGAGGACGGGATCCTGTACGGCGAGGAGGCATAGAAGATGAACACCGCCAACAAGATCACGCTCTTTCGCGTCGTGCTGATCCCCGTGTTCCTGTTTCTCGCCTATACCGGCCGGATGCCTTTCGCCTTCGCCGTGTTTGTCCTCGCAAGCCTCTCCGACATGCTGGACGGCTACGTCGCCCGGCACTATGACCAGATCACGAACTTCGGTAAGTTCATGGACCCGCTGGCCGACAAGGTGCTGGTCATGGCGGCGATGTGCTTTTTTGTCGAGTGCGGGCGGATGCCCGGCTGGGCGCTCGCCGTCGTGCTGCTGCGCGAGTTTGCCGTGAGCGGCCTGCGGCTGATCGCCGTCGAGCGGCAGCGCGTCATTGCCGCCGCCCCGTCCGGCAAAATCAAGACCGCCGCGACCATGGTCTGCCTTGCGCTGATGCTGCTCGTGCCCGCTCCGGGCGTCGGGGACTCCGCGCCGGATCTGACCGCGCAGCTCTCGAGCGCCGTCATCGTGCTCACGACCGTCTATTCCGGCGCCGAATACTTTGTAAAAAACCGCGACGTGTTCAAAGACGTCGATTAAGGAGAAGATTCTATGTATCTTTACAACTCTGCCACCCGAAAGAAGGAGCTTTTCGTCCCCAACCACCCCGACATCGTCAAGATGTACACCTGCGGCCCCACGGTCTACCACTTTGCCCACATCGGCAACCTCCGCTCCTACATCATGGAGGACGTGCTTGAAAAGTACCTGCGCTTCGCGGGCTACCACGTCAAGCGCGTCATGAACATCACCGACGTCGGCCATCTGACCTCCGACGCGGACGAGGGCGAGGACAAGATGCTCAAGGGCGCAAAGCGCGAGCACAAGAGCGTCATGGAGATCGCGAAGTACTATACCGACGCCTTTTTCTCCGACTGCGGCAAGCTCAACATCAAGACCCCCGACGTGGTGGAGCCCGCCACCAACTGCATCGACGAGTACATCAAGATCATCTCCCGGCTCATGGACACCGGCTACGCCTACTTTGCCGGCGGCAACGTATACTTCGACACCTCTAAGCTTGAGCGCTACTACGTCTTCAACGACTTCAACGCCGACGATCTGGACGTGGGCGTGCGCGAGGGCGTGGAGGAGGACGTGAACAAGCGCAACAAGAACGACTTCGTCCTCTGGTTCACCAAGTCCAAGTTTGAGGACCAGGCGCTCAAGTGGGACTCCCCCTGGGGCGTCGGTTACCCCGGCTGGCATATCGAGTGCTCCGGCATCTCCATGAAGCACCTCGGCAAGGATCTGGATATCCACTGCGGCGGCATCGACAACGCCTTCCCCCACCACACCAATGAAATCGCCCAATCGGAGTCCTATCTCGGGCACAAATGGTGCAACTACTGGATGCATGTCCTCCACCTGAACACCAACAGCGGTAAAATGTCCAAATCCAGCGGCGAGTTCCTGACCGTCTCGCTGCTTGAGGAGAAGGGCTACGACCCGCTGGCCTACCGCCTCTTCTGCCTGCAGAGCCACTACCGCAAGTCGCTGGTATTCTCATGGGAGAACCTCGACAACGCGCAGGTGACCTACAACAAGCTGATCGCCCGCGCCGCCGCCCTCAAGCCCGACGACGGGGAACTCGATCCGGCCGCGATCGACGCCCTTCGCGCGAAGTTCTGCGCGGGGCTCGACAACGACCTGAACACCTCCCTCGGCGTGACCGCCCTGTACGACGTGCTCAAGTACAAGACCAACGACGCCACCAAGCTCTATCTGCTCGGCGATTTCGACCGCGTGCTGGGGCTGAGCCTTGTGGAAAAGGCCGCGAAGAAGCGCGAAGAGCTCAAGAAGCAGGCCGTCACCGCGGGCGAGTTCACGATCATCTCCGAGTCCGGCGAAGCCGATCCCGAGGTGGAGGCCAGGATCCGTGCCCGTCAGGACGCGAAGAAGGCCAAGAATTTTGCCGAGGCCGACCGCATCCGCGACGAGCTGAAGGCCGCCGGGATCGAAGTCACCGACATCCCCCACGGCGCGAAGTGGAAGCGGATCTGATTGCCGTCGAGCCGATTCCTCCTGCCGCAAATACGGAGAGCCGGGCATTTTGCCCGGCTCTCCGTTGTTTTATTCTTTTGTTTTATTCTTAATTATCCTTCCGTTTTCCAGCATCCCGCACAGCTCCCGCTCGGAGCAGAAGCCGACGGACGCGCCGTTATACCCGATCTTCACGCCCGCAAAGACGACCGCCCGCCGCAAAGCCTCCTTCGCGCTCATGCCCCGGGCGAAAAAGTGCAGGAACGCGGAAAACAGCGCGTCCCCGGCGCCTACGGTATTGACGACCTTCCCGCGCGTATCAGCCGGGACCTGCGTGATCTCCTGCGTCCCGCCGTCAAGCAGCATGGCGCCCTTCGCGCCCCTGCCGACGACGAGGACCCGGTTGTGATAGCGCTCCCAAAGCTGCCGGAGGAAGTCCTGCGGGGCGCAGGGCAGCGCCTCGTCGCTCAGGAACAGGACGTCCGCGTTTTCCATGAAATCCCGGTTGTAGCCGTCGTCCGCGGCGGCAAGGACGTGCACGTCCGTCGCGGTCGTGACGCCGGCGCGGCGCGCGGCGCGGATCAGCTCCCGGTTGAAGTTGATGTTGCAGAGCGCGGCGAGGGAGCAGCCGCGAAGCGCCTCCTCCGGGGACGGCGCGTCGAGGCGCTGCTCCTGCACGTCCTTGAGGTCGCAGTAGATCTGGCGCCGCCCCTGCGGAGCAAAGAGCACCGCGGACGCGGGCGTCTCCCGCAGCGTGGAGCGGACGTGCTCCGTGCCGATCCCGTCCTCCTCGAGCTGCCGCAGGACGCGGCGGCCCTCCTCGTCCCTGCCGAGGAAAGAGACGAGCGTCACCTCGTCGCCGAGGGTCGTAAGCGCTTTGGCGATGTTGTAGCCCACGCCCGAGACGGCGGTATGCAGCCCGAAAAAGGAATAGTCGATCGGATAATAGGGAATCGGAAAGCCCCTGACCGAAACCGTCGTTTCGACGTTCAAAAGCCCGGAAACCAGGATCTTCATACGCGTTTCTCCTCCCGTGAACGGGTCCGCGGTTTACAGCTCCGCAAAGAGCGCGGCGCCCTTCGTATCCAGCCAGCGCCGCAGGGCGAACGAGCCGAGGACGAACAGCAGCGTCCACACGCCCATATACCCCGCCGCGCCGATCCGGTAGCCGATGAGCATATAGACCGCGATGTGCACGCCCGAGACGGCCCAGCCGCCGAGCAGCGCGATACCGACCGCACCGCTCTGCTTGATCGGCGCGAGCTCATTCGTCCAGTTCAGCAGCGGCATCCGGAGGCCGATCGCCGTCCCGGCATGGGCGGAGAAGAACGAATATGCGACGGGCGTCAGAAGCAGCAGGAGCTTCCCCGCCGGGGAGGCGTCGATGACCGCCGCGGCGCAGCCCGAGGCGAAGAGCATGGGCAGCGCGGTGAGCAGGAGCTGAACGGCGGTTTTGGCGCGCAGCACCTGCCGGGCTTCCACGGGCAGGGACTGGGGGATCCAGATGCTTTTCCCCTCCAGCGAGATCGAAGGGGCGGCCATATCGTTCATGGACGCCAGCATGATCAGTCCGCCGCAGAGCAGGACCGCGGCGCTTTCGGGTCGGGAAGCCAGCAGCGTTCCGATCAGCTCGCAGGCCTCCCGCCCCTTGAAGAGCAGCATGATGCCGACGATGGGGAGGAGCAGGACGCCGAAGCCGCAGTTAAGCATATAGTTCGCGCTGGAGCCGAAGCGGGCAAATTCCTTGGCGAGCAGCGCGCCGAACAGGCTGCGTTCCCTGACCGGCTTCTCGCTGTATCGCACTTTTTCCGTGCTGCCGGAGGCCGTGGCGATCTTCAGGAAGCTGCGGGACATGGCGAACCACACCAGCGCGCAGAGCGCCGCCGTGACGGCCGTGAAAAGCGCGGCGGCAAACCAGTCGCCCTCCCCGATCCTGCCGAAGAGGAAGAGCCAGCAGGCCGCGCCCTTGATCTTCTCGCCGTAGATCTCCGCGTTCCGGACGATCTGCCGGACGAGGTCGTTGGCTCTGAAATAGAAGAAATAGTAGGCGCCGATAAACGCGAGCGAGAGCAGGACGGTCATAAAGCTCTTGTTCTTCAGCCGCAGGCTGATCTTTGCGACCACCCAGCCGAGCACGCAGGACAGGAGCAGGACGAAGACCGTGGCGACCAGGAACAGCAGAACGCCGCAGATCACCCGCGCCGCCGTCACGCCGGCCACGACCCAGTAGACGATCAGCGTCGGGATCAGCACCGTCGCGGAATACATGGCGCCCAGCAGATAGACGTTGACCAGCCTTGCGGCGATGATCGTTCTGACCGGGATCGGCAGGGAGAGCAGCAGGTCGTTATCCTTGCCGAGATAGAGCCCCGCATAGGTGTTGAATACGCTCCCGAAGGCGCCGAGCGCGATCGCGATGCCGACCATCAGCACGAAATACAGCCAGCCCAGGCCCAGCGGCGTCATCGCGCCGCAGAAGCTCATCGCCAGAACGGTGAACATGCCGCCAAGAAAGACGACCATGACCGCGAAGAAGAAGAGAAACCAGCCGGCAATGGCCCACCTGGAGCGCATCCGGTTCTTTTTCGCATCATAAAAGTAGCTCCGGAAGACCTCAAGGAGCTGCTTTTTTATCAGGATCCCAAGCATTTTTACTCCGCCTCCAGTTCCAGGAAGACCTCTTCGAGGCTGTCGTCGCCCTTGACCTCCTCCATGGTGCCGGCCTTGATCAGCTTGCCCTGCTTGATGATGGCCACCTTGTCGCAGAGCTTCTCTGCCACTTCCAGCACGTGGGTGGAGAAGAAGATCGCGCCGCCCCTGTCGCAGTGCTCGCGCATCATTTCCTTGAGCAGGTGGGCGGCCTTCGGGTCGAGGCCGACAAAGGGCTCGTCCATGATGATGAGCTTCGGGGCGTGCATCCACGCCGCGATCACGGCGAGCTTCTGCTTCATGCCGTGGGAATAGGCGGAGATCGGCTGTGCCAGATCGCCCGTCAGCTCGAACAGGTCCGCGTATTTGCGGATCCTCTCCTGCCGCTCGTCGGCGGGAATGGCATAGATGTCCCCGATGAAGTTCAGGTACTTGATCCCGCTCATGAATTCGTACAGGTCCGGGTTGTCCGGTATGTAGGCCATCTCCCGCTTGCATCGCACCGGCTCGTCCCGGATGGATCTGCCGTTGACGGTGATCCTTCCCTCGTTAAACTGCAGGATGCCGACCACGCTCTTGAGCGTGGTGGTCTTTCCGGCGCCGTTGTGGCCGATAAAGCCGTAGATCTCCCCGGGGGCGATATGCAGCGACAGATCGTCCACCGCGGTCTTTTCGCCGTAGCGTTTGGTCAGATGTTCGATGTTCAGCATGCTTCCGTTCCTCTTTTCTCGTTGTATTCCAAGGGTACGCGGCAAACGGCGCTGAGTGCCCGTTTCCCGCCGTTCGGCGCGGCGCGCCGTCCGTTTTTCCGCAAAGACCACTTCTTCGGGAGCTTTTGATACTTTTTATCACTATACCGCAGCCGTTGCCCGCCGTCAAGTGGCAGGCGGGAAAAGGAAAACGGCACGGCCCGAAAGCCATGCCGTTTCCCTTTCGTCTTCGCCGCGCTTACAGCCCGACGATATCCTTGATGCGCGCGAAAAAGTCGCGCAGCGAGCTGATCACCTTGCCCACGGTCTGCACGAAGCCCACGACCTGGGTCTTTGCCTCGGAGACTTTTTTGAGCGTGTCCTGCACGTCCTCCACCCGCTTTTTCAGCGACTCCGGGTCCAGCCCCTCCAGCGAACGGCAGAGGGAGATGAGCTGGCGGAGCTGTCCGTCGGTCAGGTTCACGTTGTACTGCTTCGCGATCGCGATGATCTCCTGGCGGAGCTCCTCGTCGCTCATTTTCTCCGTCTCGCCCAGCATCAGCTTCAGATCGTTGACGATAGAAGTGGAGTCCATGCTGCCGATCTCCTGCGCAAGGCCGCCGGTGATGGTCAGCTCCTGCGTGGAGACCGCCTTGGCTAAATCGTCCAGCTTTCTGCCGGTCATGTCCTCATAGGCCTTGTATACGCCGGTCAGGGCGGCGGTGCCGCTGACGGCGAAGGGCGAGGCCACCACGATCCGCGCGTCGGTGATGCCCGCGGTGGCGAGGGCGCTCATATACATCTCGGGCGTACACCAGGTGATGTTGCTCGTGGTCACGTCCATGCTGGCGCCTGCGGGCAGCAGCTCCACATACACGCTGGAGATGGAGCGGGTGCCGATCAGGGAGGCGTCCACATAGCCCTCCAGATACTGCCGCTCCTCCGCATTGGTCACGGTCAGCTCAACGACGCTGCCGCGCGTCAGCCCGAAGGCCTGGTAGACCAGCGCCACCTGGTCCGGCGTGAGATCCGCGCCGATCACCGCGCGGCTCTGGTTGATCGCGGTCTGGCCGGCCGCGCTCTGGCTGTCTTCGTTCTGTTGAGGCTCTTCCTGCTGGGCGGGGAGCTCCACCACGGCGACGCCGCCCTCTTCCGCAAAGGCCATGGGCGCCGCGCCGAGCAGGAGAAGCGCCGCAAGAAGAACGCAAATCCATTTCTTCATACCGATCCCTCCTTGGGTCATGGTCATCCTAACACGTGAGAGCAAAGAAAGAAAGCATTTTCTGTGAATTTAAGAATTATTCAGAATGTGCGGGCAGCTTATCCAGATATGCGTCGGCTTTCCGCAGGATCTCCCGGTCCTCCTCGTAGCTCAGTCTTGCGAGCGCCGCCTTCAGCGGCAGCCAGCAGACGGAGCGCACTTCCTCCGGCTGGACGGCGACCGCGGTTTGCCCGGCGCGCGCCGTGAAGAACACGACCTCCTTGACACAGCCGGGATAGGGGCGGTAGCTCTCGCAGGCGCGGAAGCCGGTATCCGCCGTCACGGCGAGCCCGGTCTCCTCCCCGATCTCCCGCTCCGCGGTCTCCGCCTCGCTCTCCCCCGGCTCCACGTGGCCCTTGGGCATGGAGTAATGCCCGGCCCGCATTTCCTCAAGCAGGTACAGACGCTCCCCCGCGGCCTCATAATACACGACCGCGCCGCAGCTCTTTTCCCGGATCATCGCGGCTCTCCTTTATGTTAATTTTATTATGTTTATTATCTTATGTCAATGTTATTATGTAAATCTCCTGGCATAGCCGCAGGTCCGGCAGAGAGGCTCTGCCGCGCGGCGACGGGAGAAGCCGTCGTAGATCGCCCGCGCGCGTTCGGTTGACATAATATCATCCACCTCCTCCGCAAACAGGTTGCCGAGCGGGATCGCCCCCTCCCTGTCGAGACAGCAGGGCACCACCGTCCCGTCGCAGAGGACGCCGATCTGGTCCCGCAGACCGTAGCAGAAGCAGCGCTCGCCGCGGCTCGGCAGCGACAGATCCGGCCAGTCAAAGCGGTCGCCCGGCTCCAGCCACACCCGCTCTGCCAGCCGGAAGCCGCTGCGGCTCGGCTGCCAGGGCTCGGGGAAGGCCGCCGCGAGCAGCGCGCGGATCTCCCCGTTCATTGTCTCCCAGCCGCCCCGGTTCCACAGCCGGAACTCACAGAGCTTCCCCTCCCCGGCTGCGGCGGCGGCAAAGTCCGTGCAGCCCTTCAGGTAGCCCGCAAGCTCTCCCCCATCGTTCGCCTCAAAAGACTGGAGGGAGATATTCACCTTGTGCAGCGCCGCCGCGGAGAGCAGCAGCGCCTGTCGCCGGGGCAGCAGCGTACCGTTTGTGGTTAACATAACTTTAAAGCGCAAGCCGTCCGCAATTTCCAGCAGCTTGTCCAGCCCGGGATGAAGCAGCGGCTCGCCCATCAGATGGAAATAGAGGTATTCCGTATGTCCCCGCAGCTTTCCGGCGAGGAGCGCAAACTCCTCCGCCGTCAGAAAGCGCGGCGTCCGCTTCGTGCCGGGGCAGAAGGCGCAGCGCAGGTTGCAGACGTTGGTGATCTCCAGATAGGCCTTGCGCAGCAAAGCGCTCCCCTCCTCTCGGCAATGAAGTGAAAATATGGCAAAGAATCCCCCGCGGAACCGTACCGTCCTTCGGGAGATTCTTCGCTGCGCCCGGAATGGCTTGTTCGTTATTCCTCAAAAAAACCCGGGAAAGCCGCCCATGCCCATGCCGCCCTGCAGCTTGGCCATGGCCTCGCTGGTCTTGTCGTCGGCCAGTTTGATGGCGCCGTTGACCGCCGCGAGGATCAGATCCTGCAGCATCTCCACGTCCTCGGGATCGACCGCTTCGGGCTTAATCTCCAGGGACTCGAGCTGACGGGTGCCGACCATGGTGGCCTTGACCGCGCCGCCGCCGGAAGAAAACTCAAACTTGGTCCCCTCCAGCTCCTGCTGCATCTTCATGAAATCCTGCTGCATTTTCTGCGCCTGGCGCATCATGTTTGCCTGATTGCCGCCGGGGAAGCCCCCGCGAAAACCGCCTTTCGCCATAAATACCGTCTCCTTACTTATTCTTATTTCTTATTTGAAATGCACTTCTTTGAAGGGTTTCAGCTCTTCGAGGCTGCGCACGGGCCGTTGGGCCTCCTGCATCGGCGCGATCTGCGCCCGCATCTCCCGTCCCGTCAGCGCGGACGCCTCCCGTCCGAAGCTCTCGAGCACTTCGGGCCGGTTGAAGCGGTCGTACTTGAAGCCGGGCTGCACGAAGAGCCGCAGCAGGCCGCCCTCCGCGGCTGCCCGCACAACGCTTTCATCCTCAAGGCTGAAGCGCAGATCCATCGGCAGCTTCGGCCCCACGCGCTCGCAGAGCGCCTTCCAGTCAAAGCCCGGCGCCGCCGCCGGTTCCGCGGCAGGGGCAGGCGCTTCTTCCGTCCTCACGGCAGGGGCGGCTGCTTCCTCCGGTTCATCGGCCACAGGTGCGCTGTTTTGCTCCCCGGGAAAGGCGCCCCAGTCGGGTTCCTCCTCCGGCGGGAGCGGCTGCTCGTCCCGCGGCAGAGCGGGGTAGTCCTCCGTCCCTTCGGCCGGCCGGCGCAGCGGGACGCCGCGGGCCACTTCCTCCTCCAGCCGGGAGATCCTCGCCCGCAGGCCGGTGATGCTGTCCCCGCCCGGGTCGGTGCAGAGGCTGACCAGGCAGAGCTCCGCCGCCGTCTTGGGATTGCGCGCCTCCCGCAGGCCGCTGATCGCGTTCTGCAGCCGGTCCATCGCCGCGATCAGTTCCTCCGCGGTCAGCCGCTGGCTGAAGGCCGCGAGCGTCGCGCGGTCATAGGCGCCGGAGATCAGATCCTCCGCGCCCTTCGGCGCGACGTGAATCATCAGGACATCCCGCAGCAGGCCGTTGAGCTCGCCCAGCAGCGTGCCCGGGTCCTTGCCGTCCATCCACATGCCGGCAAATTCCTTCAGTACCGCCGCCGTTTCACGATTCAGGATGCGATCGAGCATCCGGGCCACGCGCCGCTTGCCCGCGAGCCCCATCGTGGCGTACACGGACTCCACGTCGATCTTCTCGGCCGCGGAGCACTGGTCCAGCAGGCTCAGCGCGTCGCGCACGCCGCCGTCGGCAAGCCGTGCGATCAGCTCCGCCGCGTCCCGGCTCAGATCGAAGCGCTCGCTTTTCGCGATGCTCTCGAGATAGTCCGCGATCCTCCGCGTTTCGATGCGGCGGAAGCTGTGCCGCTGGCAGCGGGAAAGGATCGTAGCGGGCACCTTCTGCAGCTCCGTGGTGGCAAGGATGAACATCAGATGCGCCGGCGGCTCCTCCAGGATCTTCAGCAGGGCGTTGAACGCCTGGATCGAGAGCATATGCACCTCGTCGATGATATACACGCGCTTTTTCAGCACGGAGGGCGAGAAAACCGCCTCCTCCCGCAGCGCGCGCACATTGTCCACGCCGTTGTTGGAGGCCGCGTCCAGCTCCACCACGTCCATGACGGTGCCCTCGCTGATGCCGCGGCAGGCCGCGCATTTCCCGCAGGGGTTGCCGTCGACCGGCTGCTCGCAGTTGACCGCTTTGGCCAGGATGCGCGCGCAGGTGGTCTTGCCGGTGCCGCGTGTGCCGATAAAGATATAGGCGTGGGAGAGGCGGTCGTTCTTCACCTGGTTTTTCAGCGTTTCGGTGATATGCTCCTGCCCCACGACCTGGTCAAAGGTCTGCGGCCGCCATTTGCGGTAGAGGGCCTGATACATCGGCGCGCCTCCTCTCGTCTCCAATAATAACAAGGATGGCTCTTGACAAGACTGCACACCCGGCTCCGAATCATGCGCTATGCCCGTTACGCCGGCAGCCGGCTCAGATCCGGCGACCTCGCGGCACAAGCCAGGCACCGCTTAATGCTGCTCGGTTCCCCGCCTGACATGGTTCACGGGTTGACCTTGCGCGAGACCGGATCGTCAACGCTGCTTACCGGGGTCAGACGACACAGAACACACCCTCGGCCGGGAATTCGTCCCTGCTATAGCGGATTGCAGGTTACAGGGCACCGCTGGCTCCCCGACTAGTGCAGCCTTGTCAAAAGCCACGATCAGTATTTTACTACACTTTCAAAATATAATCAAGTTTTTCTTTACAAATCAAAATTATGTGTTATAATAACAAAGCTGAATCGATCTGGGGGCGTAGCTCAGCTGGGAGAGCGTACGGTTCGCATCCGTAAGGTCAAGGGTTCGAATCCCTCCGTCTCCACCAAAAGAGACAAACAAGCTGAAACAAGCCTGTTTGTCTCTTTTTATCCCACAAATAAGTGAATAAATGCTGTTTTGGAGCGGATTTTCTTGAAAATCCGCTCCATTTTCATATCAAAAACAAGCCCCAAACAATCAGCCGACAATATAAAACATTAATATAAAGGTTTTGAAATTGCGCTAATTCCACTAATATTTGTGTTTTTTATTGAAAACGCACGTCGAAATCGGTATAATTAGAAAGGAACCAGAATTATGAAATTATCATTATGGGAAAAAGAAAGATACTATTTGATAATATTTATACTCGGTTATCGACGATTGAAGTTAAAACTGAGGATGATGACCTGCCGTTCTAATTTTTACAATTATTCCCGAGAGTTCGAATCCATATATCAAAAATGCAAATTCATCTTTTTCGTATCCCATTGCCAAAAAGTCCTTATTCAAACTTTTCGAATCAAAAAAATTTGATTCGTTTGGATAAGGACTTTTATGGCGCCGTAGAACCGCTTACAGGAGATTCCTACTTCCTGATCATGCCCTTTTGTAATACCGTTTGTATGAACATCTTCCTCGAAGAACTCTCGA
>ONOL01000030.1 GCA_900319465.1 uncultured Eubacteriales bacterium | reverse complement strand
ATCACGATCTCAGACATAGCTGCGCATCCCTGTTACTTGCGAATGGTGTTCCGATGAAGCAAATCCAGGAATGGCTCGGCCACAGCGATTTTTCTACGACTGCCAATGTCTACGCTCACCTGGATTATAATTCAAAGTTGTCATCCGCAGATGCCATGGTAAACGGCTTACAGGGCGCACTTAGTGTCGTCTTATGAGTGCAGAAAAAATCGGAGCAAAGCGAACTTTGCTCCGATGTGGCGGAGATGGAGGGATTTGAACCCCCGCGCCGGTTTTCTACGCCGACCTCCCGGTTTTCAAGACCGGACCCTTCAGCCACTTGGGTACATCTCCAACTGTGTATATTCAAACCATCATCCCTCAAAAGTGATGCAGAAAAGGAGAGAAATGATGGAGAGAAATCGCCTATATTTTGCTTTCTTTGATTCCCGGAAATCCTTGGAAATACTGAATTTTTCGGATGGCCGTTTCCAAAATGGCATTCCGATTTCAAGACCGCCCCGTTATGACCGCTTCGGTAACCCTCCATGCGCGAGTGGATTATACACGAAATCAGCGGGGATTGCAAGCGGAAGAGGGTTTTTTCTGCAAAAGGGCTGTTCAAGTACAAAAAAATATGGTACATTCAATATTCAGATAAGGAAAGCGAGGCGATCTTCTTGGATAAGAGGCCGCAGGGAAGAGAAAAATATGTGACCAACAACAGCAAGGGCGTCAAGCGCCGGGGCGAAGGGCTCAACATGGGCTCCGTCGGCGGCGAGGAAACGCGCCCCGGCTTCGGCGCGCAGCAGCGCACAGGCTCCGCCGGCGGCGGAAGGACGACCCGCGCCGGCGGCACCCGCAGCCTTGTCGGTATCATCGCGGCGGCGGTCCTGCTGCTGGGCGGCGGCGGTGGCCTGTTCAGCTCCGGCCTGCTCGGCGGCGACAGCGGGGAGAGCGGCTACACCTATACGGAGCCGTCCTCAGGCTCCGCTTCCGGCTCCGTGTCCGGCTCGTATGAGAATTACAGCAGCGCCCTGGAGAGCCTTTTCGGCAGCGCCTCCTCCGGCAGCGATCCCTACGCGAGCCTCTTCGGCTCCGGCTCGGGCAGCGGCGCTTCCCCGTCCTCCTCGGGCGGCAGCAGCTACGTCAACACCAACACCGGCTCGGTGGACGACTCCGTGGCCTCCGGCTCCCGCGCCAAGCGCACCGTCATCAAGGGCAAGGGCAAGGATACCGTGACCGTCATGCTCTACATGTGCGGCACCGACCTGGAATCCCGCAGCGCCATGGCCACCAAGGACCTGCTGGAGATGACCAAGGCCACCTTGAGCGACAAGGTCAACGTGATCGTCTACACCGGCGGCTGCACCCGCTGGAACAACCAGATCATGTCCAACAGCGTCAACCAGATCTACAAGGTCGAGAACGGCCAGCTCCGCCGCCTCGTCTCCGACGCGGGCAACGTCTCCATGACGGAACCCTCGACGCTGAGCTCCTTCATCCGGTGGTGCGCGGAGAACTATCCCGCCAACCGCAACGAGCTGATCCTCTGGGATCACGGCGGCGGCTCCGTCAGCGGCTACGGCTATGACCAGAAGTTCCAGAGGAGCGGCTCCATGACCCTCGCGGGCCTCAACACCGCCCTGAAGGACGCGGGCGTGAGCTTTGACTTCGTCGGCTTCGACGCCTGCCTGATGGCCACGGTCGAGACCGGGCTGATGCTCGATCCCTACGCCGACTACATGATCGCCTCGGAGGAGACCGAGCCCGGCATCGGCTGGTACTATACCGACTGGCTGACCAGACTCTCGTCCGACACCTCGCTGCCGACCACGACGATCGGCAAGCTGATCGTGGACGGCTTCGTCTCCACCTGCCAGAGCCAGACCCGCGGCCAGTCCGCGACGCTCTCCGTGGTGGACGTCGCGGAGCTTGCCAACACCGTGCCCGCGAAGCTGAAGGCCTTCTCCAAGTCCATCAGCGGCCTTGTCAACGGCGACAGCTATAAGCAGGTCTCCACCGCCCGCAACAATACCCGCGAGTTTGCCCGCAGCACGATGATCGACCAGATCGATCTCGTGCACTTCGCCAAGAACCTCGGCACCGAAGAGGGCAAGGCGCTGGCGCAGGCGCTGCAGAGCGCGGTGAAATACAACCGCACCACCTCCGACATGTCCAACGCCTACGGCCTGTCCATCTACTTCCCGTACCGCAAGGCCAGCAGCGTGGACTCCGCCATCAAGACCTACAAGGCCATCGGACTGGACGAGAGCTATTCCCAGTGCATCCGTGATTTCGCGAGCCTCGAGGTCAGCGGCCAGGTCTCCACGGGCGGCACCAGCAACCCCTATGCTTCCCTGTGGGGCGGCGCGAGCGGCTACGGTTCCGGCTCCAGCTCCTCCTATTCCTCCTATGACAGCGCGGAGATGATCAACGAGCTGCTGGGCGCCTTCCTCGGCGGCAATTACGGCAGCGTGAACGGCCTCTCCGGCAGCAATACCGATTTCTTCTTCGGCCGCTCCATGAGCACCGAGGACACCGTGGCCTATCTCGCGGACAACCGCTTTGACGCGGCCTCCCTGACCTGGACGCGCAACGGCGCGGGCGAGCTTGTGATCGCCCTGCCCGACGAGCAGTGGGCGCTCGTGGAGGGGCTGGATCTCAATCTGTTCGTGGACGACGGCAGCGGCTACATCGACATGGGCTATGACAACGTCTTCGCCTTCGACGACGAGGGCAACCTCCTCGCCCCCGAGGACGACACCTGGCTCGCCGTCAACGGCCAGCCCGTGGCCTACTACCACGAGAACACCACCGGGGAGGGGAGCGGGACCGTCATCACCGGCCGTATCCCCGCCCTGCTCAACGGCGACTATGTGCATCTTCTCGTGCGCTTTGACGCGGAGCATCCCCACGGCGCCATCGTGGGCGCGCGCAGCGTCTATGCGGACGGCGAGACCGAGACCGTGGCCAAGAGCTATCTCGATCCGGACGCCGAGGAGCCTTCGCCCCTGCGCGCGGGGGACACCCTCGACTTTCTCTGCGACTACTACCGCTACGACGGCAGCTTCGACAACAGCTACTTCCTGGGCGAGCAGATGACCGTCACCGAGGACATGGAGATCTCCAACGTCTCCGTCGGCGCGAACGTGAGCCTCTGCTTCCGCTTCACCGACCTCTACCAGCAGCACTACTGGACGCCCGTGCTGACCTCCCGCTGAGCGACGGCAGGAAGGAAATTTTTCCCGATCGCGGGAAAAAGATCCGATTTTGTCGAAAAGTTAAGAGAAATTATGTTTTCATTCTTGACAAGCTGTGTTATAGTAATGTGTATAGTGAACGAAGATATATACCGTTTTGCCGGATCGAACGCACCATCACATACAGCAGGAGGTATTCCCATGAAGAGAAAGATCGCGCTGGTTCTTGTTCTGGCGCTTGCGCTTGCCCTGTGCGCCTGCGGCTCCCGCAATCTGCAGCCTGACGAGGTGCAGCTGCCGGAGGAGAACACGCAGAACGCCTCCCCCGAGGGCGACAACCCCACGGAAACGACGGCGATCGAGCAGCTTCAGCCGCCCGTCGTCGCTGTGACGCCCACCGTCGTGGTCACGGCCTTCCCCGTCCCGTCCTCCACGCCCGAACCCACGCCCACCATCGCGCCGACCCCCACCGTCCCGCCCACGCCGGCGCCCGACGGTTTTGCGGCGCCCACCGCCACGGCCACCGATGAGGAGAAGGAGAACGGCCACTATGCCTACGTGCAGGGCTCCGGCATCAACATGCGCGCGGGCGTCGGCACCGGCACCGATATCATCGACGTGGTGAACATTGCCGACAAGGTCTACGTGATCGGCGAGGAGAACGGATGGACCAAGGTCATCTTCAACAACAAGGTCGGCTATATCTACTCTCCCTTTGTCAGCACGACCTATCCCATCGTCAATAACGAGATCGTGCCCAATACGCCCAGCAATGAGGGCAACGCCACCATCATCGATCCCAGCGGCAACAGCACTGTGATCAGCGGCGGCGGCGCGGACAGCGCCGGAACCGGCGTCATCGTGCTCGGCTGAGCCTGAGAGCGAAAACCCCTGTGGAGACCGTCTTCACAGGGGTTTTTCCGTTCCTGCGGGGCGGCGGAACGCTTTGCCGCGGTTTGCCGTCGGACCCGCGGGACCCGGCGTACGGGAGAGCGCGCCGTCTCGCCGCCGTCCGCGCTCCCCGGAAAAGGAAGTTTTGGAAATCGCCTCTTGACAGGGGCGCTTTTTTCTGCTATCTTAACTGTGTTAACAGAGTTGATACAGTCGATACAAACGAAAGGGGGAGTGCGGATGATCCAGGTCAATTTCCGTGACGCGCGGCCGATCTACGAACAGGTGCGCGACGGGTTCCGTCAGCTCATTCTCTCCGGCGCGCTGCCCGCGGACAGCAGGATGCCCTCGGTGCGGGAGCTGGCGATGCGGCTCACCATCAATCCGAACACGATCCAGCGGGCCTACCGGGAGCTGGAGGCGGAGGGCTACATCGTTTCGGTGCCGGGGCGCGGCAGCTTTGTGCGCGAGCGGGGCGACGCGGCGGCGGCGCGGCGGCGCGAGCTGCTGGAGGAGCTGGATTCGCTCGTATCGGAGCTGAAGCTGCTGGGCCTCTCGGAGGAGGAGCTGGCGGAGAGAGTGAGGGGGGAAACGCATGATTGAGGTCAAGAACGTCACGAAGAGCTTTGACGGGTTTCGGGCGCTGGACGGCCTGAACATCACGGTGCCGCGCGGCGCGGTCTACGGCCTTGTCGGCCCGAACGGCGCGGGCAAGTCCACGGTCATCCGGCATCTGGCGGGTATCTACCGGCAGGACGCCGGGGAAGTGCTCGTGGACGGCGCGCCGGTCTTTGACAACCCGGCGGTCAAGAGCCGCATCGCCTACATACCCGACGATATTTTTTATTACACGCAGGCCACGATCCGGGACATGATGCGCTTTACCCGCGACCTGTACCCGGGCTTTGACACGGACTGCTTTGAGAAGCTGGGGGAGGCCTTCCCGCTGAACCCGAAGCGTCTCGTCCGCAAGCTCTCCAAGGGCCAGCAGAAGCAGGTCGCCTTCTGGCTTGCGCTCGCGCAGCGGCCGGAGATCGTCATCCTGGACGAGCCGGTGGACGGCCTCGACCCCGTGATGCGCCGCCAGGTCTGGAGCCTGCTGCTGGCCGACGTCGCGGAGCGGGGCACCACGGTGCTCGTCTCCTCCCACAACCTGCGGGAGCTGGAGGACGTGTGCGACCACGTGGGCATCATGGACCACGGGAAGATGCTGCTGGAGCGCAGCCTGTCGGAGCTGCAGGACAACGTCGTCAAGATCCAGCTCGCCTTCGCGCAGGAGACGGCGCTGCCGGCGGATCTCGAGATCCTGCACCGGAGCGAGACGGGCAGATTGCAGCAGCTCATCCTGCGCGGAAAGCCCGACGTGCTGAGCGCAAGGCTCGCGGCGCTCGATCCGCTGTTTCTGGACGTGCTGCCGCTGAGCCTGGAGGAGATCTTTATTTATGAGTTGGGAGGTGCCGAGCATGAAGTCAAAGACATCGTCCTTTAACCGGGGCGTCGCCAAAAACCTGCTGCTGCGCTTCTGGCCGGCATGGGCGGCGTATTTTGCGCTGCTGCTGATGCTCTGGCCGGCGTCGATGCTCGATCGCGTGCAGAATTCGGTCCCGTATTACAAAGAGCTCGCGCCCCTTCTGGACCAGATGACGGCGGGACTCGGACAGGGAATGATCATCGTCCATTTCTTCGCGGCGGTGGTCGCGGCGATGCTGATGTTCAGCTACCTGTACCATACGCGCGGCTGCGGCATGATGAACACCCTGCCCGTTACGCGCTCGTCGATGTTTTTCACCGCGTGGCTCACCGGCCTGCTGCCGCTCCTGCTCTGCCAGCTTCTCGCGGCAGGGCTGTGCCTGCCCTTCGCGGCGCAGGGCTATCTGAGCCTCCGGACGCTCGGCATCCTCGTCGGCGTGTCCGCAATGAGCACGCTCGCTTTTTACGGCTTCGCGGTCTTCTGCGCGATGCTCACGGGGAGCCTCATCATCCTGCCGCTCGTGTACGGCGTGCTGAGCTTCACGGCGATTGTGGCGGAAATGGCCACCCGCAACGTGCTGAGCCGGGTGCTGTTCGGCCTGGACCCGGACGTCTCCGTGCTCGGCTGGCTCTCACCGCCGCTGTGGATGCTGCAGAGCTATCAGACGGAAATCCGGGAGGGGACGCTGGCCGTGCAGGGCGTCGGCGTTGTCGCGCTTTACGCCGCGGCGGGGCTTGCGTTCACCGTCTTTGCCTGGCTGCTGTACCGGAAACGGAAGATGGAGACCGCAACCGATACGGTGGCGATCCCCATCCTCAAGCCGGTATTCAAATACTGCATGGCCTACGGCTGCGGCGTCGTCTTTGCCGCGATCTTTCTGAATACCTTCCTTTCGAATCAACAGTACGGGTTCGGCGGCGCGGCGGTCACGGCGCTCGCGGTGCTCGCCGGGAGCCTCGTCGGCTATTTCACGGCGGAGATGCTGATCCGCAAGACGGTCAGGGTCTTTCGCGGGACGTGGCGCGGCTGGCTCATCTTTGCAGCCGCCGCGGTGCTGCTGATCGGCGCGTGCGAGTACGATCTCTTCGGCTGGGAAAAGTGCCGGCCGGACGCCGGGAGCGTCGAATCCGTGTTTCTCAACGGCACCGAATACCGCGAGCCGGAGAGCATCAAAAAGATCCTCGCGCTGCAGCAGAGCATCGTTGCCAACAAGGAGGAGCATGAAGCCCCGCGGCGGAGCGTATCCGGCTCCAGTACCGTCGGCACGGTGGAGCTGAGCTACGTCCTCACAAACGGCAGGCAGATCAGCCGCAGGTATTCGATCCGGGCTGCCGGCGAGGCGCTGAAGGACGAAAACAGCGACCTTGCGAAGCTCCAGCGGGTGCTCAACCTGCCGGAGGCGCTGCGCTACCGCTCGCTGAGCAACGTGACGGTCAAGCCCGGGAACGTCATGTACTTCCACGCCTATTTCGAATACTATGACACGGAGCGCGAAGCATACCGGAGCGAGCGCGTCGATTTCAGCGCCGAGCAGGCCGTGGACTTTTACGAAAACGCCCTGCTTGTCGACCTGACGAACGATACGGTCGGCCGCCGCTTCCTGTTTGACGACGGGAAGATCCCGCAGCATTCGAACGTGTCGGTCGCCATCGAGTTTGCAGACCCGGAGGCCGAGGACGGCGCGCTTCCGTCCCGCAACAGCTGGTACAGCATCACGGTCTACGAGGACAACACGGCGATGCTCGCGTGGCTGCAGGCGCACTGCGACAGGGAGATCCGCTTCTACGGGACCGACGGCACGGTGGGCGTCATCTGGTAGGACCGAGCCCGGAAGCCCTTATTCGTACTCCACCGTGGCGGGGGGCTTGGAGGTAACGTCGTAGAACACGCGGTTCACGCCGCGCACCTCATTGACGATGCGCACCGAAACCCGGTCGAGCAGCTCGTAGGGGAGCCTGCTCCACTCGGCGGTCATGAAGTCCGAGGTCTGGACGCTCCGCAGCGCGACGGCCCAGTCGTAGCTGCGCCCGTCGCCCATCACGCCCACGGAACGCATATTGGTCAGCGCGGCAAAGTACTGGCTGCTCTGCTGCGCCATCCCGGCGGACGCCATCTCCTCGCGGAAGATGGCGTCCGCTTCGCGCAAGATCGCGAGCTTTTCCGCCGTGACCTCGCCGATCACGCGGATCGAGAGCCCCGGCCCGGGGAAGGGCTGCCGGGAGATCAGCGCCTCCGGCAGGCCGAGCTCCCGGCCGAGCTGGCGCACCTCGTCCTTGAAGAGCATGCGCAGCGGCTCCAGGATCTCACGAAACGAGACGCTGTCCGGCAGGCCGCCCACGTTGTGGTGGCTCTTGATCACGGCGGCCTGGCCGAGCCCGGACTCGATCACGTCCGGATAAATGGTGCCCTGGGCGAGGAAGTCCACGGCGCCGATTTTTTTTGCCTCTTCTTCAAAGACGCGGATGAACTCCCCGCCGACGATGCGGCGTTTTTCTTCCGGATCGGTCACGCCGCCCAGGCGCGAGAGAAAGCGCCCGGCCGCGTCGACGCGGTGAAAATCCAGCGCGCGGCCGGAGAAGGCGGCTTCGACCTCGTCGCCCTCGTTCTTGCGCAGCAGGCCGTGGTCGACGAACACGCAGACAAGCTGCCGCCCCACGGCTTCGCTCAGCAGCGCGGCGAGCACCGAGGAGTCCACCCCGCCGGAGAGCGCCAGCAGCACGCGCCCGTCCCCGACGCGCTCGCGCAGGGAGGCGATCGTGCGGCGCTTGAAATCGGCCATCGTCCAGTCGCCCTTCGCACGGCAGATCTCATACAGGAAGTTGTGCAGCAGCTCGCGCCCGTATTGGGTGTGGTTCACCTCCGGATGGAATTGCACGCCGTAAAAACGCCGCTTCTCGTCGCAGATCGCCACGGTGGGGCAGGCGGCGGAATGCGCGGCGAGGCGGAAGCCCTCCGGCACGCGCGCGATAAAGTCCCCGTGGCTCATCCAGGTGACGCTGCGCTCCGGCATGCCGCGAAACAGGGGACAGGCCGGGTCGAACACCGTCAGGGTCTTGCCGTATTCACGGGCCGCGTCCTCCTGCGCGGCGGTCACCAGCCCGCCCAGCTCCTGCGCGAGAAGCTGGCAGCCGTAGCAGATGCCGAGGATCGGCACGCCCAGCGAAAAGACGCCGGGGTCGGGCAGCGGCGCGCCGGGCAGGTAGACGCTGTGCGGCCCGCCGGTGAAGATGACGCCGATGGGGTCAAAGCGGCGGATCTCCGCAAGCGGCATATCGTGGGGATGCACCTCGCAGTAGACGTGGTGCTCGCGTACGCGGCGGGCGATGAGCTGGTTGTACTGCCCGCCGAAGTCCAGGATCAGGATCTTTTCCATCGTTCACTCCTCCAGAGACGCCCGGATCAGCCCCATAAACAGCGGGTGCGGGCGGTTGGGGCGGCTCTTGAATTCCGGGTGGAACTGCACGCCCACGTAAAAACGCTTCTCGCTCAGCTCCACGGCCTCGACGATATGGCCGTCCGGCGACAGCCCGCAGAGTGTCAGCCCCTTCTCGCGCAGCGCGTCCCGGTACTCGTTGTTGAATTCATAGCGGTGGCGGTGCCGCTCCCGGATCTCGGGAACGCCGTAGCAGCGGCGCATCACGCTGCCCTCCGCGACGGCGCAGGGATAGGCGCCGAGGCGCAGCGTCCCGCCCTTGCTGACGCTCTCGCTCTGATCGGGCAGGAAGTCGATGACCTTGTGGGACGAGGCCGGATCGAATTCGCCGGAGTTTGCGTCCGCGAGGGCGCAGACGTGGCGGGCAAACTCGATCACCGCCACCTGCATCCCGAGGCAGATGCCGAGATAGGGGACGTCGTGCTCGCGCGCAAAGCGCGCCGTTTCGATCATGCCCTCGACGCCGCGGTCGCCGAAGCCGCCGGGGACGATCAGCCCGGCGCAGCCGGCAAGCGTATCCCCGGCGTTCTCCGCCGTCACCGTTTCGCTGTCGATCCAGCGGATCTCCACCTGCGCGCCGCAGGCATAGCCCGCGTGGCGCAGCGCCTCGGCCACGGAGAGATAGGCGTCGTGCAGCTGCACGTATTTGCCCACGAGCCCAATCGTAACGTGCCGGTCGAGCGAATGGATGCGCGCGACCATGCGCCGCCACTCGTCGAGCTGCGGCGCCCGCGTCCAGAGCCCCAGCTCCCGGCAGACGATCAGGGAGAAATCCTCCTCCTCGAGCATCAGCGGCGCTTCGTACAGCGTCGGAAGCGTGCGGTTTTCGATGACGCAGTCGGGCTTTACGTTGCAGAACATGGCGATCTTGCGGAAGATCTCCGGTTCAAGCGGCTCGTCGCAGCGCAGCACGATGAGGTCCGGCGCGATGCCCATGCCCTGCAGCTCCTTGACCGAGTGCTGGGTCGGCTTGGTCTTGTGCTCGTCGCTGCCGCGGAGGAAGGGCACCAGCGTCACGTGGATAAAAAGCGTGTTCTCCCGCCCCTGCTCCAGACTGACCTGGCGCGCGGCCTCGAGGAAGGGCTGGCTCTCAATGTCGCCGGTGGTGCCGCCGATCTCGGTGATGACCACATCGGCCCCCGTCTCCTCGCCCACGCGGTAGATGAAATCCTTGATCTCCTGCGTGACGTGGGGGATGACCTGCACCGTCTGGCCCAGATACTCGCCCCGGCGCTCCTTGTTCAGCACGTTCCAGTACACCTTGCCGGTGGTCAGATTGGACCAGCGGTTCAGGTCCTCGTCGATAAAGCGCTCGTAATGGCCGAGGTCGAGATCGGTCTCCGCACCGTCCTCGGTCACATAGACCTCGCCGTGCTGGTAGGGGCTCATGGTGCCCGGGTCCACGTTGATGTAGGGGTCAAGCTTCTGGGCGGCCACCTTCAGACCGCGGCATTTGAGGAGCCGGCCCAGAGAGGCGGCGGTGATGCCCTTGCCGAGCCCCGAGACCACGCCGCCGGTCACAAACACATATTTCGTCATCCTGCGATCCTCCGTATAGCAAAAGTGTTCTTCGATGCCTTAAGGGGGCACTTGGCCCCTGAGCTCAAAGAACACTTTTTGTTCGCGAAATCATTCAATTCATACGAACTATAGCACAATCACACCGGGATTGTCAAGGCGGATCGCGCCGGTATCATAGCGAAAGGATGGGCGGTTCCATACGGAAAACGAATGGTATGCGCCGCCCCGCCGCTCCCTTACCGCCCGTTTTACGGAGAAAGCGGCAAAAACGCAAGAAAAACGCAAGAAAACGGAGCGGGGTCACCGCTCCGTTTCCTTTGTATGGGTTGAGGACAAAATGAAAAAGATGAAAACTGTCACTTGCAAGTATTATCATACCCGGAAGTTGTTACGGAAACAACCGAGATTTTGTTACATGATTGTAAAAACACGCCGATGCGGAAGCTGTTCCGCAAAGAAAGCGCTCGCGCGCGGCACACAGCCGACGGGCGGCCGGACCGATCCCGGGAGGCGCTAATCAAAGGCGAGATCCCAAACGCAGTCCGGCGTGAGCGCGCCGGGCTCGGCGGCGAGGAAGGGCGCGTCGCCGGGCGTCCCGGGGGAGAGGAGCACGACGCTTTCACAGCCCATCGCGGCTCCGACCGACTCGGCGTAAGCGCGGCGCAGCGTGGGATCGGGACACAGCAGCTCCCGCACGCAGGCCTCCGCCCCCTGGCGGTACGCCGCGCAGATCCCGTCCCCCACGGCGTAGAGGTCGCCGCCGAAGGCGCGGCAGACGACGCGCTCGAACGCCGCGGCGGCTTCGGAGAGGCTCAGGTGGGCAAGCCCCGCCAGCAGCGCCTCCCGCCGCGCGTTGAAATCGGCGGGCGCGATCGGCGCGGCGGCACAGCCGGGGCGCGCCGGGAAACGCTCTTCCCGGCGGTAGAGCGCGCAGCGCGTGCCGAGCAGCCGCTCATACCAGCCGTAGAGCGATTCGCCCGCCGGGAGCGTGCAGACGAAATCCGCGCCGCGCCGCCTGCCCAGCGCCGCCGCTTCCCGGGTGAGCGCCCTGCCCAGCCCGCGCCCCCGGTACGCCGGGTGTACGGCCACGGCGTAGAGATAGGCGGCGCGCCGCGCTCCCACCGTGAGCGCGGTCACGATATAGGCGGCGCCGGCCAACTCGCCGTCGGCAAAGGCGGCCACGCCGCCCCCAAGCTCCGGCAGCAGCCGCAGAAAGGCGGCCGGGAGCGCCTCCGGGTCCTCAAAGACCCGGCACCACAGCCGGATCAGCGCCGGCGCGTCCTCCGCGCGGACCTCACGAATCTCCGCTTTCCTCATCCTTGCCTCTCGCAATGTATTTCTCCAGCAGGTACTCCGGCTTGTAGCTGAGCTTGGACTGCCGGAGGCTCTCAAAGCCCATGTCGTCCTCGCGGTTGATGAACGCAAGCTTCGGGTACTTCGCCAGGAGCATCCTTGTAAGCTCGCGGCATACCATGGGGTAGGCCCCGTTTACGGCGAGCGCGGCCTTCTCAAAATGCACGTCGAAGGTGTCGTCGCTCGCCATCTCGCCCAGGGAGAAGCCAACGATCCTGCCGTTGGCGGTCAGGACGCCGCCCTCCAGATCCAGCCGCTCATACGCGGCGAAGGCGCGGATCAGCGCGTCGTGCTCAAAGCTGATGCTGGGATCGAGCCGGGCGCGGTTGTCCTCGTTCCACTCCACCAGCATGTCGAGACAGCCGGGGATCAGCTCCCGCGTGAGCGGCACGAAGCGCCAGTCGTTCTCCGCCTCGAAGCGGTTGCAGTGGTTCTTCTTGCCGTGCATGGACTTGCCGGAATAGGTGGCGAGCTTCTCCGCGCGGTAGATGTAGTCAAAATTCTTCGTCTCCGGCTCGAAGACGAACTGCCCGGGGTACAGCGCCTCAAGCTGCTCCCGGTGCCTGCCCGTGATGCCGCGGATCACCAGCGGGTAGCCGCGGAACGCGGCAAATTCCCGCAGCGCCTCGATGGCGGGCTTCAGCTCGCCGCTGCCGATGGGGAAGACGAAGGCGGGCTTGCCCTCGTAGCGCAGCTTGGTCAGCATCCGGTCGCCGAAGCGGCAGATGAGCTGGCGGTAGTATTTGTCCCAGATATAGATGTTGCCGAAGTTGTAGTCGGCGGAGGGACTGTTTTCCTTTCGGACGATCTCGTCGACCCAGGCTTTGTCACACAGCGTGACGGTTTTGAAGGATAACATACGGGGTCAATACGTCCGGGAACAGCTTTCCCGGATCTCCTTTCTCAACGCCCGCAGATCCATGAAGGCGTCCGGGCGCTTGGTGGGGTCGCGCAGCAGCGCGGAGGGATGGAAGGTGGCCATGCAGCGGCGGCCGTCCAGCGTGAACCACTGCCCGTGCTCGCGGGTGATGCGGAAATCTTCCTTGATGACGCCCATCGCGGCGATCCGGCCGAGGCAGACGATGATCCGGGGGTCGACCAGCGCGATCTGGCGGTCCAGCCAAGCGCGGCAGGCCTGCTGCTCGGCGGGCTGGGGGTCCCGGTTGCGGGGCGGGCGGCACTTGACCATGTTGGCGATATAGACCTTGCTGCGGTCCAGGCCGATCATCTCGAGCATACTGTCCAGCAGCTTCCCGGCAGGACCCACGAAGGGCACGCCCTGCAGATCCTCCTGCTCGCCGGGGCCTTCGCCGATGAGCATGACCTCCGCCTCCGGATTCCCGACGCCGAAGACCAGGTTCGTGCGCGTCTGGCAGAGCGCGCAGCCCCGGCACCCGGCGCAGTCCCGCGCGAGAAGATCCCATTGCTCCTTTTTGTTCATGCGCTATTCCTCCGTCCCGGCGGCCAGCGAGAGCAGCAGCTCACGCCGGTTGTTGTCGGGAAATTCCATTACGTATTCCAGCAGGAAGTCCAGCATCTCGCCGACCGCCCGGCCGCGCAGACCCAGCGCCAGCAGGTCGTCCCCGCTCACGGCCAGATGCCGGAGGGAGAAGCATTCGCCGCTTTTCAGGATGCGGCGCAGCTCCCGGCTCTCGCGGGCGCCGGTGAAGGCGTCGCGGCAGGCGAGGGCGCAGCGCAGCGTGTCCACGCCGTAGCGCTTCAGCAGGCGCTTGCGCTCCAGGTCGCTGTCCGGCGGCGGCGCGGCCAGGATCCCGGCCGTATCCGAAGCCATGCGGACCGTGCTGTGGTCCAGCCGCAGCGCGGTGAGGAAGCCCTCCGCCGACGGGATGCAGCCGGCCGCGCCCAGGACATGGCAGAGCCCCGCCCAGCGCACCTGCGCCTTGCGCGGCAGCTTGTCGAGCTTCTGCAGCAGCGCGGGGTCGGGCAGCCCGGGGGACAGATACCTCGTGAGCAGACCGAGCCAGACAAGGCTGAACACGGTCTCCGGCGAGCGGGTGAGCAGCAGCTTTTCCAGCTCGTCCCGCACGCGCTCGGCGGCGAGGAAGGCGGCGAGGGACGCCTTGGCCCGGATGCCCTCCATCGTGAACAGGTCGATCGTAAAGCCCAGCCGCGCGGAGAAGCGCAGCGCGCGGAACATGCGCAGCGCGTCCTCCTCAAAGCGCTTCTCCGGGTCGCCCACGCAGCGGATGACCTGCCGCCGGATATCCTCCGCGCCGCCGAAGGGGTCTGCGATCAGCCCGTCGGCCGAGATGGCGATGGCGTTCATGGTAAAGTCCCGCCGGCTCAGGTCGGCGGTCAGGTCGCCCACGAACTGCACCATATCCGGGTGCCGGTGGTCGGTGTAGCTGCCCTCGGTGCGGAAGGTGGTCACCTCCACGCTGTGGGAGTCCATCATGACGGTGACGGTGCCGTGCTGCAGCCCGGTGGGGCGGGAGCCGGGAAAGATCTCCAGGAGCTGCTCCGGCAGGGCGCCGGTGCAGACGTCCCAGTCCTGCGGGCGCACGCCCAGCAGCATATCCCGCACGCAGCCGCCCACAAGATAGGCGGGGAAGCCGCGCCCCTGCAGGGTCACAAGCACCTGCCGCACGTATTTGGGAGGTTTTATATGGGACATAAATACCTCAAATAACAAAAAATCTGAGCGCCCGCGCAGACTTCTTCTTGCAATGTGGCGGGCGTGAGGATATAATAACCTTTAGTGCGCCATCAGTTTATCATCTTGCCGGCGCAACATCAAGTACGGAAATATGAATTCTTTCGCTTTGGAGCTTTTTATATGGTTGATTTTGTGAATTTCCTTTCCCCCGGCCGCAAGGGCCATCTGATCGGCATCGGCGGGGTGTCCATGTCCTCCCTGGCCGAGGTGCTGCAGGGGATGGGCATCAGCGTGACCGGTTCGGATATGAACGAGAGCCCCAACGTCCGTGCCCTTCGGGAGCACGGGATCCCCGTCGCCATCGGCCATCGGGCGGAAAACGTCGCGCCGGACGTGGAGTTCGTCGTGCGCACCGCCGCGGTCCACAACGACAACCCCGAGGTCCTTTACGCCCGCGCCCACGACATCCCCGTCTTCGAGCGCAGCCAGGCCTGGGGCGCCGTGTCCCGGGATTACAGCAACGCGCTGTGCATCGCCGGCACGCACGGCAAGACGACCACGACCTCCATGTGCACCCACATCCTCATGGCCGCGGATAAGGACCCCACCGTCATGATCGGCGGCACGCTGCCGCTGCTGAACGCGGGGCACCGCGTCGGCCACGGGAACACGATCGTCATGGAGTCCTGCGAGTACTACAATTCCTTCCTGTCCTTTTATCCCACCGTGGCCGTGATCCTGAACATCGAGGCCGACCATCTGGACTTCTTCCGGGACCTGGCGGACGTGGAGGATTCCTTCCGCGCCTTTGCCGAGCGCGTGCCCGCCTACGGCACCGTGGTCGCCAACTACGACGACCGCAACACCATGGAGACCCTCAAGGGACTCGACCGGAAGGTGATCACCTTCGGCCTGAGCGAGGAGGCCGACGTGCACGCGCGCAACATCCGCTACCACGGCGCCAACTCCGAGTTTGACATCTACTACAAGGGGCGGCGCTTTACCGACGTGACCCTGCACGTCCCCGGCCAGCACAACGTGAAGGACGCGCTGGCCGCCACCGCCGCCGCGATCTGCCTCGGCGTGCGCCCCAACGCGGTCAAGTACGGCCTCGCCGGCTTCAACGGCGCCGGCCGCCGCTTCGAGTTCAAGGGCAAGTTCCACGGCGCGGACGTCTACGACGATTACGCCCACCATCCCGGCGAGCTGAAGGCGCTGCTGGATACGGTGGCGTCGCTGAACTACCAGCGCACGGTGCTGGTTTTCCAGCCCCATACCTATTCCCGCACGCAGGCCCTGTTCGACGATTTCGTCGAGCAGCTCCGCCGCCCGGACGTTCTGCTGCTGGCGGAGATCTACGCCGCCCGCGAGCAGAATACCATCGGCATCTCCTCCGCGGACCTCGCCGTGCAGGTGGACGGCGCGAGCTTCTATCCCAGCTTTGAGGCGCTGGAGGAGGCGCTGCGCGAGACCGCGCGCCCCGGCGACATCATCCTGACCGTCGGCGCGGGCAACGTCTACCGCATCGGCGAGGATCTGGTGAAGTAGGCGCCGGCGTTTTGCCGTAAAAATCAACAGAAAACGGATTGCCGCGCCGGTGCCCATGCACCGGCGCGGCAATCCTTATAATTTCCCCGAAAGGCTTACGGAGACGGCACGAGCCTGGGCAGGTTCCGCTCCACGATCTCGAGGATCACCGTATCGTATTCCGTGTCCGCGAAACGGGCCGGGTCATAGTCCGCCGCGCGGGAGAAGGTGGCGGTTTCGAAAGCGTCGGCGAGATAGGGGTAGAGCGAAATGCCGAAGGAGTCGCGCCAGCAGAGGAGCGAGCCGCTCCCGTTCTCGCTCGCGGTGCGGATCGTGATGGCGTTGCCGCCGTTGACCTCGCTGAGCGCGGTAAAGGACAGGCCGGTCAGATCCACGGTCTCTGCCTCCCGGCCGCCGAAGCTCGGATAGAGCATCTCGTACAGATCGCCCCTGTGGACGCCCTCCTGCCCGAATTCGTGGGCGGAATACGCGCTCTCGCGCCCGAGGGCGGCAAGGATCGCGTCCGCGCCGCGCGCCGCGCCCTGCGCGGTCCAGTGGCTGTCCGTGCGGTAGTAGAGCAGCTCCTGCGAGAGGGGCGTAAACAGATCGGCGTAGTGGACGCCGAAGCGCTCGAGATACGGGATCAGGCGCACGGCGCTGCTGCTTTCGTGCCGGTTCGCGATGCCGGCGGGCATATGCTCCGGGTAGAGGCTGTTCTTGTTCGGCGCGATGGTGAAGACAAAGCGCTTGCCCTCGGCTTCCAGTGCCTTCTGCAGCGCGAGGAGCCGCCCGGCGATCGCCTCCAGCTCCGCGTCCGACAGGGAGACGCCTGTGTAGTCGTCCAGCGTGGCGCTGTAATAGAGAAAGCCGTCGCGGCCGAGGACGACCTGCTCCTCCGCGGACGTGCGCAGCAGCTTCTCGTTGAGCAGCGACCAGAGCGAGATGCACTGCTGCCGCAGCGCGAAGCGGTCGGCCACATAGTCGCTCGCCTCGTTGAGCATCGTCAGCCCGAAGCGCGGCGCGGGGGAGAGGATCTCGTTTGCGCCGGCGGCGCTCTCAAAGCCCAACAGCAGCCCGACAAAGGGCGTCAGGCAGATCGCGAGAAACAGCGCGATCAGGATTTTGGGAAGGTGTTTCATGGAATGCGGTATCCTCCTCAAAACTCACGACTCAAAACTCAAAACTGGAAATAGATGAACGGGTGGAAGCCGCCTTTGGCGAGGCAGAGGATGCACAGGCAGAGCAGCGCAAGGCTCAGCGCGTCGGCAAGGGGCTCCGGGAGCTTCACGCGTTCGCGCAGCTTCGGGACAAGGTTCCCGGCCAGCAGCGCCGCAAGCGCGATCCACAGGAGCGCGGCGGGGGAGAGGAGCCGGGCAAGCAGCAGGCTTCCCTCCGCGGTGAGCGAGCCGGAAAAGAGCGCGGCGATGAGCCGGAAGCCGTCGGCGAGGGAATCGGCCCGGAAGATCGCGAAGAGCAGCGTCACGCAGAGCAGGGTGTAGACCCGGCACAGAGTCCGGCCCCAGGGACTGCGCGCGAGCTTCTTTACGGGGATCAGGCCCCAGTCCTCCGCGCTGGACAGGAGACCGTGGGCGAGGCCCCAGAAGAGGAAGGTCCAGTTCGCCCCGTGCCAGATGCCGGTGCAGAGAAAGACCGCGAAGCGGTTGAGCGCCGCCCTCGCACGGCCCCTGCGGTTGCCGCCGAGCGGGATGTACAGGTACTCCCGGAACCAGGTCGACAGGCTCACGTGCCACCTGCGCCAGAAATCCCGGAGGGAGCTTGCGCCGTAGGGGAAGAGGAAGTTTTCGCGGATCGTGAAGCCGAACATATGGCCCATGCCGATGGCCATGTCGCTGTAACCGCTGAAATCGTAGTAGATCTGCAGCGTATAGCACACGGCGCCGAGCCACATGACGCGGCTGTCCGGCGTGCCGGAGAGCGTGGCGTAGGCGGCGTCCGCGAGGTAGCCCACGCTGTCGGCGATCAGGAGCTTTTTGGCAAGACCCCGGATAAAGCGGCGGATGCCCGCGGCGCTCTCCTCCGGCGTAAGGACGCGGCTGTCGATCTGCGCGGAGATGTCGTGATACTTGACGATGGGGCCTGCGATGAGCTGGGGGAAGAAGGAGAGGTAGAGCAGGAGCTTGAGGTAGTCCCGCGTGCCGCTCTCCGGCTCGCGGTAGACGTCGATCACATAGCTCAGACCCTGGAAGGTGAAGAAGCTGATCCCGATGGGGAGCACGATCCCGGTCATGGGAAAGCCCGTCCCCAGCGCGGCGTTCAGGTTCTGCAGCATAAAGTCCGTGTATTTGAACACAATCAGCACCGCGAGGTTCAGCGCCACAGCCGCAGCCAGCGCGGCCCGGCTGCGCGCCATGCGCCCCGAGAGCAGCCGCCCGGCGAGGTAGTTCACGGTCACCGAGGCGAGGAAGAGCGGCAGGTACTGCAACTGGCCGAAGGCGTAGAACACAAGGCTCGCGAGCGCGAGCAGCAGGTTCCGGACGCGCAGGCTTTTTACCGCGTGCGTCAGCAGATAGACCAGGGGCAGAAACGCGAAGAGAAAGATCGCCGAACTGAAAACCATGCGTGTCCCTCCTTCCGGCGCAAGATTCGATGCCAAGTATAGCACAGTTCGACCCGCTTTACAATGCTTCCCCCGCATAAAAGGATTCCCCCTGTGCTTTCGCACAGGGGGAGTTGCGGGATGGGAAGAAGAGGGAAAAAGAAAAAAGTCAATGAAGCGAGCCGTCCAGCCAGGCGGCGACACGGTTTTCATCCAGCCCAAGCCCCTGGGCGATGAAGGCCGCCGACTCGTTGAGGTTCATCGCGCGAAGACGGGAGTAATTGCTCATCTTCGGGGTAAAAACCTCCGGCCCCATATTGCGGCCCTCGATGTAGCCGCACTCGTAGCACATGTAAAGATCGATTTTTCTGTGACCGTCCAGGGTCATCTCATGTCCGCAGCGGGGACATTTCATAACGATTCCTCCCCATTCAGAAAGCATAGGGTGTCAGACTCTCTTGCACAGTCAGAATATACCATCCTGTTTGTTAATTGTCAATCAGCGTTTGATACAAAAATGACAAGCCGGAGAAACAAGATTTCCCCGTAATCCGTCGGATTGACGAAAGCGCCGGGGATTTGCTATAATGCTGAAAAAGAGGGGCGGGCGGAACGCCCGGGCTTTCGCCGCGGGAGCGTTTTGCACGCGGAGCAGAGGGAAGGAGCGGAAAGAATGCGCTATATCGAAGTGACTGTGGATACCCCGGCCGAGGAGATCGACCGGCGCTGCGAGGAGATGAGCGCCATGGGCGTCGGCGGCTTCGTGATCGAGAACGAGGCGGATTTCCAGGCCTTTCTCGAAAACAACCACCAGTACTGGGACTACGTGGACGACGAGCTGGAGCAGAAATTCGCCGGCGTGAGCCGGATCAAATGCTACCTGACCGACGACGGGGAGGGG
Source organism: uncultured Eubacteriales bacterium (assembly GCA_900319465.1). GTDB lineage: Bacteria > Bacillota > Clostridia > Oscillospirales > Oscillospiraceae > Limivicinus. The sequence continues at coordinate 976 of ONOL01000030.1, read as the reverse complement.
AAGAAGACCCTGCGGGCCATCCGCGCCGCCTACGGAGACGTGCCCGTCTCCACGGTGGAGGACAGCGACTGGGAGAACAACTGGCGGGAATACTACAAGCCCATCGAGGTGGGGGAGAAGCTGGTCGTCGTCCCGGAGTGGGAACCGATCCCGGAGGGGGGGCGCGTCGCGCTGCGGCTGGACCCCGGCCTGATCTTCGGCACCGGGAGCCACCCCACCACGAGGATGTGCCTCGCGGCGCTTGAAAATTATGTAAACCAAAACACCCGCGTGCTGGATCTCGGCTGCGGCAGCGGCATCCTCGGGATCGGCGCGCTGGTGCTGGGGGCGGGGAGCTGCCTCGGCTGTGATATCGACCCCAAGGCGCCGGACGTGGTGATGGCCAACGCCGCCCTGAACGGCATCGGGGGAGACAGGCTCTCCGCCTGCTCCGGGGACGTGGTCGCCGACGCGTCGCTGCGCAGGCGCTTCGGCACGGGGTATGACCTGGTGCTGGCGAACATCGTGTCGGACGTGATCCTCCCGCTTGCGCCCCACGTGCCGGGCTTCCTCGCGCCGGGGGGCGTGTTCATCACCTCCGGCATCATCGAGGGGCGGCAGGACGAGGTACGCGCCGCCGTCGAGCGGGCGGGGCTTGTTATCGTGGAGCACCGCTGCGAGGAGGAGTGGCACCAGTTCACGGCGGTCAGCAGATGATACGGAGACCCCAAAAAACAAGACGAGCTTTGCGGGCGGAAGCGTGCCAACCTGCGTAGGGCTTTCTTGCCCATCACTCCCCCTTGTGCGCTGCGGCGTCCGCCTTGTCCGGCGCAATTCGGTCCTGCAAAGCTTTGCCTGATCCGTATGAAAAGGATCGCAAAGACACACGGGGCGGCCGAACGGCCGCCCCGTGTGCTTTTTATGCCTCTGTCTCAAGGCTGCTTTCCGTAGACGTCGTTGGTGTCCATCAGCAGCACGTCGAATTCCAGCGTTTCCC
>ONOL01000025.1 GCA_900319465.1 uncultured Eubacteriales bacterium | reverse complement strand
ACCTCGATGAAGCGCCGGCACGCGAGCTGACCGTCTCCGAACAGACCTGGTATCTGCGGGATATCCGGACGACGGGCGACGACGGCACGATCCTCTGGAAAGGACTGGAAGGCGACGGATACTATGTGCTGGAGCTGCAGGCGCCCGAGCACTACAAGCTCAGCGAGGACCCGGGGCGGCTTGTGAGCAAAGCCGACTGCAGTGACCGCGTTGCCGCGATCACGGTGGCGAACCCGCCGGCCAAGGAGCTGATCGTCCGGAAAGTCGTGGAAGGCGAGGGCGCGCCCGACGTGCAGTTCAACTTCGTGCTGAACATGAAGGACGCGGAGGACAATCCCGTGACCGGCAGCTTCTGCGGCAAGACCTTTGACGATGAGGGCAATCTGGCATTCAAGCTCAGAGCCGGCGAGAGCTTTACGCTGGCCGGGATCCCGGACGGGTATCGGTACAAGGTCAGCGAGATCGATCTGCCCACCAATTTCCGTGTCAGACAGGCGGAATACGAGGGCGTGATGGAGGTCGAAGTAGCAGCGATCGAGGTGGAGTTCACCAACCTCTACGGAAAAGTGACCTACGAGCTGCCCTCCGGCGGCGGGTCCGGCACCTATCCCTTCACCGTAGCAGGCGTTGCCGTTTTGACAACAGCCCTATTTCTGATGATCAGAGGGAAACGGAAAGAACGAGTATGAACGACACAAGATATGAAGACGCCGGTCGGAGAGACGATCCGACCGCGCGCCGCCGGACCATGGCTGCCCGCGCCAGAAGGAAAAGAAGGAGAAGAAACAGGATCATCGTCTCCATCCTGATCCCTCTGGGGCTGCTGATCCTGCTGTATCCCTGGCTCAGCGATACCTGGAACCGGAACCGCGCGGAACGTCTGAAGGTCGATTATGACCATGCCGTCAGCGAGATCCACGATACGAAAAAGGAACAGATCCTGGAAGAGGCGCGCGCCTATAACGAGAGCCTGATCGGAACGCAGGTCCCGGATGCTTTTATGGACCGGGCGGTGGAAAACGACCCGGAATATGAGAACATCCTGAATCCGGCCGGAAACGGCCTGATGGGACGGGTGGAGGTTCCCTGCATCCATGTGGATCTCCCCATCTATCACTTTACGGATGAAGCGGTCCTGGAAAAGGGCGCCGCGCACCTGCCGGGCAGCTCCGTCCCGATCGGCGGGGAGAGCACGCATTCCGTCATCTTCGCCCATCGCGGGCTTCCGAGCGCAAAAATGTTCACGGATCTGGACCGCGTGAAGATCGGAAACATCTTTTATCTGCGCGTGATGGACGATACGCTCGCCTATGAGGTCGATCAGATCCTGACGGTGGAGCCGACCGAGACGGAACCCCTCTCCGTCGTGGAGGGAGGAGATTACTGCACGCTGCTGACCTGTACTCCGTACGCGGTCAACAGTCACCGCCTGCTGATCCGGGGACACAGGGTGCCCTATGAGGAACAGGTGCGCCAGGAAGAAGCAGAAGCCGCACCGCCGCCTCAGGCGGAGAGCGTCTTTATGCGCGGCCTTTGCGTGCTTGCCGGCATTGCGATCGCAGCCGTGGCGGTTTTTGTGGTCGACCGGATCGGAAACCGAAACAGGGGCAGACACAGAAGAAGATAAGATGCAGAAACGAAACGGAACCTTATACTGGGTGGTCACGGCGCTGATTGCGCTTCTCGGGATCTCCGTCCTGTTCTATCCGGCTGCGAGCGACCTGTGGAACCATTGGCGGGATCTCCGGCTCATGACCGAATATGACAGGAGTACCCTCGCGCTCACCGACGAGGACTGCAGCGAGATCCTCAGGCTGGCCGCGGAATACAATGAGCAGCACACGGTCAATACGATCTGCGACGCGTTCGAGGGAGAGGAATACACCTCGGATGCGCAATACGAGAGCTTGCTGAATCTCAACGGAAACGGGCTGATGGGCAGCATTGAGATCCCCAAGATCGGCCAGAGGTTGCCCATTTACCACGGGATCGGGGCCGAGGAGCTGGAACAGGGCGTCGGCCATGTAGAGGGCACGTCGCTGCCTGTCGGAGGCTCCTCCAGCCATGCCGTGCTGGCAGGACACCGCGGCCTGCCGGGAAAAAAGCTGTTCTCGGATCTGGACCAGCTGGAGCCGGGAGACCAGTTCTACATCCATGTTCTGGACGAAGTGCTGGCCTATGAGATCGACCAGATCGTGACCGTGCTCCCGGAGGAGACCGAGGAGCTGTCTATCATCCCGGGCGGCGATTACGTCACGCTGCTGACCTGCACGCCTTACGGCGTGAATACGCACCGGCTGCTGGTGCGCGGTGCACGTACGGCCTACGTCGAGGCGATCCGGGAGGAACAGGCGACCCAGTTGAAACCGATGGAAACCGTCCGCGATCTGCCGCTGAAGGCGCTGGGGGTCGGGCTGATCGCCCTGATCGTCATTCTCCCGTGCGTCCGCGCGGCGGTCACACGCAAAAAACGCCGCCGCCGGGCGAAAAGAAAACCGCAGCACTGACCGGCTGTATGTCCCGGAGCAGGAGAACCCGGACAGGCGCGGGAAGAAAGCCCGAGCATGGGAAAACAGCAGCCTTACAAACGCCCCCTGCCGTGAGGCAGGGGGCGTCAGACTGCGGGCAAAGCCATCCGGCAGGGGACTTTCCTGCCGGATGGCGGCACGTTTCTGGCCGTCGCGATTTCATCCTTGCCTGCGGCGTGAAAATGTGGCATAATGGCGAACGCGACCATGCATAAAAGGAGAGTGCCATGAATCAGAAAGAGCTGGGGGAGATCCGGCGCCGCATCCGCCCGGAGCACAACAGTATCCAGCATATATACGGATGTTATGTAAACTCAAACAAGGAGATCATCGCCGAGATCGACGAGTCCATGGGACTTATCACCCGGGAGGAGCAGGAGAAGTATCTGGCGCTGCTGAAAAAGGCGCTGTCGGGCGCGCTGGGCAAGAACCTGCTGGACATCTCCTTTGCCACCAAACAGGTCATGGACAGCGAGGAGCACCGCCTTCTCTCCGCCCTGCGCAAGTGCGAGCTGGGCGACGCGGGGCTGCGGGAGGCCTTCTATCGCGGCGTCATCGACAGCATCGACATGGGGGAGGAGAACTACCTGATCCTCCTGGTCTGCGACCGTTACGACGTGCCGCATACCGGCAAAGACGGCGGGGAGGACGAGCGCGGCGAGGTGTATCAGTACCTGCTCTGCTCCATCTGCCCGGTCAAGACGGGCAAGCTGGAGCTCGGCTACGAACCGGGAGAGAAGCGCTTTCGCAGCGCCTTCGCCGGGCAGGTGGTCGCCGCGCCGGAGCTGGGCTTTCTCTGGCCCTGCTTCGACGACCGGGCGGCGAACCTCTATAACGCCCTTTTCTACTCGAAAAACGCCGTCAGCATCCACCGGGAGTTTATCGACGCGGTGTTCCGCACGCCGGTGCCCCTGTCCGCCGGAAAACAGAAGGAGACCTTCGACGCGGTGTTGAGCGACGTGATGGACAAGGACTGCCGTTTTGACGTGGTGCAGGCGCTGCATGAGCAGCTCAGCGAGCGCGTCGCCCTGCATAAGGAAAGCAGAGACCCCGAGCCGCTGACCGTCTCCGTGGAGGAGCTGGGGGAGATCCTCGAGAACAGCGGCGCCGCCCCGGAGCAGGCGGAGGCCTTCTGCCGGCGCTGGGAGCAGGAGCTGGGGGAGGACGCGGTGCTGCGGCCCATGAACGTCACAAGCCCGAAGCGCATGGAGATCCAGACCCCCGAGGTGAAGATCACCGTCGACCCGAAGTACAGCTATCTCGTGGAGAGCCGCATCATCGACGGCAAGAAATACCTCCTGATCGCGGCCGACGGCGGCGTGGAGCTCAACGGCGTGAATGTTGAAATTATGTAAACCGATCAACAAAAGGCGGACGCCGGATCCGATGGATCCGGCGTCCGAGGGACTATCAAAAAAGGGCGGCGGGGAACGGAAAACAGAGCCGCGGGGGAGCGCGAGGGGGCAAGGCCCGCCTCGCGTTTGAATCACCCGCCGTCCGAAAAAGGCGGAGGGTATCCGGCTTTTTCGGGCCCGGGCCTTTTGCCCGGGGCAAAAGGCCCGGCGGCGCAAGCGCAGGCAAAGAAGTCCGGCTCGGACTTCTTTGACAAGCTGGCGGACGCCGGATCCGATGGATCCGGCGTCCCTTTTCTTTCACTTGTTCTTGAACACAAAGAGCTTGCTGAACACATAGTTGCCGACCACGACGGCGACGCCGACAACGATCGTTGAGACAAAAATGCTGACGCCCAGCACATTGACAAGCAGCAGATTGAGCAGATATCCCATCAGCATCGTCGCCAGGCGGGAACCGACGAAGGTGCCCATCTCGGCAAGGATGTGGGGATTTTTGCTTTGGAAGACCCAGCGGCGGTTGGTAGGGTAGGCAGAGGCAATGCCGGAGACGTTCTCCACCACGGACAGCACGGTGTTCTGCGCGACGGTGGGATAGGCGGTGTTGCCGAAGAACAGGGCGTTCCAGAGGAATTTGCAGCCCCAGGCGACGACGGTGGTCAGCACGCCGACGATAAGATAAACGATGATTTCGCGGTATTTGACGCAGAGCGCCTTGATTTTTTCGATCATTCCGCGTCCCTCCCGCAGAGCTCAGAGATGATATAGCGCGGTCGGCCCTTGAGCTCCTCATAGATCCGGGCGATGTAATAGCCGATGATGCCGAGGGAGATCATGATGACCGAGCTTGCGAAGAGCAGCAGCAAAATCACGGTGGTGAAGCCGCCGAGGGCGGTACCCGTGATCTTCTGCACGAGGGCGACCACGCCGAAGACGACGGCGGTGACCAGCATGAGAACGCCCAGCAGCGTGATGAGATGCAGCGGCGCCGAGGAGAAGGAGCCGATGTTGTTGATGGCGTACTTGATGAGCGAGCGGGTGGACCACTTGCTCACGCCGGCGGTGCGCTCCTGTACGCGGTAGCTGACCTCGGCGCGACGGAAGCCCACCCAGAAGCTCAGCGCGCGGAAGAAGACGATGCGCTCCGGCATCTTGTTGAGCGTGTCCACGACCTTGCGGTCGAGGAGCTTGAAGTCCGAGGAGGAGGACATATCCAGTCCCGTGGCCTTGCTGATCAGGCGGTAAAAGCTGAGGGAGGCGAATTTGTGGAAGCCGCTCTCCTCGCCGCGGTCCTCCTTGATGCCCTCCACGACCTCGTAGCCCTCTTCCCAGAGGCGGTACATCTCCACGATCTTCTCGGGCGGGTGCTGCAGGTCGCAGTCGATGACCACGCAGCAGTCGCCCTTCGCCTGCTCAAGCCCGGCGAACATGGCGGCCTCCTTGCCGAAGTTGCGGCTGAAATGCACGCCGACCACATGGGGGTTCGTTTCGCTCGCTTTGCGGATTTCCGCCCAGGTCTTGTCCCGGGAGCCGTCGTCCACGAACAGCAGCTCGTGCGCGATCCCGGCCTCGTCCAGAATGCCGGTGACCGTTCTGGCTGCGACGGCGATCATTTGTTCCTCGTTGTAGGAGGGTAGAATGACAGATAACATAGACGCTTCCTCTCTATCTTTGCAGTAAGTAGGCGGCGGAGAGCGCGTTCTCATAGAGCGGCTCCCAGCCGGTATAATCGGTGCTCTCGACAAGCCGCGGCAGGATCTCCTCCGGTTTGAAGCCGCTGGACCAGAACTCGCTCCGGTCGACGTAGACCACGCAGCTTTCGCTCTCGCGCTCGCCCAGATAGTCGTCCAGCGCCGGGGAAGCCGGGTCGCCGGTGACGAAGAGGTCGTCGAAGCTCAGCAGCTGCAGCAGGTCCTGCGTCACGGGGGCGAAGTAGCCGTCGGTCAGATAGACGCAGGGGCCGCTCGCGTAAGGGGCGACGGCCGCGTCGTAGTCGCGGTACTCGGGGTAGAGGTAATCCGGCGGGATCGTGCGCGCCTCCCACAGCGCGAGCGCGAGGATCGCAAGCACGGCGGCGTTTTTCACAAGTTCCGCACCCCGGAATTCACCCAGAGCCGTCTCGATGAGGTGCAGCGGGAGGCTCACGAGCAAAAGCAGGATCGGGATCAGATTGTAGAAGTAACGGTTTTCCGCCACGGGGGAGATGACCGTGACCAACGGCAGCGCGATCAGCGCGGGCAGCAGGACCAGCAGCGCCGGCGCGAGGACGAGGCGCTTTTCTCTTGCCGCGCGCAGGACGCCCCGGCAGCAGAGCAGCGCCGCAGGCAGCGCGGCAAAAAAGACAGTGCGGGCGGCCTTGAGGTATTTGAGGCGCAGCGGACGGATCATCAGCTCAAAGCGCAGGCCGTAGCCTGCGGTGTTTTTCAGATTGTCCAGCGCGTTTCCGCCGGAGACGAGCTTCTCGGCAAAGAGCTGGTCGAGGCAGGCGGGGAAGCAGAGCAGCAGCAGCCCCACGCCCGCGAAGGCGCAGAGGCAGAAAAGTCCGAGGGACTTGAAATCCCTCCGGCAGAGCGCATAGAGCACGTAGCCCGCACAGAGGAAGAAGGCGTAGAACACAAAGTAATACTGGGTCATCAGTCCCAGAAAGACCGTGAGGCCGATCAGGGGATAGAGCGCGGGGCGCGGCGCCTTCACAAGCTGTGTGACCTGCAGGGCGAGCAGCACGGTCAGCGCCGTCATCAGCACGTACATGCGGATCATCAGCATCGTGGACAGGCCGATCGTGCTCAGCCCGTAGAGGGCGACTGTGGCCGCGGCGTTCCAGCGGCTGCCGAAGAGCGTCGTCACAAGCCGGTACAGAAGCCAGCAGGCCCAGAGGTAGAGCACGCCGTCGAGCACGAGCCCCGTCCACTTGGTAAAGCAGTGGGGCGTGAGGCAGGAGGCCAGATGGAACAGCCAGTAGTAGAGCGGGGGATGCACGTCCCGCTCCTGGTTGTAGGTGACGGAGCCGAGGTCCGGTCCGTCCTCGCCTACGGTCACATAGTCGAGCAGATCCTGCCTTGTCAGCCGCTGATCCTTCAGCGAACCCCCGGCGGCGTCGGTGAGATAGGGGGCGTAGTGGCTGTTGGAAAGGCCGTAGGTATAGATCTCGTCGATGAACATCCCGGCCTTCCGGTGGGAGAAGAGCAGGCAGACCCCGAGGATCACGGCCATGACCAGCGCCAGCGCGCCGTATCGTCGTAAAACGTTCCGCATAAAAGCTTCCTTTGTCTTGAAAATCGGGTATCACGATATCAACTCAGTATACCCCCGCGCCGCCGATTCCGCAACTGTTTTATGCGGGATAGCCGGAACGGGGCGGAAAAAGAAAAGGGCCGCTGCGAAAATGCAGCGGCCCCCTTTGGCAGCGGCCGGGCGATTACTCCTCGACCTTGTCCTCGGCAGCTTCCGCCTTGTCCTCGGCGGCGGCGCCGTCGGACCCGGTGGCGTCGACGATCTGCTCGAAATCGGCGATTTCCGCGTCCGCGGACTCCTCCGCCTTGACGGCGAACTCGTCCTTGAGCGACTGGATCTCGGTCTCCTTGGCCGCGATACCGGCGGCAAGCTCGCCCGCCTGGGCGAAGAGAGGCGCGAAATAGCCCTCGGGCGCGTCGTTCTGCTGCTCAAAGTAGAGCTTGCCGATCTCGGCGTAGACGCGGTTGAGCTCCTCGCGCTCGCCGTTGAGGGCCAGCGTGAGCTTGGCGATCTTCGCGTAGGCCTTGGTGCGGTTGGCGCCGTCCTCATAGACCTTCGCCACGCCGGTCTCCTCCGCCACGCTCTTGACCTTGCCGACGATCCCGGCGACGGTGTCGCTCGCGGCGAACTCCTTGGCTTTGCCCACCAGGGTGCTGATGGTGCCGCTGATGATGTCCTTGTAATCAGCCATTTTCATTTTCCTCCTTGATAATGGTTTCTTTTTGTTGATTGACGTACAGCTTCTCCGGGGGATGCGCCTTCCGGCCCTCGACCAGGAGGATCGTTCCCGCCGCGAGGGCGAGGATCAGGCTCAGAAGCTGGGATACCCGGATGCCGGTCCCGCCGATGTATAAGCTGTCGGTGCGCAGGCCCTCAATCCAGGCCCGACCAAGACCGTACCAAAAGAAATAGATCAGGGCGCACTGCCCGTCGTACCTGCGTCCGCCCCTCTTCGTGAAGAAAAGCAGGAACACAAAGCACGCGAGGTTCCAGAGGCTCTCGTAGAGAAAAGTGGGGTGGACGTAGATGGTCGTGCCGTCCGGCGCGGTCAGCCCCATGCGGCAGAAGATCGCGGTCTCCGCGCCGAAGGCCTCCCGGTTCATGAAGTTGCCCCAGCGGCCGATGATCTGCCCGATCAGCAGGCCAAGGACCGTGAGGTCCAGCATGGCCGGCAGGGGGATCTTCTTATGCCGGCATACGAACACCGCGCACAGCACCCCGGCGATCACCCCGCCGTAGATGGCGAGGCCGCCCTCATGCACCTTGAGGATGGAGATTGGGTCTGCGAGGTAATCGTCCAGCCGGAAGAGCACGAAGTAGAGCCGCGCGCCCACGATGGAAAGCGGGATCAGCCAGAGCATCAGATCGTAAAAGTCGTCAGCCTGGATGCCGAAGTCCCGGCTGCGGCGGCCGCAGTAGAGGATCGCCAGCAGAAAGCCGAGGGCGATCAGCACGCCGTAGAAGTAGATGTTCCTTCCGAACACGGTAAAATATGACGGCGGATCGATCGAAAAGTTCCCAAGCATGGGAAAGCTGATCGAGGAATCGCGCTGAATGGTCTGGATAGCGGTCAGGATCGGCATGCTCTCATCCCTTCTTCGGTTCGATGATGGAGAGGGCGAGGCGCCCGGGGGCCATGGCCTCGCGGACGAAGGCCTCGCACTCGGCGCGCGTCACGCTGCCGAGCATCTCGATGGCGTCAAGGCTGCAGTAGCCCTCGAAGGCGCCGGAGGCGAGCGAGACGCATACGCTGCCGAAATCCTCCAGCCCGCGCAGCCGCGCGCCGAGCGAGGCGCGTTTGGCGCGCTCGAAGCGCTCGTCGGAAAAGCCCTCCGCCGAAACGCGCGCGGCCTCGGCTTTGAGCGCTTCAAAGACCTTCTCCGGATCCTCGCTCTCCCCCTCAATGATGAGCGTGCCGGTGCCGGAGCTGAAATAGGCCTCGTAGTCGAAATCGCGGTTCAGGAGCCCCTCGGCATAGAGCTTCGTGTAGAAGGGGGAGGAGGCGCCCACGAGCAGGCGCAGCGCAAGCTGGCTCACGAGCCGCTGGCGCAGCGCGCGCTCGCCCTCCGGCGCGGGCAGCAGCCGGGAACCGATCATAAACTGCGGCGCGGACACGGCGGCCTCTTCCCGGCGGAAAGGCTCCGCGGGCAGCAGGGGCGCTTCCTCTTCCCCGTAGTCCGGCACCGGGACGGGGCGGTTCTCCCCGCCGAGCACTTCCCCGGCGATCTGCAGCACCCGCTCGGGGTCCACGTCCCCCTCCACGCACAGGCACATGTTGCCCGGCGCGTAGAAGGCGCGGTAGCAGGCGTGCAGCACCTCGGGGGTGATGGCCTGGATGCTCTCCACCGTGCCGGCCACGCGGTCCCGGATGGGATGGCGGGCGTAGAGCTGGCGGAGGAAGTTATAAAACAGCGTGAGGCCGGGATCGTCCTCGCCCATCTGGATCTCCTGGGCGATGATGCCGCGCTCCTTCTGCACGGTCTCCTCCGTGAAATAGGGGGTGGAGACAAAGTGCAGCAGCAGCCGGAGGTTTTCCTCAAAGCGCTCGGTGCACTGGAAGTAATAGCAGGTCATGTCGTCCCCGGTGGAGGCGTTGGGGTCGGCGCCGTTGGCGGTCAGAAGGTTGATGGCGCTGTCGCCGTCAGGCATGTCGAACATCTTGTGTTCGAGGTAGTGCGCCACGCCCGCCGGGGTGTCGAAGCGCTGCCCGTCCAGCGTAAAGACGCGCGCGGCGCCCCCGTAGTTGGCCGCAAAGACGGCAAAGCAGCTCTGAAAGCCCTTTTTCGGGATCACGAACAGGCGCAGGCCGTTTTTGAGCTCGGCCGAGTACAGCGTCTCGCCGATGTTGGAATAGTCAGTCCTGTGCATCTTCGTCCTCCTTGTCCGCGGGGCTGCCGCCGCCCTGCAGGAAATAGATCATGTCGCACTCGGCGTTCCCGGCGATCGCGGCGAGCTGCTCGCGCGTCACGTCGTTCACGAGCTCTGCGAGCTCCAGCGGGCCGTAGTCCAGCCCGTCGAGCGCCTGGGTCAGAGTAAAGCCCTCCAGCTCGCCCTGGCTGTCCGTCATGGCGCGCAGCTCCGAGGCGACGCCCATCTTCGCGCTCATAAGCTCCTCGTCGCTCACTTCCCCGCGCGCGATGGCGGCGAGCTGGGCGAGGATCTCGTCCCGCGCGGCTTCGAACTTGTCAAACTCAATGCCGGAGGACACAAGCAGCAGCCCCTTGTGGACGTCCACCAGCGAGCCCGCGTAGTAGCAGAGCTGCAGCCGTTCGCGGACGTTGGCGAAAAGCTTGGAGCTTGTGCCGCCGCCGAAGGCCGCGTTGAAGACGGTGAGCGCCGCCGTGTCCGGCTCCTCCATGCTCTCGCCGAGGCGGAAGCCCATCACAAGCTTGCCCTGCGTCACGTCCAGCGTCTCTTTCACGGTGCGGGTGCCTTCCTCCAGCGCGTTCATGCGCACGTCGGTGCCGATCTCGTAGTCGATCTCGCCGCGCGGCAGGGTCATCAGCGCGTCCCGCAGGAAGGAGACGAGCTGCTTCTTCTCCGCCCGGCCGCAGTAGAAGATCTCGATGGGGCAGCTCTGCAGCAGGCTCTTGTAGTGCCGGGAGAGCTTCGTATAATGGATGGCCTCGCACTCGCTCTCGCCGCCCAGACGGCCGACCGCGAAGTCCTCACAGCAGCACATCTCCTCGATGCAGCGGAAGAGCGCGTAGCCGCGCTTGTCGTTGATACGGCTGCGGATGGCCTCGAGCATCTTCTCCTTCTCACTGTCCACATACCTGGGCAGGAGCAGGCCGCCGCGCGTGGCGGGGGAGAGCAGCAGCTCGCCCATGAGCTCGGTGGCCTTGCGCAGCACGCCCTTCGCGCCCGGGAGATAGTCCTCCTCCGGGATGCTCGCAAAGAAGCCGAGGCATTGGATCTCGCCGACGCGGCGCACCACGGGCTCAATGGCGGTGCCGTAAAGCGCGTCGAGCCGGGCGGAGATCGCCTCCATGTCCGGCGAGCGGGCGGTGCCCCGCCGCAGCACATAGGGGATCAGCGCGTTCATGGCCGCCGTCTCGCGACGAAGCTGCGTCAGCAGCGTCACGCTCAGACAGGCGGTTTTGAATTTGTCCGTGCGCAGATGGCTCAGCCATACGCCGGGCAGGATCTCTGTCCTTGTCAGCTCCATGGGGCACCTCCGGGCTTCATTTCATTTACTAACAAAACATTATATCATATTAAGTCAGAATTTGGTAGTAGCGGAAAAAGTTTTCGCGCCGCGCGCAGATACCAGCCCGCGGAGCCGGTGTACCAGGTCCAGCCGGCGCGCTCCTCCCGCCCGGGCGCGGCGCAGACGTCCGCCGCCAGCACGAAGGGCTCCGCCTCATAGACCGGAGCGGCATGGCCGTCAGGCAGCAGCATCCGGAGGATGCGCCGTGCCTCCTCGCCGCGCCCGCGCGCTTCCAGCGCCAGCGCCAGCCAGACCGCCCCGTGCGTGTACTGCCCGCCGTTTTCCCGCACGCCGGGGCCGTAGCCCGTGAGATAACCGGGGCTCGGCTCGGCCTCCGTGAAGGGCGGCCGGAACAGCAGCACCAGCCCGTGCTCCCCGTCGACAAGCTCCGAGAGCGCGGCGTCCAGCGCTTCGTCGGCGTGCCTTGCCCCGCAGAGCGCCGCCCAGGCCTGGGGGAGCAGGTCGATGCGCTCCTCGCCGCCGAGCGCCGTCCCGTCCGGCAGGTAGCCGCGGCGGTAGAAGCGCCCGTTGAAGCTCCCCTCCGCCGCCGCGAGCATGGTTTCGGACAGGGTGCGGAAGCGCTCCGCATCCGGCTCCTTAAGCCGCGTCAGCAGCGCGGCGAAGCGGCCCGATACGTGCGCGAGGAAGAAAGCCAGCCATACGCTCTCCCCCTGCGCCCGGTCGAAGCCGTCGTTCCAGTCCCCGCTGCCCATAAGCGGCAGCCCGTGCGTGCCGAAGCCGCGGGCAGCGCAGCGCTCCAGCGCCGCCCTCGCGTGCCGCAGCACGCTCTGCGCCTTCCCGGACGGCGAGACGCACTCGTAGCGCTCGCGCTCATCCGCGGCGAGCGGGGGCGAGGAGAGCCAGGGCTCCCTGCGCAGCGCGAAGCCGAAATCCCCCGTGGCCTCCGCGTATTCGCACAGCGCCCAGGGCAGCCAGAGCAGATCGTCGCTGCACCGGCTGCGCAGCCCGCGCTCGCCCGCGGGGTGGACGTGCCACCAGTGCATCACGTCCCCCTCGGCGTACTGGTGGCGGCAGCAGTCGAGGATGCGTTGCCGCGCGTATTCCGCCGAGAGCGGCAGCAGGTTCACCGCGTCCTGAAGCTGGTCGCGGAAGCCAAATGCGCCGCCGCTCTGGTAGAGGCTGCTGCGCGCCGTCAGGCGGCAGCAAAGCGTCTGATACACGCACCATTGGTTTACATAACGATCAATCGCGGCCTCGCCCGACGCGACGCGCAGCCGACCGCAGAGCCCGTCCCAGTATGCGCGGGTCTCGCGAAGCGCTCTGCGGGCCTTCTCCGGCTCGCAGAGCGCGCGGAGCGCGTCCGGCTCGCCGCAGCCGCAGCACAGTACGGTTTCCGCCTCCGCGACGCCCTCCCATAGCAGGGCGGGCGGGCTGAAATCCGTGCGCAGGGAGGCGGCGGCGCTCCCGCAGGCGTACAGGACGACGCCCGGGAGGAAGCTCTCCGGGTTCTCCGCGCGAAACAAGCCGTCCGCGGCGGCGGCGCGCAGGGAGGCGGCGTCCGGCCCGAGCGTGGGGCGGAGCGCCCAGCGGAGCGTCAGCCCCGCCGCGCCCGCGACATGGAAGAGCAGCGCGTCGCCGGCGAGGAATACCGTCGTCTTCACGCGCCGGTTGCCGAGCTCCTTTTCGTATTCCGCCCATCCGCGCCCGAAGCGGACGCGGCAGAGAAGGCCGTCGTTTGCCGCGAAGAGGCTGACGGCCCTGCCGTTTACCTCCGCCCAGACCGGCATCGCGGGCTCGGCGGCACGCAGATCCTCGACAGGCGCCGTCAGCCGCATTTCCCGCGCGTTCTCCAGCCAAAACGCCGCGACGCCGCACTCGGTCAGGATCGCGCCGAGCCGTCCGCACGCAAGCGGGAGCTGCCAGAGCCGGGGCGGCAGGTCATTCCGCACCGAAAAGCAAAAGGCGTCGTCCTCCCAGACGGAATCCGGGACGGCGTCCCGCCCCCGTTCTCCGCTGAGGCGGGGGAGGGGAAGCGCCTCGCCCTCGGGGCGGGGCTTTCCGAGCGTATAGACGGCGCGGCTCTCCAGAATTTCCGCGGCGTCGGGCGGCGCGAAGTGAACGCCGCCCTTTGCGCCGAGCATCGGCTCCAGGCGGAGCGCGCCGAGCTCCCGGCGGATGCCGCTCTGCAGCGGGCGGCGGTATTCGCCCTGCTCGTCCGTGAGATAGACGAGCTCCGCCTCCGCCCCGCAGCTTTTGAGCAGAACAAAGCGCCGGAGAAGCGCGGAGGCCTCCCGCGCGTCGCCCCGGCAGCAGAGCAGCGGCAGCTCGCCGGAGAGCCCGTACGGCCAGAGCGCGGAGCGCGGCGCCGCGCCGGAGAGCGGCCTTCGCAGCGCGCCGAGCAGCGACATGGCCGCGCCGATCTCGCCCTCGGCCATCCCGAGCCGCAAGGCCGCGGCAGAGACCATGTTTCCGCGTGCTTCGTTCTGCAGGATCCGTCCCGCGCCCTCGCAGGCTTCTTCTGCGTCTGCGGCGGCGCAGAGGGCGAAGGATACGGTCTCCACCTTCCCGCTCTGCGGCGTGAGCGAAAAGCTCACGAGCAGATCGGGCGCGTCAAAGGCGAAGCTTGCCGCGTCCCCCGCCGCGCAGAGCCAGAGGCCGGGCGTGTCGCCCCGCGGCAGGCGCCGCAGGAGCAGCGCCCCGTCCCGTGCTTCCGGCACGATCCCGAGTGTCCAGTAGGCGGGGTGGGCGTTCCATTCGCGCTCCCTGCACAGCCGCAGCGGCAGCCGCAGGCGCAGCGTGAGCGGGGTGGCCTCTTCCCTGCGGACGCTCAGCACCCAGCGCTCGCCCGGTTCCCCGGCGGCGGCCGCGAGCTTCAGCACAGTCTCGCCCGCCCCGTCCCGCCATTCCCAGACCGCCTGTTCCTCGGAAAAGGACCAGAGCGCGCCGCCGAAAAGCGCCGAGAGCGGCGCGGGCGCGTCGTAGATCAGGTATTCGCCGTATTTTGCGCGCAGCGCGCCGCCGCTTTCGGCGCTCAGGTGCCAGACGCCGTTGGAGAGCAGGCAGGCCGCCCCGGCGTCGCCGCGGCCGCCGCGCGTCTGCCAGCCCTCCTGCGCCCGCCTCGGCGGACGCTCCTGCGCGCGCGTCAGCTCCCGGCGCAAAATCACGCCGCCCTCGCACACCCGTTCCTCCAGCAGCAGGCGGCAGGCGCGCATCGCGGGATCTGCGAGGAAGCGGCGGAGGATGCTCCCGCCGCAGAGGGCGTTCGCGGCGGCAAGCACGCTCATGCCCACGTGGTGCGCCATGCAGCAGCGCACAAGCTCGCCCTCGTCCCGGCGGCAGCGGGCGGGCGTGAAGTCCAGCGCCTCATAGAAACCGAAGCGCCCCCGCGCGCCGAAGCGCTCGAGGCGGCGCAGGTTCGAGACCGCCGCCGGCGCGTTCACCGCGAGGGCGAGGAAGCTGGCGTAGGGCGCGATGACCATGTCCTCGTCCTGCCCGCGCTTGAGCGCGAGCGCGGCGCAGCCGCTGGCCTTGTAGCGGTAGCTCAGGGCGGGGTCGAGCGAGTAGAAGGCGCTCTCGCTGATGCCCCAGGGCTTGCCCGCAAAGACCTGCCGGCGCTGGGCATAGAGGCAGAAGCGCGCGCTCTCCGCGAGCAGGCTACCCCGTTCGTAGGGCAGGAACAGCGCGGGCATCAGGTATTCGAACATCGTGCCCGTCCAGCTTGCGAGGCCGCGGAAGCCGTCCTTTTGCAGCTGTGCGCGGCTCAGGCGGCGCCAGTGCTTTTTCGGCGCCTCGCCCCGGGCGACGGCGAGGTAGCTTGTGAGCATCGCCTCGCTCGCCATCAGGTCGTACCAGCCGCCGACGCCGCGCCTTGCCCCGGCGTCATAACAGATATAGAAAAGCCCCCGGTCGCCGTCAAAGAGCAGGGAGAAGTCCATCCCGTCCGCGAGCGCCCCGACCCGCGCAGCGAGCGCCGTCTCGTCCAGCTCGAGCAGCGCCTGCCGCAGCGCGATCAGAGAGGCGCAGAGGTTGCCGCTGTCCACGGTGGAGACCATGGCGGGCGGCAGGGGGGAGAGCGTGCGCGTGTCATACCAGTTGTAAAAATGGCCGGCAAAGCGCGGCATCTCCTCCAGCGTCGAGACGATGCGCGCGATGCTTCCCACGGCCTCCGCCCGCTCGATGAGCGCGAGGTCGAGCGCGGCGATAAAGGAGAGCAGGCAGAGCCCGATGTTGGTGGGCGAGGTGCGGTGCGCCGCGCCGACGGGCGGCTGCTCCTGGAAATTGTCCGGCGGGAGCCAGCGGTCTTCCGCCGTGCAGAAATGCAGATAATAGCGGAAGCTCCCGGCAGCGGCCTCCCGGAGCCAGGCCCGGTCGGCGGCGGTGAGGGCGCTCTCCTTGCCCGCCGGGAGGCTCAGCGCCCAGAGCGCGACCGGCGAAAAGAGCCAGAGCAGCCCCGCCGAGCGTCCGAGGATCACGGGGGAGAAGAGCGTCAGCAGCAGCCCCAGCAGCACGCTCTGCCAGAGCGCGCGGACGTGCGAAGCGAGATCCCCGCCGCGCTGCTCGGCCTGCGCGGCGGTCTGCCACTGCAGCAGCCGCCGGTGGCTGACGAGCATGCGCCAGAGGGCGGTGACGATGGCGCTCAGACAGATCCAGCTTTCGCAGGGCAGCAGCCAGAGCCGCAGAAAGCTCTGCACGATGGCGCCGCCGATACCCGTGAGCAGGCGGGCGTAGTGCCGCGGCCGGGGCTTCTCGGGGCGGCGCAGTCCCTGCTCGGCCAGCGCGCGGAAAATCCGTCCCGTCAGCGCAAGCAGCGCCGCGAGCGCCGAGATGACGAGCGGGTGGCCGGGCAGCAGGAAGCCCGCCAGGATCGCGAGGAGCGTCATCGGCGGCAGGAGGCTGCGGCGCAGGCTGTCGAATAGCCGGAAGCGGTCGATCGCGGCGAGCGCAGGAGAGAAGAGGAAGGAGAGGTTCTGCCAGTCGCCCCGCACCCAGCGGTGCAGACGCTTGTAATAGGGCAGCGGGCGGGAGGGGAAGCGGTCGGAAAAAGCCGCGTCGCCCACAAAGCCGCCGCGCAGCAGCGCCCCCTCCGGCGCATCGTGGGACAGGACGCGCCCCTCCGGCACGTGTTTTTCGCTGCAAAGGAGCAGGGAGCGCAGGTCGATGAGCCCCTTGCCCGCGAAGCCGCCGCGCCCGAAGGCGTCCATATACAGCTCCCCGCAGAGCCCGCCGTAGGGATCGGAGCCGCCCGGCCCGGCAAAGACCAGCGCGAAATCGGTGGCGTTGGCGCTCTCCAGATCGGTATCCAGCCGCGGGTGGAGGATGCCGTAGCCCGCGCTGACCACGCCCTTGTCCTCGTCGAGGACCGGTCGGCAGAGCGGGTGGAGCATCACGCCGATCAGCTCGCCCGCCGCACCGGGATAGAGGCGGGTGTCGCTGTCGAGCGTGAGCAGAAAGCGCGTGCCTGCGAGCGCGTCCCGGTCGCCGGTGACGGCGAGGGCGGATTCCCGGTCGCAGAGCAGGCGGCTCAGCTCCAGCAGCGCGCCGCGCTTGCGCTCCCGTCCGCTCCAGCGTTCCCCGTCAAAGCTGCGCGTACGGGTGAAGAGGTAAAAGCCGCCGGCATAGCGGCGGTTCAGGCGGTGGATCTCCTCCGCCGCGGCGGCGAGGATGGGCGCGTCGGCCTCCGTCTGCTCCGCATCCGCCTCCGGGAGGTCGGCCAGCAGCCCGAAGCGCAGCTCGCGTCCCTCCGTGCGGCAGGCAAAGCGCAGCTCCTCCAGCCGCCGCACCGCTTCACGGGCGCTGTTTTCGTCGTTTAAAAGCACCGAGAGCACGCAGAGCGTCCGCCCCTCGGCGGGAACGCCCCGGCTGAGGTCCAGGCGCGGCAGCCGCCGGGGCGGGAGCAGGCGCAGCAGCGCCGTGTCGAGCATCCGCTTGACAAGCTCCGAGACCGGCAGCAGCAGGAGCAGCGCCGCGGCGCCGCTGTCGAGCGACAGCCCCGCCCAGAGACTGAGCAGCAGCGTCAGCAGGAGATTGGCGGCGATGTACAGCCCGGCGGGAAGGCCGTGCGGCGCGGGGAAGAGGAGACAGCCGACGTGCCTGCCGTCGGCCTTGGCGGCGCGGATCAGTTTGCGCGCGCAGGTGTGCTCCTCCATCCCCTCGCGCCGGGCGAGCTTTTCCACCCGGCGCAGGTAGTCCTGCCGGCTTTCCCGGTCCATCCGGGGGAAATCGCCGCTCGGATCGGCGGAGAGCACCGCCGCGGTCACGTCCGCGCTTTGCAGGAGCTTTTCCGTGTCGAGCTGGGAAAAGAGCCGCAGCGTGCCGAAGAGCTTCTCCAGCCGCCCGGCGCAGCGGTCGAGCTCGGCGGAGTAGGGCATCTCGCGGCAGACCCCGGCAAGCGCCTCCAGACAGGCCGCGCGCAGGCAGACGGGAAAGAGGGCGAGCTCCGCCCGGCGCAGCACGGTGATGGACTGAAAGCCGTCGAGAAACTCCCGGCAGCGCGCCTCCGTGACCTCGCCCAGCCCCGCGCGCAGCAGCGCCCGGCAGAGCGAGAGAACCATCAGCCCCTCCTCACACAGCCGCAGCCGCTTTGCCGTCCGCAGCGCGCTCTCGGCCTCGAGCGCCTCCCGCCGCGCCAGATACCAGTTGTCGAGCAGCCATTCACAGGCCGCGGGGACGTTCGAGGCATCGCGGTAGCGGCGGCGCACGGCGTCGTGGCAGCGCCGGATCTCCCGGGCGTGAAGGCGCAGGGCGCGCGCGGCCGCGCGCCCGCCGCTCTGCCCCAGCGGGCGCAGCAGACGCGCGACGGAGGCCGCGTAGTCGCGCAGCCGCTCGGTTTCGATATAGAGGGAGAGATTCTGATCCATGGCGATCTCCTTAACGAAGTATTCACTCCCTATTTTTTCCGCCGGAGGGTATTCTATACCTTTGCCGGCGCTTGCCCGGAAAACGAAGGCGCCGCGTCACGCCTTCGGCCGGGATCGAAGCGTATCCCGACGCCTCGGCGTTCTGCCCGCAGACAGAAAACAGCGCCTCCTCAGCGCTGTTACGAAAGCGCTGTTAAGAAAAAACACTTGACAGACGGCGCGAAGGCGTGTATACTCTGTGAAGCTGAAAAGCTTGACAGGAGGGTTGCCGTATGAGCGAGAGCCGGCTGATGCAGTCGATGCTGCTGGATTTCTACGGCGAGCTTCTGACCGAGAAACAGCGCGAGTGCTACGATCTGCACTACAACGAGGATCTGTCCCTCTCCGAGATCGCGGAGCAGAGCGGCATCTCCCGCCAGGGCGTGTGGGACAACATCCGCCGGGCGGAGGCCTCCCTGCGCCAGATCGAGGAGAAAACCGGACTGATCCGCCGCTTCACCCAGAACCAGGAGGCACGCGAGCGCCTGCGGGAAAAGCTTGCGGCGCTGCGCGAACGCAGCGAGGGCGAAAACCGGGTGCTGGCGGACGAGGCAATCGAGCTGCTGGACAGCTTCGCATGAGGGAATGACGATGGCGTTTGAAAGCTTATCCGACAAACTGACAGCGGCCTTCAAACGGCTGCGCGGCAAGGGCAGGCTGACGTCCGGAGACGTGAAGGAAGCGATGCGCGAGGTGCGCATGGCCCTTCTTGAGGCCGACGTGAGCTACAAGGTGGTCAAGGACTTTACGAAGTCCGTCACTGAGCGCGCCGTCGGCACGGACGTGCTGGAGGCGCTCAACCCCGCCCAGATGGTCATCAAGATCGTCAACGAGGAGCTCTGCGCGCTCATGGGCGGCGAGAACCAGAAGCTGAATATCGGTTCCCGGTCTCCGAGCGTTGTGATGCTGGTCGGCCTGCAGGGCGCGGGCAAGACCACCAACGGCGCCAAGCTCGCCGGCTACATGAGAAAGCAGGGCAAGCGCCCGCTGCTGGTCGCCTGCGACATCTACCGCCCCGCCGCCATCAAGCAGCTCGAGACCGTCGGCGCCCAGCTCGACATCCCGGTCTTCCAGATGGGACAGACCGATCCGGTCGACATCGCGAAGGCGGCCATCGAACACGCGAAAAAGCACGGCAACGATATGGTCTTCCTCGACACCGCCGGTCGCCTCCACATTGACGAGGCGCTGATGCAGGAGCTCAAGAACATCCGCGACGCGGTGGAGCCCGCCGAGATCCTGCTGGTGGTGGACGCGATGACCGGCCAGGACGCGGTGAACGCCGCCACGGCCTTTGACGAGGCGCTGGGCGTCACGGGCGTGATGCTCTCCAAGCTGGACGGCGACGCCAGAGGCGGCGCGGCCCTCTCCATCCGGGCGGCCACGGGCAAGCCCATCAAGTTCATGGGCGTGGGCGAGAAGCTCGACATGATCGAGCCCTTCCACCCCGACCGCATGGCCAACCGCATCCTCGGCATGGGCGACGTGCTGACGCTCATCGAAAAGGCCGAGCAGAGCTTCGACGAGAAAAAGGCGCTGGAGGCGGCGGAAAAGCTGCGCGCCAACCGCTTTACCCTCAGCGACTATCTCGACCAGATGGCCCAGCTCAAGAACATGGGCGACCTGGGTGACATCGCCGGGCTGATCCCCGGGATGGACGCGAAGGCGCTCAAGGGCGCGAAGATGGATGAAAAGGCGCTGGCAAGACAGGAGGCCATCATCCTCTCCATGACGCAGGCAGAGCGCGACAACCCCGCCATCCTCAATTCCAGCCGCAAAAAGCGCATCGCCACCGGCTCCGGCACCTCTGTGGTGGACGTCAACCGCCTCATCAAGCAGTTCGACGCCATGCAGCAGATGATGAAGCAGTTTTCCGGGAAGAACATGCGCAAGCTCCAGAAGAAGATGGGCAAAATGGGCGGCATGCCCGGCGGCTTCCCCGGACTGGGATTCTGAGGCCGTTTCGGACGATCCGTCCGTCAGCGGCGCTGACAGCGCGCCCCGCGCGGGGAGCCTGCAGGCATACTAACAACCGGCGTACGCCGTTTGTATAGATTTGAGAACTATTATGGAGGTGAAGATACAATGGTTAAAATCAGACTTCGCAGAATGGGCGCCAAGAAGGCTCCTTACTACCGCATCGTTGTTGCGGATTCCCGCTGCCCCCGTGACGGCCGCTTCATCGAGGAAGTTGGCGTTTATGATCCCATGGCCGACGGCAGCAAGCTGACTGTCAAGATGGACCGCGTCGAGTACTGGATCGCCAACGGCGCTCAGCCCACCGATACCGTCCGCGGCCTGCTCAAGAAGGTCGAGGCCTAAAAAGGAGTTTCTACCGGCATGAAAGAACTTTTGACCTACATCGTGCAGAGTCTGGTCGATCATCCCGACGAGGTCTCTGTGACCGAGCGCAAAGCCGACGGCGAGACTGTTTTTGAGGTCCGCGTGGCCGACGGCGATACAGGCAAGGTCATCGGCCGGCAGGGCAGGATCGTCAAGCAGATCCGTATCCTTATGCGGGCCGTTGCCCAGCGAAAGGGCAAAAAAGTTTCCGTCGAGATCATGGATTGATCGCGGCAAAAAAGCAGAGGCAAAGCCTCTGCTTTTTTACTTCCGAAGCGGAATGCCGCCTGCTGCCGCTGTTATTTGTACAGGATCAGCGCGACGGCCTCCAGATCGCCCTCGCCGACGTTCCTGAGGGCGTGCCCCTCTTCGTCGTCCACGAAGGTCACGTCCCCGGGGCCGACCTCGACCTCCGTGCCGTTGTCGTTGTAAAGCCCGCGGCCGCGGAGGATATAATAGGTCTCCCCGTCGCCGTGGTGGACGTGCCAGCCGACCTCGCATCCGGGCTTGAGCACCAGATGGGAGAATACGCGGCCCTTGCCGTACATCTCCGGCGCGCCGTTGAGGATGTGCTGCAGGATGGCCTGCCCCTCGCCGTTGAACATTTTCCTGGTCTCCACGCGCTTTTCCCCGCTGCGTCTGATCATAAAACGACCTCCCTGTGTTTGGTTGCTCTCATTATACAATGCCCCTTGCGGCGCTGGCAATCTTTTTCTTGCAGGGGAGGGAGCCCTATGATAAAGTAAAAAGCGGAGGGGGGGCAGGCGCATGACGGACAAGGGCGTCGCCCGCTGGCGCGTGGTCTTTTCGGGCCGCGTGCAGCACGTGGGCTTCCGCTATACCGCCTATTATCTGGCCAAGGCCCTCTATCTCACCGGCTGGGTGGACAACCTGCCCGACGGCCGGGTGGAGATGGAGGCGCAGGGGCCGGTGGCCCTGCTGCGCCGTCTGGTGCTGCAGCTCAAGAGCAGACCCCATATCCGGATCACCGACATGGAGATCGAGGAGCTCCCGCCCCTGCCCTATGACCGGCATTTTGAGGTCAGGGGCTACGACGCGTATTGAACCCGGAAAAAACCTTGAGAATTTCCCGGGTTATGGTATAATAAGCGCGCAAGCGCGCTTATTACAGGACTTGAGCCGTTTTTCCCGCCGCTGGCGCGGCAAGTGAAAAACATCACAGAGGATACCATAGCCGCTGCGCGTCTGTGGTATCCTCCTATCTCGAAATTTCTCTTCCGCGCAAGCCGCGGAAGACGGGCATACAGGAGGAAAGAAGCATGAGCGATTTTGAAAGAAAGATCTACGGCGCGATCCACGAGGCCGTGCTGGCGCTTTACGGGCTGGATCTGGACGAGACCGTCCTGGTCGTCGAGACGCCCAAGGACCCCAGGCTGGGCGATTACGCCACCAGCGCGGCCATGAAGCTCGCCCGCACGCTGCGCCGGAACCCCGTGGAGATCGCGGAGCAGCTTGCCCGGAAGCTGGAGGAGCTTCTGCCGGAGGCGGAGTCCGTCACGGTGGCCCGCCCCGGCTTCATCAACTTCAAGCTGAAGAATACGGCGCTCTCCGCGCTCATCAACCAGGTCATCGAGGCCGGCGCGCACTACGGCGAGAACGAGAGCGGCAAGGGCAAAAAGGTCCTGGTGGAGTGGGTCTCCGCCAACCCCACGGGCGACCTGCACTGCGGCCACGCCCGCAACGCCGCCTGGGGCGACAGCATCTGCCGCCTGATGGAGGCAAGCGGCTGGGACGTGCTGCGCGAGTACTACGTCAACGACGCGGGCAACCAGATCGTCATGCTGGGCGAGAGCCTGACCGCCCGCTATTTTGAGCATTTCGGGCGGGAATACCCCCTGCCGGAGAGCGGCTACCACGCCGAGGACGTCAAACAGATCGCCGGGGACATCGCCGCAAAGGACGGCGACAAGTGGCTCGACGCCGATCCCGCGGAGCGCCTCGCCTACTTCATGCAGGAGGGCAAGACCCGGGAGCTTGCGAAGATCGACCGCGACCTCAAGCTCTACGGCGTGCGCATCGACTCCTGGATGCACGAAACTTTCTTTTATGAAAACGACCGCGCGCGCATCAGGGACTGCCTCAAGCGCATGGAGGAGATGGGGCTGACCTACGAGAGCGACGGCGCGCTCTGGTTCAGGAGCACCGACTATGGCGACGACAAGGACCGCGTGCTGCGCAAGAGCGACGGTACTCTCTCCTACATGACCCCCGATATCGCCAACCACGTCCACAAGGTAGAGCGCGGCTACCCCTTCCTCGTCGATCTCTGGGGCGCCGACCACCACTCCTACGTGACACGCATGCAGGCGGCGCTCAAGGCGCTGGGCTACCCCGAGGGGACGCTCGCCGTGGACCTCATCCAGATGGTGCGCATGGTGGAGGACGGCAAAGAGGTCAAGATGTCCAAGCGCACCGGCAACGCCATCACGATCCGCGAGCTCTGCGACGATATCGGCGTGGACGCCGCGCGCTGGTTCTTTGCGTCCAAGGACGTGTCCACGCACATGGACCTGGATCTGAAGCTGGCCCGCTCCAAGGACAACAACAACCCTGTCTACTACGCCCAGTACGCGCACTCGCGCATGTGCTCGATCCTCTCGAATCCCAAGATGCCCGCCTTCCGCCAGACGGACAGCTACGACCGGCTGACCGACGAAAAGGAGCTGCAGCTTCTGAAGATGATCGGCGAGTTTCCCGCCGAAGTCGCGAACGACGCGCTGCTGCGCAAGCCGAACAAGCTTGCCGACTATATCCTTGCGCTTGTGAAGGTGTTCCACAGCTACTACAACAGCACCAAGGTCTTTAACCCCGACGATCCGGAGCTGACCAACCAGCGCCTCGGCCTCATCGTGGCCATGAGGATCACGCTTGCAAACGCCCTTCACCTGATCGGCGTTTCCGCACCGGAGAGCATGTGAAGACAGGGCTGTCATCCCGGGAAGAAAAACGGCGAGGGATCTCCCTTCCGGCAGGATACGGGAGTCTTCGCTTGGCCGGGAATAGCAGCTCGTTTCTGAAGATTGGCAGACTGACAACGATTCGGAAAAAGGAGGAGCACACATGGACAAAAACATTTTCCACCGCAACGAACTGCTGGCGCAGAAGGTCATCAAGGGCCTTGAGAGCCGCAATATGTCCGGCTACTACGCCGAGGACCGTGAAAGCGCGCTCAGGCAGGCGCTCGCGCTGATCCCGGAGGGCAGCACCGCCACGATGGGCGGCGGTGTGAGCGTATATGAGATCGGTCTGGTCAAGGCGCTCAAGGAGGGCAGCTACAACTTCATCGACCGCAACGAGATCGCTGACAAGCGGGCGGCCATGCTCGCGGCCTACGACGCCGACGTGTTCCTCGCCAGCTGCAACGCCATCACCGAAGACGGCGTGCTCGTCAACATCGACGGCAACGCCAACCGCGTCTCCGCCATTGCCTTCGGCCCGAAGAAGGTCGTGCTGATCGTCGGCATGAACAAGGTCTGCTCCGACGTGGACGCCGCCATGAAGCGCGCCCGCGGCGTCGCCGCGCCGACCAACGCCCAGCGCTTCGGCCTCTCCACGCCCTGCGCGAAGACCGGCTCCTGCATGAACTGCAAATCGCCCGACACGATCTGCTGCCAGTTCCTGGTCACCCGCTTCTCCCGCCATGCCGGAAGGATCCACGTGATCCTCGTCAACGACACGCTGGGCTATTGAGCATGGAGCAGCAGGAACGCATCCGCGCCATGGAGGAGCGGCTCGACCGGCTGACCGCGTGGCAGCGGGCCGCGGCGGCGCTGCGGGAGCGGCTGCCGCAGGCGGAGGAGGACGCCCGGGTGCTCTCGGACTATCTGGACAGCCCGGAATGGCGCCGCGATCATGCGGACGATGAGGCCGGGCTCCTGCCGCCGACGCTGCGGCGCGGCGTCCTGTCGGAGGACGGGATCTTCTGCGCGCTGGAGGTGCAGCGGGAGCTGTCGGAAGCCTGGAACGAACGGGAAGAAAGGGGATCGTCATGCTGCCGAAAGACCCCATGATTCTTTTGAGCGTCGTCAACACGAAGCTGCGGGACGAGTACGACTCGCTCGACGCGCTGTGTGACGCGCTGGACGAAGACCGCGCCGCGCTGGAGGAAACGCTCGCCGCCGCCGGCTTTGCCTACGACGGGGAGAAGAACCGCTTTCGCTGAAGGCCCCGCGGCAGGCAGCGCGCCGAACCGCCGGGCGTCGGTCCCGCCGCGGTGCGGTCTTATCAGAAGCGGTACGCTGCTGCGCGCTCGCGGCACGGCAAACCGGGAAGCGGAAGCGTTTTTCCACATCACGATCCAGCCGGACAAGGAGATCGTGATGATCCTTGCCGTGGAAAAACCGTGGGGCTTGGCAAGTAGGCCTGGCAGGGGCTTGCCGGAAACAACGGAACAGAGATGCCGCAGCGCAGGGGGACGCTTCCCCCTGCGCTGCGGCTTTTATCCCATATGCAGGAAAACGGCGCTGACGGTACCGAAGCGTACCGGTCAGCGCCGTCTCCTGTTTTCTCAGCCGGAATCCGACTCAGCGCGTCTCCTCCGAAGAGGGGGAGCGGTGCCGGGCCGGATCACGGCGCGTGTCTTTCCGTCGCCGTGTTACTGCTCGGCGTAAGCCGCGGCGGAGGCGCCGGCGATGCGGCCGAAGATCACGAAGTCGGCGACGGCGTTGCCGCCGAGGCGGTTGTTGCCGTGCACGCCGCCCG
>ONOL01000020.1 GCA_900319465.1 uncultured Eubacteriales bacterium | reverse complement strand
TTTTTTCTTCCATCATATAAAGCCTCCTTTCTGAAGGGGAACAAAAGCGCCCCTGTCAGCATTTATTGTACTGAACAGCGGCGCTTGGAACTTTAATATACATAATTGTTTTTCAGTCCGCTGAATGGTAGTAAAACGGTAGTAGCCGATACCCGCCGTTGCCGCAGTTTGCTACGATTTGCCACGCTCTACTTCAATCTGCCGAGGGTAGAGGACTCCTGCCGTGGCACACAAATAATATCTTGGTCAAGTGCGATCAGCCTCCTGAAAAGCCGGTTTCCGCCCCGTTTCACCGCGATTTGCCGGGCAGAAAAAGTCGTGAATCCTCTGTGACTCTGTCACGGAAAAGGCAAAATGCGGCAAGTCAATGCCGTCAATGGCAGCAAAACAGCGGTTTTCTGCTGCCGTCTGGTGAAGGGACAGACAGAGCGCGCAGCAGAGCAGCTCTCGTCTAATACAACGTTGTTTCCATTCGGTGCAGAAAATAGCCGTCATGGCCGTTTTGCTCAACGAAGGTAACCTCGGCCCAGCCGCAGCCAAGTCGTTTGATGCGCCCGGACGCCTCTGTGGTCTGCGCCTGTGCAGGCGTCATGTGATACAGTGCGCTGTCCATGCCGCTTTGCCAGTATTCATCCAGATTGAGTTCGTACACATCATAGCCCAGGATCTCGTCCCCACCCTCGAGCTGCAGATCGCTGTTGACGACAGCGAAGCGGTTGTAGGCTTCGCCGTCCCCCGACGGGAAGTGGAACTTCCCATTTTCATAGGTCCACTGCAGACCGCCACGGTTTTCGTACAGCACACCGTTGACCGGGTGGATCTCACGTCCAAAGAAGCGCATACACAGTTCATTGACTGTTTCGAGCGAGAAGGTATCATAGTTGCCGTCAAAGCTGAGCACATCGTGTTTGTTGATCTTGCAGAAGAGATGCGCAAAGTGTGACAGTTCATAATCCGAGCCGCCGTCGGTCGGATAGTCGTTCTTAAACTGCTCGACAAAGTCGCTGATAAAAATATTGGCCCAGTATTGTCGGTTGGCGTCCATTTCCAGGAAGCTGTGATGATAGGACAGGGAGAAATCGGTCAGGTCAATGTAGTAAGGCAGGGCCATTTCGAGTCCTGCGCCGCCCGACCAGTAGATCACCAGGCTGTCGGGCCCGCGCCAGTTCATGTCCGACGGCCAGTAGAAGTCCCCGGCAGAAGCAAAGCTGCAGAGCGTCTCACCGTTTTTGCTGCAGGCGAAAAAGTCCGGTCCGTACCAGCCGCAGAGGTAGACGCTGCCGTTTCGCCGGTCGATAAGACACGAAATGCTCGAACCGCCGAACTCGTTGTTTTCCCAAAGCGGAAAACCGTCGGAAAGCCGCAGGCAGCAGACGGTGCCCGCCCGTGTATAGTAATAACGATCCTCCCAGACGCCGATTTCCTCGATAAGCGTCAGTTCTGTCCGGTATGGGGTCGTTTCTGTGCGCTGCCAAACGACAGTGCCGTTTGCGTCCTGCCCCTCAAAGCACACCTTCTCGCCCTCCCCATCGTCGCGCGTCATACATACGCGAACGGCGACAGGGGCAGCGGCCTCAGGAGCCGGCTCATCCGTTGCCGTGTGGGCGTCGATCAGTCCGGGCGTTTCAGGTGCAGGCCTATGGGTCTCGGGTGCCGTCCCGCCGGGATTTGCGCAGCCGCCCAAAAGAACAGCGCAAAGAATAAGCGCAGTCAAGCGCGGAACTATCTTCATGAGCCACTCTCCGATCATCGGCGCAGCTCCCGACACACGGGAGCTTCCCGCTGCACCCGCAATATGAATTAGTTTATTATATCTCGTTTCATCGGATTTTTCCACTATAAAAATCGGGCGCTCCGCCGTTGGCAGAGCGCCTTGCCGCTTTTGCGGTTAATATATGGGCACGCCCTCCGGAGAGCATGTGACGCGCTTCGAAGGATATTGGAAAAACAAGCTTCCGAGAAAGCAGCCTTGGCGCATTGACTCCAAGGCGGCAATCGGAATACATAAATGCCTTTCCGGCTCCCGAACGGCCGTCGCCGAGCCCTGTTGCCGCCGCGGTTTGCCGCGATTTATCGCCATATCCTCGCGTCCTCCCGCTCATCGTCGTTTTCATGCCTCGCTTTTTTCACTATCCCATACGCGCGCCGTCAGATCCACAGAAACCTGCAGCCGCTGCTTTCTGGGCAGCGGCTGCAGGCCGGCGCAAACCCGATGCGCCGCGCCGGGAGCGCGTGCGGGAGGGGCGTATCCCCTCTTTTGTTTTTCCGTGTTACACCGGCTCGCCGCCGATGAAGACGCGCAGGGGCTTCAGCGCCGCGTCGCAGACCACGAAGTCGGCGAGCTTGCCCGCTTCGAGGGAGCCGATCTCCTCCGCGCGCCCGATCTCGCGCGCCGGACGGATCGTGGCGGCAAGGATCGCCTCCTCGGCGGGGATGCCGAAAGCGATCGCGTTCCTGAGATCCGCAAACAGGTCTGAAGCCGCGCCGGCGATCGTCCCGTCCGTCAGGCGGGCGACCCCGCCGGAGAGGAAAACCTGCTGGCCGCCCAGCTCATACTCCCCGTCCGGCATGCCGCAGCAGCGCAGGGAGTCCGAGATCAGGCAGACCCGCCCGGGGAAGAGCCGGAAGGCCATGCGCACGGCGCTCGGATGGACGTGCAGGCCGTCGCAGATAAGCTCCGCCGCGACGTCCTCCCGTTCGGAGGCCGCGCCGATGACGCCGGGCTTGCGGTGGTGGATGCCCGGCATCGCGTTAAAGAGATGCGTCAGGTGCGTCGCGCCCGCCTCATAGACCGCCTTCGCCTCCTCGTAATTGGCGTCGGTGTGGGCGACGGAAACCGTGCAGAGCGCCTTCGCGCCCTCGGCGAAGGCCGCCGCGCCCTCCAGCTCCGGGGCGACGTCCACGATCCGCACAAGGCCGCCGCAGCCCTCATAAAGCGCGCGGAAGGCCGCGAGATCGGGCTTTTTCAGGTACGCGCCGTTCTGCGCGCCCTTTTTCTTCTCGGAGAAAAAGGGGCCCTCCATGTGGATGCCCATGACGCGCGCGCAGCCTGCGGGGCGCTCCCGCTCGAGCTGCACCGCCGCGGCAAAGGCGGCGGAGAGGGTCTCGTAGGGCAGGGTCATGGAGGTCGGCGCGAAGCTCGTCACGCCGCAGCGGGCGAGGTGCGCCGCCATACGCCGCAGCCCCTCCGGGTCGCCGTCGGAGAAGTCCGCGCCCATGGCGCCGTGGGTGTGGATATCCACGAGTCCCGGGATCACGAGCGCGCCGCCGAGATCCTCCCCGACAAGCCGCTCGCCCTCAAACACTTCGGCAAAACGCCCGTCCTCGACGCGGAAGCCGCCGGGCACGAAGCCTGCCGGGGTAAACACCTTGGCATTGGTATACAGCATCTTACACCTCCGGTAAACTGGCCGCCGCAATGCTCTGTCCGACGCGGCGCGCCTTTTCGTCCGGCAGCATGACCGTCACCTGTGCGGCCAGCTCCGGGTATTCCTCGCGCAGCACGCGGTTGCACTCCTCGATGAGCAGATCGCCGCCCACGCCGGAGGCCACGCGTCCAAGCACCAGCAGATAGCGCAGATCGTAAACGCTCGCGTAGAGCGAGAGGGTATGCGCGAGGTAGCAGCCGACCGTCACAAAGATCTGCCGCGCGCCCTCGTGGCCCTCCTCTGCCAGCGCCTGCACCGCCTTGAGCTTTTCCGCGAGGCTCAGCTGCTCGCCGAGTTCGATCCCCACGCGGGGCGCAAGGCGGATCACGGCGTCCTGCGAGAAGTACTTGCAGCCCACGCCGAAGTCGTGGGACCACTCGTCCTGCGGCGCGCCGTCCTGCAGGTCGACCGGGGCGAAGGCCAGCTCGTTGAACCAGCCGAGGACCTTCCCGCCGGGCGTGACGTAGCCCGCGGCCTCGCT
Source organism: uncultured Eubacteriales bacterium (assembly GCA_900319465.1). GTDB lineage: Bacteria > Bacillota > Clostridia > Oscillospirales > Oscillospiraceae > Limivicinus. Next base: position 28,062 of record ONOL01000020.1, on the reverse strand, counting down.
GGTGCCCATGGCGATGCCCATCACCGCGCCGGAGCCGAGGCTCATCGCCCCGGCGAGCGCGGTCACGTCCCCGTCGTTTGCCACCACGATGGGCACGTCCCCGATCTCCTTCGCCGCGCGGTCAAAGACGCTCTTGACCTCCTCGCGCCGCTCGCGCGGCACCTTGAGGAAGAGCGACGAGACCATCGGGCTGTTGCCGACGAAGACCCCGGCGGAGGAGACGCCGATCGCGTCCACGCGGGGCATCCGGGCGGCGGCGGTCTTGAAGGCCTCGACGATGCCGCTGTACTGGTAGTTCGGGTCGGCCGACTGTTTGGGGAACCAGACGACCTCCTCGGAGTAGACGCTCACGCCGTCGATCACGGCGGAGACCTTGCGGTCCGAGCCGCCCGCGTCAAAGCCGATGCGGCAGCCCTCCAGATGGCCGCCGATGGACCTGGGCTGCTCCCGTTCGGCGGGGAAATCCTCCTCTTGGCAGAGCACGAGCTCAAAGGGGCGCTCGAACACTTCGAACGCAAACTGCACGTCGAAATCACGCGCGCCGCCCGTGCGGTAGTGTTCCCGCAGCTTCTCCGCCGTCTCGCGGCAACCGCAGACCGTCACGCGCCAGCCGCCCACGCTCCAGAGCAGGAACTTGACGAAGCGCTCCAGGTAGCGGAAATTCGCCTCTGCGTACTCCTCGTCCCGGAGGAAGGAGGAGAAGACCGAGACGAGCCCGTCCTCCCGCTCCAGCGCCACGCGGAAGGGTCGCCGCGCGCCCTCGAGGAAGGCCTTCGCCCACACGCCGAAGGGCAGGAAGCCCGGATCCAGCGCGGGCCGGTTCCGATAGTCAAAGGAAATGCCCAGATAGTTCATAATCAATCCTCACAGACTTTATTTTCAGAACAACTGGCCTGCAAACGCAGGCCAGTTGTATTGTTCACTCCGCCTCAGCGGTATTTCTCCACCAGCGCGGTGATCTCGGCAGCCATGGCCTCCACCGCGGGGAGATCCTCCGGCTGCAGCGCGAACAGCGGCTCGCGCACGCCGCCGATGTCCGGCGCGCCTTGCGCGCGCAGGATGCCCTTGATGACGGCGTACATATTGCCCTTGCAGGCGCACATCTTGTAAATCATATGGCAGCAGGCGTCCTGGATCTCGCGGGCTCTGGCGATCTCGCCCTGCCCGAAAAGCCGGTAGATGGCCAGATACAGCTCCGGCATGGCGGCGTACGTGCCGCCGATGCCGCCGATCGCGCCGGCGGCGAGGCCTGAGAGGAGCTGCTCGTCCGGGCCGTTGAAGACCAGCGCGCCCTCGTCGCGCCACATCTCGATGTCCTGCACGGGCATGGAGGAGTTCTTCACGCCGATGACCCGCGGATTCTTCAGCATCTCGCGCAGCAGGGCGCTCGAGAGCGCGACGCCCGCGAGCTGGGGGATGTTGTAGATGATGAAGTCCGTGTTCGGCGCCGCAGCGGAAATGTCGTTCCAGTACTTCGCGATGCCGTAAGGCGGCAGGTGGAAGTAAATGGGCGGGATGGCAGCGATCGCGTCCACCCCCAAGCTCTCGGCATGGGCTGCGAGCGCGCGGCTGTCGGCGGTGTTGTTGCAGGCGACGTGGGCGATGATCGTGATGCGTCCTTCGGCGGCGGCCATCACGTTCTCCAGCAGCAGCTTGCGCTCCGCGACGGACTGGTAGATGCACTCTCCCGAGGAGCCGCCGACGTACAGGCCCTTGACCCCCTTGCCGATCAGGTACTCGGTGAAGGCGCGCACCCGTTCGGGGGAGATGGCGCCCTCGTCGTCATAGCAGGCGTAAAAGGCAGGGAAGATCCCCTGGTATTTACTGAAATCCATCATTCATTTCTCCTTCCTCATCGAAACACGGCGGATTCCCGGTCTGCGGGCGCCCGTTCAACCGTCGTTCCCCGCCAGAATCTTGAACACAATTCTTGATACCTTCTCCGGCCCCTCAACCGCCATGCCGGGGCGGTGGGCGTCGCCGGGGAAGAGCACAAGGAAGCTGCCGGGCGTAAGGATCACGCTCTGCTCCTTCTCCCCGGCGCAGCCCCAATAGTCGCCGCTGTGCTCACGGACGAGGAGCTTTTCTGGCGTCGCGACGTCGATGCGCTCCTGCCCGGCGGCGAGGGTAAAGAGGTCGAGATAGCGGCGGTGGTACTCGAACAGTCGCGCCTCGTCCGTACCGGTCTGCACGTCGAAGCGGGCAGCAAACAGCGTATCCCCGTCGATTTCGGTACGCACCGTGGGTATGCTTTTCAGATACTCCTCCGTGAGAAGCGAGAGCGCCCGGTCCAGCGCCGGATGGATGCCCATGTAGCGCTCACGCTCGGAAAGGCTGGCGTAGATCATGGCCTTATCCCTTCACGGCACCCATGGTGATGCCCTTGGTAAAGTATTTCTGGAAGATGATGAAGACGATGATGATCGGCACTGAGGCCAACGCCGAGCCGGCCATGATCAGGCCGAAGTCCGTGGAGTTCTCGCCCTGCATGGTGGCGATACCGAGGGAGATGGTCTGGTTCTGGGTGCTCGAGAGCATGATCAGCTGCTGTTGATGGGCATGTCTTGGCCTCCCGGTAATCAGAGTCCCGGCAAAGGAAAGCCGGGCAAGGGGAAACGAGGCAATCGGTCGCTCATGGACGAGGGGGAGCCGCCACGGGCTCAAAGAGAAATCGCCCCTTCCCTCACCTTGACAGAGAGGAAAGGGGCGATGGTCAGAGCCTTTCGGTCTCGGGCGTGCGCGCTTATTCGGCGGCGGCCGCCGCATTGGCGGCATCCTGCGCCTGGGTCATCTCGGTGAGGATGGACTCGACGGTGCCGTCAGACTCGCCCACGCGCTGGAGCATATTCCACCACTCGGTGCGGGCGGTGGTCCAGCCCTTGGTGATCTGGTAGTAGTCGCCCATCATCGGGTTCATGAGCGCGTACTCGGCCATGAGCTCGTTGCCCTCGTAGACGCCTTCCACGTCACGGACGGGCTGGAAGTTGGTGGCCTCGACGACCTTGGCATAGACTCCGTCGTCCTCGGTCAGGAACTTGATGAACTCCTTGGCGGCGTTGGCGCGGGCCTCGTCCTTGTTGTCGAACACGCCGAAGCCCCAGATGCCGCCCTGCAGGCTGGGAACGCCGTCCTCAGCGGGGAAGGCCATCGGGAACACGTCAAAGCCCAGCGCGTCGGCGTTGTTGACTTCCTGGGTGGCATTCCAGCAGAAGGCCATCTGGAAGGTGCCGTTGACGAAGTTCTGGATCTCATCGCTGGCCACAATAGCGGGGTCGAAGGTGATGCCGTCCTGGGCGCAGAGCGCGGCCAGCGCCTTGGCATTCTCCTCGGAAGCGTATGTGTATTCCGTGTGCTCGGCATTGGCGTAGGTGCCGCCGTAGAGGTTGGTGACGAGAGCGCGGGTGCCCTGGTCGCCGCCCTGGCCGCCGCAGAACACGGTGCCGACGTACTCGTTGCCGGCGTCATAGACGGCCTGAACAGCCTTGAAGAAGTTCTCGGTGGTCCAGGTGTGGTTCTCCAGGTCGATGTACTGCAGCGCGTCGGCCGCCTCAAAGACGTCCTTGTTGATGGCCATGCAGTGCGCGGTCATGCAGACAGGCAGCTCGAAAACCTTGCCGTCGGCGCTGGTGCAGGAGCTGGCGACGCCTTCATAGGTGCCCTCGGGGACGAGATCGCTCAAATCGAGCATCAGGCCCTTGGCGCCCCAGTTGGCGATCAGACGCTCGGGCCCTTCCATGACGATGTCGGGAGCCTGGCCGCCCTCAATAGCGGTGTTGACCTTGTCGTCGCCGTTGGTGTAGTCGAGATACTCGACCTTTACGGTGATCTCGGGATGGATCTCATTGAACGCGTCGATGAAGCCCTTGACCGTAGCCTCGTCGGTCCACTTGCCGATGGGATAGGTCCACAGAGAGATGGTGACGTTGTCATCCGCGAACGCGGTGGGGCCGACCAGAGCAAAGACCATGATCAGCGCCAGCATAAGAGCGAAAACTTTTTCATGTGTTACCTCCTGAAATAGTATTTTTTGATGCCATACCGTGGCCGTCCCAGCCACTGGTTTTCTGATTTTGATTGTATCGAATCGGGCGGCCGATGTCAACCTCGTTCTGAAATATTTTTTCATTTTAACGCTATTCTGAAAGCTTTTTTCTGTTCTTCATAAAACAGCGCCCCACTTTTTGGCTATTCTGCCAAATGTGGGGCGATCGTTTTTTGTCGTTATGTCACATATTACTATGTTCGTGTCACAGGTGCTTCTCCGCCAGCACCGCGGCGATGCGCTGCCGGTTCTCCCGGCAGGCGTCCGGGTCGCTCAGGCAGATGCGGGTGAACAGGATGTCCAGCAGGAAAAGCTGTGCGATGCGGGCGGGGACCGAGCCGTGCTGCAGCGGGCTTTCATTGGAGCCGCACTGGAGCACTACGTCGGCAAGCGCCGCACCGGGAGAGCGCGGGAAGCGTGTGATCAGGACAGTCCTCGCCCCCTGCTGGCGCACGACGGAGAGCGTCTCCATCATGTCGCGCGTAGCGCCGGAGTAGGAGAAGAAGAGCACAGCGTCCTCCGGGCTGAGGGTAGCGGAAGCGATGAGCTGCATATGCGAGTCGGACACGGGGATAAACTTCCCGTCGTACACGGAGAACAGATGCGCGGCCTCGGAGGCCAGGATCATCGAGCCCCCCTGCCCCATGCAAAGCACCTTCCGCGCTCCCTTCAGGATCTCGGCGGCCTTGTCCAGCTCCGCCGGGCGCAGCAGGGAGACGGTCTGCAGCATCGCCTCGCTCTCCTCTGCGTAAAGCTTGCGCGCAAGCTCCATGGGGTCGTCGCCGTCCCGGATGGTCAGATCGGAGGAGGCGGCGTCCAGCTTGGGCGCGGAGGCGTTGGCGATGGCGAGCTTGAAGGCGTTGTAGCCCTTGTAGCCCAGCCTGCGGCAGAAGCGGGAGACGGTCGCCTCCGCCACGCCGCTCTCCTCCGCCAGCTCCCCGATGGACAGGTACTGGGAGCGGTCGCGGTTTTTCAGCACGTAGTCCGCCGTCCTGCGCTCCGCCGCCGTCAGCTCGTAATAGGATCGGCTGATGGTGTCAAATACATTGCTTGAAGCGGCAGTCATCTCTCACCAGACCTTTCTTTTCGTGATTCACCGGGCCTCGCCCAGCAGCTCCCCGAGCATGCAGTCCACCAGGGAGAGCATACGCGGCAGGTGGAAGGGACCCTTGAAGGTGGAGCCCTTGCACGCCGGCTCCGTGGGCTTGCCGTCGCGGCGCAGATAGCCGTACCATTCGCCGAACTCCGGATCGGAGAAGTGTTCCCTGCAGTAGTCGAGCGTCCGGTAGAACCAGTCGAGGTAGGCTTCCTTGCCGGTGTCGCGGTAGAGCATCAGCGAGGAGATCAGGATCTCGTCGTGCGGCCACCAGAGCTTCATGTCATGCTCGTAGGCCTCGGGCGGACGGCCCAGGCAGTCGATGAAATACAGCAGGCCGCCGTATTCCCTGTCCCAGCCCGCGTTGATGGCGCGCTCGAAGATCGTCTCGGCCTTTTCGACAAGCGCCTTGTCGCCGGTGCGCCCGGCGTGCTCGAGCAGGAACCATACGCCCTCGATATCGTGGCCGGGGTTGACGATGCGGCCCTCGGTGAAGTCCAGCCGCGCCTCGCCCTCCGGGCCGACGTTCTCCAGCACGCAACCCAGCTCGTCCTTGACGTGATAGCGGAAGATCTCCTCCACACAGGCGGCGGCGCGCTCGTCGTAGAGCGCCTTCTGCTCCGGATCGGCGCGCAGCATCACGCCTGTGACGTTCAGATAGATCATCGGGATGCCGAAGGAGCGGCCCGTGCGGGTCTCCGGGACGGTCTTGGGGCCGAGGCCGGCCGGGTCGGGCATGCCGTGCGCCAGATCCCAGTAGAGATCGTAGGCTCTGCGCGCCCGTTCGAGGCAGGCCCTGTCGCCGGTCACGCCGTAGTACTCGGCGTTAGCCATGGCGTAGAAAGCCTCGGAGAAGTAATAGCGGCGCTGGCGCAGGGGCTTGCCCTCCGCCGTGACGGTGAAGTACATCCGATCCCCCGCCGCGCGGTTGATGCAGTGGGCCTCCATAAAGTCAAGGCAGCTCTTCGAGGCGGCGAGCCACTCCTCCCGCGGTCCGTAGAGGCGGCAGAGCCAGGCGAAGATCCAGCCGCAGCGGCCCTGCATCCAGACGCTCTTGTCCGTAGAGAAGACCCTGCCCTCGCGGTCGAGGCAGGTATATACGCCCCCGTTCACCGGGTCCATGCCGTTTAAAAGCCAGAACGCCACGCAGCGGTCCAGCTCCTCCCGGATCCAGCGCCGGCTCCGGGCCAGTTTCTCAGTGTCCATTCGCATTCTTCCTTTCCGGTCGTATTTTCAGCGGTATCCTGATTTCAGTGTAACAGCGATGAAAGAAATTTTCAATATAAATATGCTTTGAAATTTTTAACGGAAAGAGGGCTGACAAAGTCCGGGTCGGGTGTTATACTGTTTTCAGGATCAAATACGGAAAGGAGACGCCCATGAAAAAGCATATCGTCTGCTTCGGGGATTCCAATACCCACGGCTACTGCGCCGACCCCTGGGACTGCGCCGACGGCGGGGACCGCTTCAACGAGGATGAACGCTGGACCTGTCTGCTGCAGAAGCGCCTCGGCGAGGAATATCTGGTGCTGGAGGAGGGTCTATCCGGCCGCACGACCGTCTTCCCCGACCCTCTGCACGAGAGCATGTCCGGGCTGGACGTGATCTACTCCGTGCTGATGAGCCACGAGCCGGTGGATCTGCTCGTCGTCATGCTCGGCACCAACGACACCAAGGAGCGTCTGGGCGCCAACGCCGCCTGCATCGCTCTGGGGCTGGAACGGCTGCTGACCAAAGCGGCGTCCGTCCCCGCATGGCGCGGCGGCCGGCCGCGCATCCTTGTGATCGCGCCGCCGCATATCGGCGAGGGCCTGTACCGGCGCCCGGAGGGCGAGGCGATGGGCAGGGGCTGCTGTGAGAAGTCCGCCGCGCTTGCCCCGTATTACGAGCAGGCCGCAAAGCGGCTCGGCTGCGCCTTTCTGGACGCGCAGGGGCTCGCGGACTTTAACCGCAGCGACTGTATGCACCTCTCCCGCCGCGGGCACGCGCAGCTTGCCGAAGCGCTTGCCGCGCTGGTTCCGTCGCTATTGCCGTGATATGCGAAGGTTTTTCAATTCCGAGAGCTTTCTCTGGCGGCCGCTCGGCGTACTCGGCGATCTGGTGGTGCTGAGCCTGCTGTGGACGGTGCTGTCCCTGCCGCTGGTCACGCTGGGGCCGGCGAGCGCGGCGCTCTATGACGCCGCGGTGCACGGCCTGCGCCAACGGGAGGGGGCGAGCCTCACCCGTTTTCTCTCCACCTTCCGGCGGGAGCTGAAGGAGGGCGTGCTTTCCTCGCTTTTCTGGCTGGGCCTCGCGCTCGCGCTGGGGCTTGCGCTCTGGGCGGCGCTTCGCTTCTTGCCCGTCTGCGCGGAGCACTGGCCGCTGATGCTGAGCCTCGCGCTGCTCGCCGCGTTTTTCCTGCTGGGGATCCTCTGCTGGGTCTATCCCCTCCTCTCGCGCTTTACCATGGGCCTGTCCTCGCTGCACGTCACGGCGCTGCGCCTCGCCCTGGGGTACGCACTGCGCACGGCGGCAATGTCCCTGCTCTGGGGGGCGGTGCTCTATACGGGTCTGCGCTTCGTTGCGCCCCTGTTTCTCGCCCCGGCGCTCGCCGCGCTGCTCTGCAGCGCCCTCATCGAGCCGGTATTCCGCCCCTTTGAGGAGGAGCAGGACTGATACTTCCTGACAATAAAGAATCGGAGCTGTGAAAACGCAGGTTTTTCACAGCTCCGATTCTATTCTTTACGCAAGCGCGCGCACAATGCGCCGCATATCGTCCATATGGCGCATCATGTCTTCAAACAGCGCGAGCTGCGCCCGCGCGCGCACCAGATTGTGCTCCGGGTAGTCGATACGGAAATACTTGTCCCCAATCAGATAGTCCCCCAGGAAGCGGGAGGCGAGCTCCAGCGTGATGACCGCCGCGCCCGTCGCGAGGCTCTCGATCTCCGCCGGGGTGAGTACGCCGCGCAGCTCGCCGAGGTAACCCTCCGCGTAGGCGCGGAAGAGCCGCAGATCCAGCTTCATCTTCTCCGGGTCGGGCTCGTCCTCCTCCGCCGTGCAGGCCGCGAAGCGGACGGTGTCGCCGAAATCGTAGCAGGCGAGGCCGGGCATGCAGGTGTCGAGGTCGATGATGACCAGCGGGTCGAGCGTATCCCTGTCGAAAAGGATGTTGTTGGTCTTGGTGTCGTTATGGGTCACGCGGATGGGGAGCTCGCCCCGGTCGATCTGCTCGCAGAGCGAGCAGCCGAAGCCACGGTTTTCAAGGATGACCCCGATCTCGGCCGCCGCGTCCTTCGCGCGGCCGAGCGCGTCCTCCTCCACGACGCGCGAAAAGGCCTCGAGCCGGTAGCGCGTATCGTGGAAGTGCGGGATGGATTCGACAAGCTGGCTCGCGTCGAAGTCCTGCAGCTGGCGCAGGAATTTGCCGAAGGCCTTGCCCGACACGCGCAGCACGTCCTCCCGCCCGTCGGCGGTCTCAAAGGACACGGAGTTTTCGATGTAGTTGTACAGCCGCCAGAATTCGCGCTCTCCGTTCTCCTCGAGAATGAGATAGTTGTTGCCCTCCGCCGTGTGGTGGAAATGCAGACGGCGGCGGCGCTCCATCGTTTTCTCCTTGGCCATGATGTGCTTTGTGATCAGGTCGATGTTGCGCATCATGCTGACCGGCTCCCGGAACACGTACCAGTTCACCTCCTGGACCAGGTACTGCCGGACCTCCCTGCCGTCGTACAGGGCGGTATAATACGCCGTGTTGATATGCCCGTTGGGGATCCGCCGGTAAAGGATCAATTCACCGGGGATGCGGAACTGCCTGCAGATACAAGCCAGCTTTTCACGGATCGCGGGATCGGCGGACTGCACGATCACAACACCACTCTTCTCTCGGATTGCGGGATCCCCGCAGGGATCTCAGCAAATGATATTTTACTGAATCCGACTTTTTCTGTCAATGGCAAACGGGGAAAACGCTACCCGATCTCGACCGGCGCGAAGCCCGCGTCCGTCAGCACCCACAGGCAGTCGAAGCCCGCGTCCCGGGCCTTCTTCTCCGCCTCGCGAAAGCCGAAGGCGACGGTGTCGGCCGCGTGGCTGTCCGAGGAGATCGTGAGCCTGCCTCCCATCTCCCGCAGCGCGTTGAGCAGCCCGGCGGAGGGATAGAAGTCCGTCCGGTAACCGCGGCTGACGGCGCCGGTGTTGAGCTCGAAGATCTTCCCCGCCGCCGCGAGCGCCTCCATCGCGTCCAGCGCCGCGCGGCGGTAGGCGGGCGAGGCCGTGTCGTAGAGCGGCTCCGGCTCGTTGAACTTGGTCAGAAGGTCAAAGTGCCCCACGATATCCGCCTCGTCCATCCGGGCGATGCCCTTTACGAGCGAAAAATAATGCGCCGCAGCGGCGTCCCGGTCGCCGGAGAAGGCGCGGTCGATCATCTCCCGCGCGCGTTCCCGGGTATCGTCCACCGCCCAGTGCACCCCCGCACAGTCGATCGCATGCACCGAGGCGATCACGTAGTCAAAGCCCCCGAAATCCGGCTCGGAAACGAGGTCGTACTCGATCCCCGTCCAGAGGCGGATGCGGCCGGCATACCGCTCCTTCAGCCGCGCCATCTCGGCGCGGAAGGCGGGCAGCCTCTCCTTCGGCGCCGTCCAGGACTCGCCCGGCATCGGGCTGTGGACGCTGAGGCCGAAGCTCGAAAGGCCCGCGGCGATCGCGCCGCGCACCATCTCCTCGCAGCTCGCGCGCCCGTCGTCAAAGAGGCTGTGCGCGTGGAGGTTCTGGCGGATCATCGCATTTTCTCCTGCTTGACCTTGCGGTCGATCACGTGGCGGGAGGCCATCTCCCGCTTGATCTCGTCGAGGGAAATGCCCATGTCGAGCATCAGCACCATCGCGTGGTACAGGAGATCCCCCAGCTCGTAGACGGTGTTCGCGCGGTCGTCGTCCTTGGCGGCGATGATGACCTCTGTGGTCTCCTCGCCGACCTTCTTGAGGATCTTGTCGCGCCCCTTGGCGAAGAGGTAGGAGGTGTAGGAGCCTTCCTTCGGCGTATCCCGCCGGCCTTGCAGCATGTCCATCAGATCCTGGTACCGGAAGCCCGGCTGCGCCTCGCCCTCATAGACGGGGTTGAAGAAGCAGCTCTCCGCCCCCGTATGGCAGGCAGGCCCGGCCTTGCGCACCTCGACGACAAGGGCGTCGCAGTCGCAGTCGGCGGTGATGGAGACGATCTGCTGCGTATTGCCGCTCGTCTCCCCCTTGCGCCAGAGGCAGCGGCGCGAGCGGCTGTAAAAGCAGGTGCTGCCTTCCTCCATGGAGATGCACAGGCTCTCGGCGTTCATATACGCGAGCGTCAGCACCTGCTTGCTCTCCGTATCCACAACGATCGCAGGGATGAGACCCCGCTCGTCAAATTTCAGTTCCTCGATCTTCAGCATGGTTTATCTCCTTACCAGTATTCCGTTTTCCGCGAGCAGCTCCTTGAGCGCCGGGATCTCCACCTCGCCGAAGTGGAAGATCGAGGCGGCAAGCCCCGCGTCCACCCCGGGAAGCGTCCGAAACAGGGTGACAAAGTCCTGCGCGCAGCCCGCGCCGCCCGAGGCGATCACGGGCACCGACACGGCCCTGCACACCGCGTCGAGCATCTCGAGATCGAAGCCCCGCTTCACGCCGTCGGTGTCGATGGAGTTTAAGACGATCTCGCCCGCCCCGTCGCCGACGCCGCGGCGGACCCACTCGATGGCGTCGAGCCCGGTGTCCTCGCGCCCGCCCTTGGCGAAGACGCGAAACTGCCCGCCGACGCGCTTTGCGTCCACCGAGAGCACGACGCACTGGTCGCCGTAGCGTTTCGCCGCCGCGCCGATGAGTCCCGGATCGCGCAGCGCGCCGGAATTGACGCTGACCTTGTCCGCGCCGCACTTGAGCACCCGGTCAAAGTCCGCGAGGCTGTTGATGCCGCCGCCGACGGTGAGGGGGATGAAGATGCTCTCCGCCACGCGCGTCAGGATATCCGTGAACAGGGCGCGGTTCTCATGGGAGGCGGTGATGTCGTAAAACACCAGCTCGTCCGCCCCGCTCTCGGAGTAGTACGCCGCGAGCTTCACAGGGTCGGACACGTCGCGCACGCCCAGAAAGTTCACGCCCTTGACCACCCTGCCGTCCTTCACGTCCAGGCAGGGGATGATGCGTTTGGTAATCATTTCGCCGCCTCCAATGCATCCCGGAGGGAAATCGCCCCGGTGTAGTAGGCTTTGCCGAGGATCGCGCCGTACACGCCGAGCGCCCGCAGCGCGCGGATATCCGCGAGCGACGACACGCCGCCGGAGGCGATCACGTCCATGGAATAGCGGGCGCGCAGCCGCTCGTACAGGCCGCGGTTCGTGCCCTGCATGGCCCCGTCGCGGGAGATGTCCGTAACGATGACCGTCTTTACGCCGAGCTCCTGCAGCTCGGAGCAGAAGGCGTCAACGGCGACGTCGCTCGTCTCCGTCCAGCCCTGCGCCGCCACATAGCCGTTTCTAAGATCCACGCCGACGGCGATCTTTTCGCCCCAGCGCGTCACGCAGCGCTCCAGGAAGGCCCGGTCGCGCAGGGCGGCCGTGCCGAGGATGACGCGGCTCACGCCCGCCTCGAGGTAGCGCGCCGCGGTATCCTCCGAGCGGATGCCGCCGCCGATCTCGACGCGCAGCTTCCCCTCCCCCGCCACGGCGGCCACCGTTTCGAAGTTCGGCGTCGTGCCGCTCTTCGCGCCCTCCAGGTCCACCATGTGGACCCATTCGGCGCCGGCGTCCGCGAAGGCCGCGGCAAAGGCCGCCGCGTTCTCGCCGTAGACGGTCATTTTCTCATAGTCCCCCCGCAGCAGGCGTACGGCCTTGCCGGCGTAGAGGTCGATGGCGGGCAGCAGGATCATGGCGTTACCTCACAGAAAGCCTTCAGGATCTTCAGCCCCGCGGGGCCGCTCTTTTCCGGGTGGAACTGACAGCCCATGACGTTTCCCTTCGCGACGGCAGCCGTGACGGGCACGCCGTACTCCGCCGAAGCGAGCGTCCACGCCGCACAGTCCACGGCGTAGAAGCTGTGCACGAAGTACACGCAGTCGCCCTCGCGGGTGTATTTCATCAGCGGATGCGCCGGGTTTTGCAGCCGCAGCGCGTTCCAGCCGATGTGCGGCACCTTGAGGCCCTCGGGCAGGACGGGCTTTAAATCCACGACGGAGCCGGGGATGAGGCCAAGCCCCTCGTGTTCGCCGTATTCCAGGCTCTTTTCAAACAGAAGCTGCATCCCGAGGCAGATGCCGAGCAGCGGCTTTCCCGCGGCCGCCTCCCGCAGCACCGCCTCGCGCATGCCGGCGGCGGCCAGCTTTTCCGCCGCGTCCCCGAAGGCGCCGACGCCGGGCAGGATGACCCGCGCCGCGCCGCGCAGGACGGCGGGGTCGCCTGTCACGACGGCCTCCGCGCCGATGGCGGCGAGGGAGCTTTTGAGGGAGAAGAGGTTCCCCACTCCGTAATCCACAATGGCGATCATCTCACAGCACTCCTTTGGTGCTCGGCAGCTCGTTTGAAAGCGCGCCGTCGAGGCTCACGGCCTCGCGGAGCGCGCGGGCGAAGGCCTTGAACGCGGCCTCGATGATGTGGTGGGAATTTGTGCCGTCGAGCTGCCGGAGGTGCAGCGTCAGCCCCGCCTCGCGGCAGAGGGCGGCGAAGAACTCCTCGACGAGCTCGGTGTCGAAGCTGCCGACCTTCTCGGTCGGGATCTCCAGCCCGTAGCGCAGGCAGCTGCGCCCGGAGAGGTCGAGCGCACAGAGGACCAGCGCTTCGTCCATGGGGAGCAGGCGCTGCCCGTAGCGGCAGATCCCGCGCTTGTCGCCGAGCGACTCCCTGAGCGCCATGCCGAGCGCGATGCCGATATCCTCCACGCTGTGGTGGTCGTCCACAAAGGTGTCGCCGACGCAGCGCAGCGTCAGGTCGAAGCGCCCGTGGGCGGCAAAGAGCGTCAGCATATGGTCGAGGAAGCCCACGCCGCTGTTCAGGTCGCTGCGCCCCGCGCCGTCCAGCGTCAGCGTAAGGGCAATGTCGGTCTCCGCGGTTTTGCGTTCAATGGTCGCGCTTCTCATGCGTTTGCCTCCCTGATCATGTCGTCGATGGCCGCGAGCAGCGCGTCCATCTGTTCCTTTGTGCCTACGGTGATGCGGCACCACGCTTCGATGCGCGGCTTATCCCAGTGGCGGATCAGCACGCCGCGCGCCTTCAGCCCCCGGTAGAGCTCCCCGCCGCCGCAGAAGGCGGGCCTGGCAAAGAGGAAGTTCGCCGCCGAGGGCAGCACCTCAAAGCCGCGCTGCCGCAGGGCCTGCGCCGTGTATGCCCGGTTTTCCATGATGGTCCGGGCGTTCTTCCGGTAGTACGCGTCGTCCGCGATCGCGGCCGCGCCGCAGGCGGCCGACATGCGGTTGACGTTGTAGGGGTTCGTTGAATATTTGATGGTGTTCAGGTCGCGGATGAGCGCGGGGCAGCCGATGCCGAAGCCGAGCCGCCCGCCCGCGAGGGAACGGGATTTCGAGAAGGTCTGAGTGACGAGGAGATTGTCATAGCGCTTCACGAGCGCCGCGCAGCTCTCCCCGCCGAAGTCCACGTAGGCCTCGTCAATGACCACGACGTGCCCGGGGTTCGTTTGCACGATGCGCTCGATATCGGCAAGCGGGAGCGCCCGGCCGGTCGGGGCGTTGGGGTTTGCGAGCACGATGTTCGCGCCGACGCCGCAGTAGTCCTCCGGGTCCACGGAGAAATCGTCCCGCAGCGGGATCTCGCGCAGCGGCACGTGGTTGAGCGCCGCGAACACGGGGTAGAAGCCGTAGCTGATGTCGGGGCAGACAAAGCCGTGCTCCGCGTCGCCGAAGGCCAGGAAGGCAAAATTCAAAATCTCATCCGAGCCGTTCACCATGAGCACCATGTCGGGCGACACGCCGTACCGCGCGGCGACAGCCTCGGTCACGGCGCGGCTCTCCGGGTCGGAATAGAGCTGCAGCCGCGCGGCCTCCGCCGCCGCCGCCGCGACGACGGCGGGAGACGGCGGGAAGGGGCTCTCGTTGGTGTTGAGCTTGACGTAGCGCCGGTCCTGCGGCTGCTCGCCGGGGGTGTAGGCCGTGAGCGAGGCGTGGCGGGAAGAAAAGAACCTGCTCATCTCTCCGCCTCCCCGAAGCGGACGCCGACGCTGCGCGCGTGGCCCCGCAGGCCCTCCTCCTCGGCAAAGAGCACGAGGGCGTCCTTCACGTCCCGCAGCGCCTCCCGGGAGTAGTAGGTGTACTGGCTCTTCTTCACAAAATCGTCCACGGACAGGGGGCTGCCGAACTTCGCGGTGCCGGTGGTGGGCAGGGTGTGGTTCGGCCCGGCGAGATAATCGCCCAGCGCCTCGGGCGCGTGCTTGCCGAGGAAGATGGAGCCCGCATTTTTGACTTTTCCGAGCCAGGAGAAGGCGTCGTCCAGACAGATCTCCAGGTGCTCGGGCGCGATCTCGTTTGCGCACTCGATGGCGGCCTCGAGATCCTTCGCCACGACGATCTTGCCGTTGTTCTCGATGCTCGCGCGTGCGATCGCCTCGCGCGGCAGGAGCGCAAGCTGCCGCTCCAGCTCCTGCGCCACCGCGCCGGCGAGCCGCCGGGAGTCGGTGACGAGGACGGAGGTCGCCATCACGTCGTGCTCGGCCTGCGCGAGCATGTCCGCCGCGACGACGGCAGGGTCGTTCGATTCGTCCGCGACGATCAGTACCTCGCTCGGCCCCGCGATCGTGTCGATGGCGACAGTGCCGAAGACCTGCTTTTTCGCCTCGGCCACGTAGGCGTTGCCGGGGCCGACGATCTTATCCACCTTCGGCACGCTCCCGGTGCCGAAGGCGAGCGCCGCCACGGCCTGTGCGCCGCCGAGCTTGTAGATGCGGTCCACGCCCGCGATCTTCGCCGCGGCGAGGATGGCGGGGTCGATCTTCCCGTCCCGTCCCGGCGGCGTCGTGATGACGAGCATCCCGCAGCCCGCGAGCTTTGCGGGCACGCAGTTCATCAGCAGGCTCGAGGGGTAGGCCGCCGTACCGTTCGGCACATAGAGCCCGACCCTCTCGATCGGCGTGACCTTCTGCCCCAGCACCACGCCGTTCGGGCGCGTCATCACAAAGCCGGGACGGATCTGGCAGCGGTGGTATTCCGCGATATTGTCATGCGCGAGCTGCAGCACCGCGCGGTATTCCCCGCTCACGGAGGCGAAGGCCTCCTCGATCTCCTCCTCGGTGACGAGCAGGGAGGAGAGCTTTGCGCCGTCATATTTTTCGGTCAGGCGGAAAAGCGCCTCGTCCCCATTTTCCTTCACGTCGCGCAAAATCCCGGCGACGACCGGCCCCACGTCGGTAAAGAGGGGGCTGCGGATAAAAAGCGTTTCGTTTGGCACAGAGCCGTATTCAAACATGCGGATCATAGGGCATTCTCCAATCTTTCGCACATGGTTCGGATCTCATCGGAATGGAACTGGTAGCTCGCGGTGTTGGCAATGAAGCGGGCGGAGATGGGCACGATGGTCGTGAGCGGCGCAAGCCCGTTTTCCAGCAGGGTCTTGCCCGTCTCCACGATGTCCACGATCACGTCCGAGAGCCCCAGCAGCGGGGCGATCTCGATCGAGCCGTTGAGCTTGATGATGCTGATCTCCCGGCCGCAGGCCGCGTAATGGGCGCGGGCGATGTTGGGGAACTTTGTCGCCACGCGCAGCGTGCGCGAGGTGTCGTCCCGGAAGTCCGCCCTGCCCGCCACGCACATGCGGCATTTGCCCATGCCGAGGTCGAGCAGCTCGTAGACCTGCGGGCTGTACTCAAGCAGGATGTCCTTGCCCGCGATGCCCACGTCCGCCGCGCCGCGCTCGACGTAGATCGCGACGTCGGAGGGCTTGACCCAGAAATACCGCACCCCGGTCTCCGGGTTTTCAAAGGTGAGGCGGCGGGATTCCTCCAGCACCTCGGGGCAGGGATAGCCCGCGCGCGCCATGCGCTCGTAGACCTTCTCGCCCAGCCTGCCCTTGGGCAGCGCAACGTTAAGCATCTTCCCGCACCTCCCCGTTTCGGACGCGCAGCACGCGCCGGTAGCGCAGATCCGCCGGCGCCGTCCTCGCCGCGCGGACGCTCTCCCCCGCCTGCCGCAGGCGCTCCGCCGTGCGTATCGCGAGGGGCAGGTCGCTTTCGCTTTCAAACAGCAGCAGCACGTCGCCGTCGAAGGCGGCGGCCGGACGCGGCGCAAGCTCCAGCCGGTCCAGATACACGGCAAAGCCGATCGCGCCGCCGGGCTTGCCCATGCGCTCGAGCAGCCGGTCGTAGCGCCCGCCGGAGAGCACCGGCGACGAAACGCCCGCCACAAATCCGCGGAACACGAGATCGTCGTAATAGTCCACGTCGTTCACAACGGCAAGATCGAGCGCCACGCGCTTGAGTCCGTAGAGCGCGAGCTGATCGCCCAGCGCCGCCAGCTCTGCGAGCGCCGCGCGGCTGGCCGGCGGCAGCGGGAGCTCCTGCGCCTGCGCGACGGTCTCGTCCAGGGGGCCGTAGAGCCGGATCAAGCTCTGCAGCAGCGCGGCGGCCTGCGCGTCCGGCAGCGCGGCGAGCGCGGGGGCGTTTTTCCGGCTCACGGCGGCAAAGGCCGCGCGGCGCTGTTCCTCGTCGAATCCCGCCGCCTCCAGCACGCCCGCCACGACGCCGATGTGGCTCACGGTCAGCACCCAGTCCTCCGCAAGAGCGTCGAGACTGCGGCCGGCAAGCATCAGCACCTCGCCCACGTCAAAGCCCGTGAGAGCGCCGATGCACTCCAGCCCCATCTGCGCGATCTCGCAGAAGCCCTCGCCGGGCCGGGGCTCACGGTAGACATTTTCCTGGTAAAAGAGCTTTCGCAGCTCCCCGCCGCCGCTGCTCTTGACGATGGAGAGCGTGACGTCGGGCTTCAGGGCCTTGAGCCGCCCGTCCGTGTCCGTAAAGGTGAGCACGCGGTGGCTCTGCAGAAAGCGCTTGTTCTCGGCATAGAGGTCGTAATCCTCAAACTTCCGCACCCGGAAGGGAAGATAGCCGCAGCCGGTATACAGGGCGCGCAGCGCGCGCTGGGGATTGGGCGTTTTCATCTCTCCGCCTCCGCCTGCGCAAGCCGGTCCAGCACGAAGCGGTAGCCGCCGTTGCCGTAGTTGAGGCAGCGGTTGACGCGGCTGACCGTCGCGGAGCTCGCGCCCGTCTGCTCCACCGTCTCCACGTAGGAATCGCCCCGGTCGAGCAGCCGTGCGATCTCCAGCCGCTGCGCCATGGCGACAATCTCCTTGATCGTGCAGAGATCCGCCAGAAACGCCCGGCACTCCTCCGCATCGCGCAGGGAGGCCAGCGCCTCGTACAGCGCCTCGGTCTGCGTATTTTCCGGTACACCCATGCCGATGTCCTCCTGATCCTTTGTGCGCGCCGCGCACTTGCTTCTTCAGTAGTTTCGTATATTACCACATCACCGCACTAAAGTCAACCGCCGCACGGGGGATTTTCTCCGGTTCTATCACCGGGTAAAAAAGCCGCCCCGCGGCGGCGCGGTTTTTATGCACATTTTCCGCTTCCGTTCCGTCCGCACAGGAAAAAAGGCCGGGAACGCAAGGTGCACAGCCTCCATGCGCAGGGAAAGTCGGCGCAAGCCGAAACCGGGCTGTCCTCCTGGGCAACGACGTGCCGAAGGATCTGCTTGTTTTTCCGCTCCTCGAGCATTCTTTCGAGATCCTTCGCTTCGCTCAGGATGACGGGAACAGGGCTTCTCGAAAAGCCAAGGCTGTGGATACGAGGTCCACAGCCTTTCGATTTATATTCTTTTGATCGCGAAGCCGGGGCCGCCGCACGGCGCGGCGCTCAGTCCCACTGGTTGAGCGCATACATGACGGCGAGGCGGCACTGCCTCAGCAGCTCGTCCGACACTCGCCCATACTCCTCCTCCCGTCCCATCTCCCCGGCGAGATAGGCCGGTGTGTCGTTCCACGAGCCCATCGCGCCGAACACGTCGGCCTTCGAGGCTGCGAGGTACAAGGCGAGGTTCTTCGCCGGAAGCGCCCGGAGCGCCCCGTCGGGACAGCGTTCCGCCGCCGCGCCGTCCAGGATCGCGCGCGCCTCGCGGAAGACCTGCGCAAAATCCCCCGCGCCGAGCTCGTCCGCCAGGCGCTCGATCTCCACGAGGCTGCCGCGAAAGGCCTCCGTGTTGTCCTCGAAAGAGGGGCTGCCCTTCGGGGCGTTCTGCCAGGGATGCTCGCTGTACACGACGCGCCACTTCCCGCTCTCCGCGTCGAAGTCCCATCTCCCCGTCCAGTAGCGTACGCTCCCGTCCCGGTACAGGGCGGCGATCGAGACCGGCGTCGTGTTGGCAAAGCCGAGAAGCTCCCGCCTGTCCTTCCGGGTGCGGATCAGCAGGAGCACGTCGCGCAGCCCGTCCCCCCTGCAGAGGGCAAACCACTCGGCCGGCGACGCCGCCGTGCGTTCCATCCGGCGGAACAGGCGGCGCTTCGGGAGAAAACGAAAGCTGAGCTCCTCCACGTACGCGGGCAGCTCGCAGGAAAAGGAGCCGCCCCGGATCGCCGTCCGCGCGGCGGCGGCGAGCTTTGCCATCAGGCAGGTCTCTCCGTTCATCGATGTGTCCTCCTTCCGCTCCGCTGAAACAAGGTTCGGGAGCTGCCCGGCCCCCGGCATTTTTCCTCTGCCGCGTTACACGGCGCAGGGCTTCATCTGCTCGACGATCAGCTTTCCGACCGTATCGGCGAAATACGAGAAATCGCGGATCCTGACAAAGTCCTGCCCGTAGACCAGCCTTGCGGCGGGCAGCTTCTCGTCCTCCCCGGTGAAAAGGCAGACGACCGCGACCCCTTCCGCCCGCAGGCGGCGCACCTCATGCGCCGTGTCGGGAAGCGCGTGGATCGCGTCGCAGCTCACGCCGCCGTCCCGCTCGTCCTTCCGGAGCCTGGCCGCGGCGTTTCCCGGCAAGCCTCAGCCCCGGCTTTGTCCGGGGCCGTCACCGTTTTTTCCAGACGCTCGGCGTCAGCAGAAACAGCATGGGGAAGATCTCCAAACGGCCGAGCAGCATCTCAAAGCACAGCACCAGCTTGGACGGAACCGAAAAAAAGGCATAGTTGCCGGTCGGGCCGACCAGGGAAAGCCCCGGTCCCACGTTGGAGATACACGCGATGGAGGCGGTCAGATTGGTGCTCAGATCCTTTCCGTCCGGCGTCAGGGCAAGAACGCCGAGCCCCGCCGCCAGCAGATACACAAAGAAGAACACCTGGACGCTCATCACCGTCTGATCGCCGACAGGCCGGTGTTCAAACCAGATCCGCTTGACCTGCGTCGGATGGATCATGCGTTTGAGCTCGGCAAAATAGGACTTCATCAGGATGATGATCCGGGAGACCTTCATCCCGCCGCCCGTCGATCCGGCGCAGCCGCCGATAAACATCAGCAGCACCAGGATCCAGCGGGAAAACTCCGGCCAGGCGTCAAAATCGCAGGTGGAAAAGCCGGTCGTGCTCAACACCGTCATGACCTGAAAGAAGGAATAGCGCAGCGCGCTCAGCGCGCCGCCGCAGCGCCCCGCGATGTCGGCGGCGATCAGCACAACGGAAACGGCGATCACGCCCAGATAGACGCGCAGCTCCTCGCTCCGGGCTGCCGCCGCGCCCTGCCCCAGCAGGATCAGATAAAAGAGATTGAAATTGCAGCCGAACAGCAGCATAAAGACGGCGATCACCATCTCGATATAGGCGCTGTGAAAGGCGCCGATGCTCTCGGCCCGGGTCGAGAAGCCTCCGGTGCCGGCAGTCGCGAAGGAATGGAGGAGCGCCTCATAGAAGCTCATCCTGCCCAGAAGCAGGAGCAGGCACTCCAGCAGGGTCAGGCCAAAGTAGATCAGATACAGGATCCTCGCGGTTTTCCTGATCCTGGGGACCAGCTTGCTCACCGTGGGGCCGGGAACCTCGGCGCGCATGATATGGATATAATGGTCGCCCGAAACGGGCAGGATGGCCGCGATGAATACCAGCACGCCCATTCCCCCGATCCAGTGCGTGAACAGCCTCCAGAACATACAGCCCCTGCCGAGGCGTTCGGGATCGTTCAGAATGCTCGCGCCGGTGGTGGTGAAGCCGGAGACGGTTTCAAACAGGGCGTCCGTATAGCGGGGAATGTCCCCCGAGAAGACGAAGGGCAGCGCGCCGAAGGCGGACATCAAGACCCAGGAGAGGCCGACGCAGACAAAGCCCTCGCGCGCATACAGCTGCGGCGACGCGGGCTTCAAGGCGGCCAGCGCCCCGCCGAGCAGCAGCAAAAGGAGGATCGGACCGAGAAAGGGAAGGACCGGTTCCCGGAAATACGCAGCGGCCGCAAGGGGAAACAGCAGCAGCGCCGCTTCCGCGAGAAGCACTTTCCCGAGTATGTTTGCAACAGCCTTGCCGTTCATACGCTCTTCCCCGATGCAGACAGAATATCGTCCAGCTCAACGATCGTCCGATCCGTCGATACCACGATCACGCGGTCTCCCGGCTGCAGAACGGTCTGGCCGTCCGGGAGGAAGCTCTTTCCGCCGCGGATCACCGTCGCGAGCAGAACGCCGCCGGAGATCGGCAGATCCTTCAGCGCCGTGCCGGTACAGGCGGCCTTTGCCCCGACAATGAATTCCGTTGCGGCGACCTGGCGGTCTCCGAGATAATACAGCGCTTCGATCGTACTCTTTTCGGATGCGTGCTCCAGGCCGCGGACATAGCCGGAGAGCCGCTCCGCCACAAGCTCCTGGGGCGAGAGCGTCGTATCCGGGAAAATGTCCCGCAGCAGCTCCACGAACTTGGTGTTGTTCACTTTGGAAATGACCTTGCCGACGCCGACCTTCCCGGCGTACAGGCCAAGAATGATATTGTCCTCGTCAAAACCGGTCAGCGCGACGAAGCCGTCCGCGCGGGAGATGCCGTATTCCTGCAAAACCGCCGTATCCGTGCCGTCGGCACAATGGATCGCCGTGTCCTTCAGCATCTCTGCAAGCGCCTGGCAGCGCACGCTGCTCTGCTCGATGATTGTAACGTCGACGCCGGTGCTCTCGAGCAGTCTTGTCAGAGGCACGGCGCTCCTGCTGCCGCCCAGCAGGATCACGTTTCTGACCGGCTTTTTATACGAGCCGGCGGCTTTGAAAAAGCGGCGCAGCGCGCCCGGCAGGCCGGTCACGGAGATGCGGTCGCCCGTGCGCAGGACGTAGTCCCCGCGCGGGATCTGAACCGTTTCGCCGCGCTCGACGCAGCAGATCAGGATCTTCTGGCCGAACCTGGTCCCCAGCCTGTTGAGGGGCATACCGGTCAGCGTGCTGTTTTCCTCGATTTTGAAGGTGACGATCTCCATCTCGCAGTCCGGGAAGGACTCCACGCGGATCGCCGCGGGAAACTGGAGCACGCGGGAGATCTCCTCCGCCGTCACATAATCCGGATGGATGGAGAAGGACAGGTGCATGGTCTCCTTCAGCAGCTCCGCGTTCTGGATATACGCCGGGTTCCGAAGCAGGGCGACCGCATGCCGCGCGCCCATTTTCTTTGCCAGCTGGCAGGCGATCAGATTGGCCTCGTCCACGCCGGTCGCGGCGATAAACAAATCGGACTGGCCCGCCGCGGCGTCCTTCAGCGTCTCCGGCGCGGCACAGCTTCCGCAGCAGCCGATCACGTCCATGCTGTTTACGGCGTTGTCCACTCTGTCCTGCCGCTGGTCGATCAAGGTCAGATCATGCCCCTCCCGGCAGAGCTGCTGCGTCGCGGCCATGCCCATTTTCCCGGCGCCGGCAATCACGATTTTCACGGTCTCACTCCTCTTTTGCAGCTTCGGCCGATGCTTCCGTCCGCAGACGCCGGAGGCGGCGCGCAGGAGCGCCCTCCGCCAGCGACAGGGGAATTCTCTCCACTTCGACGTCCGTATCTTCCTCAGTATACCACTCCTCGCGCAGGCCGGCCAGCCCCTGCAGGAGGTTTCGCATCCGAAGGGCCCACAGCTCGGGCAGCGTGAGCGATTCCGCCCCGGAGGCCCGTCTTCGGAGGACGCGGTAGTGGAACGTGCCGAGCGCCGAGTCCTCGCTGAGGACGAAGTTTTTCCTGTTGACCGGGATCAGGCCCTGTCTTTCCATATCCAGAAGCGCGTCCCGCAGATAGCGCGTCAGCGGCCGGCTGCACTTGTATCCGAGATCCAGGCGCAGGCGGAAAAGGAAGTCCGTCCCGAAGGTCTCCACCTGATAGCGCTGCAGGTTCGGCTCGCCGACGGTGTTCACGGTGACGATCCAATACGCCTGCGCCCTCTTCGGGCCGCGGTCCAGGATCGAATAGAGGATCGCCCGGTCCACCGTGTCCGTCTCGGTCCCGCTGTCGAGATACACCAGATTATCCGCCAGCTTCCGATAGTCCGTATCCCTCCGGAGCTGATCCAGCAGGGGCAGATACTCGCGCACGGGCAGGCGGGCGCTGAAGCTTTTTTCGATCTCTTCCCCCCTGTTCCAGGAGAGCATGCCCGCAAGCAGGAGCAGCGTGAGAAGAAGGCCCACCGCGCCGCCGGTCAGCAGCTTTTGGAGGCCGGCGAAAAAGAAGCACGCCTCCAGCATGCCGAGCAGGAGGATCAGGCCCAGGACGGGCCGGGCGCCGGGCCTGCCGGCGCGCAGAAAGACATAGAGCATCATGCTCGTCGTCAGCATGGATATCGCGATCATCAGCCCATAGACCGACGCCATGCGCTCTCCGCTCCGGAACACGGCGACGGCCGCACAGCTCAGGAGCCACATCAGGAAGTTGACGGAGGGAATGTATTCCTGCCGGATGGAGTCGGAAGGATAGCGGATCTCCAGCGCAGGGAGCAGGTTGAGGCGAATTGCCTCGGACACCAGCGTAAAGGAGCCGTTCACCACGGTCTGGGAGGTCGACCACGCCGCCGCCAGGGCCAGCAGGAGCGCCGGGACCCGGAGGGACGCGGGCAGCATCCGGAAAAACGGATCCGCCGCGGCCTGCGAAAGCCGCGCGGGATCCCCCAGCTGTCCGAGCAGCCACGCTCCCTGCCCGAGATAGCTCAGGCTCAGACAGAGCAGCACGAAGGGCCAGGCGCGCGTGATCGCTTTCCTCCCGCTGAAATCCAGATTGGCATAAAGGATCTCCGTGCCCGTAACGGAAAGGAAGACCAGCCCCAGCAGCGAAAAGCCCATCGTATTCCCGGCGCTGAACAGGAAACGGACGCCCACAAGCGGGTCCAGGGCGCGCAGCACCCTGCCGTCGCCGCTGAGCCGGATTGCCCCCGCCGTGCCGATGAACAGGAACCAGGCCAGCATGACCGGGCCGAGAAAGCGTCCCGTCCGCCGGCTCCCGAGCCCCTGGGAAAGGAAGAGGACGGACAGCAGGACCAGGACCAGGGCCACGGTCCCGCGCGTGCCCATCCCGGGAAAAGCGCCGTCAGCCAGGCAGGCGCTCCCCTCCACCGCCGCGGTCAGAGACAGCGCCGGCGTCAGGACAGAGTCCGCCATCAGCGCCGCGCCGCCGAGCGCCGCCGGGAGCAGGAGCCACCGGCCGCGTTGGCGCACGAGCGCGTACAGGGCAAAATGGCCGCCCTCGCCCCGGTTGTCGGCACGAAGCAGCAGCAGAACGCCCTTCACGGTAGCCAGCAGCAGCAGAGACCAGAGGATCAGCGAGAGGGAGCCGAGCACCAGCGCCTCGCTGACTGCCGGCGCGCCGCCGCTTTCTTTCACAATGTATTTCACCACGTACAGCGGGGAGCATCCGATGTCGCCGTAGATCATGCCGAGCGCCGCCAGGAGGAAGCCGGATCGAAGCGCTTTATTCGATTTCATGCCTGATCCCCCTTTCCGGCCTGTGTTCAGTCGATTTTCAGCATCCGGTATCCCACGCCGATGTGCGTCTGGATATAGCATGGCGAATCGGGCAGGATCTCCAGCTTTTTCCGCAGCGTCGCCATGAAAACGCGAAGAGAGGCAATGTTGTTTTCCCAACCCACGCCCCAGACCTTCTGCGTGATGTATTTGTGGGTCAAAACCTTTCCGACGTTCTGCGCCAGAAGGCACAGCAGCCGGTATTCGATGGGCGTCAGCTTCAGAGGCTGCCCGGCGAGATAGGCGCAGCCTGCCGCGTAATCGATCGTGAGCTCGCCGTTTTTGAATACCGCTTCGGAATTCCCCGCTGCCAGGTGCGTCAGGCGGCGCTGCGTCGAACGCAGGCGCGCCAGAAGCTCCGCAACGGAAAAGGGCTTGGTCAGATAGTCGTCCGCCCCCGCGTCCAGCGCCTCGATCTTGTCCGTATCCTCATCTCTGGCGCTGATCACGAGGATCGGCGTTTCCGTCCAGAGCCGGATCTTCCCGATCACCTCGACGCCGTCGCCGTCCGGCAGCCCGAGATCCAGCAGGATCATATCCGGATTCTGCGTCGCCGCAAGCTGCACGGCTTCCTTCGCCGTCGCGGCGGCGATCACGGCGTAGTCCTCGGCCGAAAGGGAGGCCGTGACCAGATGGCGGACGGACGCGTCGTCTTCCACGACCATAATTTTCCATTTATCCATGCTCCGAAACCTCCTCCAGCGGAAGGGTGAAAGAAAAGACCGATCCATGGGGGATGTTGTCCTGCACCCAGATCCGGCCCCCGTGGGTGTTCACGATGCTCCTGCACAGCGCCAGCCCCAGCCCCAGGCTCTTCCGTCCGGAGGACGCGGCGTTGCTTCCGACAAAAAACATATCGAAGACCTGTTCTTTCTCCTCCGGGGGGATGCCCGCTCCGCAGTCCGCGACGGAAATGACCGCGGCGCCCTCCTCCCGCTTCGCCGACAGCAGCACGGGCGAGCCCGGCGGCGTATACTTCAGCGCGTTGCCGATCAGATTGACCAGGACCTGAACGATCAGTCTGGGGTCGGCCCGCACCATCAGCATTTCCGAAAGCGGTTGGGTACGGATCGGATGCCTGTCGTCCGCATGCACATGGGTGATCGCTTCGGCAAACAGATCCTCGACCAGCTCGCCGGACAGGTGCAGATTGGCCGCGCCTCCCTCCAGCCGGGTCGTCGCCAGAAGGTTTTCCACCAGATCCGTCAGCCACAGGGAATCCTGATAGATATCCCGATAAAGCCGGCGGCGGGTCTGTGCGGAATAGCGCTCCTCGTTGGCCAGCAGCGCGCCCGCGTTTCCGGCAACGGACATGAGCGGGGTGCGCAGATCATGCGAGATGCTGCGCAGGAGGTTGGCGCGCAGGCGTTCGTTTTCGGCCAGAACCGCCGCCGCTTCCTTTTCCCGCGCGTTCTTTTCGTTTTCCAGCGCAAGCGCGCATTCGCTTAAAACGGACAGCAGCGTAGCGTGAGCCGCAAGCTCAAGAGGCGGCTCGTTCTCCGGGATCTGCAAAACAGCATAGAGCTGTTCTTTCACGCGCACCGGGTAACAGCCGTTTTCCTCCTGGCCGAGCAGCAGTTTTTCGCTGAGAAGCTCCCGCCCGTCCGAGGGGGGCTCGTCCCGCTCCGGGACGGCGCAGCGGAAGCGCGCCTTCCCTTCGCTCACTTCGTAGAGGACGACGGCGCGGCCGAGGAGCTTCGCGCTCTGCTCGGCGCAGACCCGCAGGATCTCCTCCCGGCCCTGCGCCTTTGCCAGAAGCTGATCCGTATCGGAGATGATCCGGGAGCGGAAAGACGTCCGGGCCGCCTGATACGCGGTCTGCTTCAGCCGGTTTGCCAGCGTGCCCGCTATGACCGCCGTGAGAAACATCACGATCAGGCTGACGGGATAACCGGGCTCGTAGGCGGCCAGGGAATACCGGGGCTGAATGAAAAAGAAGTTGAACAGAAACAGGGACGCCACGG
Organism: uncultured Eubacteriales bacterium; assembly: GCA_900319465.1. Classification (GTDB taxonomy): domain Bacteria; phylum Bacillota; class Clostridia; order Oscillospirales; family Oscillospiraceae; genus Limivicinus. The sequence continues at coordinate 2,084 of ONOL01000020.1, read as the reverse complement.
CGGCCGCAATGCTGCAGGCGCGGTGCGAGGTGATGACCGCGACCAGCAGGACGCCCAGCAGATACACCATCATGATGCTGGAGTTGGACAGCTTCGAGCCGAACAGGACCATGCCCAGCAGCGTTGCCGCGGCAAGCATGAGCAGCGTGACGACGACATCCATCATGATCCTTCGCTTGCTCACGCTCTGCCGCGAGGGCGGAAAATACAGGCTTCTCTTTCGATCCGGGATCACATGGATCTCCGCGTCGGGCAGGTATTCCGCCAGCCTGTCCGGCAGGCTCGCCTGGGAGGGGAAAAAGGACGGCTTGAAATCGCTCTGGCCGAGCACCACTTTTTTGATGTCGGACAGTCTCGCGTATTCCGCGATTTGAAAGGCCACGTCGTCGCCGCTGACGGTCTGGATCTTTGCCCCAAGCTGTTCGGCGATCTGAATGTTTTCCTGCAGCCTCCGCCGGTCTGCGGCCGCGAGACGCGGATACTGGGGTGTCTCGATAAACAGCGCGGTCAGCTCCGCGCCGTCCCGGGCCATAGCCGCCGCGGCGCGCAGGATTTTGGGATTGGACGGAGACGGGGACAGGCAGGCAAGTATTTTTTCCATGGAAGCGTTCCTCCTTTACAGGCGGTATGCCGTCCGCCTGCGGGATCCATACCGCTACTATACCTCAAGTCGCCGCCAAAATACAGATGCGCGCAGCCCCGCGGAGAGAATTTCCCCATGATGCCTTGTATTTTATTATGGCAAACCCGCCGTAAAAACTGGGTAATATCTTCGCGGCTGACATTAAGATTCTGTTAAGGCCGCGTATCGGGGACCGGCCGTGAAAGGAAAGACCGCGGCTGCAGGCAGCCGTTCAGGGGTCGAAAAAAGCGCCCGGATCGGATCGATCCGGGCGCTTCTCCGTCGGGCATTTTACCCCAGGCAAAATGCCATGGCCTGAAAACGCCGGCTGCCGCCGGCTCATGAGGCGGAACGGGAAGCGCCGTCCGCTTCTTTTCCCTTCGGGGCGGGATTTGCCGTACCGCACTTGCCGCAGGCGCCGCAGCAGGCGCAGTTGCCGCCGCAGGCGCTTTTCCCGGCCTTTCTGCTGCGGATCATGCCGCGGAGCACGAGCGCGACGATCAGCGCGAGCACGGCAACAAGAGCAATATTGATCCCATTGGCCGAGAGCCAAACGAACATATCCATCACTTCCTTTTATAAATCTCCATGCGGGATGCCCTGCGACAAAACGAAGAACAGCAAGCATATCCGGGCAGCTAAACATGAGCGAGTTTGCCCGTGTCTGCAATCTCAGCCGGACAACGGCGTACAAATATGTAGGACTAATGGAGAAATGAAAACAGGCAGGGATTGCTATGCTCCCTGCCTGTTTTTTGTTATTGATAGATTATTCATGCTTTCCCCGATGTTGAGCGTTGAATTGATGTTGGAGAAAACAGATTCCCATTACAATCATACCACTTGATAGAACCTATGTTATCGACATTAGCAAATGTGTGACAATTGGGGCAGATATACGTTTTTATCTTCAAATGTCGATTTCCTGGATCTTTTTCTTTCATCATAGCATGACATTTATCGCACTTCATATTATAGGGCATCATATCTTTTGTTTTCTATACGTGTTAGTCACCAAGTAAGTCATTAAAGACATTATCGTAGGTCTTTCCAGAGCCATTACACCAAGGGCACTTATCACCATTCACTTTACCTGTTCCATTGCAATAATTGCATGTTGCCGTTTTACTCGAACTACTTGAACTTGAACTGTTTGAACTAGAACTACTGCTAGAATGATTGCTATTATCGTCTTGCACTATAACTTTGCCGTTCCAATCATCTAGTTTAACCATACCAACTGGTGTAAAAATATAATACTTTTGACCATTTGAAATAATGTATGCCAATGAAAAGTCATAGTCGGGGGTGTCATCACTATATCTGAATGTCCAACTGCGCACGACCTTATTCATTTGCGACGGTGTCATACTGCCAAACTCATCCCAATAAACAGTGATATCGTAAAAACTGTGATGGTCATGCTCTACAGTAAATTTTTGAATTGAAATGCTATTTTCTG
>ONOL01000045.1 GCA_900319465.1 uncultured Eubacteriales bacterium | reverse complement strand
AATGCGTTTCACCACGAAACGCATTTCCCACTTTAACAGATGGATCAATCTTCGTCAGCGTACAGGAGTTCAACAAACTGCGCGGGAGAATAAACCGGCATGGGAGCGCCTGCATAATCCTTGAGGTTGCGGGTAACGATGCAGTCAATCTCGGCGCGGATAGCGGCTTCGGCCATCACTGCATCCTCATAATCCGAAATGTCGCTGGTCAGTGCTTTCCGGCAATCAATCCCACAGGTGTCCAAAATCTCAAAGAGAGAAAACAGGACGCCGAGAACCTTCTTCGTTTCTTCCGAACTGTGCAGCGCCTTGTGCATCAGGTAATAAATATCCGTCACAGAATTTGCGGTGAGGAACCCCACACACCGCCGATTCGCCACAGCCAGGAATACAGCCTCGGCATCCTTGTTGAACGGTTCTCTGCTTTGCAGCGCATCAATGATGATACAGGTATCAATCAGAACATTCATACTTTGTCTAACCGCTCGCTATGTGCTTGCTCGATGGTCATATCGCCGGGGATGATGCCGAACAAAGATTTTGCCATGTCAACTCTGTCCTGATAGGGATTTGTGAGCTTGGCCACGACTTTGCCGTTTCGGGTGATGAAAACATCTTCCCGTTCTGCCATCAAGAGATACTTGCTTAAATTCTGCTTCAACTCTGTTGCGGTAATCGACATAGGGGACTCCTCCTTTTCGTCAAGATCGGGTTCATCTGTATTATACGCCAATCGTACGATTTTAGCAATAGGATCGTACGATTTTCTCTGGAAACTTTTTGTGAATGTGAGGTGTAAGTCATAAGTGATAACTGGGTCGTAAAAAACCTCGAAAACGCCATCGGCACCTGGAACGGCAAGCTGGCCGAGCTGTGGCAGCTCATTACACAGACGCCGGAGACCTTCAAGGGCGGGCAGATCTGGAACGTCGTGGTCAATATCCACTCTGCCCTTGTGGGGATCGGCTACGGGCTGCTGGTACTGTTCTTTGCCATCGGCGTCTTTTCCTCGGCGGCGTCTTTCCGGGAGCTTCAAAGGCCGGAGTTTGCCCTGCGCCATTTCATCCGGCTTGTGCTGGCAAAGGTAGCCGTGGGCCGGGGCATGGCATCGGCGGCGCGGTGGAGACCGCGGCCAGCCTGCCCGTTGAGATCGTCAACGCCATTGAGGGCGTGAGCTTTTTGCAGGGCATACCCCTTTGGCTTGTGTCATTCCTGGGGAGCCTGTTCATAACGGTCATGTCCTTTATTCTGATCCTCACGGTGTACGGGCGCTTTTTCAAGCTGTACCTTTATACCGCGATCTCCCCGCTGCCCTTTGCGTCCTTTGCCGGTGAGAACACCGCGGGCATCGGCAAAGCCTTTGTAAAGTCCTATATGGGCGTATGCCTGGAGGGGGCGGTCATTGTGCTGGCCTGGAGGCCATCCAGAACCGGGTCATTGAAAACCGCAAGCGCGGTAAGTTTACCTGGGTGTTTCTGGACGAGGTGTATCTGTATTTCAAGTACCACTACTCCGCGGAGATCCTTTACCGGGCCTGGAAGCGTTTTCGCAAGTACGGCGGCAGGCGCCTTGCTTTTCGCGGGCGCAACAGCGGGCGGAGCCGCGCTGTGGATGGAACTGCTGTACCGAGCCTTTTCCTACGACGGCAAGCGGCAGATGTCGAAGCAGATCATTGAGGGCATCGCCGGGTATGTGAAGCTGCCGGAGGGCGGCGTCGGCCTTGACGTGGGCTGCGGGAGCGGAGCGCTGACGATCGCCTGTTCCAAGCGCAATCCGCAGGGGCGCTTCATCGGCATCGACCGCTGGGGCAAGGAGTACGCCTCCTACAACAAGCCGCTTTGCGAGGCCAATGCGAAAGCCGAGGGCGTCGGCAACACAGAGTTCCGGCAGGGCGACGCTTTGAAGCTGGACTTCCCGGACGAGAGCTTCGACGCGGTCGTAAGCAACTACGTCTATCACAACATTTTAGGCCGTGACCGGCAGGAGATCCTGCTCGAAACGTTGCGGGTGCTGAAAAAGGGCGGTACGTTCGCCCTTCACGACATCTTTTCAAAAGCCAAATACGGCGATATGCAGGCCTTTGTCCAAAAGCTCCGCACCATGGGCTATCAGCAGGTCGAGTTGATCGACACCACCAACGGGATGTTTATGTCCCCTTGGGAGGCGAAATGGATGGCGCTTTCCGACTCGGCACTGCTGGTTGGGAAGAAGTAAGAGAGAACAAAACAACCTCCGATCTGCTTCAAATACAGAACGGAGGTTATTGCATTTTTCCATATAACAAATCAGCGGTATTTCTGCGCGTGAGCACGGATCGCGTCGAAGCTTTCCACGCTCAAATCGTGCTCGATCTTGCAGGCGTCGTCGCGGGCGGTCTCCGGGCTGACGCCAAGCCCGATCAGGAGCTCGGTCAACAGATTGTGTCGCTCAAGCATTCGCTCCGCGATCTCCAGGCCCGACGCTTCCAGCACGATCATCCCGGCGGGATCGAAGGAGATATAGCCGCTCTCCTTCAAACGCTTTGTCGCATAGCTGACGCTTGGTTTGGTAACGCCCAGCTTGTCGGCCACGTCAATGGAACGGACATAGCCGCGTTCTTGCTTCAGCATGAGCATGGCTTCCAGGTAATCTTCCGCGGATTTATGAATGTTCATTGTCATCACCCAAGAACAAGATAACACTAACCGCGGAAAAAAGCAAGAAAAACGCATAAACGTAAGTTAAGGATTGACAACGCAGATTAAAGGTGTTAAACTACGTACAGGTTAGCAGGTTCTAACCCTTTCCTTCGCCTCCGAGGTTAAGGAAATCTTACCAAGAGAAGATATATCTACTTATCGAAGGGAGAGTAAACGATGATGCCTCTGGTTATGGCGGATGCAGGTGAGGAGAACATCATTCGGCGTGTCGGCGGCAGTCCCGAGATGAAAAAGACGGTGATGAACACCATCGGCGGAAATCTGATCGTCAAGATCAAGGAATCCCGCGTGGCCATCAGCAAAGAGATGGCCGCCAAGATCATGGTCTGAACAAAAATCAACATAAAAGGAGAGATGAGGATGAAAACACTTCGAGACGTAAAAGTCGGCGAGACCGTCAAGGTCGTGAAGCTGCACGGCGAGGGAGCGGTCAAGCGCCGCATCATGGACATGGGCATCACCAGGGGCGTGGAAGTCTTTGTCCGCAAGCTGGCCCCGCTGGGCGACCCCATCGAGGTCAATGTGAGGAATTACGAGCTGTCGATCCGCAAGGCCGACGCAGAAAGCATCGAGGTGGAATAAGATGGAGAACAAACAACTGCGCATCGCTCTGGCGGGCAACCCGAACAGCGGCAAGACCACCCTGTTCAACAAGCTGACCGGCTCGAACCAGTTCGTCGGCAACTGGCCCGGCGTCACGGTGGAGAAGAAGGAAGGCAAGCTGATCGTCGACAAGGAGGTCGTCCTGACCGACCTGCCCGGCATCTACTCCCTCTCCCCTTATACATTGGAAGAGGTCGTGGCCCGGAACTATCTCATCGAGGAAAAGCCCGACGCGATCCTGAATATCGTGGACGCCACGAACCTCGAGCGAAACCTCTATTTGACCACCCAGCTCACGGAGCTGGGCATCCCCGTGGTGCTCGCGCTGAACATGATGGACCTGGTGAAAAAGGCCGGGGACAGCATCAACGTCAAGGAACTGAGCCGCCAGCTCGGCTGCCCGATCGTCGAGATCTCCGCCCTCAAGGGCGACGGCGTCAAAGAAGCGGCTCTGGCTGCGATTGATGCCGCCAAGAGCGGCAAAACGATCCCGCAGCACAGCTTCTCCGGTCCGGTCGAGCACGCGCTGGCCCATATCGAGGAGGTCACGGTGCACGATCTGCCCGAGGAACGGCAGCGCTGGTATGCGATCAAGCTCTTCGAGCGCGACGAAAAGGTCGTGGAAAGCCTTTCCCTCTCGGACGAGGTCAAGGCCCATATCGAGAAGGACATCGCCGCGGCCGAGAAGGAGCTGGACGACGACGCCGAGAGCATCATCACCAACGAGCGCTACATCTACATCGGCAATATGCTCAAAGGCATTTACAAGAAGAAAGGCAAGGGGCAGCTCTCCGCCTCGGATAAGATCGACAAGATCGTCACGAACCGCATTTTGGCGCTTCCGATCTTCATTGTCGTCATGTTCCTGGTCTACGCCCTGTCGATGGGCACCTCCATTGCGGACGGCGGCGTCTCGATCGGCACCTTCCTCACCGACTGGACGAACGACGTGCTGGGCGGCGCGTGGCTCACCGACGGCTCACGTGCGATCCTCGAAGGCTGGGGCGTCGCGCCCTGGCTCGTCGGCCTGATCTCCGACGGTATCTTTGCCGGCGTCGGCGCGGTGCTCGGCTTTGTGCCGCAGATGCTCGTCCTGTTCCTGATGCTCTGCCTGCTCGAGGATTGCGGCTACATGGCCCGTATCGCCTTCATCATGGACCGGATCTTCCGCCGCTTCGGACTGAGCGGCAAGAGCTTCATCCCGATGCTCGTCGCCACCGGCTGCGGCATTCCGGGCGTCATGGCCTCGCGCACCATTGAAAACGAGCGCGACCGCCGCATGACGATCACCACGACGACCTTCATGCCCTGCGGCGCGAAGATGCCGATCATCGGTCTGATCGCCGGCGCGCTCTTCGGCGGCAGCACCTGGGTCGCCACCTCTGCTTACTTCATCGGTGTGGCCGCCATCATCATCTCCGGCGTCATGCTGAAAAAGACCAAGCGCTTCGCGGGCGATCCCGCCCCCTTCGTCATGGAGCTGCCCGCCTACCATCTGCCCGCCTGGGGCAATGTCCTGCGCGGCACCTGGGAGCGCGGCTGGTCCTTCATCAAGCGCGCCGGCACGGTCATCGTGATCTCCTCCATCGTCATCTGGTTCCTCACCAGCTTCGGCTCCGTCAACGGCAAGTTCGGCATGGTCGACGATCTCTATGAGGATGATACGGTTGTCACTGACGAGTACATCGCCGTCGTGGCCGACCGCATGGGCATCCCCGAGGACGAGGTCGAGCCCATGGACGACTCGATGCTGGCCCGCATCGCCCAGCCCGTCTCCGTCGTGTTCAAGCCTCTGGGCTTCGGCGACTGGAAGCCCACTGCCGCGACCGTTACCGGTCTCGTGGCAAAGGAGGAAGTCGTCGCCAACTTCGGCATCATGTACGCCTACGACGACAATGACGGCGAGGAAGAGCTGGAGGAGAACGGCGACCAGATCTGGGATCGCGTCGCCGAGGACTTCAACGCCTTCTCCGGCGGCCACGGGAAGCTCGCCGCTTTCGCCTTCATGATCTTCAATCTCCTGTGCGCGCCCTGCTTTGCGGCCATCGGCGCCATCAAGCGCGAGATGAACAGCGCGAAGTGGACCTGGTTCGCGATCGGCTACCAGTGCGGCTTCGCCTGGGTCGTGGCCTTCATCGTCTGGCAGCTCGGCCGTGTCTTTGCCGGCGGTATGAATGTCATCGGTCTGATCCTGGCGCTGGCAATGCTGGCAGCCCTGCTGTGGCAGCTCTTCAAGCCCTACAAGGAAGCCCAGAAACTAACGGTTAAGTGACCGCGCAGCGGTCATCCTGAGCGGAGCGCAGCGAAGTCGAAGGATCCTTCGACTCGGCCTTCGGCCTCGCTCAGGATGACACGGCTCTCCATCCGGCGGCGCTGTGAGGTTTTACCCTCTCCCTCACAGCGCTGCCGCCCATCCTAAAGGAAGTGATCTTATGATTGCATGGTTATCCGCCAATCTAATCAATATCGCGCTTGTTGCCGTGCTCGTTCTGATCGTGGGTCTGCTGCTGCGCGGCATGATCCGTGACAAAAAAGCGGGAAAAAGCTCCTGCGGATGCAACTGCGCCTCCTGTGGGGCCTGCAGTGGATGCAGCGCCTGCGCTCACTGCGGCTCAATGAGCTCCGCTGCGACAGATACCAAGGGAAGGAATCGTGCGATATGAAAAAGAGCTACAGAATTGACGTGGACTGCGCGAACTGCGCAAACAAGATGGAGCTTGCGGCAAAGAAGACGCCGGGCGTCAAGGATGCGGTCGTCAATTTTATGGCGCTGAAGATGAACGTGGAGTTTGAAGACGGCGCCGAACCCAAGGCTGTTATGCAGGATGTACTGAAAGCCTGCAAAAAGGTTGAGGACGATTGCGAAATCTTTCTGTAAGCGCTGCAATATAGAGATTATTAGAAATGCGTATGATGGCTGTCATACGCATTTTTCAAAGCCGGAAAGAGGAGATGGTCAATATGATCGCAACGCTGCTTTTCTCTCTGCAGATGATGGCAGGCTTGTTTTTGCTGCTGCTGGGCGGTGTTGGCTTTATCCAGGACAAGAGATTCTTTTCTTCTGCGCCTGCGCAGACACAAGCGGTCGTTCCTGCTTCAAAGCCCGAAAGATTCCCGGGGCAGCATGCCGTGGGATGGGTCATGATCCTCCTCGCATTTGCGTTCATGGGCGGCGCGATTGTTTTGGGAGCATGGGACGGGATACAGAACGGTTTTGGATTTTGGCAGTTCGCACTCCGCTTTTTTGCCATGCTCATGCTTCTGAAAGCATTTGACGTTCTGTTCTTTGACTGGTATCTGCTGTGCAATGCCGGGCTGAACTTTTTCCCGCATTTCTATCCTGAGACAAAAGCTGTCCTGGGCCGCCATCTGTTTGGGTATAACCGGAAAACACATCTGCTCCATATCCTTCTTTTCCCGGTCGCTTCCGCGGCCCTGGCGTGGATCTGCACCTTATTCTGATAAGAAAAAGAGGAGCTAAAGGCATGAAAGAAAAAGACCTGCCCATCGACCGCAGCAAACACACGGTCTATACAAAAAACGCGAAAAAATGCGTTTGGACGCTGCTGCGCCGCTGCTATGACAGAAAGATGTCGGCCAAGCTATGGGAGAAGATACAGCTGCAGTACGCGGAGTATCTGAAGGACGAGCCCGCGCTCAAGGATTTGAGGATCACGGCCAGCATCTACGACCCGATCCTGATCTTCGCGTGGTATGCGGTGGCCACGGACAAGCCGCCGTGGGAGGAGATCCAGCGGGAAGTGTACAAAAGCTTCTTCGGCAGCTTTGACAAGTTAGGGAAGGTTTTCGACCTGAATCGTCCATTAGACAACCGGCTGGCAAATCGGATATTCAAAAAAGCCAACGATATGGTCAGCGCTCCCCACGCGCCCGAAAGCAAGGCGCATCGAGTTTGTCCGCCTTCTCTGCCGGGGCCTTTCGTCCCCGGCCCTTTTCCTTTGTTCAAGCCCCTGGTTCAAACGCGCCGTTTCGATAGACGAGCACCCGGCAGCCGAGCGCTTCCGCTTCCGCCTCGCTGTGCGTGGCAAGCAGCAGCGCCGCGCCGCCGGAAGCCTCCGCTGTCAGGGCAACGACCCGCTCGCACAGGGCCTCGTCCATCGCCTTGAAGGGCTCGTCCAGCACCAGCAGCTCCGGCTCATACGCCAGCGCGCGGGCCAGCGCCACGCGCTGCCGCATCCCGCCGGAGAGCTCCGCGGGATAGCGTTCGCAAGCGTCGCCGAGCGCCAGACGCTCCAGCCATGCGCGCGCTTGCGGCATGCTCCCCCTCCGGTCCGAGAGCACCGCGTTGACGTTTTCCGCCGCCGTGCGCCAGGGCAGCAGGCGCGGCTCCTGGAACACCGCCGCGACGCGCCGGAATTCGCAGCGCACCGTGCCCGCGTCCGGCTTCTGCAGCCCCAGCGCCGCGCGCAGCAGCGTGGTCTTGCCGCAGCCGGAAGGGCCCATCAGCGCGATGCGCCCGCCTGCCGGGAGGCAGAGGCTGCAATCGGCGAGCACGGCTTTCCCGTCAAAGGAGAGGCTGAGCTTTCGCATTTCAAGCATCGGCAGCCCTCCTCTCCCGCCCGATCCGGGATACCAGGCGCAGCAGCAGCCGCTCGATCACGAGGCTGAGCAGCACGACGGTCACGGTCCAGGCAAACAGCTCGGTCGTCTCCAGATAGAGCTTGGCTTCATAGATCATGCGCCCGACCGCGTACTTGGGAACGGTCAGCACCTCGGCGGCGATCCCGGCTTTCCAGCCGAGGCCGAGCGCGGAGCTGAGCGCCGCGCGGAAGGCGGGCAGCACCGAGGGAACGGTGACGCGCCGCAGCACGCGGCCGCGGGGCATGGCGAATACGCGCGCCATCTCCGTCAGCTGCGGATCGACCTGCGCAAGCGCCGCGGTCATATTGGCCCACACCACCGGCAGGACCATCAGCGCCGTGATGAAGACCGGGACGCTGTCCCGCCCGATCCAGACCAGCGCGAGCACGATAAAGGAGGCCACGGGCGTGCTCTTGACCAGCGTCATCACCGGAGAGATCAACTGCATGGCGAGCGCGCTCCTGTGGCAGAGCGCCGCGCCCAGCAGCCCCAGCAGCACGGCGGATGCGATGCCGGCCAGAACGCGAAGGATGCTCATCCCGGTCATCTGCCAGAATGCCGCCGTCCGCACGAGCGCCCAGAGCTTCGCCAGCACCTGCGCCGGCGAGGGCAGCAGCAGCTCCCGGTCCACAAGCAGCGCCAGCAACGCCCAGAGCCCGAGCCAGAAAGCGGCCGCCGCAAGGCGGCCTGTCAGCTTTCCGCTGCGACCCTGTTTCATGTCCCGAGCCAGTAGAAGTCGTCGCCGGGCACGGCGCCGCCGATGGAAGCGGGCGCCGCCTCGGCCATGATCTCCAGGAAGGCGCGCATCTGCGCGCGCATCTCCTCACCGGTGACGAAGCAGACGCTGCAGCGCGGCAGGGCCTTCTCGGCCACGGCGGCTTTGGCAAAGATGCCGGCCTCCTCGATCCGCTGCGCCGCGGCGGCGGGGTCCTCGGTCAGCAGCGCCACGGATTCGCCGTACTCCTCCAGGAAGCGGGCGGTCTCGGCGGGATGCTGCCCGGCAAATTCGCTGCGCACGACCACGCAGCCCTGTACGAGGCTGCCCGGCTCGGCCACCTTGTCCCACTCGGCGCCGAGATCGAGCGCGACCGTCAGATCGGGGTTCTGGCTGCGGGTGACGGTCAGGATCGGCTCGGGCAGCACGGCGATGCTCACCTGGCCCGCCGCGGCGGCGGCGCTCAGCTCCGCGGGCTGGGCGTAGCTGTTGTCCAGCGTGACGTTTACGCCGTTGGCCCGGCAGAGATAGGAGAAGATAAAGCTGGGGTTCTGCGCCGGGACATAGACCGTCTGCCCCTCCAGATCCGCGAAGCTCTCCACCGTCACGCTGCCGTCCGTCACCAGGTAGAGCACGCCGCGGGTGTTGAGCGCGAGCAGCTGCACCTTGCCGCCGGTCTTGTTGTAGAGCGCGGCGGCGGCGTTCGTCGGCAGCGCCGCGATATCACAGTCGCCGCTGACCAGCGCGGCCGTCACGACCGAGGGGTCCGTCTCCACGGAGAAGCGGTAAGACAGGGCGGCCTCGCCGCTGCCGGCTTTCGAAATGAGGCCGGCCATGCCGAAGCCGGTCGTGCCGTTGAGCGTCATCACGCGGACAGGAAGCGCCGGGTCGATCGCCGGATCGGCCGGGGCGGGCGTTTCCTCCGGTTCGGCGGCGTCCGCGGGCGCTCCCGCCTCCGCGGCAGCCTCCGCCGGTGAGGGGTCGGAAGCCGCGTCCGGCACAGCGGGCGCCGGGGCGGCGCCGCAGGCGGTCGCCGTCAGGCACAGGCAGAGCGCCAGCAGCAGTGCGGTCAGTACTTTAGCAATTTTCATTTTTAATCCTCCTGTTTGTTTCTTCTGTTTTCTCGCTGCGGGAGTATACGGCCTTGGCGCTCACGCCGCTCAGGCGGCCGAGCTTGCCGGTCAGGGCGTTGATGGCGTTCTGCGGCGCGTCTACGGCCACGCAGATGATGTTCACGCCCTTTTCCCGGTACGGGATCCCCATGCGGCCGAGCACATAGGGCGCATACTCGTGCAGGATCCCGTTGAGCGCCTCGACCGAGGCGGGCTCCTCCACGATCAGGGAGATCGCGGCGATGCGTGTTTCCATGCGTTTCCTCCGTTCCGCCAAAACAAAAAGCCATGCCGGAAGGCATGGCGGCGCGGCCGCTCGGACAGAACGGCGCGGCATATCCCTGTCTTCCGCCTCAAGCACAGTTTCGGCGTCAGTCAAATTCTCGTCCCCGCCGTCAGAAGACTTCCGGCTCGGACCTTGTTTATCATATGAGAAAACCCGCTCCCTGTCAAGTCCCCTCCCGTGCCGCAAGGCCTCCGTCCCGTCCGTTTTTTGGCATTTCAGACATATTTGTCTCAATACAAAATGACACTTGTCTATTTACGCGAAATATAGTATAGTAGTAATTGTCAAAAAGCTGACAATACATCAAAAAGTGAAAGGATGCGATCCATTTGGAAAACGTGGACCTCAAGTTCCTTGACTCCGTCCTGGAAAAGCATGACTGCGACAAGACCCGAATCATCGCGATCATGCAGGACGTTCAGGAGCACTACCGCTACCTGCCTCAGGACGCTCTGACCTACATCGCCCGCAAGGTAGGCATGAGCGAATCCAAGCTTTACGGCGTCGCCACGTTCTACGGCAATTTTTCCCTCGACGCGAAAGGAAAATACGTTCTGAAGGTCTGCCGCGGCACCGCCTGCCACGTGCGCAAGAGCCACGACGTTCTCAAAGCGCTCTATGAGGCCACGGGCACCAGCGAGCAGAAGGCGAGCTCGGACGACGGTCTGTTCTCGATCGAGATTGTGTCCTGCCTCGGCGCCTGCGGTCTGAGCCCGGTCGTCATGGTCAACGACACCGTGCACGCCGCCATGAACCCAGACAAGGCGAGAGAACTGATCGCCCAGCTGCGAGAGGAGGCATAAGGAATGAGAGAGAGACTGACCAATCTTGAGGCTTTCCGCGCCCTGCAGGAAAAATGCGTCGCCGCCCATGGGGCGGAAGCGCGCAAGGTCCTGATCTGCTGCGGCACCGGCTGTATGGCCGGCGGCAATCTGGCTCTGTACGAGGAGCTGAAGAAGGAAATGGCCGCGCACGGCCTGTCCTATGAGCTCTCGCTGAACGACGAGTCCGGCTGCCGCTCTGTCGGGATCAAGAAGTCCGGCTGCCACGGCTTCTGTGAAATGGGCCCCCTGGTCCGCATCGAGCCGGAAGGCTGGCTGTATACCAGGTGCAAGGTCAGCGACGTCAAGGAGATCGTCGAAAAGACCCTGATCGGCGGCGCGTTCATCGAGCGCCTCGGCTACCGCTCCGACGGCGAACTCTACAAGCGCCAGGAGGACATCCCCTTCTACAAGAAGCAGACCCGCCGCGTGCTTGAGCACTGCGGCCATATCGACGCCGAGAGCATCGAGGAGTACATCGCCATCGGCGGCTATACCGCCCTGGCGAAGTGCCTGTTCGAGCTGAGCGGCGAGGAGATCATCCGGGAAGTCTCCGATTCCGGTCTGCGCGGCCGCGGCGGCGCAGGCTTCCCCACCGGCAAGAAGTGGGCGCAGGTGGCCGCTCACACCGAGGAGCCCGTCAAGTATATCGTCTGCAACGGCGACGAGGGCGACCCCGGCGCGTTCATGGACCGCTCCTGCATGGAGGGCGACCCGCACAAGGTCCTGGAGGGCATGATCATCGCGGGCGTCGCCACCGGCTCCACCGAGGGCTACATCTACGTGCGCGCCGAGTA
>ONOL01000038.1 GCA_900319465.1 uncultured Eubacteriales bacterium | reverse complement strand
CCGTACCACCGACGTGACCGGCGTCATCTCCCTGCCCGAAGGCGTTGAGATGTGCATGCCCGGCGACAACGTCGACATGGACGTCGAGCTGATCACCCCGATCGCCATCGAGAACGGCCTGCGTTTCGCTATCCGTGAGGGTGGCCGTACCGTCGGTTCCGGTGTTGTTATCGGCATCAACGAGTAATTCAAAAACCCATTGATCCCATGGCGCTTCGGCGCCATGGGGTTTTTTTACGCCCGATCCCCCTTGTAAGCAGGGGAAAAACAAGGTATAATACTCCTGTTAACTCACCAAAAGAAGCTTTTCAGGAGGTGCCCCGCGGATGAAAAAAGTCTTGTTGCTGATCTTTACCATCCCGCTGTTCATTCTGGCCTGGTATTCTCTCTCCATCCATCCCGGTACCGAGAAGGTCCCGACCGAGACGCCGTCGGTGGAGGCCACGGCCGAACCGACGCCGGAGCCCACGCCGGAGCCCACGCCCGAGCCGACGCCGGAGCCCACGCCCTGGCCGCTGAGCGCTGCCGAGCTGACCGACGACACGCTTCCCGCCGCGCTCTTCTCGGCCTGTGCCGAGCAGGGGAGCGTGACCACCCTGAGCTATGAGACGCGGGACTACCACTACGGCACCGACGGCGCCTTTGCCAAGCAGCTCAACGTCTACCTGCCCTACGGCTACACATCGGAGCGGCAGTACAACGTCCTGTTCCTGCTGCACATCAACGGCGCGGACGAGAATTTCTGGCTGCCCGGGGTGCTGGCCTACGAGGATCAGAGCATCAAAATGACGGACCTGCTGGACAATATGATCTACCGCGGCCTGTGCGAGCCGATGATCGTCGTCGCCCCCTGCGGGTATATCACCGCGGAAGCCGCGACGGCGCATGACTCCGTTCGCGATTACGACCAGTTCGGCAAGGAGTTCGCCAACGAGATCCTGCCCCTGGTCGTGGACAACTTCTCCACCTACGCCGAGGGCAGCGAGCGCAGCCAGATCGCCGCCGCGCGCGGACATTTCGGCGTGGCGGGCGTGAGCTTCGGCTCGTACATGACCCGCAACAGCATCCTCGCGCCGAATCTGGATCTGTGCGCCAACTTCGCCATGATCGGCGGCGGCTCCCTGCGGCAGGACGCCCTGCGCGGCGAGTGGGACAGCGCCGGCCTTGACCCCGAGGCCTATCCCATCCACCTGCTTTACATCGTCGAGGGCGAGCAGGACGACCGCCTCGAGCCGGAGCGCTCCTTCCGCGCGCTTCAGGAATGGACGGAGCTTTTCAACGCCGAGAACCTGCGCTATACCCTGATCAAGACCGCGCCGCATGACGTGCGCGAGTGGGTCAACGGCGTCTACAACAGCGCCCAGCTCTTCTTCCGGGACGACATTCCCGCGGAGGCTTCGGCATGAGAGCCCTTCGGCGCTTCCTCGCCATGCTGCTGACGGCGGCGCTCCTGTTTTCCGCTCCCGCTGCGGCCTTCGCGGAGGACGGGCAGCCCTTCGCCATGACGGTCGTGGTGGACGGGAACGCGACCCCGGTGCGCGCCCTGCAGGACGCTTACGAGGGCAACGTCTACCTCTCCCTGCGGGACCTGTCCGCGGCGCTCAGCGGGGGGGAGAAGCAGTACCGGTACAGTTACAGCTATTCCAATGAGGACGGTTACAGCTTCCACATCGCCACCGGCCAGGAGGCCGACAACGACTCCGCCGGCGGCGGCTTCCCGCCGCGCAGCAGCGTGACCTATCTGTCGCTGCGCCGCAACAAGCTCTATGTGGACGGGCAGGAGCGGAAGTATTACAGCTACCGCGAGGGGAGCAACCTCTATCTGGGACTGACGGATATCGAGCTGATGCTCGATCTGACGGTGCGCGCGATCTCCGATACCAAGCTGGAATTCCTCCCGTCCCAGCCCTTCCGCCCCAATCCCCAGACCCTGCGGGAGGACGGCTATTTCGAGGCTTTCAACGCCATCGTCCTCGGCGACGTGACGAACGGGAAGCTCCTCTTTACGAGCCAGTCCAGCCGCAGCTTCCCCATCGCAAGCCTCTCCAAGCTCATGACCTATCTGCTGGTCATGGAGGCCGTGGAGGAGGGCGAGCTGCGCATGAGCGACCGGGTGCCCATCTCCGAGGCGGCGGAGACGCTCTCCAAGTCCGCCGACGGCATGATCAAAATGCAGGCGGGTATGTCCGTACCGCTCGAGGAGCTCCTCACGGCCATGCTGCTGGCCTCCAGCAACGAATCCGCGCTGGCGCTGGCCGAGTACACGGCCGGGTCGGAGAGCGCGTTCGTGGAGCGCATGAACCGGCGCGCAAAGGAGCTGGGGCTCAAGTCCGCCGAGTTTTATACCGCGCACGGCCTGCCGGTCTACGTGGGGGAAAGCGTCCCTGTCAAGCGGCAGAACCTGATGAGCGCGAGCGACCTGTTCACCCTCTGCGGCTATCTGCTGGCGCATTTCCCCCAGCTCACGCAGATCACCTCCCGCCAGTACGCCAAGCTCCCCACGCTGGACTACACCACCGCCAACTCCAACCCCATGGTCTTCAACATGCCCGGCGTCACGGGGCTCAAGACCGGCAATACGAACCGGGCGGGCTTCTGCCTGACCGTGTCCCTGCCCGTCAGGGCAGAGGGGGAGGAGCATGACCTGGTGCTCGTCATGCTCGGCGCCGAGAGCGTGGATCTGCGTGGTCAGGCCGCCGAGATCCTGCTTCGCTGGGCGCAGGAAAACTACCCGGGGTGACGCAATGGAAATGAATTACTGTATGCAGTGCGGCACGAAGCTGCGCCTGCGCGAGCACGAGCACGAGGGGATGACCCCCTGGTGCGAGACCTGCGGCGAATACCGCTATCCGGTCTTCAATACCGCGGTCAGCATGATCGTGATGAACGAGAAGCAGGACCGCGTGCTGCTGATCCGCCAGTACGGCCGCCCCCACTATGTGCTGGTTGCTGGTTATGTAAACCGTGGCGAGGACGCCGAGGCGGCCGCCGCCCGGGAGGTCAGGGAGGAAGTGGGGCTGGAGGTGCTCTCGGCGCATTTCAACCACAGCCACTATTTCGCCCCCACCAACACCCTGATGCTGAATTTCACCGTCACCGTGCGCGAGCCGGAGGTCCACGCCAACTTCGAGGTGGACGACTGGCGCTGGTTCAGCGTGGGCGAGGCCAGGGCCTCCATCAAGCCGAACAGCCTTGCCCAGGCGTTTTTAAACGGCTATTTTACCGGCGAATACCCCTTCTGAACACTTTTCCAGAGCTGCGCCCTCCTTGTTTGACTGTCCGTTCTATGGGACAGGTCATGGCGTATGATAAGGCCATGAAGAACAAAGGAGGACGCAGCTATGCGCGGCTATTTCACGGCAAACGGATATTACGGACTCGTAAACGGCAGATACCTGCTCTTCGCCTCCGAATCGGAGTATTTCGAGACGGCGGAGGGCGAGGGCTGACGCGGGCCCTTTCCGCCGCGGCGGGCGGCGCATTCCCAATCCCGAGATT
Source organism: uncultured Eubacteriales bacterium (assembly GCA_900319465.1). Taxonomy (GTDB): domain Bacteria; phylum Bacillota; class Clostridia; order Oscillospirales; family Oscillospiraceae; genus Limivicinus. Next base: position 19,304 of record ONOL01000038.1, on the reverse strand, counting down.
CCGGAGGCAGGCATGAAGCGAATCGATCTGCACGTCCATACCACCGCGTCCGACGGCACCTGCGCCCCCGGCGAGGCGGTGCGTCTGGCAAAGGAAAAGGGCCTGGCGGCCATCGCCGTCACCGACCACGACACCGTTTCCGGCTATGCCGAGGCGGCGGCGGCCGGGGCGGCGCTCGGCGTCGAGGTCGTCCCCGGGATCGAGCTGAGCGCGCGCTATCTCGGCACGGTGCACATCCTCGGCTACTATCTGGACACGGACGCCCCGGTGCTCAACGAGGTGACCGACTGGCTGGTGCGGGACCGCGACTGCCGCAACCGGAAGATCGCCGCGCTGATGCGCGCCGACGGCCTCCCGGTCGATTACGACGGGATGCGCGCGCGCTTCGGCGCGGTGATCGGGCGGCCGCATTTTGCCGAAGTGCTGGTGGAGCTCGGGCTGGCCGGGAGCGTGAACGACGCCTTCGCCCGCTTCCTGGAGCGCGGACGGCGGTATTACGCGGCCCGCAGCTTCCTGCCGGTCGAGCGCGCGATCCGGCTGATCCGGGAGGCGGGCGGCGTGCCCGTGCTGGCGCACCCCTTCCAGTACGGGTTGGACGACGCCGCGCTGCGTACGCTCCTCGCGCTCGGGCGGGAGAACGGTCTGCAGGGCATGGAATGCCGCTATTCCGGCTATTCGGAGGAACAGTCGGCGTATCTGCTCGCGCTGGCCTCCGAGCTGGGGCTGCTTCCCACCGGCGGCAGCGATTTCCACGGCGGGGTCAAACCCCGCATCGCCCTCGGCGACGGGACGGGCGGGCTCTGCGTGCCCTATCGCTATCTCGACAGGCTCAGGGCGGCGGCCGGGCGCGCCCCGGAGGCCGCCGAAGCGTGACCCGCAGCGATTCCCCGGCATTTCCCTCCACAGTCTGACAGAATCCGCACCCCTTTGCGCCTATAATGACACTATGGCAAGACAGCGAGGCTGTTTTGCGGCATTCGCAGCCATGGAGTCATGAGAAAGGACGCAAGGGGGTGTTTTTTGTGAAAAAGCTCTGGATCGCGCTGCTGATGCTGCCGGTGCTGCTGGGGCTGAGCACCTGTACGACGGTCAAGCGCGTGCCGGATTACGCATCGCAGCTGGTGGACGCGGTGGCGGAAGGGGAGACGCAGCGGGGCTATGCGCTGGCCGCCGAGCGGAACGCGCTGATCGCCCGCGGCGTGATCAGGGAAAAACCGGTCTCCTATGACGAGCTGCTGCTCCTCGCCCGGCTCATCGACGCCGAGACGGGAGAGAGCGCCTACGGCGAGGAATACCGGTTGTGCGTGGGGGAGGTGGCGCTCAACCGCGTGGCCTCGCCGGAATTTCCCGACACGCTGGAGGCGGTGGTCTTCCAGCAGGGGCAGTATCCCTGCGCGCAGGAGCCGGAATTTGCCGACCTGCGGCCGTCCCGCGCCTGCGCCGAGGCGGCGCTGAGCCTGCTGCTGGGCGAGCGGCGGCTGGCGCCGCAGGTGGTCTATCAGTCCTCCCGGCAGATCGGGCCTGCCTTCGTGCGCTTTTACGACAGGCGGCTGGGCTATACCTACTTCTGTGAGAGCGTATACCCGGAGCTCTACTGCTGAAGCGGGCGGGGAAACGACAGGACTTGCGGCGTCTGCTTTTCCGAGGTATAATAAACAAAATCTGCAGAGAGGAAGTCGCATTTCCTATGGCATGGTATGACGAAGCGGTATTTTATCACATCTATCCCCTGGGGCTTACCGGCGCCCCGGCGCTGAACGCTTACGGCGAGCCGGTGCACCGGCTGGACACGCTGATCCCCTGGATCGCCCATATCCGCGATCTTGGCTGCACGGGGCTCTACATAGGCCCGCTGTTCGAGTCTGTCGGCCACGGCTACGAGACTACCGATTACCGGAAGCTGGACTCCCGCCTGGGGACCAACGAGGATCTCAGGCGCTTTGTGGCCTGCTGCCATGAGGCGGGCCTCCACGTCATTCTGGACGGCGTTTTCAACCACACCGGACGGGATTTCTTTGCTTTTCGGGATCTGAAGGAGAAGCGGGAGCAGAGCGCGTACCGGGACTGGTACTGCGGCGTGAACTTCTGGGGCAACAACGAATACAACGACGGCTTCTCCTACGCCAACTGGGGCGGCTACAACCTGCTGGCCAAGCTCAACCTGCAAAACCCCGCCGTGCGCGACTATCTGCTGGATACGGTGCGCTTCTGGGTGTCGGAGTTTGCTATTGACGGGCTGCGCCTCGATGCGGCGGATGTGCTGGATTTCGACTTCATGCGCGCCCTGCGCCGTACGGCGGAGACCCTGAAGCCGGACTTCTGGCTCATGGGCGAGGTGATCCACGGGGACTACGCCCGCTGGGCCAACGGCGAGACGCTGCATTCCGTCACCAATTACCACCTGCACAAGGCGCTCTTCAGCGCGCACAACGACCACAACTATTTCGAGATCGCCCACACCGTGCGGCGGCAGGCGGAGATCACCGGCCGGGGCGTGCGCCTATACAGCTTTGTGGACAACCACGACGTGGAGCGCATCTTTACCAAGCTGAGGAACAAGGCGCACTACCTGCCGGTGCACGTGCTGCTCTACACGCTGCCCGGCATCCCGTCGATCTACTACGGCTCGGAGTTCGGGATCGAGGGGCGCAAGGAGCGCGGCTCGGACGCCTCCCTGCGGCCCTGCCTGGAGCTGGAGAAGCTGTGCGGCACGCCAAACCCCTGTGCCGAGCTGATCGCCGCGCTCGGCAGAATCCGCGCGGAGGAGAAGGCGCTCTGCTGCGGCGACTACCGCGAGCTGCAGCTGACCACCACGCGCTACGCCTTTGCGCGGGGCGATCTGATCGTCACGGTCAATAACGCCGAGGAGCCCGCCTGCTTCGATCTTCCCGGCGAGGGCGTCTATCGCGGCGCGCTCGGCGGGCGGGAGCTTGTGTCGGATAACGGCCGGCTGCGCCCGGAGCTGCCCGGCTGCGGCGGCGAGATCTGGGTCCCGCAGCGGGACGGGCAGCGCTGCTACGAGCCGGTGCGGCGGCAGATCGCGCCGGAGCCGGAAGCGCGGGAGGAAGCGCCGAAGCTGCCCGAGCGGGCGCCGGGGAAGCCTTACGAGCAGATGAGCGTAGCGGAGCTGCAGGCGGAGATCCTGGCGAAGATGGCGGCCAACGGTCCCGTGACGGACCGTATGCGGCGGGACGTGCTGGAAAATATCTACCCCAATTCCCTCCTTAACTGGGTAAAAAGCTTCCGATAACCCTGTCATAATCTACAAAAAGCGCACGATTATGCGGGATTTTTGTGAAAGATATTGACTTTTCCGGGGCGAAGGCTATAATGAAAACCGGTAAGTGAGACTTACCGGAAGACCGAATAGATAACTGCTGCCCGGAAGGGCCATCCAATAAAAGGAGATTGTTATGCCAAGAAAGAAAGCTGCTGCGGAAGAAGCCGCTGTCATGGAAGAAAAGGCCGTCGAGGCCCGGGAGACGGTGAAGGCGGAGCCCGCCGGGAAGCCGGCGAAGAAGACGGCTGCGAAGAAAGCGCCCGCAAAGAAAGCGGCCGCCGAAAAGGCGGAAAACGCGGCTGACGAGGCCGCCGGGAAGCCGGTGAAGAAGCCCGCCGCGAAGAAAGCGCCCGCGAAGAAAGCGGCTGCCGAAAAGGCGGAGGGCGCGGTTGACGAGGCTGCCGGGAAGCCCAAGAAGGCCGCGGCAAAGAAACCCTCCCCCCGTAAAAAGACCGTTAAGGCCGCCCCTGCCGAGGAGGCGCCCGCCGTCGAGGCCGCCCCTACCGAGAACGTGGAAGACATCACGGTTGAGATCTACGAGGAAGTCCCCGTCGTCGAGGAAGCCCCCGCCGTTGAGGAAGTCCCCGTCGTCGAGGAAGCCCCCGCCGTCGAGGAAGTCCCCGTCGTTGAGGAAGTCCCCGTCGTCGAGGAAGCCCCCGCCGTCGAGGAAGTCCCCGTCGTCGAGGAAGTCCCCGCCGTCGAGGAAGCCCCCGTCGTCGAGGAAGTCCCCGTCGTCGAGGAAGCCCCCATCGTCGAGGAAGCTCCCGTCGTCGAGGAGAAAGTCCTGCCCCAGCCCAGAAGAAGCGTGGCCTTCATCGGCTCCGAGTGCTATCCCTTCGTCAAGACCGGCGGCCTGGGCGACGTGATGTACGCCCTGCCGAGAGCGCTCGCGGCGCAGAACTGCGACGTAAAGGTCATCCTGCCCCGCTACAAGTGCATCCCCCAGCAGTATCAGGACAAGATGGTCTACCGCGGAGCCTTCCGGATGGATCTGTGCGCCGACGGCCGCAGCTACTACGTGGGCATCATGGAGTACGTGTGGGACGGTGTGGTCTATGACTTCATCGACAACGAGGAGTTCTTCTCCGCCGGCAACCCCTACCTGAACCTCATCGACGACATCCCCCGTTACTGCTACTTCTCCAAGGCGGCGCTCGCCGCCCTCAACTACATGAACTGGGTGCCCGACATCATCCACTGCCACGACTGGCAGGCGGCTCTGGTGCCCATCTATATGCGCACCCTGTTCGCCAACACGCCCGTGGCCAACGCCGCGAGCATCCTCACCATCCACAACCTGCGCTTCCAGGGCGTATACAACATCCCGACCATCAAGTACTGGTCCGGCCTGCCCGCCTACCTGTTCAACATTGACGTGCTCAAGCAGGGCTATGAGGACGCCAATATGCTCAAGGGCGGCATCGCCTACGCCGACATGGTCACCACCGTGTCCGGCACCTACGCCTGGGAGATCCAGACGCCCTTCTTCGGCGAGAATCTGGACGCGCATATCCGCCATCACGCCTACAAGCTGCGCGGCATCGTCAACGGCATCGACACCGAGCAGTGGGACGCCGCTACCGACGCCCGCCTCGCCGCGAATTACAGCATCGAGAACGTCATCGAGCAGAAGAAGGCCAACAAGAGGGCCCTGCAGGAGTCGCTGGGTCTTGAGGTGGACGAGAACAAGTTTGTCATCGGCCTGATCTCCCGCCTGACCGACCAGAAGGGCCTGGATCTGATCAACTGGATCCTGCCCCAGCTCATCGACGGCTTTACCCAGGTCGTGGTCCTCGGCACGGGCGACCGCCGCTATGAGGACTCCTTCCGCTACTTCGAGTACGCCTACAAGGGAAGCGTCTGCTCCAACATCATGTACGACGAGGGCCGCGCCCACAACATCTACGCCGGCTCCGACGCGCTCCTGGTGCCCTCCCTGTTCGAGCCCTGCGGCCTGACCCAGCTGATCGCCATGCGTTACGGCACCGTGCCCATCGTGCGCGAGACCGGCGGCCTGAAGGACACCGTCGCGCCCTACAACCAGTACGAGAACAGCGGCAACGGCTTCACCTTTGACCGCTACGAGGTCGGCCTGCTGCTTGACGCCATCAACCGCGCCAAGACGCTGTACTTCACCGAGCGGGGCCGCTGGGACGACATGGTCCGCCGCGACATGGCCAAGGACGTCTCCTGGGACGCCTCCGCCGCGCAGTACCGCGGCCTGTACCTCGAGCTCAAGCCCTGAAGCTCATCCGTTACCCCAGACAGGACAGGCTGCGGCCTGTCCTGTTTTTCTCCTCGTTTGGCAAGTTCAGGCAGTGCATCGCCTCCGGCATGACGATGGAGGAAGGCCAAGCAGCGCTGGCAGAGCCTCGACGGTCGGAAGGAAGCTTTCCCGGCGCGAAACGGAATCCGGGAACACGGAAAAAAATACCGTCGGAGCCATTTGGCTCCGGCGGTTTCTCCGTATATCGGGCAGCTCACGCTTCCTTTTTCCAGTAGAACGAATAATGATAGACCTTTTCAAAGCCGAGCTTTTCATAAAAGGGCATATCCGAGATCACATAGGCCTTCTTCGCGCCCAGCGCCCTCGCCCGGTTCAGCGCCTCGAAGATAACGGCCCTGGCCGCGCCCCTGCCCCGGCAGGCAGGGACGGTGCAGACCGGCTCCACATAGGCGTAGTCGGTGTCCGGCCGGTACCACAGGCAGCAGTAGGCGCGTTTATCCCCGCTGCCGTCCTCCGCCGCGACGCTCAGGCGGAGGTCGAAATGCCTGCTGCTGTGCGGGACGATCGTCTCCGCCCGTTCAAAGGCCTCGCGGTCCTCGCCGTGGTTGAAGCCCCGCCACAGCAGCCACCGGTATTCGACGGCCTGCGTGTCCGGATCGAGCTCGGTAAAGCGGAGGCCCTCCGGCAGCGCCGCGGGGAAGCTGCGGTCAAGCGTTCTCCTTCCCGCCCCGGCCCAAGCCGGAGCCGGTTTTCCCCTTAGGCGCGGGGGGCTCTCTCCTCCGCCGCGCGCACAAAGGAGCGGAACAGCAGGAGGCTGGCCGGATCGCCGAGCAGGCGCTCCGGGTGCCACTGCACGCCCCAGAGATAGGGATAGCTCTCATGGCAGAAGCCCTCGATGAGCCCGTCCCCGGCGACCGCTGAAGGGAGCAGCCCGTCGGCAAGCGTCCGGATCGCCTGATGGTGGCAGCTGTTGACGGCGATCGACGCCTGCGAAAGCGCTGCCGCGAGCGGCGTGCCCGGGAGGATGCGGTTTTCATGCTGCGGGCAGGTAAAGGGTTCGGGCTGCCGGTGCTGGATCGGGCCGGGGCGCTGCGTCGGAAGATCCTGGTACAGCGTGCCGCCGAGCGCCGTGTTGATGAGCTGGCAGCCGCGGCAGATGCCGAGGACGGGCAGACCCGCCCGCATCGCTTTCTCCAGCAGCGAAAACTCCAGCGCGTCCCGTTCCGGGCAGAGCTCCACGCTCTCGTTGAGCCGCGCTTCTCCGTACACGGCGGGGTCGACGTCCGGCCCGCCGGTGAAGAGAACGCCGCCGCAGAGGGAGAGGAGCCGGTCGAGATCCTCGCCTTCGCACGAGAGGGGGAGGATCAGGGGCAGCCCGCCCGCCATCGTTACGCCCCGGAGATAGCCGGGGTTCATATAGGTGTTGCCGCTGCTCTTCTCGAGCGACGGCGTCAATGCGATCAAAGGTTTCATGAGCCGATCACGCTTTCTGTCGGAATGCCTTTCCGGTGAGAGTATAGCACAAGCGGGCAGCGGCGGCGTTCTCCGCGAGGCAGATCCCGAGGATCTCCGGCAGCTCCTTTTTCGCCGCGGTGACCGGCAGGAAGGCCTTCACGGCCTCCGTGGCGTAGCCCTGCCCGGTATACGCCTTGGCGATATGGTAGCCGAGCTCCCAGCCACCGTCGGCCTTCACGAGCTGAACGTAGCCGATGTTCTCACCGGTTTTCAGCAGCACCGGATAGACGAACGGGCCGTCCTCTTCGCCGTAGCGGCTGATCAGAAACTCGACGGTTTCCCGGGCGTCCTCGACGGTCTCGAACACCTCGTCCGGTACGAAACGGCGCGTGTCCTCGTCCAGCGAATTCCGATGTACGGCCTCAGCCATATCCTCACAAAATTCCGTGATCAGCAGGCGTTCGGTTTCGATCCTCATGGCGTTTTCCATTCTGTGACGGTCACGATGTGTTCTGCCCGCACAGCGGGCGTGCTGCTCTTCCTGCCCTATCTTACACCAAAAGCGGCGCCGGGTAAAGCCCCGATTCGCGCGCCCCCGGTGCGCCCGCGCAAACGGGCGGCGCGGCGTCATTCGGCAAAGAAGCCCAGCGCGGCGTGCCGCCGGCACAGCGCGATGAAGTCCAGCACTGCGGGGGAGCGGTAGCCGTTTTCCAGAAAGGCGATCGCCAGCGAGCCGCGGGTGTCCGCGCCCGGCAGCGGAAAGAAATCGAGGGGCGAGTCCTCCGCGAGCGCCTCCGCGTGCAGCCCGGCGAGGAACAGCTCCGGATAGATCGTCATGCCCATGCCCTTTTCCGCGAGGGCGAAGGCGGTCTCGATGTTTTCCGTCTCGAGGAGGACGGAGGGTTCAAAATCCAGCTTCGCCAGGCAGGAGTCCAGCGTCTCGCGGATGCGGTTGCCCTTTTTCAGAAGAATGAAGGGCTGGTCCCGGAACAGGTGCAGGTCCGGCTGCTGCCGGAACAGGCGCCTCATCCGCCCGGCCTCGCTCCCGAACAGCGAATCCGTGACGGCCTTCGGGCAGACCAGGAACAGCCGCTCCTGCAAAAGCTCGGACACCTCGGCGCCGGGAACGTCGATGGGCAGATAGCCGATGAGCACGTCGATCTCGCCCCGGCGCAGCCATTCGTTGAGCTGGTGATGGTTCCCCTCCACCAGACTGAACTCCGCGAGCGGGTGCGTCCTGTGAAAGGCCGGCAGGATGGCGGGCAGGATGACCCGCCCGCAGGTATAGGAGATCCCGAGGCGGAGCCTGCCTCTGCGCCGGTCGCGGATCTCGTCGGTCTCCCGGTAGATCTCCCGCTCCAGCGCGCAGATCCTTTTGGCGATCAGCATCAGCCGCTCCCCGGCATAGGTCGGCGTCAGCTCCTGCCCGCGCGAAAACAGCGGCACGCCCAGCTCTTCCTCCAGCTTTGCGATGTGCCCGCTGAGAGACTGCTGGGAGATGAACAGCCGGTTTGCCGCATGGGTGATGTTCCGCTCCTCGGCCACAGCCAGAAAATACTGCAGGTTCCGAAAATTCATGGGCCTCATCCCTTCTTCGGTGAAGTATCCCCAGTTTACCACAGGAAAAAACCTGTGGCAACAGCAAGAAAAGAAGTGTTTCTCATTTTTTTCGCATGGGTGTAATATGGATTCAGGATACAAGGGGAAACAAGACGTGCGAAAGAGGTGACGCTTATGATCGGACGGAAGAGACTGGTGCTTGAGACGGCCTGGTGCAAGGGCTGCGGCATCTGCGCGGCCTTCTGTCCCGGGCAGGTGCTGGAGATCCGCGGCGGGAAGGCGGCCGTCAGGGACGGGGGACAGTGCGTTTCCTGTGGACTGTGCGAGCTGCGCTGTCCGGACTATGCGATCTATCTCGTGAACGTGGAAGAGTAGGAGGGAGCATATGTCTGAGGCCGTATTGATGCAGGGAAACGAGGCGGCGGTCGAGGGCGCGATCGCGGCGGGAATGCGCTTCTTCGCCGGCTACCCGATCACGCCCTCGACGGAGATCGCGGAGGGGAGCGCCGTCCGGCTTCCGCAGGTCGGCGGCAAATTCATCCAGATGGAAGACGAGCTGGCGTCGATCGCCGCCGTCCTGGGGGCTTCCGCCGCCGGCATGAAGGCCATGACCGCGACCTCCGGACCGGGCTTTTCCCTGATGCAGGAAAACATCGGCTACGGGGCGATGGCCGAGATCCCCTGCGTGATCGTGGACGTCCAGCGCGCCGGCCCCTCGACCGGGCTGGCGACCAGCCCCGCGCAGGGCGACTATATGCAGGCCCGGTGGGGGACCCACGGCGACCATCCGGTGATCGCCCTCTCGCCCTCCTCGGTGCGGGAGACCTATACGCTGATCATCCGCGCCTTTAATCTGGCGGAGAAGTACCGCACGCCCGTGATCTTCCTGATGGATGAGATCGTCGGCCATATGCGCGAGGGCGTGGAGCTGCCGAAGCCCAGCGACCTGATCATCAACCGGCGGAAGATGTCCTTCCACGACGGCGCCAACAAGCAGGCCTACTACGTGCCGGAGGGCAGGTACGTGCCTGCGATGAAGCCCTTCGGGCAGGGGGAGCGCTACAACATCACCGGCAACGCCCACGATGCGTCCGGCTTCCCCACCAACAGCCATGAGATCGCCGGCAGGCTTGTCGGCCGTCTGCTGGACAAGGTGGAAAGGAACGCGGACGACATCACGCGCGTGGAGGAATACGCGATGGACGACGCCGAGACCGCGGTCGTCTGCTTCGGCGGGACGGCCCGCGCCGTCATGTCCGCCGTGCTGGAGGCGCGCAGGGCCGGAAAGAAGGTCGGCATGTTCCGCCCGGTGACGGTCTGGCCCTTCCCGGAAAAGCAGCTCTGCCGGCGGCTTCCGCAGCTCAAAAGCATCCTCATGGTCGAGCACAACCACGGGCAGATGCTGCTGGAACTGAGGCGGGCGGTCGGCCGCGACAGGCCCGTGCACTTCCTGGGCAGGATCGACGGAACGGTGATCTCTCCGCAGGACATTCTTGCAAAGCTGGAGGAAATGGAGGCGACGGACGATGCCGAGTGATCTGATCCATCAGTATATGCGGATCGACCATCTTCCGCAGATGTGGTGCCCCGGCTGCGGCAACGGCGTTATCATGCGCGACGTCGCCGTGGCGATCCAGGAGCTGATCGAAGACCCCGATCTGCACTTCAACCGCGAGGACTTCGTCATCGTGTCCGGCATCGGCTGCTCCTCCCGCGCGGCCGGCTATCTGGACTTCAACTCCATCCACACGACGCATGGCCGCGCCATCGCCTTCGCGACCGGGATCAAGTTCGCCAATCCCAAGCTGCACGTGATCGTGCTGACCGGCGACGGCGACTGTTCCGCGATCGGCGGAAATCACCTGATCCACGCGGCGCGGCGGAACATGGGGCTGACGGTGATCGCCTTCAACAACAACATCTACGGCATGACGGGCGGGCAGTATTCGCCGACCACGCCGAACGGCGAGCGGGCGACCACGGCGCCCTACGGCAACGTGGACCGGCCCTTCGACATCGCAAACCTCGCGACCGGCGCGGGCGCCTCGTTCTCCGCCCGCGGCGACGTGTTCCATGCCCGCGAGACCATCGACATTATCAAGCAGGCCATTCAGCACAAGGGCTTCTCCCTGGTCGACGTGTACTCCGTGTGCCCCACCTACTACGGCCGCAAAAACAGGAAGGGCGACGCCGTGGATATGCTGAAATGGCAGCGGGAGAACCTGATCCCGACCGCCCGGTATTACAGCATGCCCGAGGGCGAGCGCGCCGGGAAAAAGCTGATCGGCATCCTGTCGATCAACGATTACCCCGAGTATACGGAGGAATACGCCAAGGTGGTCGACGCGGTCCGGAAAAAAGGAAAGGGCTGAGAGGGGGACGGAAGGGTGAGCAGCCGATATGAAATGCGCTTCGCGGGCTCCGGCGGCCAGGGCGTGATCCTGGCCAGCGTGATCTTCGCGGAGGCGGCCGTCATCAGCGGCCTGGAAACCGTGCAGTCCCAGGCCTACGGCCCGGAAGCCCGCGGCGGCGTCAGCAGGGCGGAAACGGTCCTGAGCCGGGAGCAGATCTGGTATTCCAGGGTGACCCGGCCCGACTTCCTGCTCGCGCTGACGCAGGATTCGCTGGACAGCTATGCCCGGTCGCTTGCGGAAGGCGCGATCGTGATGGCGGACGACAGCCTCGTCGTTCCCGAAGGGCTGGACCGTGGGCGCGTGATCTCCGTCCCCATCCTCCGGACAGCCGGGGAGACGGTCGGAAAAGCCTTTACGGCCAATATCGTGGCAGTCGGCGCGATCAACAGGGCGCTGCGCCTGTTTGAGCCGGAGACGCTGACGGAGGCCGTCCGGCGGCACGTTCCCGCCGGGACGGAGGAGCTGAACCAAAAGGCGCTGGCCGCCGGCGAGGCGCTGATCACGCCGGAGATGAGCGAGGCCTTTGCACAGAAGTGGGAGTGAGCCGATGGCGTGGGAGAAGAGAATCCGCTGTGAAGCGCTGAAAGCGCGCGTGATGAGCGCGTCCGAGGCGGCGCTGTTGATCGGGGACGGCATGACGGTCGCCGTCGGCGGCTTTACGCCCTCCGGCTGCCCGAAGGCGGTCCCGCTTGCCCTGGCGGAGCAGGTGCGCGCCGGGAGAAGGCCGCTGCGCCTGACCCTGCTTTCGGGAGCTTCAACGGGGGAGGAGATCGACTCCGCGTGGGCCTCCCTCGGCATCATCGCGCGCCGCCTTCCCTATATGACCAGCAAAACGCTGCGCGACGCGGTCAACGGCAAAGCGGACGCGCCCGTGGCCTATTCGGACGTCCATCTCGGAAAGCTCGCGCAGAACGCCCGCTACGGCTGTTACGGGGCCGTCCACGTCGCCCTGATCGAGGCCGCGGCGATCACGGAGGACGGGAACCTGATCCCGACGACCGCCGTCGGCTGCGCGCAGACCTTTATCGATCTGGCCGATCGGGTGATCGTGGAGCTGAATCTGGCGCAGCCCGCGGAGCTGGAGGGCCTCCACGATATCTACGCCCCGCAGGATCCCCCGCACAGGGACCCGATCCCCCTGACCCGGGTCGGCCAGCGGATCGGGCGGCCGTGGCTGCGCTGCCCGGTCGGGAAGGTGGCCGCCGTCGTCATCAGCCGCGCGGAGGAAAAGCCGCGCGCCCTTGCGCGGGAAGACGCGGTGAGCCGCGGGATCGCGGCGAACCTCGTGGCCTTCCTGGAGGGGGAGAAGGCGGCGGGACGCCTGACCGCAGGGGACGTGCCGCTGCAGTCCGGCGTCGGCTCCGTGGCCAACGCGGTGCTTCTGGGGCTGAAAAACACGGAGTTTTCCCATCTGACCTTCTACTCGGAAGTGATGCAGGACGGGATTCTGGATCTGATCGACGCGGGCAAGGCCGACATGGCTTCCGCGACCTCCCTCTCCCTGTCAAAGGAGGGGATGACGCGCCTGCTCGGAGAGCTCGAGCGGTATCGGGACAAGATCGTCCTGCGCGATTCCGAGATCTCCAACAACGCCGAGGTCATCCGCAGGCTCGGCGTGATCGCGATGAACACCGCGCTGGAGGCGGACATCTACGGGAACGTCAACTCCTCCCAGGTGAACGGGACCGATATGTATAACGGCATCGGCGGCTCCGGGGACTATGCGCGCAGCGCCTCGGTCTCCCTTTTCATGACCGGCTCGGTTGCGAAGGACGGCAGGATCTCCTGCATCGTCCCGATGGTCAGCCACGTGGACCACACCGAGCACGACGTGGACGTGCTGGTGACGGAGCAGGGCTACGCCGATCTCAGGGGGCTCTGCCCCAAGGAGCGCGCGCGGCGCATCATCGAAAACTGCGCCCATCCGGATTACCGTCCGCAGCTCCGGGCGTATTTCGAAGCGGCCTGCGCCGCCACGAACGGCGCGCAGACCCCGCATCTGCTCGACCGCTGCTTCTCCTTCCACCGGCGCCTGCGGGAGACGGGAAGTATGCGGGAACAGGAAGAGAAAGAGAGGTAAGGGACGTGCTGGCTGCTGCAAGTTATATGGAGATGCTCATGGTCATCTGCTTCGGCATTTCCTGGCCGATCAACATTGTGAAAGCGTGGAAGGCCAGGAGCACGAAGGGGATCAGCCTGCTGTTCTATTCCTTCATCCTTCTCGGCTATCTCTGCGCGCTCGCCGGCAAGTGCCTGCTGATCGCGTACCACGCGCCCGCCCCGTGGTACGAGACGGTCCGCTGGTACGTGATGTTCTTCTACGTGATCAATACGCTGATGGTCGCGGGCGGGATTGCGATCTACTTCCGGAACCGGTCGCTCGAAGCGGGGGAGCGGGCGCGCGCTGCGGCGTCCCGGCGCTGACGATCCGAACGGCGCGCGGCCGCCGCGCCGACGGAGAAAAAGGAACAACGCCCTTGAAAACGCTTGGTTTTCAAGGGCGTTGTCTTGATCTGACGGCCGTTATCGGGCCTTTCGCCGCCTGGATTCCCCCAGCATGGCGCCGCCGATGATCAGGACCGCGCCGACGATCTGAACGGGCGACAGGCTCTCATGGAGGAAAAACGCGGAGAAAAGGAGCGCGGAAACCGGGTCTGCGTAGCTCATTATCGCAGCGGACTGCCCGGACAGCTTCTGCAGGCCGGAGAAGTAGAGGAGATAGGCGAGGCCGGTGTTCACAGCGCCGATCAGGGCAAGCCAGGGCAGGTCGGAGGGGAGCGGGCGGGGCAGGCCGGCGGTCGCAAGACAGTAGACGAGGACGACGGCAAAGGCGACGTCCAGCTCGATCGCGGCGGTCTGAAGGCCCTCCGTGCGGGTGATCCGCTTGTTGAAAACGATCAGCGCGGCGTAAAACAGCGCGGAGGCGACGGCGGCAGCAAGGCCGGCGGCGTTCCTTCCGGCCGCGAGGACGCTGCCGCTGATGCAGACAAGGCCGACCGCGACCAGGACCGCGGCGGCGATCCGCGCAGGCGTGAGCGTCTCGCGAAAGAGGAGCGGGGAAAACAGCAGGACGAGGATCGGGCCGATGTAGTAGATCAGCGTCGCGAGGCTGACGTTCAGCAGACGGTAGGCCCCGAACAGGGCGACCCAGTTCAGCCCCAGCGCGATCCCGCCCAGAAGGAGCATCGGGAGCTCCGGGCGGATGGCCGTACGGTCGAAGCCGCCGCGCAGCAGGACGACCGCCGTGAGCAGCGCGCCGCCGATCAGGGTGCGCAGGAGAACGATCTGGCTGCTCTGAACAGAGATATGGGCGACAAGAAGCCCGTTGGTGCCGAAGATCAGCATGGACAGGAGATAGACGCCGTAAGGCAGGCTCCTGCGGTCGGTTTTCATGCGCTGCACCTCCTCGCCGGTTTGCAGGTCTGCCCCGATTCTACCATGCGCCGCGCATTGTGACAAGGAAATTCCGGGAAAGCCCGCCGCGCTTATCCCATCCGGTAAGTGACCGTCACGTTTGCCCGGATCTCGCTCTCGCCCGGCTGAAGGATCGGGCCGGCGGCGTCCGCGGATTCCTGCTTGGCAAGGGATACCTCCGTGTTCCGACCGTAGCGGGCGGAGCTGTCCTGCCAGCCCTCAACGATGCTGACCGCCCCGCCCAGCTTTTTCCCCGCGGCTTCAGCGAGGACTTCCGCCTTCTCCCTCGAGGCCGCGACTGCCTGCGCGAGCGCCTGGCGATAGGCCTCGTCATAGTCGCTGCAGAGGAACCTCACAGTATCGACATCGTTGATCCCGGCAGCCACGCAGGCGGAAAGAAGAGCGCCTAAATCCTCAATGTCCTGATCCTGTACCGTCATCGTCGTGGTCACCTGATAGCCGATGATTCGCTGGTCTCCGTAGTCCGACCAGTCATATCGCGGGTACATGCTGTAACCTGTGGTGCGGATGCTCTTCTCTTCGGTTCCGCGCTCGGTCAGCACGGCAATCACATTTTTCACAGCCTCACTGTTTTTGCTCTGGGCCAGCTCCGCGGTCTTCTCCTGCGTCGTCACCCCGAAGGAGACCGTCGCTTTATCCGGCACCAGACGGACTGTGTCGGACGCGGAAACCGTGACCGTCTCCTCTGTCTCCGGCGCGTCTGCCGCTTCGGCGGTAAAAGCCCCGTCAGACGCCGTACCGCAGACGGTCAGCCCGAGCATGAGCGCAAGCCCAAGCGCGGCGGAGACCGTGATCGTAATGATTCGTTTCATGGGGATTCCTCCTGTTTTTTGAAAATTTCTGTAACGCGGCAAGCGGTTATCCCTTTTTCGTGGGGATAAGGAGCCTGCCTGCGGTGCTGAATCGTTAGACGGTGTGCGCGCAGAAAGGTTTCCGCCGGGAGGGGCATGACGGTCATTTTTTTCCGGACAGACGCGGGAGCCTGAACGCAGACAGACCTTGCCATTCCCCCCGATTTGCCGGGGTGATGATTCCATGATCCTCAGAAAAAGGAAAAAAAGAAGCAGCCGCCTTTGCCCTGACAGACAAAAGCGGCTGCTTTGATGCCGAAGTACGCCCAAAAGGTACACGCCGTTTATCCGCTTATACGGGAGCTGTCAAGCAAATCATCTGCTGTCAGCTCAATAATCCGTTTCAACAAGATACCAGTTTTCTTTTAGCCTTTCAATTTTTCTGATTGGATGCCCGGACTCGTTTGCCCGTATCAGTTCTTCTCCCCCGGAGGAATAAATCAATTCGACAGAGCCGGACGACAGGCCTCTGAATACCCAAAACCCGATAACCTGTCCATATACATCATTCTGATAAACGAACACCTCGCCATCGGACGACAATCTTCGGTAACCCGCAGGCAAATCGACATTTCCGATGGTGTCCTTCGGCTGCAGCCGATCGGTTTTGATCATCTCGATAATTTCAAGCCTGTCAGCTTCATATAGGGCGAGTTCAGCTTTTGCTTTTGCGTCTCTGAACGGGAAAAATACGAGGAGAAGGACCAGCAAAACCAGGACTGCAATGCTGAAAAAGCTGACGTATTCTTTTCGTTTTCCGATCCGCTTGATGCTTATTACCAGCAACGCGATGAAACAGACCGGAAGAATAATATAAATCGGTAAAACGAGAAAAGACAAACGATGGAAAATCAGGTCGTTATACCATGCTGTGACAAAAGATACGAGCAGCAAAAGGATCGACATGATCAGCAAACGGTGTTTCTTCATATGCTTCTCCTCAGTTCAAATTACGATATCTTCGGGAGACAAAAGAGCTTCCTTTGATGTCTAATCTTTTCGCTTTAGATGCCATGTCATTGCCGTATTATTTTCCGGAAAGCACGTTCGCGAGGAAGGCCAAACGATCAAACGTGCCAGCATTAAATCGCGTCCGCTTTTGTCCTGTGGACCGTCCCGAACGGATGATGAGGCGGGGCGTAGATCGAATACAGCTTGAGGGGGCAATTTCCCGTGTTGACGAGGTTGTGCCAGGTCCCCGCAGGGATGATGACGGCAGATTGACGGTCGATCCGCTGCCGACGGTTCAACTCGGAACAACTGCAGCCTGTCAGGGCTATGCCGCAGCCGCTTTCCACGCGGATAGCCCTCCTTTCAAAAATCGTTATGCTTAAATAGGAGATAATACCAGAAACCAATAAACACAGCAATCAGAAAACTGATCATAGCTTGCTCCTATATAATGCTGTCAGGGCGATTTCTCCCCGACGATTGATCGCAATGCCGCGCCAACACTCGGGGCGCGGGTTTTCCAAATCCTGGGGCGCATCTAAGATTTTTCCAAGAGCCGATCTTGGAAACCGTTGGGATACGCCCTGTCTTTTGCCTCAATTCCGGGCAGTTTGTCGGTACAGATTTTGGAGCGGTTCCGACCCAACGCGCATAAAAGCCTTAGCCAATCAGGTGAATATCTCCGATGATGGGGAGCGGCTCGTCGCTCAGCTTGGCGGCGCGCACGATGCCCATGATGAAGAACACCAACACCGCAATGTCGATGATCTCGCCGATCACAGCAAATAGGCCGCCCAGGCGGATGAGAATGGTGCCAACCGTCTCGATGATGTTGATCACCAGCGCCTGATTGAGATGGTGGCGGACCAGCTTGTCGTCCTTCTCGCTCATAAAGAAAGCGACGAGCCAGCCGATCCAGGTGATGTAGCTGATGATGGAAAACAATTTCGTGTTCTTGTTCATGGGGATGTCTCCTTTATCCTGTTTTGCTTTTCCGCGAGCCGGACGACCCGCGGGCGGTTATAGCGCTGCATGGTGACGAACATCAGATCAAGCAGCGCGCTGAGAACGGATGTGATCAGGAATACCCCAAAGCTGCCGAACCAGCGGACGGCAAGCAGCGGAAGGAAAGACAGCAGGGCAATCGTCTCATGCACCAGCTCTGCCTGGCACATGGCCTGCGCGATCTCATCCCAGCTATGCTTGCGCGGATCAAAGAGATCGCCTTCGTAGGCAGGCATTTTCCCTTTCCAGTTTTTGACCCGCAGCGTCTCGTACAGCTTTGGCTCAAAGGCCTTTTGCCGGTACCACGGCTTATGATAGTCCGCGCGGTTATTCATGCATAGGTTATATGCGAGCCCCACCAGTATCCGCATGACCAGGTGATAGCTGATCGTCCCAAAGGAGATCGCCAGCGAGTACCACAGCCCGGTGTGCAGGCGGCGGTACAAGAGAAAAAACAGGATCGTGAGCACGACGCTGCCCAGCGCCGCGCCTTTTAATTTCCTCGGCATAGTCACAGCCCTTTCGCCCAGTCAGACACTTCTGCGCCGCTGTGTACGAGCTTCGCGTCTATAAGCGATCCGCCGGAGATAAAGGGGCGGAGCTTCTCGGCGGTCTTGCCGATGCCGCTGCCGCCGGAGGTGGCAAAAGCCGCGACCTTTTTGCCCGACCAATCGCAGCCCTTGCAGAAGCTGCTGACGACCAGCGGCGCACAGCCGTACCAGATCGGGAAGCCGATCAGCACGGTATCGTAATCGGCAAAGTTGTCGATCCTCCCGACTACCGGCACGTCCTTCTTGGCGAAGAACTCCCGGTTGCAGCGGGCCAGCGGATTGGTATAGCGCAGATCTGCCGCCGTGTAGGGCTTCTCCGGCGTGATCTCATAGAGATCGGCACCCAGCGCCGCGGCCGCGTCCTTCGCCACCCGCGCCGTCGTCCCGCTCTCCGCGCTGAAATAAACAATCAATGTTTTCATCATGGGTCCTCCTTATCAAATTAACGATTGATCGTCACCTTTTATCGCTGCTTTTTAAAGAACGAGCGATAAAAAGCAGCGATAACAAAAAGCAAGCGATAACCGGTTCCCGCTCCCTCGTTCGAAGGCAGTGATCGTCTTCCTATAGAGTACCATTCGGAGCGGGAATACGCAAGCGCAGACGGCGCAACTTTTTTGTCAATTCGCAAGATGGGCTTCCGTTCCTTACGTTTTCGTAAGATTGCCCTGCTGTCGTTGAAAGCGGGGCGTTTTTCGTATATAATCCATGGCAAGAAATCACAGCTCTTTTTGGAGGAAGCTATGCAACCAACGATCCTGCTTGTCGAGGACGACGCCGTTTTGCGCCGGGGGCTCGCGGAGCTGTTTACCCGCGAGGGCTGCCGGGTGATCGAGGCCGCGTCCGTGCGCGAGGCAAAGGAAAAACTGAATGGCGAAGTACAGGCCGTCGTGCTGGACGTTGGCCTCCCGGACGGCGACGGGGTCACGCTTTGCCGCCAGTGGCGGGAGCGAGGCGAGCAGAGGCCGATCCTGTTCCTCACCGCCAAGGACGAGGAGCTTGACGTGGTGCGCGCGCTGGACTCCGGCGGGAACGACTATGTGACCAAGCCCTTTCGGATGCAGGAGCTGCTTTCCCGCGTCCGCGTCCTGCTGCGCAGCGCAAAGCCCCAGGCCGTTCAGCGCGACAGCTTTACCGTTGACGAGAGCAAAATGCAGATCGTCCAGGACGGCGCACCGCTGCCCTTGACGCTGACGGAATACAAGATCGTAAAAATGCACGACAATACCTTGTCCGTTCACATGAGCCGCCTGCGCGAGAAGATCGGCGCGGAGCATATCAAGACGATCCGGGGAGTGGGGTATCAATGGTCGGATACATGATTTCAGCCGTCCTCCTGCTCGTTGCGATCGTGCTGGCCGGGAAGCTCCTGCTGCAGAGAAAGCGCCTGCGGGACCTGGCCGAATCCATGGAGGACTATTTGAATGGGGGCGGCGAGCCTGCGCCGTTTTCTCTCCGCGAGGATGCGGCAGCTCCCGTGGAGAACGCCGCCTCGGAGCTGGAAAACCGCATCGCCGTGCTGACGGAACGGCTGCGGGAGGAAAACGCGCGCACCAGCTCCCTCACGGCGGACAT
>ONOL01000001.1 GCA_900319465.1 uncultured Eubacteriales bacterium | reverse complement strand
GTCGGCGAGGAACAAAATGATCTTTCTCAGCAGCACCGGGTCGGTGATCTGCCGCTGACCGCGGCGCTTCTCCCTCTCCAGGATATCGCGCACCACGACCGTGGAGTAGATCCCGTCCAACAGCGTCAGCGCCCGCTCCTGGTCCAGACCCACGTCGGCAATTCCCGGCATGCCGCCAAAGCGCAGATAAGCGTCAAAGACCTCCCGGAGTTCGTAGCGTTCACCGCTTGTGTCGAACGCGATTATTCTCGTCCCGCCCAGAGCGCTCGCCGTCTCCCGCAGCTCAAAGCCGTGGAAGTCCAAAAACTCCCGAAACGAGAGCGGCAGCATCTTGATCTCAACACAGCGGCCCGAAAGATAGGTGGCGTACTCCGAAGAAAGCAGATAGGCGTTGGAGCCGGTGATGTAGATATCGCAGTCCAGATCCACGCGGAACGAATTGACCGCTTCCTCCCATCTGGGAACGCGCTGAAGCTCATCAAAAAACAAATACATACGCTTTCCGGGGATGGCTATGGCCTTAACATGATTATACAGGCCATCCGAAGTCATGTCCTTGTAATCGTGAGATTCGAAATTCATCTCTACGATCTGTTCTTTGGGGACGCCGGTATCAAGCAGGTGTTGGATCATCAGCTTCAGCAGACTGGACTTTCCGCAGCGCCGTATGCCAGTAACAACCTTGACGGGCTCCATGTCCTGAAAGGCGATCAGTTTATTCAAATAGAGATCTCTGTTTTTATAAACGCGAGAAGAAGACATTGTGACCACTCCTTTGTGCTCATAGTATAACAAAAGAAAAACATTGTGTCAAGTTTTTGCAGTTGATTGCAAAAACTTGACTTTACTCGACGCTTTTTGCAGCATTCCTCGCGAGAATAATGCAGAAGCAATGAAAAAACGGCCCGCATTTCAACAATGCAGACCGTTTTTCCGTTGTTCCCAACCCTGTCAGACAGATACCCAAATCAGTTTTCTTTAAACTGTCTTATGAGAGAGGGGCAGGCCGACGGCCTGCGCGGTAAAAACAGGAGCCGGAAAAGCGAGCCTGTTGTTGCGGAAAACAAACGCGGGAGGGAATACCCGATCCCCTCCCGCGCGCTCCGTGCGATACCGGCACGGCGCGTCGAGCCTGCCGAAAAGCGACCCCCCGGCGGCGGATCACGATCCGCCGCCGGGGGGTCTTCCCTGTTGCCGGCTCCGTTCCTGCCGGCTCCGGTTCAGCTCTGCTTGTACTCCCCGCCGGATTTGCCGCGGGGCTTGTGGTAACGGCGGCGCCGCTTGTGCGCGCCTTCGCCCTCGGCCTTCGCCGGGGCGGGCTCGACCGGACGGGCCTCCACCTTCACGGGCTTGACGCTGGCCTTTCCGGGCGTTTTGCCGCGGGGCTTTTTCTCCTTCGGCTCCTGCTGGGGCCTGGCTTCGGCTGCCTTGGCCTCAGCGGGCTTTTTCTCCCGCCTGCCGCCGCCCCGGCGGCTCTTTTTGGACTCGGCGGCCTTCTCCGCCGCCCTGGGCTCGGCGGGCTTTTCCGCGGCGGTGTTTTCGCCCTTGCCCTTTCCGCTTCCGCGGCGGCGCCGGCAGCCGGGCTTCTTCTCGCCGCCCTCCTCCTTCGGCGCGGCGACGGAGGGCTCGGGCACCACCAGCACGGGAACCGCCCACTCGTCCTCCTTCGGCTCCTCTTCCTCGGGTACCGGGGGCACGTAGTTGAGCACGTGGGGCGGCGCCTCCCCGTCCTTGGGGCGGCCGCCGGGCACGGCGCAGAGCTCGTTGGCGGTAAAGAGGTGCAGCGCGTCGTCCCTGTCGTCGTCCAGCCGCACCTTCACGGTCTGGCGCAGGAGGTTGACGGACACGGCGGTGCCGTAGCCGTCCTTGGTCTCCACGAAGGCGCCCTGCTTCGGCACCTTTTTGATCAGGTCCTCATAGGCCTCCTGCTCGTAGCGCAGGCAGCACATCAGGCGTCCGCAGCTGCCGGAGATCTTGGTGGGGTTGAGGGAGAGGGACTGCACCTTCGCCATCTTGGTGGACACCGGCTGGAAATCGTCCAGGAACTGGTGGCAGCAGTAGGGCCTGCCGCAGATGCCGATGCCGCCGATCATCTTGGCCTCGTCCCGCACGCCGATCTGCCGCAGCTCGATGCGGTTGCGGAAGATGCCGGCCAGATCCTTCACCAGCTCGCGGAAATCCACCCGGCCGTCGGCGGTGAAGAAGAACATGGTCTTGTTCCCCTCGAAGTTGCACTCCACGTCCACCAGCTTCATCTCGAGCCCGTGCTCGGCGATCTTCTTCTGGCAGATCTCAAAGGCTTCCTTCTCCCGTTTCTTGTTCAGCTCGGCCACGCGCAGGTCGTCCGGCGTGGCGATCCGGGCCACCGGGCGCAGCGGCTGCACCACGGCCTTGTCCTCGACCGGGTGGTTGCCGCGGATGCAGTCGGCGATCTCGAGGCCCTTGGAGGTCTCCACGATCACCTTGTCCCCGGTGCGGATGTCCAGATGGTTGGGCGAGAAGTAATAGCTCTTGCCCCTGTTTTTGAATTTGATACTGACTACGTCAACCAATGTATGATTCCTCGTTTCCGCTGCCGCCGACGGCGTCCACCGCCAGCAGGCTAAAAATGTGTTTGACGCCCACGTTTACCCGCAGCATGGCGCTGCAGCGCTCCGCGAGGGCGTGGAGGCGCAGGAGCGCCGGGCGGCCGAGCCCCGCGTCGCTCTTTCGCAGGCAGAGCATTTCCTCCGTCAGCGCCGCGACGCCGTCGGTAAAGGCCGCGGCGGCGCGGTTGTCGAGGCCCTCGTTCTTCTGGCACCAGCGCAGAAGCTCCGCCTCGTCCCCCCGGGCGACGGTCCTGACGAAGCTCTCGGCCAGCTTTGCGCTCTCCTCGTCGGCCGGAGCCTCCTCGCTGTTGCAGATCAGCTCCGCGCAGCGGGAGCGCACCGTAGGCAGCAGGAGCTGGGGATTGGACGCGCAGAGCAGGAATATGACCCCCTCCGGCGGTTCCTCCAGCAGCTTCAGGGCCGCGTTCTGGGCCGACGCGTTCATCGTGTCGGCGTCCTCGATGATATAGACCTTGCGCTCGCTCTCGTTGGGCAGCACCACCGCGTCTGCGGCGAGGGCGCGCACCTGATCGACCTGGATCTCGCGCTTGAGGCGGCCCTTCGTGTCCGTGAGCCTTGTGACGGTGACAATGTCCGGATGGATGCCCGCGGCCGCCTTGCGGCAGGCGCGGCACACGCCGCAGGGCACGTCCGACGGGCTGCGGCAGACCGCCGCGGCCGCAATCTCGCCTGCCAAGGCGCGGCTTTTGGCCGGGTCGGCGGACGAGAGGATATAGGCGTGGCTGAGCCGCGCGGCGTCATGGATCCGAAAGGACATATTCGCCTCCAGTGATAGCTCTTTCTAACCTAACTATTTTACAGGCTTTCCGCCGCTTAGTCAACTGATTCTTTTCCGCGCCGGAATGAAGGAATGAAAAACGGAAAAATCTCCCGGCCGGGCGCAGGGCGGCGCCCGGCGCCCGGCGTCTGACGCGCGGACGGGGCGGCGGGAAAGCGGGAATTTCGTCGATTTCCGGTTGTAAACCTTGGGGGGCTGTGTTAGAATGTCGCTATGGGACGTGTAAAGAAAAGCTTTCTGATCCTGGCGGCGAGCCTTTTTTCGCTCATGCTGCTGTTTTTCGGGTGCTCTCCCCGCACGCTTTCCGACACGGCCGCCTCTCCGGCCGCACAGGAAACGGGGGAAGAACAGCCGGCCTTTTCTGCGCCCCTTTTCTCCCCGGACGGAGATCCCGGCGAAGCGGACTCCGAACCGGCGGCCGTCCCCGCGCCCGAGCCAACGCCGGAGCCGACACCGGAGCCGACGCCCAGCGTCCGCTTCAACGGGCTGCTGCGCATCTCGGAGGTCATGGCCAAAAACAAGGCCACGCTCCTGGTGGACGGCGCTTTTCCCGACTGGGTGGAGATCGAGAACATCTCCGACGGGCCGGTCGAGCTTTCGGGCTGGACGCTGTCCGATCGGGAGCTGGGCGCGCGCCGCAGCTTTGCCGGCCTCAGCCTTCCCGCCGGCAGCCTGCTGCTGGTGCCGCTGGGCAGCACGATCGACCTCTCCCTTTCCGAGGGGGAGACGCTCTACCTCTTCGACCCCGACGGGACGGAGCAGGACCACGCGCGCTGCGGCGAGGGGACGGACCTGTCCTGGGTACGCGGCGAGGACGGCTTTTCCGCCTGCTCCTGGCCGACCCCCGGCTACGCGAACACGCCCGAGGGCTATGAGAGCTTCTGCGCGCTGCGGCACGAGACGAGCCCGCTGCTCATCGACGAGGTGATGGTCTCCAACAAGGCCACGCCCGTCGAAAACGGCGAGATGTTCGATTTCGTCGTCCTGCGCAACAACTCCGCGGAGACCATCT
The DNA here is from genome assembly GCA_900319465.1 of uncultured Eubacteriales bacterium. Taxonomy (GTDB): domain Bacteria; phylum Bacillota; class Clostridia; order Oscillospirales; family Oscillospiraceae; genus Limivicinus. The sequence continues at coordinate 167,128 of ONOL01000001.1, read as the reverse complement.
CCCTCGCGGGCTATACGCTCACCGACAAATTCGGCGATCCGGAACGCTGGCATTTCCCCGAGCGCGAGCTCTCGCCGGGCCAGGAGCTTCTCCTGCGCTGCGACGGGGAGGCGGACGCCTCCGAGCGGAATACGGGCTTCTCCCTCGACGCCGCCTCCGAGCAGCTCTATCTCTTTGACGGTGAGGGGGCGCTCGCCGACTATATCGCCCTGCACGACATCCCGATCGAGGGCAGCATGGGGCGCATGACGGGCCTCCCCGGCTTCTTCTACTTTGCCGAGGCCACGCCCTTCGGCCCGAACACCGGCGGCTGCCGCCGGATCTCGGAGCGCCCGGTCAGCCTGACCGCCGAGGGCGTCTATGACGGCAGCGAGGGGCTCACGGTCGCCCTCTCTTCCCCCGGCGAGATCCACTACACCACCGACGGGAGCCTGCCCACGCTCAGCTCCCCCCTCTATTCCGAGCCGATCTCCGTCACGCAGACCACGGTGCTGCGCGCCGTCTCGCGCGAGGACAACTGCATCACGAGCCGCCCGGCCAGCTTCAGCTTCATCGTCAACGAGGAGCACGTGCTGCCGGTGCTGAGCCTCGTGACCGACGACCCGGACTACTTCACCACGATCTACAACAAGGGCAACAAGGTGCGCAAGCTCGGCGCCAACCTCACGATGTTCGAGGACGGCGGGACCGTCTTCAACCGCGACTGCAGCCTGAGCATGAAGGGCTGGACGAGCCGCGAGCTGCCGAAGAAGAGCATGGGCGTGAAGTTCACGGGCCGCTACGGCGGGATGCTGGAGGGCGTCGATGTTTTCGGCAACGGCATCACCGAGTACGAATCGCTCTCCATCCGCGCCGGGCAGGACTACACCTTCTCCATGTTCCGCAACGAGCTGTTCCAGGACCTGTGCAAGGAGGCGTCCGACTCGCTCTTCACGCAGGAGAGCAAGTACTGCATCCTCTATATCAATGGCCGCTACTGGGGCGTCTACTGCCTCAAGGAGGACATCAGCCGCCAGTATTACGCCTCCCACGCCGGGGTGGACGTGGACACGGTGGACTATATGCAGGCTCCCTTCGCGCTGGGCACGGACATCATGGACCTCGTCAGTTACAGCGCCCACCACAACATGAACGAGGCCGCGAGCTACGACGAGGTGGACAAGGTCTTCCGCATGGACAGCCTGGTGGACTGGCTGCTCTTTGAGAGTTACAGCGCCAACACCGACACGCAGGGCAACCTCAAGGTCTACCGTTCGCCGGAGCGCGGCAACAAGTGGGAGCTCGTGTACTACGACATGGACTGGGCCTTCTACTTCGACTGGGCGAGCTTTACGACCCTCGTCTACGGCAAGAACAACTCCGGAAACCAGATGCCCACGCTCTACGCCAACTTCTCCAGCAACCGGGCGTTCCGCGAGCAGGTCTTTACCCGCTATGCGGAGCTGTGCCGGACGGTGTTTGCCAACGACTATGTGCTGCAGAGGATCGACGAGTACGAGGCCCTGCTCGAGCCCGAAATGCCGCGCGACCGCGAGCGCTGGGAGCTGACGATGGAGGGCTGGCACTACGAGGTGAACAAGCTTCGCGACTGGATCACCGACAAGAACTGGTGCTGCTACACGATCAACCGCCTCTGCACCTGCTTCAACGTCAGCGACGCCGACAAGAACAAGTACTTCGGAGAATTCTTTTAGGGCAGCACCGCACAATCCGCGCCTTGATTTTGCCACTTTTTCTTGCAACACACAAAGGATTCCCGCCAAAAACAGATTTCCAATTGTTTTTCGCCTTCTAAGGCGAAAAATCAGAGGGACGCCCCTCTGAACACCGTTAAGGATTTTAGGACGGAATCGTTGCGAATCATTAAAAATCGGAGGGATACCGCTATGGAACTGACTGCCGCCGCGCTCTCGCTCAACACGATCTTCGCCGGCTACGACGAGGCGCTCCTCGGCCTGATGCACCGGCTTGCGGGCTCTGCCGGGGGAGTACTGACTCCGCTGTGCAAGCTGATCACCCTGCTGGGGGAAAAGGGACTGCTCTTCTTCGCCGTCTCGATCGCGCTGATGCTCTTTCCCAAAACCCGCCGGGCGGGCGTGTGCATGTTCGGCGCCGTCTGCTGCGGCGCGCTGATCACCAACGTCATCCTCAAGGACGCGATCGCGAGGCCCCGCCCCTTCGAGGCCTCCGAGCTCTTCCGCGGCTACTGGACCGCGGTCGGCTCCCCGGCGGAGGACGGCTTCTCCTTCCCCTCGGGGCATGTGACCGCCGCCGCGGCGGGTATGGTCTCCCTCTGCCTGAGCCGGGGCAGGAAGTGGGTGCTGCCCACGGTGGTCTGGGTGCTGGTGATGGCCTTCTCGCGCAACTATCTGATGGCCCACTACCCCTCGGACGTGCTGGCGGCCGCGATCATCGGCGCCCTCTCCGCCGTGATTGCCTGGGGCGTCACGAAGCTCATCTTCCGCCTGCTGGAGAAGTACGACGGTTCTCCCTTCTGCGCCTTCGTGCTCGACTTCGACCCACGCCAGATGAAGTACGCGATGTACAGGGGCAAGCACTGACAGGCCGTACCGCCGGCGCGAGGGGCGAAGAGGCGGGGGGCGCTCCGGTCAGCGGAGAGCCCGGGAGCCTCTGCTCCGATCAGAATAACAGGAACACGGAAAAACACGGGAAAGCAGCTGCTTTCCCGTGTTTTTCCGCGCATTTTCCGAAAATAAGCTTTATTTCAGCACGACGTTTTCCTTCCCGAGCAGCTCCTCGAGCTCGAGGATCAAGCCCTCGTGCAGCAGGCACCTCGTGCCGATGCGCTTCTGCTCCCGCTCGCACCAGAGGATGAGCTGGCCGCTGCCGGGGAACATGGTCAGAATGAGCTCGATGCGCTTCATGACCGGGTCGTAGCGCGAGGGCAGCCGGACCCAGAGCTTCTTCTCCTGCGGCAGCGGCGCGTGCATCGCGTCGACGATCAGGTCGGAGATGGGGCGGATGCTGTCCACCATGAGCTGCGGCTCCTTCTCGTCGCGCACGGAGATGCGGCCTCTGACGATGAGGGCGGCGTTGTTCTGAATGTAGCCCGCGCCGGAATCCAGCGCCCGCTGGAAGGCGATCAGCTCCATGCTGCCGGTGTCGTCCTCGAGCTGGATGTAAGACATGAGGGCGTTGTTCTTCGTCGTGCGGGTGCGGAAGCTCTCCACGCTGCCCGCCACGGTGATGAGCTGGTTGTCCCGGAAGCGCGTGGGGCCGTCCTCGGCGGCGAAATCGCTCATGACCGCGCCGATGGGTACGGCGCCGATCTTCCGCACGGCCTCCCGGTATTCGTCCATGGGGTGGCCGGTCAGGTACAGCCCGGTGGTCTCCTTCTCCATGGCCATGATGTCCCGCCGGCTGTACTCCTCCACGTCGGGGATGGGGATGCTCGCGGGCTTCTGCGCCTCAAAGCCGCCGAAGAGGTCGAGCTGGCCGGAGATGTTGTCGCGGTTCTGCTGGGCGATGCTGTCGATCACAGGCCCGGCGATGTTCATGAGCGCCTTGCGCGAATGGCCCATGGAGTCGAACGCGCCGGCCTTGATGAGGTTTTCCACCGCGCGGCGGTTCAAGTCCTTGCCGGACATGCGCCGGCAAAAATCCTCGAAGGCAAGGAAGCGGCCGCCCGTTTCGCGCTCCGCCACCAGCTGCTCGATCGCACCCCAGCCGATGCCCTTGATGGCGACCAGGCCGAAGCGGAGGTTCTCGCCGTCCACGGTGAAGTTCGCGTCGGAGAGGTTCACGTCCGGGGGCAGGAGCTTGATGCCCATTTCCCGGCATTCGGCGATGTATTCAGAGACCTTGGTGGAGTTGTCGAGGATCGAGGTCAGCAGCGCCGCCATGTACTCGCGCGGGTAGTGGCGCTTCATATAGGCGGTGCGGTAGGTGACGAAGGCGTAGGACACGGCGTGCGCCTTGTTGAAGGCGTAGCTCGCAAAGTCGAGGATCTCGTCGTAGATGCTGTTGGCGACGTCCTCCGGCACGCCGTGGGAAAGCGCGCCGGCGATGCCGCGCGCGGGATCGCCGTGCACGAAGGCCACGCGCTCGGCGTCGATGACCTTGTGCTTTTTCTTCGACATGGCGCGGCGGATCATGTCCGCCTGCCCGAGCGAGAAGCCCGCGAGCCGCCGGAAGATCTCAATGACCTGCTCCTGGTAGACGATGCAGCCGTAGGTGACCTCAAGGATCGGGCGCAGCAGCTCATGCTTGTAGCGGATATGCTCGGGATGGGCCGAGCACTCGATGAAACGGGGAATGGAGTCCATCGGGCCGGGCCGGTAGAGGGCGATGACGGCGGTGATGTCCTCGATGTTCTTCGGGCGCAGTTGGGTGCACACGGCGGTGATGCCCGTGCTTTCGAGCTGGAACACCCCCTCGGTCCTTCCCTGCGCCAGCATCTCGAAGGTGGCGGGGTCGTCCTCCGGGATCGTCTCGACCCGGAAGCCCGGCTCCTTTTTGCGCACGAGCTTCGCCGCGTCCTCGAGCACCGTGAGGTTCCTGAGGCCGAGGAAGTCCATCTTCAGAAGCCCCAGCTCCTCGAGCGTGGTCATCGGGTACTGGCAGACGACGCTCTCGTCGTTCTTCGCCAGCGGCACGTATTCGTACACCGGCTTCTCGGTGATGACGACGCCGGCGGCGTGGGTGGAGGCGTGGCGCGGCATCCCCTCGAGCGCGCGGGCGACGTCGATGAGCCGCCTGAGCTTTTCGTCCCCGTCGTAAAGCTCCCTGAGGGGCTTGGAGAGGCGCAGCGCCTCTTCAATGGTCATGTTGAGCGCCATGGGCACCTGCTTGGCCACCGTGTCGCACTCGCCGTAGCTCACGCCGAGCGCGCGGCCGACGTCGCGGATCGCGCCGCGGGCGGCCATGGTGCCGAAGGTGACGATCTGGGCGACGTGGTCGCGCCCGTAGAGGCGGTTGACGTACTCGATCACCTCGCCCCGGCGGTTGACGCAGAAGTCCACGTCGATATCGGGCATGCTGACGCGCTCGGGGTTCAGGAAGCGCTCGAAGAAGAGGCTGTATTTGATGGGGTCGACGTCGGTGATGTGCAGGCAGTAGGAAACGACGCTGCCCGCGGCGCTGCCGCGGCCGGGGCCGACGGGGATGCCGTTTCGCTTGGCGTAGTTGATGAAGTCCTGCACGATCAGGAAGTAGTCCACAAAGCCCATCTTCCGGATCATGTCCAGCTCGTACTCGAGCTGCGCGTGCACCTCCGGCCGGCCGGCAAAGCGCTCGGCAAAGCCCTTTTCGCAGAGCGCTTCGAGAGCGGCGAAGCTGTCCGTCTCACCCGCGGGGAGCTTGAAGCGCGGCAGGTGGTAGTGGCCGAACGCGAAGTCAAAGCAGCAGCGCTCCGCGATCTTCGCGGTGTTGTCGGCGGCCTCGGGGCAGTCGGGGAAGAGCGCGCGCATCTGCTGCTCGTCCTTGAGGTAAAACTCCTGCGTCTCAAAGCGCATCCGGTTCGGCTCATCGACGGTCTTGCCCGTCTGGATGCACATCAGCACGTCCTGGTAGTAGGCGTCCTTCTGCTCGGTATAGTGGGCGTCGTTGGTGAGCGCGAGGGGGATGCCCGTCTCCTTCGAGAGCCGGATCAGCCCCTGCGCGGCCTGCTTCTCCTCCGGGATGCCGTGGTCCTGGATCTCAAGGTAGAAGTTTTCCGCGCCGAAGAGCTTTTGCAGCGCGAGCGCGCGCGCCTTCGCGGCCTCATAGTCGCCGCGGACCAGCGCCTGGGGGATCTCGCCGGCGAGGCAGCCGGACAGGCAGATCAGCCCCTCGCTGTATTGGTGCAGCAGCTCCCAGTCGATGCGGGGGCGGATGTAGAAGCCCTCGGTGAAGCCCGCGGAGACGAGAAAGCACAAATTGCGGTAGCCCGTCTCGTTCCGGCAGAGCAGGATCAGATGGGAGTAGTTGTTGTCGAGCCCGTGCTCCTTCTGCAGGCGGCTTCGCGGCGCCACATAGACCTCGCAGCCGATAACGGGCTTGATTCCGGCGGCCTTGCAGGCCTTGTAAAAGGCGACCGCGCCGTACATGACCCCGTGGTCGGTGACGGCGAGGGCGGTCTGCCCCAGGGCTTTCGCCCGCTCGGCGACCTCGTCGATGCGGCAGGCCCCGTCGAGCAGGGAATACTCGGTATGCACATGTAAGTGGACAAAGGACATTTTGATCCTCCCGTTCCTTGTTGGCTCCCCCAAAAAGGGGAGCTGTCGCGCTTTCGCGCGGCTGAGGGGGGCCGTTCGGTTTCGGCGCCCTTGTTCCGCAGCGCTGTGCGAGATTTGACGAGCCCTCCGGCGGCGGAGCCGCCGTCTCCCTTTACACGGGGGAGGCGATTACTCCGTCTTCGCCAGTTCCATGATTTTCCGGAGCCGGTGGCTGAGGCAGCTTTTCGATACCGGCGGCAGGCTGAGCCGCGCCAGATCCGCAAGGCTCGCCTCCGGGTTCGTGATGCGCAGCAGCGCCGTGCCGTGCAGCGGCTCGGGCAGGCTCTCCAGCCCGAATTCGCGCGCGTAGCGCCGGATGGCCTCGATCTGCTCCTGCGCGGCGGCGACGGTCTTGTCGGTGTTGGCGGAGTCGCAGTTGATCTGGCGGATGACGGTGTTGCGCATCTCGCGCTCGACCTTGGCGGTCATGATCCCCATGGCGGTCACGGGCGCGCCGAGCGTTGTGAAGAAGTCGGCGATGGCGTCGGCCTTTTTGAAGTAGAGCAGGGCGTTTCCCTGCCGGGAGGATTCCTTGGGGGAGAAGCCCAGGTCCAGCAGCACCGTGTACATCTCGCGGCTCACGCTCTGGTGGGCGGTGGCGAGCTCCAGATGGAAGCGCTTGTCCGGATCGGTCACGCTGCCGCCGGCGAGGAAGGCGCCGCGCACGAAGGCCTCCAGGCAGCCCTCGTCCTCCAGCGCGCCGAAGTTGACGTGGTGGGTCAGGGTCGAGGCGGGGTCGGCCCCGAAAGCGGAGAAAACGCGGGCGAGCTTATCCCGGTCGCTGATCAGAAAGGTCTTTTTCCCGCCCTTGCCGGCCTCGGGTACGGCGTCGAAGTCCAGGCTGAAGGCGCGGCGGAAGAGCCGGGGCAGGCGCTGGGCGAAGGCGTCGCTCGCCGTGATGATGCGCGCCTCCCGGGCGGAGAAGCAGCTTGCGTATAAAAGCACGCCGTAGCATTCCGCTGCGGCGACGCTTTTTTTGTCGATGCGGAGCTGGCAGAGCTCCGCCTTGGCGTCAGATGAAAATGACATATCAATCTTCCTTGTCGGCATCCCCGGGCAGGGGAGACCGTGCTATTTCTCCACGTCCCGGTTGATATTGGTCGAGGACAGGCCCTTGGCGCAGAAATAGTCGTTGAGCGCGGCGGCGATGGCCACGCTGCGGTGGTGGCCGCCGGTGCAGCCGATCGCGATGGTCAGCCCCAGCTTGCCCTCCTCGATATACAGCGGCAGCAGGAAGTCGATGAGGTCCTGGATCTTCTCCATGAAGGTCCGGGTCTGCTGACAGGAGAAGACGAATTCCGCCACCGGGCGGTCCAGCCCGCAGAGGGGGCGCAGCTCGTCCACGTAGTAGGGGTTCGGCAGGAAGCGCGCGTCAAAGACCAGGTCGGCCTCCAGCGGGATGCCGTGCTTGAAGCCGAAGGACATGACGGTGATGTTGAGCTCCCGCTTTTTTCCCTCGCCGGCGAAGAGCTGGTAGAGGCGGTTCTGCAGCATGCCGAGAGTGAGGTTTGCGCTGTTGACGACGAAGTCCGCCCGCTCCTTGATGGGGGCGAGCAGCTCCTCCTCCCGGGCGATGGCCTTCTCGATGGGGGCGCCCGGCCCGGCCAGCGGGTGGGGGCGGCGGGACTCCTTGTAGCGCCGCACGAGCGTGCGCAGGTCCGCGTCCATATACAGGATCCGCACTGTGCAGTCCATGGCCTTGAGCTCGTCGATCGTGCTCAGCAGCTCGCCGAAGCTCTCGCGCTCGCGCACGTCGGTCACAAGGGCGACCTTTTCGTAGCGGCCCTGGGTGTCCAGGCAGAGCTCGGCGAAGCGGGGGATGAGCTTGACGGGCATGTTGTCCACGCAGTAGTATTCGAGATCCTCCAGCACGTCCGCGGCGCGGCTTTTCCCCGCGCCGGAGAGGCCGGTGATGATAAGAAATTCCATAATAATCCGTTATTCTTCCGTCGGTACGTTCACCGTCACATGATTCCTCGCCACGGCGGGGCCGTGGTCCTCCAGCTTGTAGTCGGGCGGCAGGATGATGATCTCCGGCTCCAGCTCGACGCCGGCGTTGCGGTATACGGTGTTTCGCACGTGCATCATCAGGTCGTACACGTCGTGGGAGCTGGCGTTGCCGGCGTTGACCACGAAGCCCGCGTGCTTCTCGCTCACCTGCGCGCCGCCGACACGATAGCCCTTGAGTCCGGCCTGGTCGATGAGCGCGGCGGCGAAATACCCCTCGGGGCGCTTGAAGGCGCTGCCGGCGGAGGGCAGGTCCAGCGGCTGCTTCTCGCGGCGCTTCTCATTGAGCTCGCGCATTTTCGCGGCGATCTCGCCGGCGTCCCCGGGCTCGAGGCGGAACACCGCGCTCAGAAGCACGAAGCCGCCGACCTTCTGGAAACGGCTCATGCGGTAGCCGAAGGCGCACTGCTCGTTATTCAGCTCATACACGGCCTGCTCGGGCAGGTAGAGCGTGACCACGCTCTCCACGACGTCCTTGAGCTCGCCGCCGTAGGCGCCCGCGTTCATGCGCAGGCCGCCGCCCACGGTGCCGGGGATGCCGGAGGCGAATTCCAGCCCCCGGAGGCCGTTCTGCTGTGCGAAGAGCGCGAGCCGCGCGAGCGACACGCCCGCCTCGGCGTAGATCGCGCCGTCGGGCAGCAGGAAGAGCCGCTGCAGCTTTTCGGTGCTGATGAGGAAGAGATCCGCGAGCCCTTCGTCGGGGAAGAGGATGTTGCTGCCGTTGCCGAGCAGGAAGGGGGCGAGCTTGTGGTCCTTGAGGATGCAGCAGATCTTCGAGAGGCTCGACACGTCCTGCGGGACGGCGATGGCGCGGGCGGGGCCGCCGATGCGGAAGCTGCAGTGGGCGGAGAGCGGCTCGTTTTCCAGCAGCGTCAGGCCGGGCAGCTCGGCTTTCACCTGTGCAATGGCTTTTTCCAGATTTTCCATAGCGATCGTCCTTTCAGAAAAGACCGGAGTCAATGGCCAGATCGTGTTCGGAGGCCAGCATCTCGGCGGCGTTGAAGCCCATTTTCTTCTGGCGGTTGTTCATCGCGGCAAGCTCCAGGATCACGGCGAGGTTCCGCCCCGGGGTGACCGGGATCGTCACGAGCGGGAGCTTGACGCCCAGGATGTCCTCATACTCGCTGGTGAGGCCGAGCCGGTCGTAGGCCTTGCCCTCGACCCAGCTCTCCATACGCACCACGAGGTCGATCCCGCTCTCGGGCTTGACGGCGCCGACGCCGTAGATGTGCCGGACGTTGATGACGCCGATGCCCCGCAGCTCCATGTAATAGCGGATGATGGAGGGGGCGGTGCCGAGCAGCGTGTTGCGGTTGACCAGCTTGATCTCCACCGCGTCGTCCGCGACGAGCCGGTGGCCGCGCTTGATGAGCTCCAGTGCAGTCTCGCTCTTGCCGATGCCGCTGTCCCCGCACAGGAGCACGCCCTCGCCGTAGATCTCCACCAGCACGCCGTGGGTGGTCAGGCGGGGAGCCAGATGGTTCCGGAGAGAGCTGATGAGGTTTGCCTGGAACTCCGAGGTGTCCTCCGCGGTGATGAAGAGGTTGCGGTCGTATTTCTCCGCCATCTCCAGGCATTCCCGGGAGGGCTTCACCCCGTGGCAGATCACCAGCGCGCAGATGTCGTAGGCCATGAAGCGCTCGTAGGCGGCAAGCCGCTGGGCGCGGCTCAGGGTGTCCAGGTAGGTGGACTCCACGCGGCCGATCATCTGGATGCGCTTGGGGTCGAAGTAGTTGTAAAAGCCGGTAAGCTGCATGGCGGGACGGTTCACGTCCGCCGTGGTGACCACGGCGGTCTCATAATGCTTGGAAAGGTGCAGCGGCTTGAGCGCGTGCTCCTCGACCACGGTCTTGAGCTTGACGGAATACTTGGTCTTCATAGGCACCCTCCGGGTGTTACCCGATTTTTTCAACCCTGAAACCAGGGCTTCGTTCTTTCCTGCGCCGGGTACGGCGCGTTTGTTCCTATTCTATGCTTGTTACAGGATGATCAGTTCCGCCTTCGGGGCCTTGGTGATGACCTCGGCGCCGTCGGCGCGCAGGATCATCACGTCCTCGATGCGCACACCGAATTTACCGGGCAGGTAGATGCCGGGCTCGGCGGAACAGAGGTCGTTTTCCTCCATCAGCGCCTCGCCGCGGGGGCCGGCCGTGGGCGGCTCGTGGATGTCGAGGCCGAGGCTGTGGCCGAAGCCGTGGCCGAAGTATTCGCCGTAGCCCGCGTCCTCGATGACCTTGCGCGCCGCGCCGTCGATGACCTTCCCGGGGATGCCGGAGCGGGCGGCCGCAATGCCCGCGAGCTGGGCCTTGAGGACGATGTCGTAGATGTTCTTCATCTCCTCGGTGGCGCTGCCGACGGCCACGGTGCGCGTCATGTCGGAGCAGTAGCCGCCGGAGAGGGAGCCGAAGTCCATCGTGATGAAGTCGCCCGGCCGGATGACCGTGTCGCCGGGGACGCCGTGGGGCAGGGAGGTGTTCCTGCCGGTGACGACGATGGGGTCGAAGGAATTGCCCTCGCTGCCGTGGCGCAGCATCCGGTAGACGAGCTCCGCCGCGACCTCCTTCTCGGTCATGCCGGGCCGGATGACCGGCAGCGTCTCCTCCAGCGCCTTTTCGCTGATGCGCTGGGCGCGGATCATGCAGGCGATCTCCTCCTCGTCCTTCGAGGCGCGCAGGCCCGTGAGGATCTCCTGCGCGGGCAGGAGCTCGCGCCCCAGCCGCTTCTGCCAGGCGAGATAGGCGCCGTGGCTGAGCTTCTGCTCCTCGGCGCCGAGGCGCTGCACCCCGTTTTCCCGCAGCGCGTCGGCCAGGCGCGCCATGAGCGGGCGCCGCCCGTCAAACAACTGCACGGTGACGCAGGGATCGACGGCCTTCTCCGCCGCCTCGATATAGCGGGAGTCGGTGATCAGATAGGCCCGCTCCCGGGTGACGAGCACCGCGCCGTCGGTAAAGGGAAAGCCCGCGGCGTAGCGCTGGTTTTTCTCGTCTGTGATCAGGAGCGCGTCCAGCCCCTTCTCGATGAGCTTCTGCTGAATTCCTGCGATGTGGTTCATAGTCCTGTCTCCTCTTCCGATGCCCGCGGGAGCGTGACGATAAAGCGCGAGCCCTGCGGTTTGTTCTGTCCGACCGCGATGCTGCCCCCGTGGGCCTGCACCGCGTCGTGTACGATGCTCAGACCGAGGCCGTTGCCGCCGGTGGCGCGGGAGCGCGCCTTGTCCACCCGGTAGAAGCGGTCGAAGATGTGGCGGCGGTCCTCCTCGGGGATGCCGATGCCCGTGTCGGCCACCTCGATCTCCACCGTGTCCCCGGCGCTGCGGACGCTCAGCTCCACGCTGCCGTCGGGCACGTTGTACTTGATGGCGTTCTCGGTCAGGTTGAAGATAATCTTGAAGAGCGCGTCGGGGTTGCCCATGACCACGCAGCCGTCGTCCAGCCGGGAGACAAGCTGCACCGAGCGCTCGTGCGCCAGCGGCCGCAGCAGCACCAGCGCGTCCTGCGCGGCGCGGCTCACATCCGAGGGCTCGGGCACAAAGCCGATGCCGTCGTCCATGCGGCTCAGGTCCAACAGATCCTCGGTCGTGCGCTGCAGGCGCTGGGCCTCGTGGCCGATGTCCGCCGCGAACTCCCGCACGGTCTGCGCGTCCATGCCCTCGCTCTGCACGATGCTGTCCGAGAGCAGGCGGATCGAGGCCAGCGGGGTCTTGAGCTCATGGGAGGCGTCCGAAACGAAGCGGCGGCGCTGCTTTTCCGTGGTCTCCAGCCGCTCGGTCAGCAGGTTGAATTCCTGGCCCAGCTCGCTGATCTCGTCCTGCCCGCGGATCGGGTGGCGGTGGGCGTAGTCGCCCCCGGCAACGACCCGCATCGAGGAGATCAGGCCCTGCAGCCGCTGCATCAGGGCAAAGACGAAGAAGCCCGCCAGCAGGAAGGCCGCCGCGCCGATGACGATGGACAGCACGCGGATGCGGTCCTGGATGCCGAAGATGATCTGCGCGCGCTCGCTGTCGTGCTCGCAGAGATAGACCGCGCCGGTGATCGCGCCCTGGGCGCTCATGGGCACGGCGTAGCTGCTCAGAAAGGCGTCCTCGCCCAGCCGGGAGCGGAAGATGGTCTTGCTCTCCCGAAGGGCGGTGAGCACGTCCGCGATCTGGGTGAGGCTGCCCGCGCTGCCGCCGTCGTCGTAGACCACGACGCCGCTGCGGTCGGCCACGAGGATGCGGCTGTAACCGCTGATGTCCAGAAAGGTGAGCACCTCGGCCACGCTCTCCTGGCTCAGCCGGTCCAGACCGGCGAGCGAAGAGGCCACAACAGAGGCCGCCGCGGACATGGAGCTGCGCTTCTCCTCATACACCGCGTCGCGGGAGGAGATCAGCGGATAGCTGTTGAGCAGCACCAGCAGCACCAGCAGCAGCGCCGCGATAAAGGCAAAAAAGCGAAATCGTATGCTGTGCATCAGCCAACCTCCGGGGAAAAACGAATCGTGAATCAAGAATAATGAAGAATTGCGGTGTCGCCTTCGGCGACGATTATGACGATTATGAGTTGTTATTTTTCATTGAAGTAGTACCCCACGCCCCATTTGGTGATGATGTATTCGGGGTTGGCGGGGTCGAGCTCCAGCTTCTCGCGCAGCCTGCGGATGTGCACATCCACGGTACGCGTGTCCCCCTGGTATTCGTAGCCCCAGACCAGATCAAGCAGGACTTCCCGGCTGTATACCTTGCCGGGGTTCTTCATCAGAAACAGGATCAGGTCGAACTCCTTCATGGTCAGCTCCACGCTCTCGCCCGCCCGATAGGCGGCGCGGCGCTCCTCGTCGACGGCGATGTGCCCGCGCTGCAGCACGCCCGCGCTCCCGCCTCCGGCGGCGGGGGCGGAGAGGGACGCCCTGCGCAGCAGGGCGCGCACCCGCGCCTTGAGCTCGAGGATGTCGAAGGGCTTGGTCACGTAGTCGTCCGCGCCGGACTCGAAGCCCATCAGTTTGTCCGAGCGCTCGCTGCGGGCGGTGAGCATGATGATGGGGACGGCGGAAAAACCGCGGATCTCCTGCGCGGCCTGCAGCCCGTCCTTGCCGGGCATCATCAGGTCGAGGATGATGAGATCGTAGCCGCCGCCGCGCGCCATCGTGACGGCGTCCTCGCCGTTGTAGCACGCGTCCACGCTGTATCCCTCGTTCTCCAGATTGAATTTGATGCCCTTGACCAGGAGCTTTTCGTCGTCGACCACCAGAATTTTCATCGGCATTCTCCCTACTGAAACGGTCATTTTCCGCCAAACTTGCCGTTCGGCCGTGAAAACGAGCGAAGATTCGACTGTTTTCACCATGCGGGAATCCTTATAATGCCCGTATGACGGCAAAACGCCGCCGGGCGCCGGGCGCTTCCCGCCGTGCGGGAATCCGCAGAATTTAAGTTGCAATTCTTTTCCGCAGCCCGTATAATAATGCTTATCTGACGGCGACAGGATCCTCGCAGGGAAGATCCGGCGAAACGCTTCCTGGCGTTTCACCATCAGATAATCATTATCATACCACATTCCGCAATAAACCGGGAGAGCAAAATGAAAAAATTCAGAATTTTCTCTTTCATCCTGTGCGCCGCGCTGTTTTTCGGCCTTTCCGCCCCCGCGGCGCACGCCCTCGGCGCGCCGGAGCTTGACGGGCAGGCCGCCCTGGTGGTGGACATGGACTCCGGCCGCTTCCTCTACGCCCTGAACGCCGAGCAGCAGCGCGCCCCCGCCAGCCTCACCAAGGTCATGACCGTGCTGCTGGCGCTGGAGGCCGTCGACCGGGGCGAGGTGTCCCTGAACGATACCGTCACCGCCCAGAACGACTGCCGCGAAGGGCTGGGGGAGGACAGCAGCTCCGCCGGCATCATCCCCGGCGTGCAGCTCAGCCTGCGGGAGCTGCTGTACTGCGCGATGGTGGGCTCGGCCAACGAGGCCTGCAACGTCATCGGCAGCTACCTCTCCGGCAGCGTCAGCGCCTTTGTGGACCGGATGAACCAGCGGGCCGCGCAGCTCGGCTGTGTCAACACCCACTTCGTCAACACCAACGGCCTGCCCGCCGAGGACCATTACAGCACCGCCTACGACCTGTACCTGATGACCGTGGAAGCCATGAAGCATCCGCTTTTCATGGAGATGGCGAACACCATCGAGTACCAGCCCGAGAGCCGCTACGTCAACAACGGCAAGGTCCTGCACAACTCCAACGCCCTCATCAGCCAGTATTCCGACTATAACGCGTACAGCAGCTACCTCTACGACGGCGCCTCAGGCATCAAGACCGGCTACACCCGCGCCGCGGGCTACTGCCTGATCTCCACCGCCTCGCGCGGGAACGTCCGGGCGCTCGTGATCGTGATGGGCTGCAACGGCTACTACAACGCGGGGATCGAGGAGTTCCGCAACTTCTCCGACACGATCACCCTCTACGACTGGGTCTTCAACAACTTCTCCTACCGCGAGCTGATCGGCGTTTCGGAGCCGCTGGAGCAGGTGCAGATCCGCCTGGCTGCCGACGGCGGCGAGGTGACGCTCTATCCCCAGCAGGCGCTGACCGCCCTGCTGCCCGCCGACTTCGACACCGAGAACATGGAGATCCGAACCAGCGTCTATGAGGACAGGCTGAGCGCCCCGCTGGAGGCCGGCACCGTCCTGGGCGAGGCGAAGGTGCTCATCAACGGCGACGATTACGGCACCGTGCGCCTCGTCAACCGCGCGCAGGTGGAGCTCGCGAGGGGCGAGTTCATGCGCGAGCGGCTGCGCCAGTTCTTCTCCAACGGCTGGGTCATCACGATCCTCGTGGTCGTGCTGCTGCTCGCCGTCTGCTACATCGCCCTCGTCACCCGCTACCGCCGCCTGCGCCGCAAGCATCTGCGGGAGCGGAAGCTCGCCGAGCAGCGCCGCCGCCTGCGCCTCCAGGAGGAGCAGCGCGCCCGCGAGGAGGCCGAGCGCGCCGAGGAGCGCTGGAAAGAGATCTGATACGGATACCCAAGTAAAACCAGACCCTCTTTGCCCGCTTTCGATCGGGCGTCTGTATGAGGCGCGTCGGCCTCCCCTGTCCGGAAGGCGGAGGGCCTGCGGCCGGCGCAGAGCGCCCGTCTTATCCCCGCATCATGATCATCGCACGGAGGAAGCAATCGAGGATTCGATTGCTTCCTCCGCCAAACGGCAAGTCTGACGGCGAGGGTTCCGGGAATCCTCTGCGCGATGCGCGTTATCCCGATCACGTGCCCCGGCACCGCTTGCTGCGGCATAAGGCCCCGGCAAGGGGAGCCGGTAAGGAAAGGATATATGGAGAACAAAAAAGAACGCGCGGTGCTGGCAGGGCTGGCCGCCGCGAGCATGGACGAGCATGAGCGCTCCTCCGAGGTGTCCATGGAAGAGCTCGCCGCCCTGGTAGAGACGGCCGGAGGCGAGACGGTCGCCATGCTGATCCAGAACCGCCCCACGCCCGAGCCGCGCAGCTTTCTCGGCGACGGCAAGGTGCGGGAGATGAAGGAGCTCATCGAGGCGAACGAATGCGACCTCGCCGTGTTTGACAACGAGCTTTCGCCCTCGCAGATGCGGGTGCTGTCCGAGGAGCTCGGCGTCAAGGTGCTGGACCGCTCCGGCCTCATTCTGGACATTTTCGCCCAGCGGGCGCGCACCCGCGAGGGCCAGCTCCAGGTGGAGCTCGCGCAGTACAAATACCTGCTGCCGCGCCTGACCGGCATGTGGACGCACCTCGTGCGGCAGACCGCGTCGGGCGGCTCCTCGCCCATCGGCACGCGCGGCCCCGGCGAGACCCAGCTCGAGACCGACCGGCGGCATATCCGCCGCAAGATCCAGAAGCTGGAGGAGGAGCTGGCCGCCGTGCGCAAGGTGCGCGGCACCCAGCGCCGCCGCCGGGAGAAGAACGCCATGCCCGTCGTGGCCCTCGTCGGCTACACCAACGCGGGCAAGTCCACGCTCTTAAACTGCCTCACCGGCTCGGATATCCCGGCCAACGACCGTCTTTTCGACACGCTTGACACCACCACCCGCCGCCTGCGGGTCGACGAGAGCACCGAGGTGCTCCTCTCCGACACGGTCGGCTTTATCCGCAAGCTCCCCACCCACCTGATCGAGGCCTTCAAGGCCACGCTGGAGGAGTTGAGCTACGCGGACGTGCTGCTGCACGTCATCGACATCTCCAACCCCGAGTGGGAGGAGCAGGCGCGCGTTGTGGAGGCGCTGATCCGGCAGCTCGGGGCAGAGCAGACGCCCTGCCTGCGCGTATTCAACAAGTGCGACGCGTATTTCGGCATCCTCCCGCACGGGGAGGACGTGGTCTGCATCTCCGCCAAAAGCGGCGAGGGGGCGGACGCGCTGGTGCGACGGCTCTCGCAGATGCTGGACCGCGGCAAGCGCCGCGTGACGCTGCTGCTGCCTTACAGCGCGGGCGGTCTGCTGGACGCGCTCAACCGCGAGGCCGCGGTGCTGCGTACCGAGTACCGGGACAACGGCGTCGAGGTGGAGGCTGTCGTGCAGCCGGAGCTGTTCGGCCGCGTGAAGGCCTATATCCCCGGCTATGAGGAGCCGCGGGAGGACTGGGAAGAGTAGTTTTGCGTTTTGAGATTTGAGGAGACGGAGGGACGCGCCGCGCTCAAAACGCACGGTGTAAAACCACAGCGTTATTTCTCAAAACGCAAAACGCTTTCCGCGGAAGGAGCTCCCATGACCGAGTACTATGTTCCCACAGGGCCGGGCGAAAGTGAATACGTGGAAAAGCGCTCGCGCTTTCTGGGACAGGTACGGCCTGTTGAGAGCGAGGAAGAGGCTCGCGCTTTTGTCGCCGCCGTGAAAAAGGAACACTACGACGCGCGGCACAACTGCTGGTGCTACCTGCTGCGCGGCGGCCCCGAGCGCTACTCCGACGACGGCGAGCCGCAGGGCACCGCCGGCATCCCCATGCTCGAGGTGCTGCGGCGGGAAGGGGTCACGAACGCCGTGTGCGTGGTCACACGCTATTTCGGCGGCGTGCTGCTCGGCGCGGGCGGGCTCTTTCGCGCCTATACCCGCTGCGCGAAGGACGCCCTGGACGCGGCGGGGATCTCGGTGGTGCGCCGCTGGGTCGCGATGGACGTCCCCTGCTCCTATGCCGCCGCCGAGCGCTTCAAGCAGGAGGTCGCCGCGTTCGACGGCGCGGTGGAGGACGTGCAATACGGCGCCGGGGTGACGCTCCGGGCGCTGATCCCCGAGGAGCGGAGCGAGGCTTTCGCCGCCCGGATCTTCGACGTCTCCGGCGGCGCCGTCACGCCGAAAGCCGCCGGCGAGAGCTTCCGCGCCGTGCCCCGCCGGGGATGAGGCGGCCGTGCCCGGCGAAGCCGGAGGGCTTGCGGAAGGCCGGGTCCCGGGAATCGCGGCGGGTCGGGAAGCGGACAGTTCCCGTTTCGGAAAAAACAAACGCCGGGGGGATGCCCGACCCCGGCGCCATCCCCTGCGCCTCCGGACAGGGCGCATCGAGTTTTTTGCGGTCTGAGCTCCCCTGCGCAGGGGAGCTTGGTTTTTTTATAAAAATATCTCAAAAAAATAAAGGGAAATAAATTTTTGCGTCGTATATAGAGAATGTACGAAATTCCGGCGGGAAAGGGGAGAGCGCCATGGCCTGTCCGAGAGAGGAACGGGAGCGGCTGGAGCATCTGATGATCGGGCCTTACGGGGTGCTGGCCGAAAACACCCGCGGCCGCGCGGTCCCGGAGGAGGAGTGCCGGCTCCGCACCTGCTTCCAGCGGGATGTGGACCGCATCACCCACTCCAAATCCTTCCGCCGCTTAAAGCACAAGACGCAGGTCTTTCTCCAGCCGGAGGGCGACCACTACCGCACCCGCCTGACCCACACGCTGGAGGTGACGCGCCTTGCGAGGACGGTCGCCCGTGCCCTGCGCCTCAACGAGGATCTGGCCGAGGCCATCGCGCTGGGGCACGATCTGGGGCACACGCCCTTCGGCCACGCCGGGGAGCGCGCGCTCAACAAGATCTACGAGGGCGGCTTCAAGCACTACGAGCAGAGCCTGCGGGTCGCGGACATTCTGGAGCGGGACGGGCAGGGCCTGAACCTCTGCTTCGAGACGCGCATGGGCATCCTGAACCACACCCACGGCGCGCCGGACGACACGCGCGAGGCCACGGCGGTGCGCCTGTGCGACCGGATCGCCTACATCAACCACGATCTGGACGATTCGATCCGCGCGGGGCTCCTCACGGACGCGCAGGTGCCGGAGATCATCCGGCTCAACTGCGGGGAACGCAACAGCGAGCGCATCGACGCCTTCATGCAGGATCTGGTGGACAACAGCGCGGACGGCGTGCTGAAGATGTCCCCCCGGATGCAGGAGACCTTCGACTTCTTCCACCGCTTCATGTATTCCGACGTCTACACCAACTCCGTCGCCAAGAGCGAGGAGAACAAGGTCGAGGGCATCCTCGGCCGCCTGTACGACTACTACGTTTCCCATCCCGAGAAGCTGCCGGAGGACTTCCGGCCCATCGTTGAGCGGGACGGGCGCGGCCGCGCCGCCTGCGACTACATATCCGGCATGACCGACGGCTATGCCATGGAGAAATACGGCGAGCTGTTCATCCCCTTCGCGTGGAGCGTGAAGTAGGAAAAAGGCACAGGCAAAGAGGAATCATGGCGCCCCCTTCGGGGCGAATTCCAATCGCCGCGAAGCGGCGCCGTGCAGAAACCGCTGCAAAATCCGGCGGAGCGACTTTGCGGCGGAGAGGAAGCGAGCAGCGCACGGTTTTCCCGGCGCTTACGGAAACCGGGGAAACGGAGCGGGCCGGGCTTTCTCTGACGACGGGAGGTGATCCCTTGCGGTATCCCGAAAACTTCATAACGGAGCTTGTCGAGCGCAGCGACATCGTGGACGTGGTGTCGGGCTATGTGCGCCTGGGGAAGAAGAGCGGCAGCAATATGTTCGGTCTCTGCCCCTTCCACAGCGAAAAGACGCCCTCCTTCTCCGTCTCGCCGGACAAGCAGATCTACCACTGCTTCGGCTGCGGCAAGGGGGGCGGGGTCATCAACTTCATCATGGAGATCGAGAACCTCTCGTTCCCCGAGGCGGTGGAGTTTCTCGCCCGGCGTGCGGGGATGCCGGTCCCCGAGGAGGAGAACGACGCCGAGAGCCGCAAACGCGCGCGGATGCTGGCGCTCAACAGGGACGCGGCGCGCTTCTTCTACGAGCAGCTCTCCTCTCCCGGCGGACAGGCTGCCCGGGACTATATGGCGAAACGCCGCATCGGCCCGGTGACGGCGAAGAACTTCGGCCTCGGCTTCGCGCCGGATTCCTGGGACAGCCTCCGGAAGGCCATGCGCGCCAAAGGCTATACGGACTTCGAGATGGCCGACGCGGGGCTGCTGCGCAAGCGGGAGAACACCGGCTTTTACGACACCTTCCGCAACCGGCTGATGTTCCCGGTGATCGACGTGCGCGGCAACGTCATCGGCTTTTCCGGGCGCATCCTCGGCGACGGGGAGCCGAAATACATGAACAGCCCCGAAACGCTGGTATTCAACAAAAGCCGGAACCTTTTCGCCCTGAATCTGGCGAAAAAATCAAAATGCGGATATATTATCCTCTCTGAGGGAAACATAGACGTGGTATCCCTGCATCAGGCGGGATTCGACTCGGCGGTGGCCTCGCTCGGCACCTCGCTGACGCCGGAGCAGGCGCGGCTCCTCTCGCGCTACACCGACCAGGTCATCATCGCCTACGACAACGACGGCGCGGGGCAGAAGGCCGCGCAGCGCGCCATCGGCATTCTGGAAAAGCTCGACGTCAAGGTCAAGGTGCTGCGCATGAGCGGCGCGAAGGACCCGGACGAGTTTATCAGGCTCCGGGGCGCGGACGCCTTCCGCAACCTGCTGGACGCCTCGGAAAACCAGGTGGACTACCGCCTCAAGAGCGTGACGGACAAGTACGACCTCGCTGTGGACGAGCAGAAGGTGGCGTTTCTGAAGGAGGCCACCGACCTGGTGGCAAGGCTCCCCAACGGAATGGAGCGGCAGGTCTACGCGATGCGCGTGGCGGACCTTGCCGGGGTCGCGCGGGACGCGGTCAGCGGCGAGGTGGAGCGGCGGCGAAGGCGCATGATCCGCTCCGCGCAGAAAACGACCGAGCGGGAACAGACGCGGCCCGAGCGGCTGATCCAGCCGGACGGGCGGGCGCTCCGCTACGAGGACGCGGCTTCCGCCGCGGCGGAGGAGGGCGTGATCCGGCTGCTGTCGATAGACGCGTCGCTCGCGAAAAACGTGCCTCTGCCGGACCCGGAGGATTTCAGCGCCCCGGCGCTGGGGAAGATCTACCGGATCATCCGCGGGCGGGTCGAGCGCGGCGAGAGCGTGGACGCCAACCTGCTGGGGCAGGATCTGAGCGCGGACGAGCTGAGCCTGCTGGTCCGCATCCAGCAGAAGCCCGAGATCCTCTCGCGGGGCGAGCAGGCCCTGCGCGATTACATCAAAAAGATAGAAGAACGGAAAGACGCGCGGCAGCAGGGGACCGACCTGCTCGCCCTGCAGCAGAAACTCAAAGAAACGAAAGGGTACAGGGGATAAGACAATGAACGACGAACTGAACTTCACCGAAGAAGAACTGGAGAGCATGGCCGACAAGCTGCTGGAGGAGGCCTCCGTGACGGACATCTCCTCCCAGACCGAGCTGGAGCTGCCCAAACCCAAGCGCAAGCCCGCCAAGAAGAAGGAGGCCGAGGAGACGCACAAGAGCCCGGAGGAGACGCTGCAGGAGCTGCTCGAAAAGGGCAAGAAGATCGGGCGCCTCTCCGCCAAGGAGCTCGCGGTGCTGGAGGATCTGAACCTGGACGGGGAGACGGTCAGCAAGTTCTACGAGACGCTCGAGCAGAACGGCGTGGACATCGACGTCGGCAGCGAGGACGCGCTGCCGCCCATCGACGACGTGCTGCCCGAGGTGGAGGATCTGGCCGACGTCGAGGAAGTCCCCGAGGAGGAGATCACCGATACCGACGCGCTGATGGACTCCTTCGCCACCGACGACCCGGTGCGCATGTACCTCAAGGAGATCGGCAAGGTGCCCCTGCTGACCCCGGAGGAGGAGATCGCGCTGGCCGTGCGTATGTCCGAGGGGGACGAGGACGCCAAGCACCGCATGACCGAGGCGAACCTCCGCCTCGTCGTGTCCATCGCCAAGCGCTATGTGGGGCGCGGGATGCTGTTCCTCGATCTGATCCAGGAGGGCAACCTCGGCCTGATCAAGGCCGTGGAGAAATTCGACTACACCAAGGGCTACAAGTTCTCCACCTACGCCACCTGGTGGATCCGCCAGGCCATCACCCGTGCCATTGCCGACCAGGCCCGCACGATCCGCATCCCCGTGCACATGGTCGAGACCATCAACAAGACCATCCGCGTCTCCCGCCAGCTCCTGCAGGAGCTGGGGCACGATCCCTCCGCCGAGGAGATCGCCGCCGAGATGGATATGCCCGTGGACAAGGTGCGCGACATCCTGAAGATCGCGCAGGAGCCCGTCTCGCTCGAGACCCCCATCGGTGAGGAGGAGGACTCCCATCTGGGCGACTTCATCCCCGACGAGGACGCCTCCGAGCCCTCCGAGGCGGCGTCCTTCTCCCTGCTGCGCGAGCAGCTCGAGGAGGTCCTGGACACGCTCGCGCCGCGCGAGAAGAAGGTGCTGGAGCTGCGCTTCGGCATCGTGGACGGCCGCACCCGCACCCTCGAAGAGGTGGGCAAGGAGTTCAACGTCACCCGTGAGCGCATCCGCCAGATCGAGGCCAAGGCCCTGCGCAAGCTGCGCCACCCCAGCCGCTCCAAGAAGCTGCGGGACTTTCTGAACTGAACAAAACCGGTCATTAACCGGAACAAACGAGTTGACCGCGCCGCTGCCGCCGGCAGCGGCGCGGTCAAACAGAATGCAAACTTGATGCGCCTTGCCTGGAGACGCATGGGGAGAGCGCGAGAGGGGGATTCCCTCTCGCGTTTGATCTTTGCCAAAATGGGAGCTTTTTGGAAAGTTCCCATTTTGGGGCTCAGGCTGTCGACGCTTTGTCGACAGCCTGACCGCACCGCTGCCGCCGGCAGCGGTGCGGTTTTTCTCCCGGGTGAAGGAGGCGGTCAGGCGCAAGAGTGAGCGGAACGAAAAGAAGTCCGTACGGACCTCGTGCAGAAGGAGGGCGCCCCGCTCCGGCCTTCTGCGTTCAGGTCACGAGCGCGCCGAGGATCAGGATGCCGCGGGTGCGCGCGTAGATCGCGTCGAAGTCGGAGACGGGCAGGGGATTCACGCCCCGTCCCAGCTCCAGCGTAAAGCCGGGACGCAGATAGTCCTGGATGAACCAGTCCTTGTAACCGGCAAAGCCCGAGGCGTAAGGCGTCTCCTCGGCCGCATAGCCGGACAGGTCGGCAAAGAGCGCCGCGATCTGCTCTGCGCCCGGAACCTCATAGTCGAGGAACTTCCAGTAGATGACCTCCCCCTGCGTGTGCAGCGAGAGCGTCAGCGACGGGTCGAAGGCGCACGTGAAGCGGGAGAGCGCCCGGCTCTCCGGCTCCTCCAGCGGCGCGGCGCCTACGAATTCCGCCGGGGCGGGGGAGACGATCCCGAGCGCGGCCTTGTTTTCCCGGGCCTGCTCCCAGCCCGCCGGGTACTGGAGGTTCAGGTCCACGCCGCGGATATTCGCCTTCCAGCCGCCGGGAAAGGAGAAGCGGGGATAGCGCGCCGCGATGCGCCGGGCCTGCTCAAAGCTGCGCCCCTCCGCAAGCTCCCCGGTCACGAGGTCCATCCCGTCGGGATTGACCGCCGGGACCAGCGCAAGGCTGGCGTAGTCGAGGATCTCGGCCGCGGCCGTGCCCATCAGCGCGCCGCCCTCCGCCGCGCTCTGCGCCAGCTCCTCGGCGAAGGCGAGCAGCAGCGGCGCGGTGATCCACTCGTTGGCGTGGTGCTCGGCGTTGTAGAGCACGCGGTTCTCCCCCTGCCCCATGCGCAGGCTCCACAGGGGCTTGCCCATAACGCTCCGCCCGATGACGCCGGCGCGCAGGAAGGGGTAGCGCGCCGCGAGCCCCTGCACGCAGAAGCCCGCCAGCTCCGAGAACCAGTCGATCGCCGTCGGCACCACCGCGAAAGGCAGCGGCACCGTGAGCTCCGCGCCGATCGGGAGACTCTCCGGCGCAAGGGCGGGGTTTGCGGTCCGGAGCGCCGCGATCGAGCTGCCGTAGCGCCGTGCGAGGGCGGCGAAGCTGTCGCCGCGCTGCACGCGGTGCGTCAGGTATCCGGTGTACCAGGGCGTCAGCTCCCGGTGGGTCAGCGCCCCCGCGACGCCGTCCGGCCGCAGGCCCATGTGCTGCTGAAAGGCCGCTGTCGCCGCACGGGTGGCCGGGCCGAAGATGCCGTCCGTGCGGAGCGGGGCGATCCCCGCCCGGCCCAGCGCAAGCTGCAGAAGCTGCACGGCGGGACCGCGGCTGCCCTCGCGTAAAGTCCTCATCCTATCCCTCCCAAAGCCGTTTTTCTCACAATATGTGGCAGGAAGTGGAAAAATGTACGATGGCGGGAAAAGAAAATAAATATTTTTTGTAAACATTGACAGTTTGGCCGTACTCCACTATAATCAAGTATATACTGCACGGCAGTAATATTGAAGGAGGAAAATCGACAATGAAAAAGTTATTCGCACTTGCCCTTGTCCTCTGCCTGGTCTTCGCCCTCTGCGCCTGCGGCGAGAGCGGCGGCTCCAACGCGGCGGAAGGCCCCTTCGCGCCCGACGGCCCCGTGACGCTGGTCGTCGCCTACAAGGCCGGCTCCGGTACGGACAATACCGCCCGACTCCTGGCCAAGTACGCCGAGAAGTACGTCGGCCAGACGATCGTCATCGAGAACGTGGAAGGCGCTTCCGGCAGCCAGGGCTGGTCCCAGCTTGCCAAGGCCGACCCCGACGGCATGACCATCGGCTTTATCAACCTGCCCAACTTCAACAGCAACATCGTCGCCGGCAAGGGCTCCTACGGCGTGGACAGCTTCAAGGCCATCTGCAACCACGTGACCGAGACCTCCATCGTCGTCGTCCGCGCCGATGACGACCGCTTCCCCGACCTGGCCACGCTGGTCAGCTTCGCCAAGGAGAACAAGCTGGTCGCCGCGACCAACGGCGCCAAGGCCTCCAACCACATCGGCGCCCAGGCCTTCGCCAAGTCCGCCGGCTTTGAGTACACCGCCGTTCCCGCCGACGGCACCGCCAACCAGCTCCTGAGCCTGCGCGGCAAGGAGTCCGATTTCTGCGTGGTCAAGCTCGCGGATATCGCCGGCACCGAGTCTGAGTACCGCATCCTCGGCGTGTTCAACACCGAGCGTCTGCCCGAGCTGCCCGACGTTCCCACGCTGGGCGAGCTGGGCTACTATGCCGACTGGCTGGGCTCCTCCCGCTGCGTCGTCGCCCCTGCGGGCGTGAGCGATGAGGTCGTCGCCTTCTACGAGGCCGCCTTCAAGGCCGCCATGGAGGACGCCGAGTATCTGGCCGCCGCCGAACAGGCCGGTATGGCCACCGATTTCAAGGACGCTGCCGCTACCGCCGCTCTGATCGCGCAGCAGCAGACCTTTGCCGAGAGCCTGACCGACGAGTTCTGGAGCTGATCGGATGAACTGAACGGGGAAAGGGCAGGCAGACCTGCCCTTTCCTTTCCATCATTTTTGCGAGAAGGAGGGAGCGCCCCTTGAATAATGACAAGATGAAATGGACCGATATCGGCGTCGTTGCCTTTATGTATATCGTCTGCGGCGTCTTCTACTACAAGGCGGTCCATCTCAATGAAGAGATCCAGAGCTATCCCAAGTTTACCATCATCCTGCTGTTTGGCCTGACCACGCTCTACCTGCTGCAGATCCTGCTGGCCGCGAAGAAAAACGGCGTCGAGAGCGGTGTGGACAAGGTCTTCAAGGGCTTTCAGCCCGCGCAGTTCTTCGTGTCGCTGGCGGCGGTCGTCGCCTACGTGCTGCTGATCAACTTCCTCGGCTTTTACCTTGCGACGGCGCTGTTTCTGATCGGCCTGCTGCTGTATCTGAAGGTGCCGTATCTCCACACGGCGATCGCCGTGGCGGTCATTCTGGCGCTGGTATACTTCGCCTTCGCCAGGTTCCTGGGCGTGAAGCTGCCCAAGGGGCTGATCTTCAAGCTGCTGCGATAAGGAGGGAATTGAAAAATGCTTGAAACCTTAGGCATGATGGGTGCAGGCTTTCTCAACGCCCTGACCCCGATCAACCTGCTGATGATGGCCGCCGGCGTGTCCATGGGCATCATCATCGGCTGTATGCCGGGCCTGTCCGCGGCGATGGGCGTTGCGCTGATGCTGCCGCTGACCTTCACGATGAAGGCCGAGACCGGCCTGATCGTCCTCGGCGCCATCTACTGCGGCGCGATCTTCGGCGGCTCGATCTCCGCCATCCTGATCCACACCCCCGGCACCCCGGCCTCCGCGGCCACCGCCATCGAGGGCTATCAGATGACGCTGCAGGGCAAAGCGGGCAAGGCGCTCTTCACCGCCTGCTACGCCTCCTTCTGGGGCGGCCTGCTCAGCTGCATCTCGCTGTACTTCTTTGCCCCGCTGCTGGGCAAGCTGACGCTGAAGTTCATGTCCGCCGAGTATTTCTGGCTGTCGATCTTCGGCCTGACCATCATTGCGGGCGTCGCCGGCAAGAGCCTGCTCAAGGGCCTGATGTCCGGCGCGCTGGGCCTGCTGATCTCCACGATCGGAATGGACCCGCTCTACGGCTATGACCGCTTCACCTTCGGCGTGGACTACCTGAGCGACGGCATCAACGTGACCGCCGCGCTGATCGGCCTGTTCTCCATGTCCCAGGTCTTCATCCTGGCGGAGAAGAAGATCACCGAGCGCGCCCGCGCCGCCAAGGTCAACGACAAGATGAGCCTGAGCCGCGAGGAGCGCAAGGTCATCCGCCCGACGATCGTCCGCTCCTGGCTGATCGGCAACATCGTCGGCATCCTGCCCGGCGCCGGCGCCTCCATCGCCTGCTTCCTGGGCTACAACACGGCCAAGCAGTTCTCCAAGAGCAAGGGCCTGTTCGGCAAGGGCTCCATCGAGGGCGTGGCCGGCTCCGAGGCGGCGAACAACGCCGTCACCGGCGGCTCGCTGATCCCGACGCTGACGCTCGGCATCCCCGGCGAGTCCGTCACCGCGGTGCTGATGGGCGGCCTGATCATCCAGGGCCTGACGCCCGGCCCCGAGCTCTTCGGCAAGTACGCCCCCATGACCTACACCTTCTTTGCGGGCTTCGTGCTCGTGCAGTTCTTCATGCTGGGCATCGGCCTGCTGGGCTGCCGCGGCTTCGCGCAGATCTCCCGCCTGTCCGACGCGATCCTGATCCCCTGCGTGTCCGTCCTGTGTGTGATCGGCTCCTACGCCATCCACCGCAACATGGTCGACGTGTATATCATGCTGATCTTCGGCGTGCTGGGCTATCTGATGCGCAAGCTGGATCTGAACACCGCCGCCGTCGTGCTGGCGCTGATCCTCGGCCCCATCGGCGAGAAGAACCTCCTCAAGGCGCTGACCATCTCCGGCGGCAGCATCGGCATCCTGTTCCAGTCCGTTGTGAGCTGGGTGCTGATCGCCCTGTGCGTCGTCGGCATCCTCTCCCCGATCTTCATGGCGAAGATGGAGAAGAAGGCCGAGGCCGACGCCGTCTCCGGCACCGACGAGGACGTGGAGGTCCTGACCGAGGAAGATTCCGTCTGATCCCCTCCGCGGGAAAGACAACCGGACATACCCGAGGCCCCGCGGCTTTGCGCCGCGGGGCCTGTTGCTTCCTCCTCTGCCCTTCGCCCGCGGGGGCAGACGCTTTTTGTTGACTTCACCGCGTTGCTATAATAAAATATTAAGGAACAGGGCGCGTCGGGCCTTTTCCTTCGGCCGGAGCGCGCCCGCAAAACGGAAAATACAGAAGATAAGGATGGTGCCCCATGAAGGAAGACAAACAGGACAAACAGGAAGCTTCGCCCAGAAAGGCGGAGATCAAGGCGCTGCGCGCCCATCTGATGGGGCAGCAGCAGGCGATCCGGGCAAAGGGCCTGCCCATCCTCGTGCTGGTGGAGGGTTGGGCCGCCGCGGGCAAGGGCAGCCTCATCAACGAGCTCATCAGCGAGCTGGATCCCCGCTTCTACAACGTGGTCTCCCCGGCGATCGTGCCGGAGGAGGTGTCCCGCTATCCCTTCCTCCACCCCTTTGCCGCGGCCATGCCGGAAAACGGCAAGATCATGTTCTACGACTCCGGCTGGATGGAGGACTGCGTACGCAAGCTGCTGCGGCGGGAGATCACGAAGGACGAGTACAAAAAGCGCGTCCGGGCGGTCAATGAATTCGAGCGCCAGCTCCGGGACGGCGGCTATCTGATCCTCAAGCTCTTCCTCGACATCGACCGGGACGAGCAGCGCAGGCGCCTGCGCGCGCTGCGCGAGAATTTTGAGACTGAGTGGCGCGTCACCGGCGAGGACCTCTGGCAGCACGCCGAGTACAGGACCTTCCGGGAGAGCTATGAGGATTTCATGGACAAAACCGGCCGGCTCATTCCCTGGCACATGCTGGACGGCGGCAAGAAGAGCCGTGCCGCCCACGAGGCGCTCACGCTCCTCAACGCGCTGGTGGACAGGGCGCTGGAGAAGGGGCGCTATGTGGGCAGGCCCTTTGAGGAGGACTTCCCGCTGCAGAAGCTGCCGAAGCTGGCGGAGGTGGATCTCTCCCCGGCGATCGGCGACGAGGAGTACCGGGAGGAGCTCAAGAAGCTGCAGAAGCGGCTGGGCGAGCTGCACAATGTGATCTACCGCAAGAAGATCCCCGTGATCCTCTGCTACGAGGGCTGGGACGCCGCGGGCAAGGGCGGCAACATCCGCCGCATCGCGCGGCCGCTCGACCCGAGGGGCTTCGACGTGATGCCGATCGCCTCGCCCACGCCGGACGAGCTGGCGCGGCAGTATCTCTGGCGCTTCTGGAAGCGGCTCCCGCGCAGCGGGCACATCTGCATTTTCGACCGCACCTGGTACGGGCGCGTGATGGTGGAGCGGCTGGAGGGCTTCTGCTCGGAGGACGACTGGAAGCGCGCCTACAACGAGATCAATGAGTTTGAACGCCAGCTCACCGACTGGGGCGCCGTGGTGCTCAAGTTTTGGATCCACATCGACCAGGACACACAGCTCGCGCGCTTCAACGACCGGCAGAGCACCCCCGAGAAGCAGTGGAAGCTGACCGAGGAGGACTGGCGCAACCGGGAGAAATGGCCGCAGTACGAGCAGGCCGTCGACGAGATGCTGCAGAAGACCGGCACGGAGAACGCGCCGTGGTTCATCATCGAGTCCAACGATAAAAAATACGCCCGCATCAAGACGCTTCGGATCGTGGTCGACGCGCTCGAGAAGGCTGTCGAAGAGCGGATGTGAAAAAGAAAGCTATGGCTACGAAAGAGAAAAAGAACGAGAACGAGAAGCAGACCGCGCCCGAGAGCATCTACATCAACCGCGAGCTGAGCTGGCTGGCCTTCAACCTGCGCGTGCTGCAGGAGGCGGCCGACCCGGCGGTCCCGCTGCTGGAGCGGCTGAAATTCCTGATGATCTACCAGTCGAACCTGGAGGAGTTCTACCGGGTGCGCATCGGCATCCTGAGCCACCGCGCCCTGCTGACGCCCGACAAGCGCGATCCGCTGTCCGGGCTGCTGCCCGAGGCGCAGATCAACGAGGTGCTGCGCGTCACGCGGGAGCAGCAGACGCTGATGGAGGCCATCTGGAAGAGCATCCGGGAGGAGCTGCGCGCAAGCGGGGTCGACGTGCTGGACTTCAAGAAGATCAGCAAGGTGGACGAGCTGATGAGCAAGAAGCTCTTCGGCGACATCCGCGACCTGCTCTTCCCCAAGATCATCGACATGGACCAGCCCCTGCCCTTCCTGTGGAGCGGGGAGTCGAACGTCATCGCCTTCCTCGGCCGCGGCACGGGGATGAGGCTTTGCGTCATCCCGCTCCACCGCGTGCCCGCGTACCTGAGCTTTGAGATCGACGGCTGCCAGAAGATCGTGCTGACAGCCCAGCTCGTGCGGCATTTCCTGCCCCTGCTGCTGAAGAAGGAGAACATCCTGCAGTCCGCCGTCGTGGAGATCACCCGCAACGCCGACGTGTTCCTCGCGGACGTGGAGGGGCGGGCGGACGACGAGATGCGCCACAAGGTCTCCACCATGCTCACCAAGCGCAGGCGTGAGATGCCGGTGCGTGTGCGGATCTACGGCAAGCTGGCCGAGCCGGGCCGGGCCGCGCTGCTGAAAAAGCTGCGCGTGCCGGAGAGCCGGGTCTTCACGCAGACCGTGCCCTTCGACCTGTCCTTCCGCTCCTGCATCGGCGGGCATGAGAACTTCCGCTACGAGGAGCGGAAGCCCGCGCGGGATATCGGGCTGAAAAAGGGCGAATACTTCTCCTATATCGAAAAGCATGACCTGCTGATGAGCTTCCCCTTCCAGAGCATGATGCCTTTCGTGGATCTGATCTACGAGGCGGCGGACGACCCGGAGGTGCTGAGCATCAAGATCACGCTCTACCGCATGTCCGGCAGCAGCAAGATCGCCGCCGCGCTGGCCTACGCCGCCGACCGCGGCAAGGACGTGCTGTGCCTGCTGGAGCTGCGCGCCCGCTTCGACGAGCAGAACAACATCGACTATTCCGAGATGCTGGAGGACGCGGGCTGCCGCGTGATCTACGGCCTGCCCGACCACAAGGTGCACAGCAAGCTCTGCGTCATCACCCGGCAGCACGGCGGCAACCTCTCGCGCATCACGCAGGTCGGCACCGGCAACTACAACGAGGTCACCGGCGAGCAGTACACCGACCTCTCGCTCATCACCGCCCGGGAAGCGGCCGGGCTGGACGCCGAGGCCGCTTTTGCCGCGCTCGAAAACGGCGAGATCCCGCCCGAGGCGCGCTGCCTCTGGATCGCGCCGCTGAGCTTCAAGTCCCGTGTGCTGGAGATGCTCGACCGGGAGATCGCGAAGGGGGAGAACGGCCGCGTCGCCATCAAGGCCAACGCCCTGAACAACGTCGACGTGATGGAGAAGCTGATCGCCTGCTCGCAGGCGGGCGTGAAGGTGGAGCTCTTCATCCGCGGGATCTGCTCGCTGCGCCCCGGCGTGCCCGGCATGACCGAAAACATCACGGTCACGAGCGTGGTGGGCCGCTGGCTGGAGCATTCCCGCATTTACAGCTTCGGCGAGGGGGAGGAGCAGCGGCTGTTCATCGGCTCGGGCGACCTTTTGAACCGCAATCTGGAGCGGCGCGTGGAGGCCTTCCTCGAGGCCGTCACGCCCGATACGCGCGAGCAGCTCAACGAGGTGCTCCGCGCCCTGCGAAACGACCGCGAGAAGTCGCGCCGCATGCTCCGCGACGGCAGCTACGTCCGGGACGCGGGCGGCGCGGGCACGAGCTCGCAGGAGGCGCTCTACCGCTACTTCAGCGCCCGGAAGGTCTCGCCCGGGGCGGCCGCCGCAGCGGAAAAAACGAGGAAACAGACCGGCGCGCCGCCCGTTACCGGCTGGCGCGCGTGGTTGAAAAAACTTTTCCGATAATAATCAAGGGAGGAAGGACCCATGGCTGAACAGTACAACATCTGTCTTGACGTAGGCGGCACCAAGGTGCTCGGCGCGATCTTCAACGAGAAGGACGAGATCATCTACCGCCTGAAAAAGCGCTCCAAGAGCGGCGGCGAGGGTGCTGCCGACGTGGAGAAGGTCATCATCGACGTGGTGGAGGAGATGATCCGGGAGTCCGGCATCGACCGGAAGAAGATCAACGCCATCGCCTCCTGCGCCCCCGGCGTCATCGACCAGAACACCGGCGTGGTGCTCTTCACGCCGAACCTGCCCTGGCGCAACTACGATCTGGCCGGGGCGATGCGCAAGCAATTCGGCGTTCCCTTCTTCGTGGGCAACGACGTGAACCTCGGCGTGCTCGGCGAGTACAAGTTCGGCGCGGCGCAGGGCTACCGGAACGTGGCGGGCTTCTTCGTGGGCACCGGCCTGGGCGGCGGCCTGATCCTCAACGGCAGCCTCTTCACCGGCAACCAGTTCAAGGCCGCCGAGTACGGCCACATGATCCTCGACCCGGAGGGCCCGCTCTGCAACTGCGGCCAGCGCGGCTGCCTGGAGGCCTTCTCCAGCAAGCAGGGCATGAGCGCCTACATCCGCCAGCAGGTGTCCCGCGGCCGTGAGACGATGATGGCGGAGGCCGTCCAGGACGGCGTATTCCGCTCCAAGAAGCTGAAGAAGGCGCTGGCCGCCGGGGACGCGGTCGCCGTCGAAGCCGTGGACCGCGCCTGCCACTATCTGGCCGTGGCCACCGGCAACATCATCAACACCCTCTCCCCGGATCTGGTGCTCTACGGCGGCGGCGTGATCGAGGCCGTGGGCGAGATCTTCCTGGAGAAGGTGCTGCGTGAGGTGGACCGCTACTGCATGCCGGCCATCCGCTCTACCGTGGACATCAAGATCGCCTCGCTGGGAGACGATTCGATCCTTTACGGCGACCTGGCGCTTATCAAGGGGCTTTGATCCCCGCGTTGCCTTTGCGCCGCTTCTTTTGGCTGCCGGAAAGGACAGCCCCGGCAACGGCCAGGCATAGACATCGAAAGGAGAGGCACGGAATATGACAGACCCCTACGGGCGCAGCATCACCTATCTGCGCCTCTCCGTCACGGAGGAGTGCAACCTCCGCTGCCGCTACTGCGTGGGCGAGGGAACCTGCCGGAGCCGCCGGGAGGAGCTGCTGACCCGGGAGGAGCTGCTGACGGCGGTGCGCGCCGCGGCGGCGCTCGGCGTGACGAAGCTCCGCATCACCGGCGGCGAGCCGCTCGTTCGGCCGGACATCGTCTCCCTCTGCCGGGAGGCGGCGGCCGTGCCGGGTATCGGGGAGCTCTGTCTCACCACCAACGGCACGCTGCTGCCCGGGCTGGCCGCGCCGCTGCGCGAGGCGGGCGTGCGCCGCGTCAACATCAGCCTGGACACGCTGGACGCGGAGAAATACCGCGCGATCACCCGCGGCGGCGAGTTCGCGAAGGCGCTTGCCGGGATCGAAGCGGCGCTGGACGCGGGCTTTGAGAAGGTGAAGCTCAACACGGTGCTCATCGGCGGCTTCAACGACGACGAGATCCCGCAGCTTGCCGGGCTGACCCGGAAATGGCCGGCGGACCTGCGCTTCATCGAGCTGATGCCGATGGTGGAGGGCTTCGGGCAGGAGGCCTTCCTGCCCTGCTCGGCGGTGCTTGCGGCGCTGCCGGAGCTGACGCCGGCCGAAGCGGACGGCGGCGTCGCCCGTCTCTGGCGGCTGCCGGACGGGAAGGGGAGGGTCGGGCTCATCAGCCCCATCGGCGCGCATTTCTGCGCCGCTTGCAGCCGTCTGCGCCTGACGGCGGACGGGATGCTCAAGCCCTGCCTCCACGCCGGGGACGAGATCTCCGTCAGGGGCCTGGACCAGGCGGGCATGGAGGAGAAGTTCAGGGAAGCGATCCTCCGCAAGCCGCTCTGGCACGGCGAGCTCGGCTTCCGCGAGCCCAGCCGCGCCGGCCGGAGCATGGACCGCATCGGCGGCTGACGGTGCGGCGGTCACAGCGCCCGGCGCACAGGGGACTCCCGGCGCCCGGGCGCTGAAACATAGAGAAAGGAACGCCTGGCATGCGTTTTGTCGCCTTTGACGTGGAGACGCCCAACGCCGCCAACGACCGCATGAGCGCCATTGGCGCGGCGGTCGTGGAGGACGGGGAAGTGGTCTCCACCTTTTCCTCTCTGGTCGATCCGGAGGTACATTTTGACCTGTTCAACATCCGACTCACCGGCATCACGCCCGACAGGGTGCGCACGGCGCCCAATTTCGCCGCACTCTGGACGGAGCTGGGGCCGCTGCTGCAAAGCGGGGTGCTGGTCGCGCACAACGCGCCCTTCGACCTGCGGGTGCTCTCCTGCTGTCTGGACGCTTACGGCATCGACATGCCGCGCTTCCTGCCCTATGCCTGCACGGTGCAGATGGGCAGGCGCTGCTACCCCGAGCTTCCCAACCACAAGCTCGACACGCTCTGCCGCTACCGGGGCATCGCGCTGGAGCACCACAGGGCGGACAGCGACGCGCTGGCCTGCGCGAAGCTGCTGCTGGACTATGAAGACGGCGGGCTGGAGGTCGGGAACTTCCTGCGCCGCTACGACTGGTGGACACGCAGGACGCTCCCCTTCCGCGAAGAGGGAGAAAACGGCACTTCGTCCGACTGAAGCGAAAAAGAGGCGAAGCCCCTTGCAATCATCCGGCAGGAACGGTATAATATTCTGATAATACTCTGTTGGATTCCGCCTTGCTCTCCCCGCGCGGCCTGCGCGCACAGAGACGGGGCGCTGACCTTTTCCGGCCGGACGACCGGCCGTTACGGGAGCTGCCATGTCGAGAAACAGGAAAAGCAATTTCATGACCCGCTTTGCCGGGTTTATCGTGGATAAGAGAAAACTGTTCTTCGCGGTTTTTCTCGGGCTGTGCGTTTTCTGCGCCTTTTCGCGCAACTGGGTGCAGGTCAACGACCGGCTGACCGACTATCTGGGCGAGGAGACGGAGACCCGCCGCGGCCTGGAGCTGATGGAGCGGGAGTTTACGACCTACGCCGTCGCCCAGATCATGGTGCAGAACATCAGCTACGACCAGGCCGATGCGCTGCTGCCGCAGATCGAGGGGATCGAGGGCGTCAAGTCCGTCCTGTTCGACGAGACGCCGGAGCATTACGCCTCCTCATCCGCCCTCTTCACGGTCACCTTTGACGGCACCAACGACGACGAGGCGAGCATCCGCGCCCTCGCCGAGGTGGAGCAGAAGCTTTCGAGCTACGACCTGTACGTGAACAGCCAGGTTGGCAACCCCCTCAAGGCCATCATCAACCGGGAGATGCTGGTGGTCGATCTGATCGCGGTGGTCATCATCGTGCTCGTGCTGCTCTTCACCTCACGCACCTACGCGGAGATCCCCGTGCTGCTCATCACCTTCGGCGCGGCGGCGCTGCTGAACATGGGCACCAACTACCTGATGGGCGAGATCTCCTTCGTTACCAACGCCATCGCCATCGTGCTCCAACTCGCACTGGCCATCGACTACGCCATCATCCTCTGCCACCGCTATATGGAGGAGCACGTGGACAAGCCGCCCAGGGAGGCCGCCATCGCCGCGCTGAGCAAGGCCATCCCGGAGATCTCCGCCAGCAGCCTGACCACGGTGTCCGGCCTGCTTGCGCTGACCTTCATGCAGTTCCGGCTGGGCTTCGATATGGGCGTCGTGCTCATCAAAGCGATCCTGCTGAGCCTCTGCGCGGTCTTCCTGCTGATGCCGGGGCTGCTCGTGGCTTTCGCCGGGGCCATCGACAGGACGCACCACAAGAGCTTCGTGCCGAAGATCTCCTTCCTCGGCCGCTATGCCTACGCCACCCGTTTCGTAGTGCCGATCCTGTTTGCCGCGGTGCTTGCGGGCGCGTATTTCTGCTCCCACAACGCCCACTATGTGTACGATTTGTACTCGGTGCGCTCCATCCGCCAGAACGATACCCAGATCGCGCGCGAGCAGATCATCGAGACCTTCGGCGCCAACAACCAGATCGCCCTCCTCGTCCCCGCCGGGGACTACGAAAAGGAAGCGGAGCTGATCACGGAGATCCGCCAGCTCCCGCAGACCGTCTCGGTGACGGGGCTTGCGGGCATTGAGGCCAACGACGACTATCTCATCACCTCGGCGCTGACGCCGCGCCAGTTCGCGGAGATGACCGATCTGGACTACGAGGTGGCCCGGGTGCTCTACACCGGCTACGCCATGGAGCAGGACGATTACGGCCAGGCCGCCACCAACATCGACAACTACCGCATCTCCCTGATCGACCTCTTCACCTATCTCAACAACCAGCGCGACTCGGTCACCATCAACCTGCCGGACGAGACGGAGGAGAAGCTGGACGATCTGAAGGAGGAGCTGGACGACGCAAGGCTCCAGCTCCAGAGCGAGAACTGGAGCCGCATTGTGGTGGAGGTCGATCTGCCGACGGAAGCCGAGGAGAGCTACGAGTACCTCAACATCCTGCGCGGTATCGCCGCCCGCTTCTACTCCGAGCACTTTCTCGTGGGCGACACCACGAGCTGCTACGACCTGCGCAGCTCCTTTGAGCACGACAATCTGCTCATCAGCATCCTCACGGTGTTCTTCGTCGTCGCGGTGCTGATCTTCACCTTCCGCTCGGTCGGGCTGCCGGTGCTGCTGATCGTGATCATCCAGGGCAGTATCTGGTGCAATTTCTCGCCCCCGTTCCTGAACGGACGAAACCTCTACTTCCTGACCTACCTCATCATCAGCGCCATCCAGATGGGCGCGAACATCGACTACGCCATCGTCATTTCCAGCCGCTATCTCGCGCTGAAGAAGGAGCTGCCGCTGAAGGAGGCCATGTTGGAGACCCTGAATCAGGCCTTCCCCACCATCATCACCTCCGGCACGATCCTGGCCTCGGCCGGCATGGCCATCGGCCTGATGACCTCCAATGAAACGATCTCGGCCATCGGCGTCTACCTGGGCACCGGCACGCTGATCTCGATTTTCCTGGTCATGTGCGTGCTGCCCCAGATCCTGCTGCTGGGCGATCTTCTCATCTCCCGTACCAGCTTCGAGCTCTCGCCCGCCATCAAGGTCGCCAGCAGGCAGGGCATGATGCGCATCGACGGGCGTGTGCGCGGGACGATGAACGGCTATTTCGACGCCGAGGTGCACGGCGTCTTCCGGGGCACCATGAGCGCCATTGTGGACATCAACAACGTAGAAGAAATGGAAACGCCCGGGCTGGACGAGAGCGGGGCGCAACCGACCGAAGACGGAGTGAACAGACTATGAGAGGAAAACGGATGCTTGCCCTTGCGATGACGCTGCTGTTGCTGGCTTCGCTGGGCTGCCCCGCGGCCTCCGCCGCGGGAACGATCCTGCCCGCGCTGGGCGGAGGAACGAGTACGACGGCTTCCGCGGGCACCATCGCCCCCGCCGACGGGGAGACGCCCGCGCCTCCCGCAAGCCAGGAGGCGGAGCCTGCGCAGCAGGAAGCCGCGCCCGCGGGCGGGACGATTTCGGCGCCGGCGGCAGCCTCAACGGCGGCGGCAGAGGCCGCTCCTGTCGAGGCCAGAACGGAGCACGTGGCGAGCGTGGAGGACTTCCGCCGCCTCGCGGCGAACTGCGCGCTGGACACCTATTCCGTCGGCCTGACGGTGATTCTGGACGCGGACCTGGATCTCAGCGCCGCGCCCGGCGTCTCGATCCCCATTTTCAGCGGCGTCTTTGAAGGCGGCGGACACAGCATCAGCGGCATGTACCTGTCGGGCGGCTCGAACCTGGGGCTGTTCCGCTACGTGCAGAGCACGGGCGTGATCCGCGATCTGAAGCTCAAGGGGACGGTCGCGCCGAGCAACGGCAGCGACAAGATCGGCGCGCTCGCAGGCAGCAGCGGCGGCAGCATCGAAAACTGCAGCTTTGAGGGCACGGTCAGCGGCCGCAACTATGTGGGCGGCCTCGTGGGCCAGAGCTTCGGCTCGATCCTCGGCTGCCGGGCCGACGCGGAGGTCAACGGCAAGCGCTTCACCGGCGGCATTGTGGGTTACAGCGAGGGCCTGATCCGAAACTGCGAGAACCACGGGCCGGTGAACACCACCGTGACCGAAGAGATGCTCAGCCTGGACGATCTGGCCGCCGTGACCACCAACAGCCTTGAGCTCCTGAACGCCGAGGACGAGAGCGTCGTCTCCGACAGCGGCGGCATCGCGGGCTATTCCAGCGGCGCGCTGCTCGACTGCGTCAACCGCGGCGACGTCGGCTACCAGCATTTCGGCTATAACCTGGGCGGCATCGCGGGCCGTCAGGCGGGCTTTCTGAGCGGCTGCGAGAATTTCGGCACCGTGCTCGGCCGCAAGGACGTGGCCGGCATCGTCGGCCAGATGGAGCCCTTCCTGAACCTGATCTCCGAGGCGAGCCTGGCCGATGAGATCGTGGCGCTCAACCAGTACCTGAACGCGGCGTCCGGCGATCTGGCCGCTATGAGCGCGGAGATGAACTCCCTGCGCGAGGATGCGGAGGCGGACGGCGGCTCCCTTCTGGAGGACGCGAACAACGGCAGCATCTCCGCTTCCGAAAGCGGCGGGACGATCTCCGGCGTCTCCGGCAGCAGCAGCGGCGGCAGCATCGCCGGCGAGGACG
The DNA here is from genome assembly GCA_900319465.1 of uncultured Eubacteriales bacterium. GTDB lineage: Bacteria > Bacillota > Clostridia > Oscillospirales > Oscillospiraceae > Limivicinus. The sequence goes on along the minus strand of ONOL01000001.1, from coordinate 129,630 downwards.
GCGTCAGCTACAACACCGGCTCCAATGCCTCGGAAAACTATCACGGCATCTCCGACCGCCTGGGCGACGCCTACGGGGTCATGAGCGACACCTCCGGCATGCTGTCCGTGGATCTGGGCAACGCCAACAACCAGTTCTCCAAGGTCCTGCTCATGATGTCCGACGCCATCGGCGGCTCGGCCAACAAGCAGGTGCTCGACGACATCTCCGAGCAGCTCGGCCAGGAGGACACCGAGGGCCGCGTCTCCGAGAACCGCAACCACGGCCGCATCGAAGGCGACAGCAACGTCGGCGGCGTCATCGGCGCGATGGGCATCGAGTACGAGTTCGACATGGAGGACAAGCTGGTCGAGACGATCGGCGTCAACGGCATCGTCAACAAGACGTACGAGACCAAGTGCGTCAGCTCCGACAACATCAACTACGGCAGCGTGGCCGGCCGTAAGGACCGCATCGGCGGCGTGGTCGGCAGCTCCGAGACCGGCCTTGTGATCAAGTGCGAGGGCTACGGCAGCGTCGACAGCAGCGACGGCAGCTACGTCGGCGGCGTGGCCGGCTATTCCAGCACCGCCATCCGCGAATCGTTCGCCATGTGCAGCCTTACCGGCAGCAAGTACGTCGGCGGCGTCGCGGGCTTCGGCAACACCATCACCGACTGCGCGACGCTGGTGGAGCTCAGCTCCTCCAACGTATGTGCGGGCGCCATCGCCGGCTGGGCGGACGTGAACGTCGAGGAGGCCGTCGAGCGCAACGTCTATGTGCATGACAGCCTCGGCGCCGTGGACGGGATCAGCTACGCGGAGAAGGCCGCGCCCGTCAGCTATGAGGAGCTTATCGCCCGTGAGAACGTGCCCGAGGAGTTCCAGTACATCACGGTCAGCTTCCTGGCCGACGGCGAGCTGGTCAAGAACGTGAGACTGCCCTACGGCGGTTCGCTCAAGGCCTCCCAGATCCCCGCCGTCCCCGAGAAGCAGGGCTACGCCGGAAGCTGGAAGGCGTTCGAGAGCGAAAACCTCCGCTTCAACACCACGGTCGAGGCCGAGTACGTGCTGCACCGCGGCACCATTGCCGTGGAAACCACCCGCGACGGCTCGCCCATGTCCATCCTGCTGGTGGAGGGCGATTTCCAGGAGGAGATCCGCATAGCGATGAAGCCCTACGAGGGCGCGCTGCCCGAGGAGCTCCTTGCGCTGGAGGCCTGGGAGCTGAGCATGGACGGCTATACCAATCCCGACGGCGAGGGCTATACCGTGCGCTTCCTGATGCCGCAGGCGGAGAAGGGCAAGACGCTGGACGTGTACCGCCTCAGCGGAGACGAATGGGTGCGCCAGGAGCTTGGACGCAGCGGCAGCTACGTCACCTTCCCCGCCGGGGAGGACAGCGTGATCTTCGCCGTGGCCGAGCGGGACAGCCTGCGCTGGCAGGTCCTTCCCTGGGTGCTGGCCGGCGCTGCCGCGCTGGTCGTGCTCATCTCGGTCCCTGTGGCCTTTGCCGGGGCGAAGAAGAGAGAAGCCGAAAAGAAGGCTTCCCAAGAGTAATACAAATCCGGGGAATGCGGCCTCTGCCGCATCCCCCGGCCTTATCATGACGACCGGAAGGGGAGGAAGCCATGTCCGGATATATCATGGACCTGCGCAGGGAGCTGGGATGCCGGCCGCTTCTGCAGGTGGGGGCGAGCGTCATTGTTGAGGACGGGCAGGGGCGCATCCTGCTGCAGCGGCGCAGCGACAACGGCTGCTGGGGCTATCCGGGCGGCTCGGTGGAACTGGATGAGGAAGTCGGGGCGGCCGCGGCGCGGGAGCTGCTTGAGGAGACGGGGATCAAGGCGCACGCGCTGGAGCTCTTCGGGGTGTACTCCGGAAAAGAGCTGCATTACGTCTATCCCAACGGGGACGAGGTCTCCAATGTGGACGTGGTTTATCTCTGCCGCGACTGGAGCGGGACGCTCTGCCCCCGGCAGGGCGAGGTGGAGGAGCTGCGCTTCGTGTCCGCGGCGGAGCTGCCGGATGCGATCATGCCCCCGAACCGCCCCGCGCTCACAGACTGGGCGAGGGGGAAACGAGGATAACAAAGCTCCCGCATCCGTTCGGATGCGGGAGCTTGTTTTGCAGACTTAATCGAGCACGTAGGGCAGGAGCGCCACCTGGCGGGAACGCTTGATCGCCTCGGTCAGCTCGCGCTGATGCATGGCGCAGGTACCGGTGGTACGGCGGGGCAGGATCTTGCCGCGCTCGGACAGGAAGCGGCGAAGCTTCGCGGTGTCCTTGTAATCGATATAAGTGGCCTTGTCCACGCAGAACTGGCAAACTTTTCTGCGTTTGCGGTTCTTGGGGTTGTTCTTATCGAAAGCCAAAGCTGTATCCTCCTATTCTCAGTATTTCTCGGTCGTTCCGAATTAAAACGGGAGCTCTCCGTCGCCGTCGTCCAGCTCGGCAAAGGCAGAGGGAGCGGGAGCGCTGCTGCGCCCGCTGTCGTAGGCGCCGTAATTGCCGGAGTTCTGGGAGCTGTTGTCGGAGTAGCCGCCGTCATCGCGGGAGTAGCTGCCGCTGTTGCCGCCGGAGCTGGCGCGGCTCTCCCCAAAGTACACGTTGTCCGCGGTGATCTCCCAACTGGTGCGGTTGTTGCCGTCGCGGTCCTGCCACTTGCGGCTCTGCAGGCGGCCGGAGACAACGATCATACTGCCCTTGTGGAAGTACTTGGACACGAACTCGCCGGTCTGACGCCAGGCGACGCAGTCGATGAAATCGGTCTGCTTCTCGCCGCCGTCGCGGCCGCCGAAATCGCGGTCCACCGCAACGGTGAAGGACGTCACACTGACGCCGGACTGCGTGGTGCGCAGCTCGGGGTCGCGGGTCAGACGACCCATGATAACGATGTGGTTGAGCATTTCCGTCTCCTTTACTCTGCGCGCAGGGTGATCAGGCGACGCATGATGCCGTCGGTAATACCGAGAATACGGTCAAGCTCGGCGGGGAAGTCGGGGCCGCTGGTGAACTTCATCAGCACGTAGGTTCCCTCGGAAATGTAGTTGATCTCGTAAGCCAGCTTGCGCTTGCCCATCTCCTCCAACTCTTCCAGAGTACCGTTAGCCTCAACAAGCGCCTTGAACTTCTCAACGACCGCCGCGGTCTCCTCCTCGGAGAGGTTGGGGTTGATGATGTACATCACTTCGTACTTTTCGCTTGCTTTTGCCATGGTTGCACCTCCTTTTGGTCTCTGGCCCCCACACGGAATTGGGCGCCTGGCGCCCGTGGGAGCAAGGATATCGACCCGCCCATACGGACAGGCCATATTATTATACCGTTCCGCCGGCAAATGTCAAGGGCTTTTCCACAGAAAAACAGCCCTTTCCCGGGGGAAAAGGCCGTTTTTTTCAGTATTGCAGGAGCGGGGCGGAGCCGTCGTCCTCGCTTTTGGTAATGGCGCGGATCTCGGCCTCGTAGGAATAGCTCTCATTCACCGCGACGGTGAAGCGGTCGCCCACCCGTTTTCCCAGCACCTGCTTTCCGAAAGGACTCTCCTTGCTGATCAGTCCCCTGCGCGGGTCGCAGCGCACGGTGGTCACGACCTGGATGATCTCCGTCTCGTCGTCCTCTGGCATATAGATCTCCACCTTGTCGAAGAGGCCGACCTGGTCGCTGCCGGAGCGGTCCTCGATCAGCTTCGCGGTCTTGATCATGCCCTCGAGGTAGCGGATGCGGCTGCGGTTTTTGTTCTGCGCCTGCTTGGCCGCCTTGTACTCAAAATTTTCGCTCAGATCTCCGAAGGCGCGGGTACGCTTGACCTCCTCGATCAGGCCGGGCATCAGCTCCAGCCTGCGGTAGTCGAGCTCCTCCTGCATTTTGCGGATGTCCTCGCGGGTCAGCTCGTCATGCATGGTTTGTGCCGTCCTTACATATTCTCAATATTGATGGTGTTCAGCCCGTTTTTGTCGAACTCGGTCAGATATTCCTCCATCCGGGCGTTCAGCTCGGAATAATCCTCCGGTTCGCTCTCCGCGAAGCCCAAATCCCGGCGGGCCAGCTCCTCGGCGAGGATGTCGTAGAACACCGCGTCCTCATAGTCCGCGATGGCCTCGTGGATGCCGCCGTCCTCGTAGGCCTGCGAGGGGAACACGTGACCCATCCAGCGCGCGGCAAGCGTGGGCATGCCGTTTTTCAGGCAGAGGGCGAAGAGCTTCTCCTGCAGCCGGTCGTAATCCTCGAAGCGATCCTCCCCGCGCGCGGAGTTGAGGATCCAGTTGCCGATATACACCATGTCCAGCAGCCGCCGGAATTCCTTGTCGCTCAGTTCGATGTTCATGCGTTCGCCTCCCCTTGAAGATGGTAAAGGATATTATATACCCTTTTTTCCGGAAAACAAGTATGAGAAATGTAAATTCTGCTTCCGTTTCCCGTAGGGCGGCCGGCCTGCCCGCCGCCGCGGCGGCAAAGCGGGAAAATGGAGGAAAGGAAGGCGCGGATCGCCGCCCGGATTGCCGTTTCCCGGATTGCCGTTTCCGATTGCCGTTCCAGATTGCCGTTTCCCTATTATTTTGCTTGTATTGCCCCGGTTTTTGTTGTATATTAAATTGTCTATCTATAGAAGGAGCGACTATGGACAACAGAGCAGTCGGTATTTTTGACTCCGGGCTCGGCGGCCTGACGGCGATGAAGGCGCTGCGGGAGCTGCTGCCGGAGGAAAACATCATCTATTTCGGGGACACCGGGCGCCTGCCCTACGGCGCCAAAACACGGGAGCAGCTGCGGCGCATGGCGGTGCAGGATCTGGACCTGATCGCCTCGCACGGTGTGAAGGCCGTCATCGTCGCCTGCGGCACGCTCTCCTCCAACGCCGCCGAGATCCTCGACGCCTACCCCGTGCCCGCCTTCGGCGTGCTGAAAGCCGGGGTGGCCGGGATGACGAAGATCCCCGGCACGGGGCCGCTCGGCGTCATTGCCACGGAGGCCAGCATCCGCAGCGGCGCCTTTGCCGCGGCGCTCAGGGCGGCCTGCCCGGGGCGGGAGATCCGAGCGGTCGCCTGCCCGGACTTCGTGCCCCTGATCGAGAGCGGGCACGGCTCCGGCGACCCCGCGGTGCGCGAGGCCGTCGCGCGCTACTGCGCGCCGCTGAAGGGGGCGGACGCGGTGCTGCTCGGCTGTACCCACTACGGCATCATCGGCGAGGCCATCGCGGCGTACCTGGGGGAAAAGACCGCCCTTGTCAGCGCCGCCTACTGCGGCGCGGCGGTAGCCGCCCAGCATCTGATCGTGAACGGCCTGACCGGCGGGCGCGGCGAAGAGCGCTTTTTCGTCAGCGGCGATCCGGCGGCCTTCACCCGCGCGGCCTCCACCTTCCTCGGCAGGCCCGTGGCCCGCGCGGCCGAGGGGCTGCCCTGCATGGAGATCTGATCGCCTTGCGCCTGCCGCCGAAGGAGCGCGGCCGTCCCGACTTTTCGGGACCGGGGAATCGGCGGGCATCGCGCTTCGTTTGGCGCCGGCGCGAGGGACCGCAAGGCTTGTATCATTGTGCTTTCGGCGAAACCGCGCCGGAAATGGGGGAAAACCATGTTAAAAGACGTATGGATTTCGATCAACAGCATCCAGAGCTATGACCAGGAGGACGAGGACAGCCTCGAGTTCTCCACCGAAGGCCACTACTACTTCGACGGGGAAAACGGCTGCCTGACCTATCTGGAGTCCGAGGTGACGGGCCTGGAGGGCACGCGCACCAGCGTGATCGTCATGCCCGACCAGGTGGTCGTCGACCGGGACGGGATGGTCACGAGCCGGATGATCTTCCGGGAGGGCGTGCGCGACGCCTTCCAGTACGCCACGCCCTACGGCTCCGCCACCATGGGCATCGACACCCGCCGCATCCGCCACCATATGGACGAGGCCGGCGGCAAGGTGGAGATCGACTACGTGGTGGATATGGAGCACGCGGTGGCCACGCGCAACCGCTTCCAGATCACCGTGACCGAGAAAAAAGACCATGACCGGCCCGCAGGCTGCTGAAGGGCGCCTGCCGGACCGGGGCTTTCGGCTCCGTCTTCTCGCCGCGTTCTGCCGCGCGCGGGAGCGCGCTGAGCAAATAAGCGAAACGATTGCCGCAGCAGGGGAACGCTGCGGCAAAAAATATTTTTGTATTTTCTAAAAACCCTCTTGACAAATCCCTCCGCGTGTGTTACTGTACTAATTGCTTAATACAATAATACACACGGAGGTGCTGCATCATGGAATGGGTATTCCGCAACGATCTGCCCATCTATTCCCAGCTCGTGGACCGCATCAAGCTGGGCATCGTCTCCGGCGCGCTGCCGCCCGGCGCGAGGCTTGCCTCGGTCCGGGAGATGGCGACGGAGGCGGGCGTCAACCCCAACACCATGCAGCGGGCGCTGCAGGAGCTGGAGCGGGCGGGCCTGGTCTTTTCCCAGAGGACGGCCGGGCGTTTCGTCACGGAGGACGAGAAGGCGATCGACGACTGCAAAAGAACGCTGGCGAAGGGCCAGATCGAGAGCTTTCTCGAGGCTATGGGAGAACTGGGCTATGACCGGGAAGGGATCATAGCGCTGCTCAAGGAGGATGAATAAATGGCGATTCTGGAATGTATCGGTCTCAGCAAGCGCTTCGGCAAGGTTCAGGCGCTGGAGGAGATCAACCTGAAGGTGGAGCCGGGCCGGGTGATCGGGCTTCTGGGCCCGAACGGCAGCGGCAAGACCACCCTGATCAAGCTGGCCAACGGCCTGCTGACGCCCTCGCAGGGCGAGATCCTGATCGACGGCATGGCGCCGGGCCGGGAGAGCAAGGCGATCGTCTCCTACCTCTCGGACAAGGAATACCTGCCCGACTGGATGAGCGCGCGGCAGCTCATGGATTTCTTTGAGGATTTTTACGAGGACTTTGACCGCGCCCGCGCGGAGGAGATGCTCAGGCACCTGGGCATTGACGAGACGATGCGCATCAAGCAGATGTCCAAGGGCACCCGCGAGAAGGTGCAGCTCATTCTCGTGATGAGCCGCCAGGCGAAGCTCTACCTGCTGGATGAGCCCATCGGCGGCGTGGACCCGGCCACCCGGGATTACATCCTCGATACCATCATCCGCAACTACAACCCCAGCGCCGCCGTGATCATTTCCACCCACCTGATCGCCGACGTCGAGCAGGTGCTGGACGAAGTGATCTTCATTCAGAACGGCCATCTGCTGCTCCAGACCACGGTGGACGAGATCCGCGAGGAGCAGGGCAAGAGTGTGGATCAGTATTTCCGGGAGGTGTTCAAATGTTAGGCAAACTCTTGAAGCATGAGTTCCGCGCCACCGGGCGCACGATGCTGCCGGTCTTTGCGGCGGTGGTCGTGCTGACGGTGCTGGCGAATTTCTCCATCCGCATGATCGAAAACGACATGGGGACGATGCTGAACATCCTGTTTGGCCTCGTGATCGCGGCCTTTTTCATCTGCATCCTCGCCGCCACCATCATGACCATTGTGATGATGGTCAAGCGCTTTTACACCAATTACCTCAAGGACGAGGGCTATCTGATGCACACCCTGCCCGTGAGTGTTCACGAGCTCGTGTGGAGCAAGATGATCGTATCCGTGGTCTGGTTCCTGGCCACCTTCCTTCTGATCTGGCTTGTGATAATCCTGACCGTGCTGTTCCAGACCGGAACCAATCTGGCCGAGATTTTTGCGCAGCTTCCGAGCTGGGAAGAGATCCGGGCCGCCATGGCGGAGATCGGCGTCAGAGAGAGCGAGCTGTGGCTGATGCTGCTGGAGTCGCTGCTGCTCACCATCGTGGGCGGGCTCTTCACCTGCCTGCATTTCTATGCGGCCATGAGTCTCGGCCATATGTTCTCCAAGGATAAAATCCTGCTGTCCGTGGTGTTCTTCGTGGGCATCAGCTTTGTACTGAGTCTGGCCAGCACCGGCTACAACGTCATGCGCGTCCAGAACTTCGAGAACCTTCTCAATGCGGTCGATTCCGCCCGCGACGGTCTGCGCTTTGTCAGGACGATGCTGCACGAGGGGCTGATCGTGGAGCTGGTCGAGTCCGCGGCGCTTTACGTCGCCACGACCCTCAGCCTCAAGAAGGGCCTGAACCTCGCGTGACCGGCTTTTTGTCCCGGACGCCCGGCCTTTCGCGGCCGGGGGAAGAGGGGACTTCCTGCCGGGCCGCTTCGGCACCCGGCGGAGAACGCCGCCAAAAACCGAATCGGTGAATTCCCGCATCCGGGAATTCACCGTTTTTTTTCGCCCGAACGCGCGGGCGAAGCGCTATTTCTTGAGCTGGCCGGGGCTGATGCCGAAGCTGGAGCGAAAGGCGCGGTGGAAGGCGGAGTAGTCCGAGAAGCCCGCGGCCTCGGCCGCGGCGTTGGCGGGGGAGCCCTCGCGGATCAGCCGGGCGGCGTACAACAGCCGCTTCTGCCGCACATAGGCGTGCACCGTGCTGCCGGTCTGCGCCTTGAACAGGCGCATAAAATGGTAACGGCTCAGAAAGACCTGCTCGGCCAGCGCATCCACCGACAGCTCCTTGCCCAGATTCTCGTTGATCAGTGAGAGCGCCCGGCGGATCTTGGGGTCGAAGCGCTGCTCCTCCAGGCGGGGGGCGGCGTTCATGCGCCCGATCAGCACCAGAAGCTGCAGGATATAGGTGTCGCGCAGGGTCTCGGCGCCAAAATCCGTGTCCTTCGCCGCCGCCTCAAAGCGGAGGAGGGTCTTTTCCAGCGCCCGGCGCTGCTCCTCGTCCGGCACCAGACGGTATTCGCCGCTGCGGTCGGCCGTCTCGAAGCAGTCGGTCAGGTGCGCCTCCGGCAGCAGCCGGTCGAAATAGCTGCCGTCCAGGTACAGGATGATCCGCTCATAGGGCACGGCCCTGTCGATGATGGCCTTGTGGATCGTGTGGTGCTTGACGAGCAGGATGTCCCAGGGGCGCAGGGCGTAGGAGACGTTCTCCACCGCGTAGTCCACCCGCCCGGCCAGCAGCAGCACGATCTTGTCGAAATCGTGGAAGTGGTAATCCCGCTCCTGCCCGGCGGTATCCCGCAGGTGGAAATAGTGGTAATTCTCCTCGAGATAGCCCTCCCGGCGGAAGGTCTGGTCCTGTTTCATCGCCATTCTCCTCGTATGCCCCGAAAAGCGGATGGGGAAAACTATTGGCAGTATACAGCACTTTTTGCAAGGTTTCAAGCATCGAGTGCAATTTACATGGCAGTTTCTCGCAAATATAATATAGCAGAATCCTGAAAGGAGTGTTTATTATGGCAAACAACAAGAGCGGAAGCTTCCTGAAGAACAACTGGTTCTTCTTCACGATGCTCCTCGGCATCGTCCTCGGCATCGTGGTCGGCTTTGCCTGGCCCGGCGCCGGCGCGCTGGAGCCCCTCGGTACGCTGTTCATCAACATGATGTTCTGCGTGGTGGTTCCGATGGTGTTCTTCTCCATCTCCTCCTCCATCGCCAACATGAAGAGCGCCAAGCGTGCGGGTAAACTGATGGGCACCACCGTCGTTACCTTTATGGTGACCACCGTGATCGCTTCCGTCATTATGTACGTACTGGTCCGTTTCATCCCCGTCTACACCGGCGACCCCGCCTTTGAGGAGTCCACGGCGGTCAAGATGAGCGCGGGCGAGCTGATCGTCGGCTTCTTCACCAAGTCCGACTTCCCCGAGCTGTGGAGCCGCCGCTCCATCCTGCAGCTCATCATCGCGGGCATCTTCTTCGGCTTCGGCGTGCAGATGTGCGGCGGTCCGGAGACCAAGGTCGCGAAGCTGCTTGAGGAGATCACCAACGTCCTCATGAAGGTCATCAAGCTCATCAGTTTCTACGCCCCCATCGGCTTCTTCGGCTTCTTCGCCGCCCTGGTCGCGGCCCACGGCGCCGACTTCGTCTCCAGCTACGCCCGGGCTATCATCCTCTACTACGTCGTGGCCTTCGCGTACATGTTCCTGATCTTCCCGCTCTACGCCCGCTTCGGCGGCGGCAAGGGCGCCGTCAAGGTCATGTTCCGGCATATGTTCCGCCCCGCGGCCGTCGCCTTCGGCACCTGCTCCTCCGTCGCCACCATCCCCACTAATATGGAGGTCTCCGAGGACACCGGCATCTCCAAGGACGTGACCGATATCGTCCTGCCCATGGGCGCGACGATGAACATGGACGGCTCCGGCATGAGCGCGATCATCAAGGTCGCCTTCCTCTTCGGTATGTTCGGCAAGGACTTCGCCACCACCGACGCGCTGCTCGCGATCGTGGTCGCGACCATCTCCTCCGTTGCCATGTCCGGCATTCCCGGCGGCGGCGGCACCGGCGAGCTGGTGCTCTGCTCCCTGTTCTTCCCGGAGAATCTGGCGGTCGCCTTCCCCATCGCCCAGGCCATCGGCGATCTGGTCGATCCTCCCGCCACCATGGTCAACGCCGCCGGCGACTACGTCGCCTCCTACATCGTCTCCCGCTTCAACGACGGCAAGGATTGGCTGCAGAAGAAGCTGAGGGCGGACGCGAACAGCAAGGAGTAATATGCGCTATACCAAAATGCACGGCGCGGGCAATTCCTTCCTTCTGACGGAAAACCTGCGCGGTGAGCTACAGGGCGAGGACCTCAGCGTCCTCGCCCTGCGGCTTTGCAGCGAAAAGACCGGTCCCGGCGCGGACGGGCTCATCGTGATCGGGCCCTCGGCGGACGCGGACTTCGCCATGCTTTTCTTCAACAGCGACGGCACGCGCGGCGAGATGTGCGGCAACGGCGCGCGCTGCGTCGCCCGCTACGGCGTCGAGCACGGGCTTGCCGGAGACGCGCGGGAGATCCGCTTCGAGACCACCGCCGGGCTTGTGACGGGGCGGCGCATCGACAGGACGCGCTACTGCGTGCGCCTCAACGACCCCTCCGTGATCGAGCTGCACCGCGAGGTTCTCGGGACGGACTGCGCCTACGTCGAGCTGGGCAGGCCCGGCATCCCCCACGCGGTCGTGGAGGTCGGGGCCGACGCCTTCGACGATCCGGACGCCCTGCGCGAGCGGGGACGCCGGCTGCGCCATGCCGCCGCCTTTCCCAGGGGGGCGAACGTGACCTTCGCCTGCCTCACCGGCGAAAACACGGTGCGCGCCGTCACCTTTGAGCGCGGCGTGGAGGATTTCACCCTCGCCTGCGGCACCGGCAGCGGCGCGACGGCGCTGAGCCTGATCCTGCGGGGACGCATCCCCGGCGAAACGGCGGAGATCGACATGCCCGGCGGCAGGCTGAGCATCACGCTCCGGTGCGAGGGGGATGCCGCGCGCGACATCCTTCTCACCGGCCCTACGGCCGTGGTGGAGGAAGGGGAGATCTGAACAACTTTTCCGGACGGCAAAGCCGTCCGGTTTTTTGTTCGCCGCGCTCCGCCAGCAGCCTCCATTTCCGCTTATTGCCGGCGCGCAAGCGCCCGCGTTCGCCCTTTGCCGGGCAGGAAGGAGGACAGGCTTTCGCCTTGATTTGCACAAGATGTGGTGTATGATTTCATCATCTGGTACAACATCATGGCCTTTGTAAAGCGAAGGCGCTTGGGAAAGGGGGGATGCGCCACGCTGCAGGCTTTACGGGCGCGCCCGCCGCTGCGGCGGAGCGGGCTGTTATATCTGCGGGTAGAGGACATTGCGCCGAACCCGATGCAGCCGCGGAAGGTTTTTGAGGAGGAGGCGCTGCGGGAGCTGAGCGAGAGCATCCGCAGCTACGGCGTGCTGCACCCGCTGACGGTGCGGCTGCGCTGCGGGAAATACGAGCTGGTGGCGGGGGAGCGGCGCCTGCGGGCCGCGCGGCTTGCCGGACTGCGGGAGGTGCCCTGTATGGTGGTGGACGTGGATCTGGAGGACGCCGGCCTGCTCGCGCTGGTGGAGAACCTGCAGCGCAAGGACCTGGACTTTCTGGAGGAGGCGCGCGGCCTGCAGAAGATGATCCGTCTGTTCGGCATGAGCCAGGAGGAGGCCGCGCGGCGCATCGGGCGCTCGCAGTCGGCGGTGGCAAACAAGCTGCGGCTGCTGAAGCTGCCGGAGGACGTGCTCGAAAGCCTGCGCGAAAACGGCCTGAGCGAGCGGCACGGACGGGCGCTGCTGCGCCTCCCGGACGCGGAGAGCCAGCGGGCCGCGCTGGAGACCGTCCTCGAGAAGGAGATGACCGTCGCGGCGACCGACGCCTACGTGGACGCGCTGCTCGCCTCCCCGGAGCCGCCGCCCCGCCGCCCGGAGGCGCGGCGCAGCTTCGTAATGAAGGACGTGCGCGTGTTTCTCAACAGCCTCACGCACGGACTGGACCTGATGAAGCAGGGCGGCATCGCCGCGGGGCTGCGCCGGGAGGAGACCGAGGACGCGCTGATCCTGACGATCTCGATCCCAAAGAGCAAAAATGTGACATAATAAGACGATCACCTCCGTATCCTGTACGGAGGTGATGTGTTTTGATCGGCTTTTTTTCGGATCTGCGCTACAAGGAGGTCATCGACATCCACTCGGGCTACCGGCTCGGCTACGTCTTTGACGCGGAATTCGACCAGGCGGAGGGGCGACTGATCTCCCTGATCACGCCGGGGCGTGCCCGGTTTTTCGGCCTGCTGGGGCGGGAGGACGACTATGTGCTGCCCTGGTCGTGCATCGCGCGCATCGGCGGGGACATCATCCTTGTCGACGCCAAGGAGGAGCTGCCGCGCCGCAAGCGGCCGCGCAAGAGCTTCCTGCCGCTCCCGTAGGCCGGTTTGCGATTCGTTGACGAGCCGGCAGCCCAGCATGCGCCAGATCTCCGCGTCGTTGAAGTCGTCGAAAAAGGCGTCCCAGTCCTCCGCCCGGAAGGGGCGGAGGTGCAGACGTGAACGCGTCGGTTCCATGAGAGCCTCCTGTTTTTGTAAAAAAGGGCAGCCCAGGCTGCCCTTTCGATGGGTGTTCGGTTTTTCGCGCCGGGGAGGGGGCTTGCCGCCGCTCCCGGCCGGTTCGGACGGAGGGAGGCTTACTCCGCTCTGCGGATGTGTTTGCCGCCGCTGCCGCCGCCGGTGATGAGCGGCACCTTCTCCAGGATGAGGGAGGAGGTGTCCAGCCCGTACCAGGTGACCTTGGAGCCGGCCAGCCGGCGGATGGCGTACTTGGTGTTGAGGATGCGCTCGTCCAGGGGGCTCAGCTCGGTCTTGGTGGTGACGGATTTGTGGATGATGCAAAACTTGAAGGTGCCGACCGTGGAAGGGCCGTAGATGGAGTACTTCTTGTCCTGCGGGGGCAGCTCGCCGCTCTGCTGCAGGTCCTGCACGATCTGGCGCAGGTAGACGTTGATGCGCGGGCTGCACTGGAAGCCGAGGTCGAGCTTGACGCGGAAGATGAAGTCGGTGCCGTAAGTCTCCACGCGGTAATCCATGGTATCCGGCTCGCTCAGCACGTTCACGCTGACGAACCAGTAGGCCTGGGCGCGCTTCTGGTCCTTGTCGAGGATGGAATAGAGGATGTCGCGGTCGATGCGCTCCGGGTCCTGGCTGCTGTCGAGATAGACGAGGTTGTTGGCCAGCAGGGGCAGGGACTCGTCGTCGTGGAGGCTGCGCAGGTTGGGGACGTAGTCGGCGAAGCGGAGCGTGGTGCTGTATTTATGTTCGAGCTGGGTGCCGCGGTACCAGACCACCATGATCGCGAGCAGCAGCAGGGTCAGGATCACGGTGACGTAGCCGCCGTGGGCGAATTTGCCGAGGCTGGAGAGGAAGAAGACCGCCTCGATCGCGCCGAAGACCAGCAGCAGCCCGACGCCCGCGAGCCGCTTGCCGCGGATCTTGCTCAGGTAGACGGAGATGAGCAGCGTGGTCATCAGCATGGTCACGGTGATGGCGAGGCCGTAGGCCGATTCCATCCGCGCGCCGGAGCGGAAGTAGAGCACCACCATGCTGCAGCCGATCCAGAGGATGGTGTTGACCGTGGAGATATAGAGCTGGCCCTTGGTCTGGGCGGGGTAGCGGATCTCCAGGTGGGGCAGCAGGTCGAGCAGGATAGCCTCGGACACCAGCGTGTAGGAGCCGGTGATGAGGGCCTGGGAGGCGATGATCGCGGCCGCCGCGCCGAGGATGACGGCGAAGGGGCGCAGCGCCGCCGGAAGCATCAGGAAGAAGGGGTTGAGGTCTTCAATGGCGTAGAGGGCGCGGTTGGCCTGGTTCTGGATGATCCAGGCGCCCTGGCCCAGATAGTTGAGGATCAGGCAGAGCTTGACGAAGGGCCAGCTGAAGTAGATGTTCTCCTTGCCGACGTGGCCCATGTCGGAATACAGCGCTTCGGCGCCGGTGGTGGCGAGGAAGACGCTGCCGAGGATCATGAAGCCCGCCTTGTTGTAGGGGCTGAGGAGCACGCGCACGGCGTAGAGCGGGTTGAAGGCGCGCAGCACTGCGGGCAGCGCCGCGATGTGCAGCAGGCCGGTGATGCCGAGGAAGGAGAACCAGAGCAGCATCACAGGGCCGAAGGCCTTGCCGATGCGGCTGGTGCCGGCGTGCTGGATGGCGAAGAGCACGGTGATGATGAGCAGGGTGATGAGCACCACCTTGGCCTGGCCCGTGCCGAGAAAGCGGCTCATGGAATCGATGCTGCGCAGGCCCTCGACCGCGGTGGTCACGGTGACGGCCGGCGTGAGCACGCCGTCGGCCAGCAGCGCGGCGCCGCCCAGCATGGCGGGCAGGATCAGCCATTTGCCGCAGTTCTTCACCAGCGCGTAGAGCGAGAAAATGCCGCCCTCGCCGTGGTTGTCGGCCTTCATGGCAATCAGCACGTATTTGATGGTGGTCAGCAGGGTGATGGTCCAGATCACGAGGGACAGGGAGCCGATGAGGAAGCTCTCGTTCACGTCGGCGATGCCGCCGTTGCCCTCCAGGATGGACTTCATCACGTACATCGGCGAGGTGCCGATGTCGCCGTAGACGATCCCGATGGTCACAAGAAAGAAACCGAAGCGGAATTTTTTGTTGTCGTTCATAAAACACGCTCTTTTCTCCGGTGAAAGAAGCTCTTTCACGTCATACATAATCAATATAGCATAGTCCGGCCGCCCGCGCAACAAAAAACCGGCTTTCGCCGGTTTTTTGAAGGGATGCGTTATTTTTTCCACGTCCTCGGGATCAGCAGCACGAGGATCGGGTAGATCTCCAGCCGCCCCAGCAGCATCGCGAGCGTCAGCAGCAGCTTCGTGCGCGGGGAGAATATGGCGAAGCTCCCCATCGGGCCGATGAGCTTCGTCATGCCCGGGCCGATGTTGGACAGACAGCTCAGCGAGGCCGTAAAGCAGGTGGCGACGTCGAAGCCGTCGAGGCTCACCAGCGCGGCGAAGAGGATGAGCAGGAAGCTGTATACCGTCAGGAACAGGAAGGCCGCGCGGACGGTGCCGCTCTCGACGCGCTTGCCGTCCATCTGCACCCGCTCCACGCTCCGCGGCCGTACCATCTGCTTGAGCTCGCTCACGGCGGCCTTGCCCAGGATCATCAGACGCGAGAGCTTGATGCCGCCGCCGGTGCTGCCCGCGCAGCCGCCGCAGAACATCAGCAGGAGCAGGATCCACTTGCAGTATTCCGGCCAGTCGGTGAAGTCCACGGTGCCGAAGCCCGTGGTGCTGAGGATGGTCGCGGTATTGAAGAAGGCGTGCCGCAGCGCGACGGCAAAGCTCCCGTAGAGCTTCGAGATGCCCGCCGCGAGGCCGAGCACCGAGCAGGCGACGATGCCGAGGAACCAGTGCAGCTCCTCGTTTTTCGCCGCGTCCTTCCAGCGTCCGATCAGCAGCAGATAGTAGAGGTTGAAGTTGATGCCGAACAGGAGCATGAATACGGCGGTCACAAGCTCGATATACAGGCTGTGGAAGCCCCCGATGCTCTCCGGGTTGGTGGAAAAGCCGCCCGTGCCCGCGGTGGCGCAGGCGTGCAGCAGGGCGTCGTAGAAGCTCATCCCGCCGAGACGCAGGAACACGGCCTCCAGGACCGTGAGGGCGATATAGATGAGGTAGAGGGTCATGGCGGTCTTGCGTACCCGCGGCACCAGCTTGCCCACGCTGGGGCCGGGCACCTCGGCCCGCATGATGTGCATGGAGTGCTCGCCGCTCATGGGCAGCACCGCCATCAGGAACACCAGCACGCCCATGCCGCCGATCCAGTGCGTGAAGAGCCGCCAGAACAGGTCGCCCCGCGGCATGCCGGGGATGTCCGTCACGACGGTGGCGCCGGTGGTGGAGAGGCCGGAGGCCGTCTCAAAGAGGGCGTCGTAATAATGGGGGATGCTGCCGCTGAAGAAGAAGGGCAGCGCGCCGATCAGGGAGATGAGGACCCATCCCAGCCCGACGATCACGAAGCCGTCGCGCGCCACCAGCCCGCGGCTGCGCGGCCGGGGCAGCATCAGCAGGCCGCCCAGCGCGGCGGCGATGCCCATGGTCAGCAGAAAATTGGTTACGTTCTCCCGGAAGCAGAGCCCCGCGATCAGCGGCAGCAGCAGCAGCGCCGCCAGCGACAGCAGGATCAGCCCGAGGACTCGGCAAATCATTCGGTAGTTCATAAGTAATCACCCCTGCGCTGCAGCTCGCGCCGCGGCGCTTGAAAGCCCCCTCAAGGGGGATCCCCGCGCATGCCGTCCGGCCGCCGCGAAAAGCGGGGGGAACGGCGCGCGTGTTTTCGTCATGCGAGGGAAGGCCGGCTGTCAGAGGACGATGTCGTCCAGGTTTTTCAGCTTGCCCGCCGCGGAGACGACGATGGCGTGGTCCCCGGGCAGGATGACCGTATTGCCGTCGGGCAGCAGGCATTTGCCGCCGCGGATGACGGCCGCGATCAGCGTGTTGGGGCGGAGCTTCAGCTCCCGCAGGGGCTTGCCGACGCAGGCGGCGTGCTCGCCCACGCAAAACTCCAGCGCCTCGATCTTGCCGTCGGCCAGGCGGTAAAGGGTCTCCATGCTGCTGCCGGCGGAATTGCTCATGGCGCGCACGTAGCGGGCGAGCTGCTCGGCGACGAGGTCCTTGGGAGAAACGATGCTGTCCAGCCCCGCGCCCTCGAGGAGCTCCGAGAAGTGCTCGCGGTTGACCTTCACGACGATCTTGCCCACGGCGCACTGGCGGGCGTACATGGCGGTGACGATGTTGTCGCCGTCTTCGCCGGTCAGCGCCACGAAGGCGTCGGCGGAGCTGAGGCCGTCCTCCTGCAGCACGTCGCTGCGCGTCGCGTCGCCGCAGACGATATGGGCGTCCTTCAGCAGGTCGCAGAGCCGGTCGCAGCGCTCCCGGTCCTTCTCGACCACCGTGACAGACATGCCGCTCTCCTGCAGCATCCGGGTCAGGTAGACCGCCGCGCGGCTGCCGCCGACGATCATCACCTGCCGGACGGGCTTCCTGAGCTGCCCGACGGCGGCGAAGAAGCGGCGCAGCTCCTGCACGGTGCCGGTGATGTTCAGCCGGTCCCCGGCGCGCAGGGCGAAAACGCCGTTGGGGATCAGGGCGTCCCCGCCGCGCTCCACCACGCTCACGAGCACCTTGACGCCGAGCGCCGCGCCGAGATCCTTGAGCTGCAGGCCGTCGAGCACGCTGCCCTCGGCGACGCGGTGCTCCACGATCTCCACGCTGCCCTTGGAAAAGGTGTCCACCCGGACGGCGCTGGGGAAGCGCAGGATGCGCGCGATCTCTTTCGCGCACTCGTAATCCGGGTTCACGATCAGGTCCAGCCCCAGCGCTTCGCGCAGGAAGGTTTTCTGGCTGAGATATTCCGGGTCGCGGATGCGGGCGATCACGTGTTTGGCGCCGAGATGCCGCGCAGAGATGCCGCAAACCATGTTCACCTCGTCGGTCTGCGTGGCGGCCAGCAGCAGATCCGCCTCCGCCGCGCCCGCTTCCCGCAGGGTGTCGGCGTTGGCGGCGCTGCCCTCCACACAGATCACGTCAAGCGTGTTGGAAAGCTGCGCGATCAGCTCGGCGTCGTGGTCGATGACGGTGACGTCGTGCCCCTCGTCGGCAAGGATGGCGGCGACCGAATGCCCGATCTTTCCGCCGCCCGCGATGATGATCTTCATGGGAGCTCCCTCCGATCTCAGAAGATGGAATGTCGTTTCCGTAGCGTTTTATTACAGGGATCTTCGCAGGGAGAAAAAGCGGAAATTCGATCGCTCTCTCCGCCAAACGACAGGCTTGGCGGCAAAGGCTTCCCGGGCTTCCTTTGCACGGGACTCCCTGCTGTGAATATCCGGCGAAACGCTGGGTGCCGTTTCGCCATTAGAAAGTCATTATATCACACCCGACGCAGATTGTACAGTTGCGAAATCGGTGAGATTCGGCTATAATCAGAGTATATCGGAAGAAAGGAAACGGGTATGTTCGAAGGTTTTACGAAGGAAACGGGAGAGTTTCTCTGGGAACTGCGCTTCAACAACGAGAGGCCCTGGTTCCTGGCGCATAAGGAGCAGTACGAGCGCTGCCTCAACCGCCCCTTCCGGGCGCTGGCGCAGGAGAGCTGGCGCCTGCTCTCGGAGCGCTATCCGGAGCGGGATTTTCGCGTCCACGTCTCCCGCATCTACCGGGACGCGCGACGGCTTTTCGGCCGGGGTCCCTACAAGGACCATCTGTGGTTCTCGCTTTATACCTCGGACAAAAACGAGGGGCCGAGCTTCTGGTTCGAGATCGGCGCCGCGGGATACACCTACGGCCTCGGCTTCTGGAGCATGCGCCCGGCGCTGATGGAGCGTTTCCGCCGCGCCGTCGACGCCAACCCCGCCCGCTTCGAGCGCCTTGCACGCCAGGCGGAGGCCCTGCCCGGCCTGCGGCTGCTCGGCGAGGAGTACCGGCGCCCCAAGGGCGACCGGGGCGAGCTTCTCAACCGCTGGTACAACCGCAAATATCTGACGATGGAATTTTCCGGAGATTTCGGCGGCGACCTGTTCTCGCCCGCGCTGGCGCAGATCCTCTGCGGCGCTTACGGGAGCCTGATGCCGATGCACGATTTTCTGGCGGAGGTCTGGGAGGCCGCCCGGGAGGAGGAGAGAGAATGAGCGCGTCTCTGACGCTGATCATGCCCGCCTGGAATGCGGAGAAGGAGATCGAGCGCTCGGTGCGCAGCGTGCTGGCGCAGAGCTACCGCGATTTGCGCCTGATTGTGGTGAACGACGGCTCTTCGGACGGAACCGAAGCGATCCTGGAGCGCCTTGCGGCGGAGGATGCACGGCTGACGCCGATGACCGTGCCGAACGGCGGCCCGGCGAAGGCGCGCAACCTGGCGCTGGACGCGCTGGAGGCGGACACGCGCTACGTCATGTTCATCGACGCGGACGACGAGCTGCTGCCCGACGCGGCGCAGAAGGCCGTGGACGCGGCGGAGCGCGGCGCAGAGCTCGTGATCTTCGGCTTCTCCATCATCGGGGCCGACGGCAGCCGCCGCGACTATTGCGAGCGGGGCGAGACGCTGACGCGCGCCGCGCTGGGCGGCGCGCTCGGCCGGCTCTATAAGGCGAATCTGTTAAACCAGGTCTGGGGCAAGCTCTTTTCCGCCCCGCAGATCCGCGAGGGCAAGCTCCGCTTTCCGGACTACCGCTGGGGCGAGGACCGCTTCTTCGTCTTCGACTGCCTTGAGCGGGCAAAGACCGTCGCGGTGCTGCCGGACTGCCTGTACCGCTACATCATGCACGGGGGCGAGAGCCTGATCAGCCGGTATTACGACAAAAAATTCGCCGTCTGTCTGGAGATCGACCGGCGGATGGAGCGGCTGTGCCGGGACCTCGGCGTGACGGACGAGCGGGACTTTCGCTATATGTTCGCAAAGAGCGTGTTCTCCTGCCTGACGGTGCTCTACGCGCCTTCCTGCCGTCTGACGGAGGCCGAAAAGCAGGCCGCGGCGGCGGAGATCGTGGCGGACGGGCGGGTGCGCCGCCGCTGCCGGGACGCCTCCGGCGGGCTGCCGGTGAAGGCGCTCTGCGCCGTCCTGCAGACGGGAAAGCCGCGAATCGCGCTGGCGGCGTTCCGCGCCGTCGCCTGGACGGGCAAGGCCGCGCCGCGGCTGTTCACGAGCCTCAAGCACAGGAAATAGAGAAAAGCGTATCGGAACAGAAGAACCCGCGCCGACTTCGGGTCGGCGCGGGTTCGCTATTCCGGGAAAAGCCCGCCGGAACGGGCGGCCGCGGGATCAAAAACCCTCTCTGGTGAAGGCCTCCCAGCTCCGGTGCATATAGGTTTCGAGCGGGATGGGTTCCCCGACGTACTTCGGATCGCGGCCGTCGGCGAGGAACTGTTCGAGAAACTCCTTGCGGCCGGTCGTGTGCGCCACGGGGATGCCGGAGAGGAGGCTTGCCTCGCGGATCACGTCATAGCCGCGGCGGAGATCGTCGGCGCTTGCGAAGTTCAGGAGGTTTGCGTTGTTGACGAAGCCCGTCACGCTTTGGCGGGCGAAGCCCTCGATCTCGCCCTTGAGCTTCAGGATCTTCTCCGGCGTTTCGGACATGGGGCGAAAGACGTTGACGATGTCAAAAACGCAGAGCTCCCCCGCGAAGTCCGCGAAATCCTGGTGGTAGCGGCCGAGGGACAGCGCCCCGGCGGCGTCCCCGCCCACGTCGAAGACCACAAGATCCCAGTTGTCGGTGAAGGCGGAGGCCACGGCGGCGGACATACTGCTCGGCGTCACGCCCTGCCCGGCGAAGGTGGGGGAGACCAGCCGGACCCGGTTGTCCGCGAGCAGCGCCACGCGGTCGGACATGCGGAAATAGTCGTTGACCTTGTCGAGGTCGATGACCAGCGTGCGCAGCCCGGCGTTTGCGCCTTTCACAGCGAGGTTCACCGCGATCTCCGTCTTGCCGGAGCCGTAGTTGCCCACGAGCACGATCATTTTTCTCATGCGCCGATCTCCCCCCCTGTCATTCCGCGCGCGGCGAAGGCGCTTACTTCTTCCTCTGTAATTTCGTTTTCTTCCCGTCCGGCGTGACGACGTAGGTGTTCTCCAGCACGGCGATCGCGCCCTGCCGCCACTCGGCGATATATTCTTTCCGCAGCGCGTCGCGCTCGCTGCGTTCCTCGTCCGTCAGCGCGCGTTCCTTCGCGAGCCGGGCGAGCTCGTTGATGCGCTCCAGCTTGGCGTTTTCCATCGTTTAATCCTCGATCGTTCCCATTTCGTCCAGATTCAGCTCAAAGGACGGCATGAAGTGTTCCAGAAAGTATTTGACCTCGGGCAGCGCGCTCTCCTCGAGCGCCCGGCGGGTCTGTTTCTCGGCGGAGAGGAATTCGTTGTTGCCGGCCTTGCGCTCCTCCACGCACTTGATGTAGGCCGAGAGCTTGTCGGCGGCCTTCACGAGATCGTGCAGCGCCTTCGCGCTCTCGCCGGCCAGCAGCTCCTCATAGGCGGGGCGCAGCCTGCCCGGCAGCGTGGCGAGCAGCTTTTCGCAGGCGAGGTTCTCCACCCGCTGGTAGGCGTCGCGGATCTTGCGGCTGTGGTACTTGATGGGCGTGGGGAGATCGCCGGTCAGGATCTCGCTCGCGTCGTGGTAGAGGGCGACGGCGGCCGCCGCGTTGGGGTCGCAGGGGACGCCGAACACGTCCCGCCGGATGACGCCCAGCGCGTGCGCGAGCACGGCGACCATATGGCTGTGCTCCTGGATGTTTTCGGGCAGGGCGTTTCGCATCAGGCTCCAGCGGCCGATGTAGCGCATGCGGGAGATATAGGCGAAAAAGTGAAAGCTCATGTCGATCTTCCTTTCTGTGTCTGTCCGTATTTTAGCACGGATCGAAAAGCTTTGCAATTCCTCTTGCAATTTGCCCGGCGTGGTGTTAAAATTCCAGTTTGTGTTGAAAAATCAAGTGTTTTGCAAGCAATAGCAAGGGAGCTATCATTATGGATAAACTGAGAAACGTCGCCATCATCGCCCACGTCGACCACGGCAAGACCACGCTCGTGGACGAGATGCTCAAGCAGTCCGGCGTGTACCGGGAAAACCAGGAGGTTGTGGACCGCGTCATGGACTCGAACGACCTCGAGCGCGAGCGCGGCATCACCATCATGGCCAAGAACACCGCCGTCTGGTACGGCGATACGAAGATCAACATCGTCGACACGCCGGGCCACGCCGATTTCGGCGGCGAGGTGGAGCGCATCCTGAAGATGGTCAACGGCGTCATCCTGCTGGTGGACGCGGCGGAGGGCCCCATGCCCCAGACCCGCTTCGTGCTCTCCCGCGCGCTGGAGCTCGGCCACCGGGTCATCGTGGTGGTCAACAAGATCGACCGCCCCGACCAGCGCATCCACGAGGTCATCGACGAGGTGCTGGAGCTGCTGATGGATCTGGACGCCACCGATGAGCAGCTGGATTCCCCGATGCTCTTCTGCTCCGGCCGCAACGGCACCGCGAGCTATTCCCCCGACGCGGTGGGCACGGACCTCAAGCCCCTCTTTGAAACGATCCTGGAGTACATCCCCGCGCCGGAGATGGATACCGGGTCCCCCTTCCAGATGCTGGTCAGCAGTCTGGACTATAACGAATACGTCGGCCGCATCGCGATCGGCCGCATCGAGCGCGGCGTGATCCGGCAGAACCAGGAGATCGAGGTCTGCAACTATCACAACCCGGACGCGCCGGCCATGAAAGCCAAGGCCGTCTCCCTCTATCAGTTCGAGGGGCTGAGCCGCGTCCCCGTGACCGAGGCCGGCGCCGGCAACATCATCGCCATGTCCGGCATCGGCGACATCACGATCGGCGATACGATCTGCGCCAAGGGCTTTGCCGAGCCGCTGGCCTTCGTGAAGATCAGCGCCCCGACGCTCGAGATGACCTTCTCCGTCAACGACAGCCCCTTCGCCGGGCGCGAGGGCAAGTTCGTCACCTCCCGCCAGATCCGCGACCGTCTGATGCGCGAGACGCTCAAGGACGTGTCCCTGCGCGTCACCGAGGTGCCAGACAGCACCGACAGCTTCAACGTCGCCGGGCGCGGCGAGATGAGCCTCTCCATCCTGATCGAGACCATGCGCCGCGAGGGCTATGAGTTCCAGGTCTCGCCCCCGCGCGTGCTGTACCAGGAGATCGACGGCAAGCGCTGCGAGCCGGTCGAGCGCGTCGTGGTGGACGTGCCGCAGGACGCCATGGGCTCCGTCATGGAGAAGCTGGGCGCCCGCAAGGGCGAATTCATCGAGATGACCCCGGTGGGCAGCCGCATGAAGCTCGAGTTCCTGGTGCCCTCCCGCGGCCTTTTCGGCTACCGCAACGAGTTTTTGACCGACACCAAGGGCGAGGGCATCCTTGCCTCCGTCTTTGACCGCTACGAGCCCTTCAAGGGCGAGATCGCCCGCCGCAGCACCGGCTCCCTGATCGCCTTCGAGACCGGTGAGGCCGTGGCCTACGGCATCTGGAACGCGCAGGAGCGCGGCGCGATGTTCATCACCCCCGGCACCAAAGTCTACGCCGGCATGGTCGTCGGCGTCTGCCCGAAGTCGGACGACGTGCCCGTGAACGTCTGCCGCACCAAGCACCTGACCAATACCCGTGCCTCCGGCTCGGACGAGGCGCTGCGCCTCGTGCCTCCGCGCATCCTGAGCCTCGAGCAGTGCCTCGAGTTCCTCGCGGACGACGAGCTGCTGGAGGTTACGCCGAAGAACCTCCGCCTGCGCAAGAGCATCCTCGACCACAGCCTCCGCATGAAGACCGTCATGCGCAGCCGGGGATAAGAGAGCAAAAAAGGAGCTGCTTTGTGCAGCTCCTTTTTTATACGATAAACCCGCCGCCGAGCAGGAGGTCGCCGTCATACAGCACGGCGCTCTGACCGGCCGCCGGGGCGCGTACCGGCTCGTCACAGCGGATCTTCACCAGCCCGTCCTCCGCCGCCCACGCGGTGCAGGGCGGGTTTTCCCACTTGGTGTGCCGCACGCGCACGCTGGCGCGGATGGGCTGCGCGGGCGGGTCGATGAGCCAGTTGAAATCGCGGGCCGTGACCTCCGTCTTGAAAAGCTCCTCCCACAGGGCAAGCTCGATGCGGTTCTCCCCGGCGTCGATGCGGGAGACGTAGACCTTCCGTCCGTCGACGAGGCCGGGGATGCGCTGCCCCACCGTGTAGCGGTGGATGCCCCCGTGCCGGCCGAGCACCCTCCCGTGCAGCACGAAGTCTCCCGGCGGCGGCAGCTGCGCGCGCCCGGCGAGCCAGCCGGCGTAGTCCTTGTCCGGGATGAAGCAGATCTCCATGCTGTCGGGCTTGTTTGCGACGGGCAGGCCGAAGTCCTCCGCCATCGCGCGCACCTGCGTTTTCTCAAAGCGGCCGAGGGGCAGGACGAGGCGCGAGACCTGCGCGCGCGTGAGGCGGCAGAGCATATAGCTCTGGTCGTTGGCGGGCATGCCCTTGTAAAGCGCCCCGTTCTCCGCGCGGGCGTAGTGCCCGGTCGCGATCGCCTCCGCTCCCAGTCCGTCGGCGAGGGCGAGCAGGTTTCTGAACTTCATCGCGGGATTGCACAGCACGCAGGGGTTCGGCGTCTCGCCCCGGAGATAGGCCGCCGTAAAGGGGCGGCAGACCGTCTCCTCCAGCTCCCGCTTCACGTCCCGCACGGTCAGCGGGATGCCGAGGCAGGCCGCCGCGCCGAGCGCGTCGGCGCGCTCCTTCTCCCCGGCGTTGTCGAGATACAGCCCCTGCACCTCGTGCCCCTGCCGCTGCAGGAGGCGCGCGCATACGGCGGAGTCCACGCCGCCGGAAAACCCGAGTACGACCTTCATGCGCGTGACTCCGTATAGATCATCAGCACCGAAATGTCCGCGGGGGAGACCCCGGAGATGCGGCTGGCCTGGCCGAAGCTGGCCGGGCGTATTTTTTTGAGCTTCTCCCGCGCCTCCAGCCGGAGCCCCGTCACCGCGTCGTAGTCAATGTCGGGCGGCAGGGCGCGCGCCTCCATGCGGGCGAATTCTTCCGCCTGCCGGAGCTGGCGCCGGATGTAGCCCTCGTACTTGAGCCGCAGCTCCGCCTGCTGCCGCACGGCCTTCGGGAGCGCCGGGCGTTCCGGGTCGAAGGGGGCGAGATCGTCGTAGCTCAGCTGCGGCCTGCGGATCAGATCCGCGAGGGACGCGCCGCCGGCTGCCGGGGCGGTGCCGCGCGCCGCCAGCAGGGCGTTCAGCTCCTCCGAGGGCGGCAGATGGCAGCTCTCCAGGCGCCGCTGCTCCCGCGCCACGGCCTCGTATTTCTGCCGCACCGCCTGATAGCGCTCCTCGCTCACGAGGCCGATGCGCCGCCCGATGGCGGCGAGGCGCTCGTCGGCGTTGTCCTGCCGGTGCAGCAGCCGGTATTCGCTGCGGGAGGTCATCACGCGGTAGGGCTCGTTGGTGCCCTTGGTCACGAGGTCGTCGATCAGGATGCCGATGTAGCCGTCGCTGCGGCGCAGGATCAGCGGCGCCTCGCCCCTGCACGAGAGCGCGGCGTTGACGCCCGCCACGAAGCCCTGCACCGCCGCCTCCTCGTAGCCGGAGGAGCCGTTGAACTGTCCGGCGCCGTAGAGCCCGGCGATTTTCTTCGTCTCGAGCGTGGGCTTGAGCTCCGTGGGATCCACGCAGTCGTATTCGATCGCGTAGGCGCAGCGGGTCATCTCCGCGTGCTCGAGCCCGGGGATCGTGTGCAGCATCTGAAGCTGCACCTCCTCCGGCAGGGAGGAGGAAAAGCCCTGGATGTAGAGCTCCTCGGTATTGAGCCCCATCGGCTCGATGAAGAGCTGGTGCCGGGGCTTGTCGGCGAAGGTCATGACCTTGGTCTCAATGCTGGGGCAGTAGCGCGGCCCCACGCCCTCGATGACGCCCGAATAGATGGGACTGCGGTCGAGATTGGCGCGGATGATGCGGTGCGTCTCCCCGTTGGTATAGGTCAGGTAGCAGACCGCCCGGTTCTCGGGCGCGCGTTCGGTCTCAAAGGAGAAGGGCTCGGGGTCCTCGTCGCCCCGCTGGATCTCCATCTTTGAGAAATCCACGGTCCGGGCGTTGACGCGGGGAGGCGTGCCGGTCTTGAAGCGGCGCAGGCTCAGCCCCAGCTCCCGAAGCCGCAGGCTCAGCGCCTTTGCGGCCGCGAGGCCGTCCGGCCCCTCGCTGCGCAGCGTTTCGCCCACGATGGTGCGCCCGTCCAGATAGGTGCCGGAGGCGACGATCACGGCCCGGCAGGCGTACACCGCGCCGGTGTGCGCGGTCACGGAGCAGACGCGCCCGGCCTCCACGCCGATATCCACGATCTCGGCCTGCCGGACGTGCAGGTGCTCCTGCGTCTCCAGCGTGTGCTTCATGATCTCCTGGTAGCGCCGCCGGTCGGCCTGCGCGCGCAGGGAGTGCACCGCCGGCCCCTTGCCCAGGTTCAGCATCCGGTACTGGATGCAGGCTTTGTCCGCCGCCTTCGCCATCTCGCCGCCCAGCGCGTCCAGCTCGCGCACGAGATGTCCCTTGCCGGTGCCGCCGATGGCCGGATTGCAGGGCATGTTGCCCACGCTGTCCAGGTTCACCGTGAAGCACAGCGTCTCGAGCCCGAGGCGCGCCGCGGCCAGCGCGGCCTCGATGCCCGCGTGGCCCGCGCCGATGACGGCAATATCGCATTGTCCCGCGTGGAAGGTCCTCATGTCCTCGCTCCCCCCCTGTCAATAGCGCTATTATAGCAGGCCTGCGCCAAATTACAAGCGCCGCGCGTGCGCCGGGAACAGGGAAAGAGATGACAAAAATTCTGCTTGACCGTTGTGCACAACGGGGATATAATTTTAGCAATTCCGGGAGGACCGTGTTATGGGAGGCGGGATTATGAACAGAAGGAGAACGCGCCGGATTCCATTGCTGCTTTCGCTGTGCCTGGTCGTGTCGCTGCTCTGCCTTGCCCCGGCGAGGGCCGAGGCCGCAGACGTCGGAGCGATCGACCGCGTGCTGTGCTCGCTCAACTATTCGCCCGTGGCGATGATGGAGCTTCAGTATGTGAAGGTCAGCACCAGCTCGGCGGACTGCTACATCACCTCCGCTATCTGGACAGACCCCACCGGCGCGCAGGTCACCGGCACCTTCGGCACCGGCAACTACACGCTCACCGTCACCTACTCCGCGGCCGGCGACAAGGTTTTTTCGGCCGGCGCGCTCGGTTATATCAACAACAAGAACGACGGCGTGAGCGTTTCCGTCTCGGCCGACGGGAAGACGGCCACGCTCCAGAAGACCTTCAGCGCCGAGATCTGGGCGCCTACCGCGGTCAAGCAGCCTACGAGCGAGAAGGTGAGCATGGGCAGCTGGACCTCCTTTGCGGTATCCAGCACCTACGCCGAATCCCACGAGTGGTTCTTTGAGTCCGCGGACGGCAAGCAGACCGTTCCGGCGGCCAACGCGAGCGCCGCGTGGTCGGGCTTGAGCGTCACCGGAATGGACAGCGAGCACCTCGTGCTGCACAACGTTCCCGCGGAGATGGACGGCTGGAAGGTCTACTGCCGCCATTGGAGCGTGAACCATCTGAACTATACGGACACCTCCCGCGCCACCATCTCGGTCATCAACATCCCCACGCCCGCCCCCACGCCGGAGTTCACGCCGGTGCCACTCGAGGTGCCGAGCCCCGAGCCTGCGGCGGAGGCCACGCCCGTGCCGACGCCTCTGATGGCGGACGGCGGGAGCGATACCGGCGCGGAAACCCAGGCCGTGCCGGAGGCCACGCCCGCGCCCGTGAACCGCAGCTACTCCTACGCCGGCGACAGCACCGCGCACTGGCTCGTGTATGACGACAACGGAGAGACCGGCGAGCGGGAGGAGCACCTCTATGTCTGGCACGAGACCCGCGCCGCCACGAACGAGCAGGACGGGGAGGAGACCGGCGTCTGCAGCATCTGCGGGCAGACCGCGACGCGCCCCCTCGGCAGGCAGAGCGGCGGGTCCCGTTCCGCGCTCGGCCTCGGGGAGAAGCTTGGCATTGACGGCTTCTCGGATATCCAGCTTCTGCTGCTGGGCGGCTCCGCCGTGTGCCTGCTTCTGCTGATCCTCTCGGCCGCGCTGTCCCCCAGACGCAGACGCAGAAGAAGATAAGACCATACAAAAGGCTGTGAAAACGGTTTTTTCACAGCCTTGCGTTTTTTTGAAGTTCTGTTTGAAGGAGATCGATACGATGAAAAAGGGAATTGCCCTGCTGCTGGCGGCGCTCGTGCTGCTCTTTACGGGCACGGCGGCCTTCGCCGAGGGCGGAAGCGGCCTGCAGAAGGGGGACACCGTCTATCTCGGCCGCTGGCAGGACGCGCCCATCCGCTGGACGGTCCTCGACCCCGACGCCACGAACGCGGGAGGGAACGGGCTGTTCCTGCTGTGCGAGCAGGCGCTGACCAACCAGGGCGTGATTTACAGCTGGACGAAGGCGGTCTGGCAGGGGAGCGAGGGGCAGACCTGGTGCTCCGCGCTTCTGGAACAGAGCTTCAGCGCCGCGGAACAGGCCGCGGTCCCCGCCGTCAGCAAGAGCGAGGAGGGGCTTCAGCAGTACGGACTGAGCTGGGGCCCGGTCGAGCTGGAAAACGAGAAGGTCTTCTTCCTCTCGGTCCGGGAGCTGGGGGACTATATCGGCCCCAACGACGGCGATCCCGGCCTGAGCGCCACCTACGTCGGCAACGGAAAGCCGACCTACTACTGGCTGCGCACCCCCCACGCCTCCCACCCCGACTACGCCGGACTGGTGCTGGAGGGGAATGAGGTGCACGATTATCTGGTCTACGGAAGCTGGGCGGGCCGTCCCGCGACGAATCTGGGCGGCGAGGGGCTGCTGTATCTGGCGGCGGCCGACCGCGTGATCGCCCCCTGCGAGCCCGGCCCGATGCCCGCGTCCGCAAACGGCGAGTGGAAGGCCACCGCGGCGGACCCCGCGCTGACGCTCACGGTGGAGGACGCCCGCTATGCCGACGGGCAGCTGAGCGTACAGTACGCCGGAGCCCCGGCGGGCGCGTGGATTTCGGTCCTTGTGCGCGACGCGGAGGGGAAGAACGTCTCCTACGGCTGCCTTGCGAAAACCGAGGGCGGCACGGGAACGGTCAGCTTCTCGCCGGCGCTGCCCGAGGGCGGATGCGCCTATCTCTTTGCCGAGCTGGACAACGGCCCCATGAACACGAACGCGGCCAGCGCCCTCTGCCCGCTGAGCTGGGTGGAGGAACCGGAACCCACGCCGACGCCCGAAGCAGAGCCTGAGACGGCGGAGGAGCCGGAGGAAGGCGGCGGCACGATCGCGCTGGCGGAACCGGAGGAGAGCGCGACTCCGGCCGCTCCGGCGGAGGGGGGCGGGCTGATTTCCTTCCTGCGGGAGACCTGGATGTTTGCCGTCCCCTTCGCGCTGCTGTCCGCGGCCGCTGTCATTCTGGCGATCGCAAAGGCCGTTGACCGTCACCGCAGACGGGACGACGATGACGACGACCGGGAAGAATAATGGATACAAAGAAGAGGCTGTGAAAAAAACGAAGTTTTTTTCACAGCCTCTTTTGCTGCGGCAATCGGTTTCGTGTCAGATGAGGATGCCGCGCTTTTTCGCTTCAAACCTGAGCTCGTCGCGGAAGTTGGGGTGCGCGATGGCGATGAGCTGCTGCGCGCGGCGGGAGAGCGGCTCGCCGCGCAGATGGGCGACGCCGTACTCGGTGACGATGTAGTCCACGTCGTTCTTGCTGGTGGTGACGACCGCGCCGGGGGTCAGGGTGGACTTGATCTTGCTGATCGCGTCGCCCTTGGCGGTGGAGGTGAAGGCGATGAAGCTCTTGCCGCCTTTCGACTGGCAGGCGCCGCGCACATAATCCACCTGCCCGCCGGAGCCGGACATGTGCTTCGTGCCCACGCTCTCGGCGCAGACCTGGCCCCAGAGGTCGACCTCAAGGGCGGCGTTGATGGAGATCATGTTGTCGTTGCGGCAGATGACGTTCGGGTCGTTGACGTAGTCCACGGGCAGGATGGCGATGCCGGGGTTGTCGTCGATGTAGTCGTAGATGCGCTGCGAGCCGAAGGCGAAGGTGGTGACGCTCTGGCCGCGGTGGATCTGCTTTTTGCTGTTGTTGACCGCGCCGCGGGCGATCAGCTCCACCATGGAATCGGTGAACATCTCGGTGTGGATGCCGAGGTCGTGCTTGGCGCACAGCGCGGCGCCCACCGCGTCGGGGATCGCGCCGATGCCGAGCTGGATACAGGAGCCGTCGTCGATGCGCTCGGCGATCAGGCCGCCGATCGTCTCGCTGACCGCGTCGATCTTCGTCGGGGGCAGCACGGGCAGCTCATGGCTGACTTCAATGAGGCCGGCGACCTGGCTGATGTGGATCTGCGCGCCGCAGACCGCGCGGGGCTGCCGGTCGTTGACCTCGAGGAAGACGCGCTTGGCTTTCTCGATCATGGCCGGGCTGTAGGAGCTGACCGTGGAGAGGGAGAACCAGCCGTGCTTATCCATCGGCGAGACGGAGACGCAGAACGCGTCGTAATCGTACATGGCGCGGATGTACTTGGGAATGTCCCGGTAGTAATTGGGGATGATGTCGCCGTAGCCGCCGTTGACGGCTCTGCGGGAGCCGCCGCCGGAGAACCAGGCCTCGCTGGTGAGCTTCCCGAAGAGGCTGTTGTCCGCGAGGTATTCCAGCGGATACACGTCCAGCAGGGTCTGCACCCGGACGCCCGCGATCTCGTTGTTCCGCGCGCGTGCGGCGAGGGCGCTGATGATCGTCGGGGTCTGGGACGCGCCCGCGTCCATGCCGATCAGCCAGCCGTTCTGCACCTGCGCCGCCAGCGCCTCGGCTGTCGTGTGCTTCGCCTTGTAGAGTTCCTGATAGTCCATATTTAATCATCCTTTCCATTTAGGCTCCCCCCGAAAGGGGAGCCGGCATCCGCCGTCTCACGCAAGGCGGGTGCCTGAGGGGCCTGTTCGCCTTTCTGAACGCTCGTTTCGTGGCGGATCATCAACCCCTCCGGCGCTTCGCGTCGCCTCCCCATGCACAGGGGAGGCCTCGTCAATTCTGTCCCGCCAGCCTCTTGTATTTGGCGTAGCGGCGGGCGGTAAATTCCTCGGCCTCGGCGAAGAGCATCTCCGCCCGTTCGGGGAAGGTGCGGGTCAGGGAGGCGAAGCGGTTTTCGCCCATCATGTACTCGCGCAGCCTGCCGTTGGGCTCGCCGGAATCGAGCAGGAAGGGGTTTTTCCCCTCGCGCTCCCGCTCGGGGTCGTAGCGGAAGAGGGGCCAGAAGCCGCATTCCGTGGCGGCCTTGCCCTCTTCCATGGCCTTGCCCATGCCTTTCGACAGGCCGTGGTTGATGCAGGGGGCGTAGGCCACGACGATGGAGGGGCCGTGGTAGGCGGCGGCCTCCTTGAGGCACTTGATGGCGTGCTCGGGATTGGCGCCGAGATTGATCTGCGCGACGTAGATATAGCCGTAGGTGGAGAGGATCAGGCCCAGGTCCTTCTTGGGCGTGGCCTTGCCCGCGGCGGCGAACTGCACGCTCGCGCCGATGGGCGTGGCCTTGGAGGACTGGCCGCCGGTGTTGGCGTAGAGCTCGTTGTCGAGCACCAGGACGTTCAGGTCCATGCCGGTGGCCAGCACGTGGTCGAGGCCGCCGTAGCCGATATCGTAGGCCCAGCCGTCGCCGCCGACCATCCAGATCGCCTTCTTGGTCAGCGTGTCCTCCCGGCGGCGGATGAAGTCCAGATCCGCGCTCTGCTCGGTGTTCGCCGCGAGCGCCTCGCGCACGCGGTCGGCGAGCGCTTCGGTCCGGTCCATGTCGTCGCCCTCGTCGAGCCAGGCCTGCAGGGCGGCCTTGAGCGCTTCATCGCCGCTGTCCTGCAGCGCGGCGCGGGCGTGGCGCTTCGTCTGCTCGCGCAGCTGCTCGGCGGAAAGGCCGATGCCGAGGGCGAACTCGGCGTTGTTTTCAAAGAGGGAGTTGGAGAAGGCGGGGCCGAAGCCGCGCTTGTTCACGGTCTGCGGGAAGGTGGGGGCGAAGAAGCCGTAAGCCTGTGAGCAGCCTGTGGCGTTCGCGGCGTACATCCTGTCGCCGAAGAGCTGGGTCAGCAGCTTGATATACGGCGTTTCGCCGCAGCCGGGGCAGGCGCCGGAGAACTCGTAGAGCGGCTGCTCGTACTGGCTGCCTTTGGCGGAGAACCGGTTCATGGGATTGGGCTTCTCGGAGAGGCTCATGCAGTAATCCCAGTTTTTCTGCTCGGCGAGCACGTCGTCGAGCGGCACCATGGTCAGGGCCTTTTCCTTCGCGGGGCAGACGTTTGTGCAGCTTCCGCAGCCCTGGCAGTCGAGCACGCCCACCTGGATGCGGTAGCGCAGGCCCTCGAAGCCCTTGCCGAGCGCCTTTTTGGTCACGCAGCCCTCGGGCGCGGCGGCAGCCTCCTCCTCGGTGAAGAGCACGGGACGGATCGCCGCGTGCGGGCAGACCAGCGAGCAGCGGTTGCAGCCGATGCACTTCGCCGGGTCCCAGACGGGCACGTTGTCCGCCACGCCGCGCTTCTCGAAGCGCGCCATCGAGATGGGCATGACGCCGTCGGCGTACTCGGTGAAGGTGCTGACGGGGATCTCGTCGCCCTTGGCGCGGTTCATCGGGATCAGGACCTTCTGAACGTAGGAGGGCAGGGAGGAATCGACCGCGGCCTCTTCGTCCCGGAGCTGCGCCCACGCTTCGGGCACCTCAATCTTCACCATGTCGGTCAGGCCGCGCTCGATCGCGGCGAGGTTCATGTTCACGATCTTCTCGCCCTTGCGGGAGAAGGTCTTGACGGCGGCCTCCTTCATGTATTTCTCGGCCTCGTCGATGGGCAGCACGCCGGAGAGCTGGAAGAAGGCGGCCTGCAGCACGGTGCTGGTGCGGTTGCCGAGGCCGATGGAGGCGGCGATGTCGGTCGCGTCGATGGTGTAGAACTGCACCTTGCGCTCGGCGAGCAGGCGCTTGGCCCGGTTGGGGAGGTTCTGCGCGAGCGTCTCGCCCTTCCAGCGGGTGTTCAGCAGGAAGATGCCGCCGGGCTTGACCTCGTTGACGATGTCGTAGCTGTGCATATAGCTCTGCTTGTGGCAGGCCACGAAGTCGGCCATCGTGACGTAGTAGGCCGACTGGATCGGCTCGTGGCCGAAGCGCAGGTGGCTTCTCGTGAGGCCGCCGGATTTCTTCGCGTCGTACTGGAAGTAAGCCTGCACGTACTGCTCGGTGTTGTCGCCGATGATCTTGCAGGCGTTCTTGTTGGCGCCGACGGTGCCGTCGGAGCCGAGGCCCCAGAACTTGCAGGAGATGATCGAGCGGCCGGAGGTCACGATGTTCTCGCCCACGGGGAGCGAGGTGTGGGTCACGTCGTCGTGGATGCCGACGGTGAAGTGGTTCTTCTTTTCGCCCGCCATGTTGTCGAACACCGCCTTGACCTGGGCGGGGGTGGTGTCCTTGGAGCTCAGGCCGTAGCGGCCGCCCAGCAGCGTCAGGCGGACGCCCGCCTCCTGCACGGCGGCGCTCACGTCCTCATACAGCGGCTCGCCGAGGGCGCCGGGCTCCTTGGTGCGGTCGAGCACGGTCAGCACGCGGCAGCTTGCGGGGAGGGCGGAGACGAAGTGCTTCAGGGAGAAGGGGCGGTACAGGCGCACCTGGATCAGGCCGACCTTTTCGCCGCGCGCGTTGAGGTACGCGACGACCTCCTGCGCGGTCTGGCACACGGAGCCCATGGCCACGAGCACACGCTCGGCGTCGGGCGCGCCGTAATAGTTGAAGAGCCGGTAATCCCGGCCGGTGAGGGCGGAGATCTTCGCCATATACGCCTCCACAACGGCGGGGAAGGCGAGATAGGTCGGGTTTGCGGCCTCACGGTGCTGGAAGAAGATGTCGTCGTTCTCGCCGCTGTTGCGGATGGTGGGGTGCTCGGGGTTGAGCGCCCGGTCGCGGAACTTCTGCAGCTCCTCCCAGTCCACAAGCCCGCGCAGATCCTCATAATCCAGCACGTCGATCTTCTGGATCTCGTGGCTGGTGCGGAAGCCGTCGAAGAAGTGCTGCACGGGGACGTGCCCCTTGATGGCGCTCAGATGCGCCACGGCGCCGAGATCCATGCACTCCTGCACGCTCGAGGAGGCAAGCTGGGCCCAGCCGGTCTGGCGGCAGGCCATCACGTCCTGATGGTCGCCGAAGATGGAAACGGACGCGGTGGCGACGGAGCGCGCGGCCACGTGCATCACGGCGGGCAGCAGCAGGCCCGAAATGCGGTACATGGGCGGGATCATCAGCATGAGCCCCTGGGCGGAGGTGTAGGTGGTGCCGAGGGACCCGGCCTCCAGCGCGCCCTGCATGGCGGCGCAGGCGCCGGCCTCGGCCTGCATTTCCATGAGCTTCACAGAGCTTCCGAACAGGTTCTTTTTCCCCCGGGCGGCCCACTCGTCCACATGGTTGGCCATGGGGCTCGACGGGGTGATGGGATAGATGGTAGCGACTTCGGTAAAGGCGTAACTCGCGTAAGCGGCGGCTTCGTTGCCGTCCATGGACTTTCTCAGCATGGGCTTGCCTCCATTCCTCTATAATAAGAAATCACAGGATACGCTGACGCGGGGATTTTGGTCGTTTCTTCCAAAAATCACCTTCGATCCTTTCGTTTTTTTATATTATACACCCATTCTCTCCGGGAAGAAAGAGGGGGGAGGGGGTTTTGCGCCATTTTCTTCCCTATTTTTTCCGTCTGGAAAGGATAGGAAAACCGAATCGCTGACGCGCGGCGCTTTCCAGAGCGGCGGGCGGAGCGAAAACCGGCGGCCGGAATTCTCATTTTTTTTCCTTGTAAATCCCGGATTCCTGCTGTACAATCGGATAGATTCGTGATAGTATACCATCGGGAAAAGAGCTTGTTTCTTACCGTTTTTTGAAGAAAAACAGGAAAAACAAAGCAATATCCCGGATGCATTGTTAGATTATTGTCAGTCAACTGTTCGGAGGCTTGCGGCATGAAAAACCGGCCTTATCCCTATTACGACATCCCGGACGTGGATACGCTGCGCGGCCTGATCCGTTACGGCGAGGAGAACGGCGGGGAGCACACCATTTTCTATACCGGCCGTCAGAACGACGAGCCGATGAGCTTCATCGAGGCGGCAAAAAAGATCCGCGCGCTGGGGACCTTCCTTCTCGAGCGAGGCTATGCCGGGCGCAACATCGCCCTGCTGGGGGAGAATTCCACCGAGTGGTGCCTGGCGTATTTCGGCGTCACCAACAGCGGCAACGTCGCGGTGCCGCTGGACAAGGAGCTGCCGCAGAAGGACCTGGCGGAGCTTGTGCGCCGCTGTGACTGTGCGGCGCTGTTCTATTCGGAACGGCTGCGGAGCACGGTCGAGTGTTTCCGGAGCCTGGGCGACGCGCTGCCGCCGATCACCTTTTTTCCGCTGGCAGAGCTGGAGGCGGATATCGCGGAGGGCGAGCGGCTGCTGGCGGAAGGCAGCACGGCCTTCGATCGGGTCGACGTACAGCCGGATACCCTGGCCTGCATCGTCTACACCTCTGGCACCTCGGGCAAGAGCAAGGGCGTTATGCTCACGCACGGCAACCTCGCCAGTGACGTCGCGGCCACCTGCAAATGCGTCACGGCGCGCAACACCCAGATCTTCCTGCCCATGAACCACACCTTTTCCTGGGCGTCGGCGATGTTCGCGGCCTTCCTCTACTCGGTGGACGCGCACATCAGCCCCAACATGAAGCGCGTCGTCAAGGATCTCAACCGCAACAAGCCGCAGAACATCTCCGCGGTGCCGCTGATGGTGGAGATGCTGCACAAGGGCATCTGGCAGAACGCGCGCAACCAGGGGAAGGAGGGCGACCTCAAGCGCGCGCTCACAGTCAGCCGCGCCCTGATGAAGGTCGGCATCGACCTGCGCAAGCATCTTTTCCACCTGGTCCATAACAGTCTGGGCGGCAATCTGGAGATGATCATCTGCGGCGGCGCCGCGCTCGACGAGAAGCTGCAGCGGGACCTGTACGACATGGGCATCAACGTCATCAACGGCTACGGCATCACCGAGTGCTCGCCGGTGGTGGCGGTGAACCGGAACGAGCATTTCCGCTTCGGCAGCGTGGGGCAGCCCCTGCCCTGCAACCGCATAAAGATCTACGACCCGGACGAGAACGGCATCGGCGAGATCTACGTCTCGGGCAGCAACGTGATGAAGGGCTACTACAAGGACCCGGAGGCGACCGCGGAGGCCTTTGACGGCGAATGGTTCAAGACCGGGGACTACGGCCGCCTCGACGGCGACGGCTTCCTGTACATAACCGGACGCAAGAAAAACCTCATCATCCTCGCCAACGGCAAGAACGTCTCCCCCGAGGAGTTGGAGGAGAAGCTCGGCCGGATCGAATACGTGAAGGAAGTGGCGGTCTACGAGGAGGGCCGGGACATTACGGCGGAGTTCTATCTGGACGAGGAGGCCTACCCGGACGCGCAGACGCGGCTGACCGAGGACGTAAAGCTCTTCAACAAGCAGATGCCCCTGAGCAAGAACATCCACAAGATCCGCCTGCGCAGCCTTCCCTTTGAGAAGACCACCACCATGAAGATCAAACGGTATCTGCTCAACGCGAAATCGACGAGCAGCGCGAACAAATAAGAGAGGAACGATGGCTCTATGAATGTTCTCAGCAAAGCCGTAAACGCCGTTGTGTTCCATGGCGGCTGCCTGATCGGCAGGCTCTTCCGCGCGGATTACGAGCGCAAGGCCCGCCGCGGGAGAGCGACGGGCGAGCGGATGCTCAATAAGCTGCTGCGGCGCAGCCGGGACACCGAGTACGGGCGGAAGTACCGCTTTTCGGAGATCCGCAGCGTGTCGGACTACCGGAAGATGGTTCCCGTC
Source organism: uncultured Eubacteriales bacterium (assembly GCA_900319465.1). Lineage (GTDB taxonomy): Bacteria > Bacillota > Clostridia > Oscillospirales > Oscillospiraceae > Limivicinus. The sequence continues at coordinate 92,914 of ONOL01000001.1, read as the reverse complement.
TCCGACTATGACGATTACCGCGACTACGTGCGGCGTACCGCCGAGAACGGGGAGCAGGGCCTGATGACCGGCCGCCGGATCAATTACTTTGCCACGACCTCCGGCACCACCCGGGAGCGCAAGCTGATCCCCCAGGTCATGGAGACCTATATCCCGTACTTCAAATGCATCTGCGTCATGCTCTCGGACCTCCTGCCCATCCTGCGCGAGCGCGGCGTCCCCGCCGCGACGGCGAAGGGCTTCGTGATCATCGACACGGTCGGCCAGGCGAACGCGGAGCGGCAGAAGGGGAAGGTGGACCAGGGCATGGTGTCCTCCTACTCGCTCAACAGCGTCAAGTACTTTCTGCCGCTCTTCACCCCCTTCCCGGCCGCGCTTCTCGACGGCGAGGGGATCGGGGATCCCAGATACCTCAAGGCCCTCTACGCCCTGCGCGATGCGGACCTGAAGTACGCCTCGGCGGTGTTCAGTTCCAGTATGCTGGACATGATGACCTACATCCTGGAAAACTGGGAGCGGCTGGCGCGCGATATTGAGACCGGCACGCTCAGCCCCGACGCGCCCGTCTCGCCGAAAGCGCGCAGAAAGCTTGAGCGCGCCCTGCGCCCCGACCCCGCCCGCGCCGCCGAGCTGCGGGAGATCTTCTCCACGCCGGAGAAGGGGCCGGTCATGTCGCGCGTGTGGAAACAGATGAGCATTCTCGTCTGCATCGGCGGGGGAGACTTCACGCCCTTTACCGAGAAGCTGCACACGCTCTTCGACCCCGGGGTCAGGCACTGCCACAGCCTCTATTCCTCCTCCGAGTGCACCATGGGCGTCGCCCTGAGGCTCGACGACCCGAGCTACCTGCTGCTGCCGGACTCCGGCTTCTTCGAGTTCTTCCCCGTGGAGGACGGCGAGACGAAAACGGACCGCATCCTGCTGCCCTGCGAGCTTGAACGCGGCAAATATTACGAGATCGTGCTGACAAACCTCGCGGGCCTTTACCGCTACCGCCTGCTGGACGTGGTCTGCGTCACCGATTTTATCGGCGAGACGCCCTGCATCCAGTTTGCCTACCGGGCCAACAACCTCACCGATATCTGCGGGATCCACCTGACGGGCCGCCATCTGGCCGATACCGTCCGGGAAGCCGCGCAGGCGGTGGACACCCGCGTGCTCGATTACAGCCTTTACGCCGACATCGGGGCCGCCGCGCCGCATCTGGAGCTCTTCCTGGAGACCGAGCGGCCGCTGGACGGGGAGGAAAGGCAGGCCTTTCTGGCGCGCTTTGAAGAGGCGCTCGGCGTCAATTGCTGGGACTACGGCTTTTATCGGGAAAACGGCCAGATCGGCCCGGCAAAGCTGCGCCCCGTCCGCGCCGGCGCGTTCCGGCGCTATCGGGACATGCGGATCTCCCAGGGCGCTTCCGCCAATCAGATCAAGGCGCTGCGCCTGATCGACACCCCCGAAAAATACAGGTTTATCACCGCCGAGGAAGATGCCGAGGCGTGAAAGCACGCATCTCCCCAAATAAAAGTTTGTCGTGAAAGGAAGACGCACCATGTACGAAAAAATCTGTGAAATTCTTCTCAACTACGTCGAAGAGCCCGAAACCGGCCTGACGCCGGAGACCACCTTTATCGAGGATCTGGGCATGAGCTCGCTGGACGTGATGACGATGGTCGGCGATCTCGAGGACGAGTTCGGCGTCGAGATCGAGACGGCGGATCTGAGAAGCATCTTTACGCTTCAGGATCTGGTCGATTACCTCTCGGGAAAGGTCTGAGGAGAAGGCTGAGATGGAAGAAAGAAAAACCTATCCCCTGACCCGCGCGCAGGAGGGCATCGTCGCCCTGGCGGATATGCTGCAGACCATCGACTCGCTGCAGCTCATCGCGCATGTGGATTTCAGGAGCGAGATGGACGAGGCGCTCCTCATCGAGGCCATCGCCGAGAGCGTGCGGCGTCTGCCCTACTGCCGGGTGCGCGTCTGCCGCGGCGAGGACGGGAAAATGCGCCAGTACATGAGCGACGAGGCGCCGGCTCCCGTCACGGCGGTAACGTTTACGGAAGAGGAAGTGGCGCGCCAGGATGAGATCTTCCGCGAATGGAACCAGGAGTTCTTCCCCGGCACGATCGAGGACCTGCCCCTCGCCCGCTTCCGCCTGATCCACTATCCCGACGGCCACCTGGGTATGTATTTCGTGATCCAGCACATCATCATGGACGGCTATTCCGGGCTCCGGACGCTGGAATACGTGTGCCGGGTATACGTCGCCATGCGCGACGGGAAGGCGCTTCCCAAGCCGGCGGACGAGCCCTGGAAGCTCATTGAGAACGACCGCGCGTTCACCGGCAGCGAGCGCTGGCAGAAGCAGCGCGACAGCTTCCTGGAACGCTACTACGCGACCGAGCCGCAGTTTACCTCCGTCAACGGCCTCGGCTCTCCCGAGTTCGTCGAGGGCGCGCGCTGCGGCCGGCGCCAGCAGTTCACGCAGTTCTTCGGCGAGACCATCCGCCATCCCCTGCCGCCGGAATTTGTCACCCGCGTCAGCAAGGCCGCCCGCGGCTTCCATGTTTCCCCGCAGATCCTCTATATGCTGGCCCTTCGCAGCTACCTCGGCCGTGTCAGCGGCACCGATGACGTAATGGTCAACGGCCTGCTCGCCGCGCGCGGCACGCTCTATGAGAAAAACTGCGGCATGAACCTGGCAAACTCCCACTTCCTGCGCATCGTCATCCCCGAGAGCCAGAGCTTCTCCGAGGCCATCGACAAGGTCTATGAGGCGCAGGGAGACGCCATGCGCATCTGCAAGGTCATCAACGTCGACGTGATGAACCAGGTCTACCGGCGCTACAAGACCCCTGCGGACAGCTTTTACGGCACCACCTGGCTGACGTATTTCCCGCCGATGGAGCTGCCCCGGGACGAGCTTGAGCTCGACGGCGATTTCGTCTCCCAGGGCCTGATCCCGACCCCGCTGTATCTGATGATCCTTCCCGACAGCAGCCGCGGCACGCTCTGCGCCACCTACTGGTACGCCCAGGACTACGTGCAGCCCGAGAGCGTCGAGAAGCTCCACGCCTTCCTGCTGAAGTTTCTCGAAAACGGCGTCGCCCATCCGGAGCGGAGCCTGAAGGAACTGATCGACGAGAGTATCTGAGACCGCCCCGGACCCGGGCCGGGGACCTTGCGCGTCGAACGCTTGCGATCACTTGGTAGCGGCAGAAGGAAAGCGCGCTTCCGGAGGAATAACAACAAGATGAACAAAAAATCAACTGCTATCGAAAATATCGCCCGCTGCATTGTCAAATACCGATGGCTTTTCTGCGCGCTGTTTCTCGCGGCGATCGTGTTTTCCGTCTTCTCCGTCCGCTGGATCAAGGTGGAGAACAACATCACGGTCTACCTTCCCGAGGAGGCGGAGGCGCACCAGGGCCTGAACATCATGGAGAGGGAATTCGTCACCTACGGCACGGCCAAGGTCATGGTGCACGGGATCTCTCAGGAACAGGCGAAAGCGCTCTCGGAGACCCTGTCCGGGGTCAGGGACGTGATCCTGGTTTCCTACGATGACACGCAGGCGCACTACAAGGACGGGAACGCGCTCTTTGAGCTGACCTTCTCCGACGTGGCGAAAGCGGAGTCCAGCCGCGAGGCCCTGAAGGCCGTGGAGTCGCTGCTGGCGGGCTACGATACCACCGTCTATTCCAGCGTCGGTTACAGTCTGGCCGCGCTTCTCGCCGAGCAGATGTCCACGGTGCTGATCTTCGTGGTGCTCGTGGTGCTCGCGGTCCTGCTCTTTACCTCCAGCACCTACGCGGAGATCCCCGTGATGATCCTGACCTTCCTGGTCGCGGCCGTCGTCAACCTCGGGACGCACTTCCTCCTCGGCACGATCTCCTTCGTCTCCAATTCCGTGGCCATCGTCCTGCAGCTCGCGCTCTCGGTGGACTACGCCATCATCCTCTGCAACCGCTATAAGGAGGAGCATGAGACGCTTGGGGTCCGCGAGGCGGCGGAGAAGGCGCTGGCCGCCTCCATTCCGGAGATCTTTGCCAGCAGCCTGACCACCATCGCGGGCCTGACGGCCATGACCTTCATGAAATTCCGCCTCGGCGTGGACATGGGCGTGTGCCTGATCAAGGCCATCCTGTGCAGCCTTCTGACGGTGTTTCTGTTCATGCCCTCGCTGCTGGTCCTCTTCGGCAAGGCCATGGATCGCACGAAGCACAGGCGCTTCGTGCCGAAGATCAGCTTTGTGGGCAAATTTGCCTATGCCACGCGCCATGTGGTCCCCATCCTGTTCGTGCTCCTGGTCGCGGGCGCGTACTATCTATTCGGACAGACCGACTACGCCTACGCGCAGGACGCCGTCCCGGCGCTCCACAAGACGGAGCGGGAGATGGCGCAGGCCGAGATCGAGGACGCGTTCGGCAGCAGCAATCTGGTCGCGGTGCTCGTGCCCGCGGGGGATTACGCTTCGGAGAAAGCGCTGCTGGGCGAGCTCGCCGCGTGCAGCGAGGTCAAAAGCGCCACGGGCATCGCCGCGATCGAGATCAAGGACGGCCTGAAGCTCGGCGACGAGATCGGCTTCCGCGACTTCTCCCGCCTCGCGGAGATCGACGAGACGACCGCGCAGGCGATCTTCGCCTATTACGCGGCCGGACAGGGCGAGCACAGCGCGGCGTCTGAGGATCTGGAGGGCTACCGCGCAGGCCTGCTCGACCTCTTCCTCTTCCTGCACGATCATGCCGAGGACGGCGCGGTGGCGCTCACGGCCGCGCAGAAGGACATGATCGACGGGCTTTACAGCCGGCTGAGCATGGTCAGCGCGACGCTCCGGAGCGAGAATTACAGCCGCCTCGTGCTGGATCTGGATCTGCCGGTCCAGTCGGACGAGACCTTCGCCTTCCTCAAGCGCGTGCGCGTGATGGCGGAGGACTATTACGACGGCGGCGTCTGCCTGACCGGCGACTCGGTCAGCGCCAAGGACTTCAAGGAATCCTTCGCCACGGACAACCGGGTGGTGGGACTCATGTCGCTGGTGCTGGTCATGGTGATCCTGTTTTTCACCTTTAAATCCTTCGGTATGCCGCTGCTGCTGATCCTCGTCATTCAGGGCAGCATATGGATCAACTTTGCCATCGCCGCGCTTCGGGGCGATTACGTCTTCTTCCTCTGCTACCTGATCGTCAGCGCCATCCAGATGGGCGCGAACATCGACTATGCGATCGTGGTCTCCTCCCGCTACAAGGAGTTCCGCGAGACCATGGACCGCCGCGAGGCGATCATCAGCACGCTGAACGTCGCGTTCCCCACCATCATCACCTCCGGGCTCATGATGGTCTGCGCCGGCCTGCTGATCGGCTTCCAGGTCTCCCAGTGCATCATTGCCGGCATGGGCTACTACGTCGGCACCGGCACCAGTATCTCGCTGCTGCTGATCCTCTTCGCGCTGCCGCAGGTCCTGGTGCTGGGCGACCGCTTCGTCGCCGCCACGACCATCGACCGGGACAACTCCGCCGTCGCGGGCTTCTTCGCGCGCAACCGCCGCAGCTTCGCCGCCGCCCTGCTGAGCCTTGCGCTGGTGCTGGCGATCCTCGCCGTGCCCTTCGGGATGCTCACCGCTGGCAGCTACCGCGACAGCATGAAGCGCTATGCCGACAATATGATCAAACAGGCCGACGCGCTGCGTCCCCTTGCCCGCCGCGTCGAGGCGTCGCGCGCCGAGCAGGACGCGCTCTCCTACGCCTTCGCCGAGCAGCTCATGACCGACAAGATCGGCTCCGAGCAGCTGGCCGAGGGCGAAGCCCAGTACGAGGAGGGCCTGGAGAGCTATAACGAGGGCAAGGCCAAGTACGACGCGGGCAACGCAAGGCTGCAGGGCGCCGTCAGCGAATACAACGCAGGCGCGGCCAAGCTCGCGCAGGGCCAGGCCGAGTACGACGCCGGCGTCGCCCAGTACAACGAGGGCAAAGCCCGGCTGGAGGCCGGCTCCGCGCAGCTTGCGCAGGGCCAGGCCGAGTACGACGCGGCGCTCGCCCGCTACAATGAGGGCAAGGCCCGGTATGACGCGGCGCAGGCGGAGCTTGCGCAGGGCCAGGCCGAATACGACGCGGGACTTGCCAAATACAACGAGGGCAAGGCCAGGCTGGACGCCGTGACCCCGCTCTACCAGAGCGCGCTGGCGCTGCACAACCGCGTGGTGGAGCTGCAGGCGCAGTATGACCACGCCGTCTCCTCCGGGGATTCCGCCGCCGCGCTGGCGCTCGGCGTAACGCTGACTGCGGCGCAGGCCGCGGCGGATGCCACCGATTTTTACGGCCTGCTCTCCCAGTACGAGTCCGCGCAGGCGCAGCTCGCCGACGGCGAGGCGCAGCTTGCCGCGGGCAAGGCCAGGCTGGATGCCGGCTACGCACAGCTCGCCGAGGGCGAAGCCCAGCTGAAAGACGCGGAGGCGCAGCTCGCCGCGGGCAAGGCCAAGCTGGACGAGGGCTATGCCGCGCAGGCCGCGGGGCAGGCCCAGCTGAAAGACGCGGAGGCGCAGCTCGCCGCGGGCAAGGCCAAGCTGGACGCCGGCTACGCCGAACTGAACGCGGGCGGACAGCAGATCGACAACGGCCGCGCGCAGCTCAACAGCGCCGCCGCCCAGCTCAAGGAGGGCGAACAGGCGCTCGACGAGGCCGCCGCCCAGCTCGAGGAGGGGCGCGAGACCCTCGCGCAGAACCGCGAGGAGCTCAGCGAGAGCATGTCCGCGCTCGACGCCGTGAGCGGCGACGAGGCGCTGCTTGCCGAGCAGATGGATCAGCTCTTTGCCGAGCCGGGTCTGAAAGAGGAGATCAGCCGGAACGCAAGCCCGCTGGAGGCGCTGGACCAGGCGGAGCTCTTCTTCCGCAGCCGGGTGGAAGCCGCGGCGGAGCAGGAGCACATCGCCGGATATCTGGCCATCCTGCTGGCCGTCGCCGCCTTCTGCGCGCTTGTGGCGCTGCTGTTGTCGACCCGGTGGACGCGATTCCCGGCGGTGCTGGCGATGCTGGCGATGCTGCTTTCCGCCGCGGCGGCCATCCTGTGGCACAGCCGCTGTGTCGACCTGAGCCCCTGGATGATGCTGGCTGCGGCGCTGCTGGCCGTTTCCTCCGCGATCAACGGCGTGCTGCTGATCCGCGGCGAGGGGCTCGGCGCCTGAATCGGGCAAAACAGAACATACGACAGGCGGCGTGCTTCTGCACGCCGCCTCAGCTTGTCGCAGAAGCCCGATCCGGCCTTCTGTGCCTGCGGTCTTCGGCGGCGCGCTTGCCTTTGCGGCGGCTGTCGATTATAATGCAGCTATGGCGGCGAAGCGCCGGAAAGCGTTTCGCCGGATACGGATGGGAAATACTGCCGGCGAAACGGGCCGGCGGAAAGGGGGGAGCGCCGTGGATTTCAAAGACGCCTGCGACTGGCTGGAAGAGCGCTATCCCCAGTGGAGCGCGCGGATCCGGACGCTCAGCTTCCGGGAGTCGATGAGCGCCCGCCCGGTGGACAACGACGGGCGGCAGATCCTGTATAACGGGCGGCTGATGCCGTATTACACCGAGGAGAGCCGCCGCTTCTACCTCGCCCAGCAGCTTCTGCACCTGCAGCTCAGGCATTTCGCCCGCGGCCGCGGGAAGGACGCGCGGCTCTGGAAGAAGGCGAGCGGCGCGGTGGTCAACGCCATGCTCCGGGAGGACGGCTTCGCCCTGCCGGAGGACGCGGTCTTCCTCCCCGGCGCGGGAGAGCAGAGCGCCGAGAGCCTCTACGAGCTCCTGCTGCAAAAGCAAGAGGAGAGCGGGGAGAGCGACCGGGAGACGGAGCCCCTCGACCGCGAGCTGCGGCCCGATCCCGCGAGCAGACAGGCCGGCAGGGAGAGCGAGGCGCGCGCACGCAGCATCGAGGACCCGGGCATCGCCGCGGCCGTAGCCGGGCTTGCGGAGCTGCTGGAGCCCAGCATGCAGCTGGATTTTGACTGGTTCCCCGGCAGCACGATCCGCGACGGCGTGCTGCGGCACGAGTTTCGCGCCTACCCGGTCGCGCACGCGGAGATCCTGCTCGATACCAGCGCCTCCGTGGACGCGGAGCTGCTGCGCGCCTTTGTGCGCGGCGTAAAGGGCCTGCTGCGGCAGGACGCCGTGGTGCGCGTCGGCTGCTTCGACACCCGCTTCTACGGCTTCCAGGACGTGAGGAGCGAGCAGGACATCGAGAATCTGGCGCTCAACGGCGCGGGCGGCACGGACTTCCGCGCCGCCATCCGCGCCTTCACCGGCGACGCGGAGAACCGCATCATTTTTACCGACGGCTTTGCCGAGATGCCCGAGGAGCGCTGCGACGCGATCTGGGTCGTCTACGGCAACACGACGATCCACCCGAAGGGCGGGCGGGTCATTTACAGTCAGCCCAACGAGGAGAAAGAGAAGCATGAAATCGATTTTCTTATCACTTGAGCAGGTTTTCGGAAAGCCGCTGCCCCTGCTGGCAAGGGTCGGCGCGGCCGCGCCCGCCTCGGATCTGGCGCTGATGACCGCCCCGGACGACGGTTTCCTCCACGAACCCGGCGGCGGGATCAACTACTATCTGGCCGACGGCTGCGCGGACCGTTTCGGCCGCGCGGGCGGCGCGGACGTATGCGCGGTGCGCCCCGCCCTGCTGCTGGAGCAGGGGGAGGAGCGGCTGCTGCGCCGCATCCGCACGGACGGCGGCGTGACCACCGCCGAGTACGGCAGCTACCCGGGCGCGGTCCTGGAGAGCAGCCTGCGGGATATGGCGGCGCGGGAATACGCGCGGGGGAGCCTTCCCGACACCGGGCGGCGCGTCCGTGTCTGCGGCGAGCCCGTCCCGGTCTATCGGCTGGGGTCGAAGGAGCTGATCCGTCTCACACTCCGGCAGGGCGGCGTCAACGGCTTCGTGCGCCTCTCCGACGGCACGCCGGTGGGCGAGGGCGAGAGCGTATTCCTCGAGCTGCGCCCCGTGCGCTGGCTCTACGATCCGGACGCGGCGCTGCTTCTGAGCTGCATGGCGCTCTTCGGCGGGCTGTCGAGGGACGAGGCGGCGGCGTATCTGCGGGAGGACTTCCTCAAGGAGCTGTGCTTCGAGGGGGAGAGCGCCGCGCAGGACGCGGCCTTCCGCGTCGCGGAGCACGACGAGCTGAGCCTGATCCGCGCCTATGTGGAGGCGAACATCCCGGTGTTCCTGCACGGCCTGTCCGGCGACGGCAAGAGCGACCGCGTCCGGCAGATCGACCCGCAGGCGCTGGACATCGAGCTGGTGAACGAGAACCCGGAGACCATCAACGGCCGCGCCATCTACAACGAGGCGCGGGACGAGATCGTGGACGTGAAGCCCGTGTGGCTCGTGAAGCTGGAGCGACTCTGTGAGGACGGGAAGCTCCACATCCTGTTCTTCGACGAGCTGACCAACGCCACGAAGCAGACCCAGTCGGTCATCTTCAAGATCGTCCTGGAGCGCTTTGTGAACAACCGCTGGCCGCTGCCGGAAAACGCCCGCATCGTGGCCGCCGGCAACGACCGCAGCGAGTCGAGCGCCGCCCATGATCTGGCGGAGCCGCTCTTCGGCCGCTTCGCCCATATCTACATCCGCACCACCGTGGAAAACTGGATGCCCTGGGCGGTTCGCAGCCGCATCAACCCCTTCGTGATGGAGTTTCTGGCCAACAACGACCTCTATCTGCGCACCCCCTTCACCGGCACGGAGGGCAACGCCGACCCCCGCCGCTGGGAGATGGCCTCCAAAGCGCTGGACAGCTCCCGCAACGACTTCTCGCTTCTCGAACCGATCGTCGGGCGGGAGACCGCCGAGAGCTTTATCCGTTTCTTCAAGGCGCAGCGGCAGCTTGCTGCGCTCGGGGAGTATACGGACGAGGAGCTTGCGCGCTTCACGACGGCGCGGCGCTACCAGCTCGCGCAGCAGTGCCTGTATCTCGCCGCCGCCCGGCCGGAGGAGGCGCGGGCGCTGGTAAAGCGCCTCGGCGCGGAGTTCGTCGCCTGGTTCGACTATATGCTGGAGAGAAAACAGCTTTTGTAAACGACGACAGCACCCCTCGGATTGTCAACCTATATTTTTGATTAAGGTTGACAATCCGAGGGGCTTATGCTATTCTTTCGCAAGGACACAGGCGCCTTTTTCCCTGTTTGCGGCAAGACGGCGGCGCAGAGGCGCCCCCGTTCGTTCTTTTCGCCTTGCGGCGTGTTCCAACTGCAAAACCGTCGACAGCAAAGCCGCCCGTTTGTCCCCGTCCGAAAGCTTCTAAAAAGGAAGGATCGCTTTGAAAAACAAAACCGCACCTCAAAACCTCGCCCTCATCGCCATGGGGGCGGCGCTGATCACGCTCTGCGCGTGGATCTCCGTACCCACGACCATCCCCTTCACGCTGCAGACCTTCGCCATCTGCCTTGTGGCTGCGCTGTTCGGGCTGCGCACCGGCTTCTGGACGGTGGCGGTCTACCTGCTGCTGGGGGCCGTCGGCGCGCCGGTCTTTGCGGGCTTCCGGGGCGGGATCGCTGCGCTGCTCGGCACCACCGGCGGCTATCTGCTGGGCTTTCTGTTCACGGCGGCCGCCGTCGGCCTCGCGGTGGACAAGCTGGGGAGAAAGCCGCCCGTGCTGATCCTTTCGATGGCGGCGGGCATCCTGCTGTGCTATGCCTTCGGCACGGCCTGGTTCGTTCTCGTCTACGCCCGCAGCAGCGGCCCCATCGGCGTGGGGACGGCGCTCTCGTGGTGCGTGCTGCCCTACCTGCTGCCGGATGCGGTGAAGATCGCGCTGGCAACGGCGCTCACGGGGCGGCTGTATCCGCTGCTGCAGAAGGGACGCAGGGCATGATGAAGGAAAGGGTCCTGGAGCTGCTCTGGCAGAACGCCGACGCCTATCTCTCGGGCGCCGCGCTCGCGCGCTCGCTCTCGGTCAGCCGCACGGCGGTGTGGAAGGCCGTGGAGCAGCTTCGCGCCGAGGGCTACGCCATCGAGTCGGTGACGAAGCGGGGCTACCGCCTCTGCTCGAAAAGCGACGTGCTCTCGGAACAGGGCGTGCGGAAATATCTGCAGAATCCCGCGATCACGCCGCTGGTCTTTGCGAGCGTCGGCTCCACCAACACGGTGCTGAAGGCCATGGCGGCGGACGGCGCGCCGGAGGGGATCGCCGTGATCGCGGGCGAGCAGACCGCCGGGCGCGGCAGGATGGGCCGGCGTTTTTATTCCCCGGCGGACTCCGGGCTGTATCTGAGCTTGCTCCTGCGTCCGCAGCTTCCTGCGGCGGAGGCGGTGGGGATCACGGCCTGCGCCGCCGTCGCCGTGTGCGAGGCCATTGAGGAGCTCTCCGGGCGGGAGACACAGATCAAGTGGGTCAACGACGTGTTCGTGGGGGGCCGGAAGGCCTGCGGCATCCTGACCGAGGCTTCCCTCGACTGCGAGAGCGGCAGCCTCTCCTACGCGGTGCCCGGCATCGGCATCAATACCGCCGCCCCCGCGGGGGATTTCCCGCCGGAGCTGCAGGGGATCGCCGGCGCGGTCTTTGACGGGGAGAAGCCGCCGGAGCTGCGCTGCCGCCTCGCGGCGCGCGTGCTGGACAAGCTCATGGCTTACAGCGCCGATCCCGGCGATCCCGCGCTGTTTGAAGCCTATCAGCGCCGCTCGCTGGTGCTCGGAAAGCCCATCAACATCCTCATGCCCGGCGCGGAGCCGGTGCGCGCCGAGGCGGTGGCGCTCTGCCGGGACTTCGGGTTGCTGGCACGCCTGCCCGACGGGAGCCTCCGCAAGCTCAGCTCCGGCGAGGTGAGCGTCAGGGTATAGCGCCTCTTTAAAAACGGCGCAAAAAAACGGGACGCTTTTGCGTCCCGTTTCGGTTCTTCATACTGATTACTCGCGATCCTCACCCAGATCGAACTCCAGCACCTCGCCGCAGCTCGGGCAGGTGATGCTGCCCAGCTCCAGCGTCTCCTCGTCGAAGCTGATCTCCTCGCCGCAGCTCGGGCAGGTCACATCGTACATCACGCCGTCGTACTCGACTTCCTCGTCGTCCCCCTCCGGCTCCCCGCCTTCCCCGGCGTCCTCGTCGAAGTCGCCGCCGAGGCCGTAGTCGGCCAGATCGTAGACCTTGTCGTCCGCCTCGTCCTCAGCGTCCTCGAAATCGTCGAAGTCCCCGGACTCGTCCAGATCGTCCGTCAGCTCCTCGAGATAGCTCAGATCCTCGCAGATGTCGTCGATCACCTCGGCGTAATCCATGCTGGCAGCCTGGAGGTCCTCGATCTCATGCGCCATGTCGGACAGCAGATCGTTCAGCGCGCTCCAGAGCTTTCCGTCCCGGGATTCGGGCTCGACGCCCAGGCCCTCGGTCAAACCCTTCAGATAGGCAGCTTTCTCAACAATCGTCATCTCACAGACCTCCTGACTGAAAGTGTAAAAAAGGGGGAAGAGATCCCCTTCCCCCGATTTCCCGATATGTGCGCCTTACGCTCTGGACAGATACTCGCCGGTGCGGGTATCGACCTTGATGCGTTCGCCGCGGTCGATGAAGAGGGGAACCTTGATCTCGGCGCCGGTCTCCAGGGTGGCGGGCTTGGTGGCGTTGGTGGCGGTGTTGCCGGCAAAGCCCGGGTCGGTATCGGTGACCTCAAGCTCCACGAAGAAGGGGGGCTCGACGTTGAAGACCTTGCCCTTGTAGGAGTAGATGGTGCACTCCATGTTTTCCTTGACGAACTTGAAGTTGTCGCCCAGGACGGAGCCGTCCACCGGCTCGAGCTCATAGGTCTCGGGGTTCATGAAGTAGTAGAGGTTGCCGTCGTTGTAGCTGTACTCCATGGTCATACGGTCAACGGTGGCGTTCTCGAACTTGGCGGTGGGGTTGAAGGAAGTTTCGGTCACGGCGCCGGTGATGACGTTCTTCATCTTGGTGCGCACGAAGGCGGCGCCTTTGCCGGGCTTGACGTGCTGGAACTCGACGACCTGCATGACGTTGCCGTCCATCTCAAAGGTAACGCCGTTTCTGAATTCGCCTGCAGTAATCATAAATTGGGACCTCCCGAATGAAATTTATCTGTAACGATAGCATTAGCTGTATCATTTTACAGTATATACGGCAATTTTGCAAGCCCTTTCTGTGCGCTTCCGGCGCATCCGGCGGGAAAATTCAGATTTTTCCGGGGTAAGCGAAAATTTTTCTTGCAATTGCCAGCCCCTTCTGCTAATATAAATGAGCTGTTTATCAGCATAACACGAGCAAGGAGGTGCTTCAAGCCATGGCAAAATGCCAGTTCTGCGACAAGGACGTGGCCTTCGGCATCAAGGTCAGCCATTCTCACAGACGCTCCAACCGTACCTGGAAGCCGAACGTGAAGCGCGTCAAGGCCATCGTGGACGGTTCTCCCAAGCATGTCTACGTCTGCACCCGCTGCCTGCGCAGCGGTAAGGTCACCCGCGCTGTGTAATTGAACATTACCCGAAACAAAGCCTGTCGAAAAACCAAACGACGGGCTTTTTTCGGTTTTTTTGGAGGAAACAGATATGGAGCTTCTGGAACAGAGGATCCTTTCCGAGGGCAAGGTCAGACCCGGCGGCATCCTGAAGGTGGACAGCTTTCTCAATCACCAGATCGACCCGCAGCTTCTCTATGAGATGGCGCTCGAGCTCAAGCGCCTCTTCGCGGGCGAGGGCGTCAACAAGATCTTTACGATCGAGGCCTCCGGCATCGCCATTGCGAGCCTCGCGGGCTTCGTCTTTCAGTGCCCGGTGGTCTTCGCCAAGAAGAGCAAGACCAAAAACATCTCCGATGAGCTCTATTCCGTGCAGGTGGAGTCCTTCACCCACGGCAACACCAACACCGTCGTGGTGTCCAGAGAATATCTCGGGCCGCAGGACCGCGTCCTGATCGTGGACGACTTTCTGGCCACGGGCGCCGCGCTCGTCGGGCTCAAGGCGCTGGTGGAGCAGGCGGGCGGCACGGTTGTCGGCGCCGGCATCGCGATTGAGAAGGCGTTTCAGGGCGGCGGCGACCTGCTCAGGGCGCAGGGCCTGCGCATCGAATCGCTGGCTCGCATCGCCTCCATGAGCGACGACTCCCTCAGCTTCTGCCGCTGAGGCGCCGAAGGCCGCAAACCCGCATGGCGCCCGGAAAAACTGGAGAATTCTGGAAGCGATTGCTTTCAACATTTTTAACAAATAGTTGAATCAAAAAATGTTGAAAATGGCCAAATTCACACTTGACTTTTTCCGGCGCGGCTGTTACTATACTGTCATAATTCAATAGGGTTCGATATATCGCAAATAATATGGATTTGAAGTTTCTACCCGGACACCGTAAATGACCGGACTATCGAAGATGCAGGGCAGGGCCGGAACCTTTCCGGGCCCGCGTCCGGCATTTTTCCGAGGGGCTTCCGATCCGGACCCCTCGTTTTGTTTTTTCACCCGCGCCCGCCTTCCCGGGGGCGGGGCGGCGGATTGCGTGAGCGCCTCCGTTTTTCCGGGAAGCCCCGTTCCCGGCCCGGATCGGAGAGCGCCGAAGCGCGCCCGGCCGGAAAGGGAAGAAGGAATCCGCACAGACGGCGCTTTTGCGGAGAAACGGATTTCTTCTGACGCTGCCCTTCACTGCAATAGCGGTTTAGGTGAGCTGGGTGGGATCGTTCGCGGTCCCTTTTCGGCTCGAATAAAAAATTTTATAGGAGAGAATCAAATGAAAAAGTTCATCGCAATGCTGATGGCTCTGTGCATGGTTGCCGGTCTCTGCGCCTTCAACGCGCCCACTGCCTCCGCCGAGACGCCTGTCAAGGTCGGTTTCATTTTCCTGCATGACGAGAACATGACCTATGACCTCAACTTCATGAACGGTGCGAAGGAAGCCTGCGAGGCCGCCGGCGCCGAGTACATCCTCAAGACCAACATCCCCGAGGGGCAGGAGTGCTACGAGACCGCGCTCGACCTGATCGACCAGGGCTGCAACCTCATCTTCGCCGACAGCTTCGGCCATGAGGACTACCTGATCCAGGCCGCCAAGGAGTGCCCCGACGTGCAGTTCTGCCACGCCACCGGCACCAAGGCCCATACCGAGAAGCTCGCCAACTACCACAACGCCTTCGCCTCCATCTATGAAGGCCGCTACCTCGCCGGCATCGCCGCCGGTATGAAGCTCAAAGAGATGATCGACGCCGGCACGATCACTGCCGAGCAGGCCAAGATCGGCTACGTCGGCGCCTTCACCTACGCCGAGATCATCTCCGGCTACACCTCCTTCTTCCTCGGCGCCCGCTCCATCGTTCCCGAAGCCACGATGGAAGTCACCTTCACCGGCTCCTGGGGCGACCTCGCCCTTGAGACCGAGGCTGCGCAGAAGCTGATCGACAACGGCTGCGTCCTCATCAGCCAGCACGCCGACACGCTTGGCGCTCCCTCCACCTGCGAGGCCAACAACATCCCCAACGTTGCTTACAACGGCTCCACCATCGCTGCCGGCCCCAACACCTACATCGTCTCCTCCCGCATCGACTGGGCTCCCTACTTTGCCTACATCATTGACGCGGTTGCCAACGGCACCGAGATCGCGACCGACTGGAGCGGCGACTACGCTTCCGGCGCTGTCGCGCTGACCGACCTGAACGAGGCGGTTGCCGCCGAGGGCACCGCTGAGGCCATCGAGGCTGCCGCCGCCGCCATGGCTGCCGGCGAGCTGCATGTCTTCGACACCTCCACCTTCACCGTTGACGGCGAAGAGCTCACCAGCTACATGGCCGACGTCGACACCGATCCCGCCTACGAGGGCGACACCGAGGTCGTTTCCGACGGCTACTTCCACGAGTCCGAGTTCCGCTCCGCTCCTTACTTCGACGTGAAGATCGACGGCATCACCCTGCTCGATACCGCGTTCTAAGAAAACATTTCGGGAAGTCCCGGACCCCTCCGGGACTTCCCTTTGTCAACATATTCCCCATCATGCTGCAAAAGGCAGCGCGGTGACGATCCCGCCCCCGCGTTTCCTTTTACAGCATTTTGATCTCTTGAGGCGATTGCGAAAGCCCCGAACGAGCTCGGATGATCGCCCCGGAGGACATGTCAAATCGTTTTTGAGGCAGCTTTGCCGCCTCAAAAACACCCTGAGCCGAGCTCTGCGAGGCCTCGCGCCGACCAAAGCGGCCTAAAGCCGCTGCGATCAGCGCGAGTCCTCAATTGCGAAACGAGTTTCGCAATTGACTTTTTTGATCTCTTTCCAAGGAGGTTTCGACTTTGGACAACAAGATTCCCGCAGTTACCATGCGCGACATCACCAAGCGTTTCGGGCCGGTCCTCGCCAACGACAAGGTCTGGCTGAACATCTACCGCGGCGAGATCCTCGCCCTGCTCGGCGAGAACGGCAGCGGCAAGACCACGCTGATGAACATGCTCTCCGGCATCTATTTCCCCGATGAGGGCGAGATCCAGATCGACGGGAAGGACGTGGTCATCCATTCCCCCAAGGACGCTTTCGATCTGGGCATCGGCATGATCCACCAGCACTTCAAGCTGGTCGACGTGCTCACCGCCGCCGAGAACATCGTACTGGGGCTTCCCGGCAAGCTCGATCTCAAGCTCGCTGCCAGGAAGATCCGCGAGATCTGCGACGCTTACGGCTTTGAGGTCGATCCCGACCAGAAGATCTACGATATGTCCGTTTCCCAGAAGCAGACCGTGGAGATCGTCAAGGTGCTCTACCGCGGTGCGGACATCCTGATCCTGGACGAGCCCACGGCGGTCCTCACCCCGCAGGAGACCGAAAAGCTCTTCGCCGTGCTGCGCAATATGCGCGACGACGGCAAGGCCATCGTCATCATCACCCACAAGATGCACGAGGTCGAGGCGCTGAGCGACCGCGTGGCGATCCTGCGCCACGGCCAGTTCATCGGCGACATGCCGACAAAAAAGACCAACGCCCAGGAAATGACCAACATGATGGTCGGCCACGCCGTCACGCTGAACATCGACCGCCCCGAGCCGGTCGACCCCAAGCCGCGCATCGAGGTCAAGGGCCTCACCGTGCGCAGCATGGACGGCATCCTCAAGCTCGACGACGTGAGCTTTACCGCCAATTCCGGTGAGATTCTCGGCATCGCGGGCATCTCCGGCTGCGGACAGAAGGAGCTTCTGGAAGCCATTGCCGGCCTGCAGCCGGTGGAGCGCGGCTCCGTCAGCTACATCGAGGACGACGGCAGCCGGGAGGAGCTCATCGGCAAGGACCCGCTGAGCATCCAGCAGATGGGCGTGAGCCTGTCCTTCGTGCCGGAGGACCGCCTCGGCATGGGCCTGGTCGGCAACATGGACCTCGCGGACAATATGATGCTCCGCTCCTTCCGCCGCGGCCGCTCGGTCTTCACCGACCGCAAATCGCCCCACAAGCTCGCCGAGACTGTGGTGCGCGATCTGGAAGTCAGCACCCCCAGCGTCGCGACGCCGGTGCGCCGCCTGTCCGGCGGCAACGTGCAGAAGGTGCTCGTCGGGCGTGAGATCGCTTCGGCGCCCACCGTGCTGCTGACGGCCTACGCTGTGCGCGGGCTGGATATCAACTCTTCCTATACGATCTACGATCTCATCAACAAGCAGAAGGCCGCGGGCGTCGCCGTCATCTATGTCGGCGAGGATCTTGACGTGCTGCTGGAGCTGGCGGACCGCATCCTCGTGCTCTGCGGCGGAAAGGTCTCCGGCATCGTGCCCGGCCGCGGCGCAAAGAAGCGCGAGGTCGGCCTGATGATGACGAGACTGGGAGGGAAAGCCGATGAATAACAAAACGCATAACCCCCTGTTTCATGTTTCCAAACGCGCGGCCCTGCCCTGGTATCGGGCCTGGGCGATCCGCGGCGCGGCGTTGGTGCTGGCGCTGCTGGCCTGCGCGCTGGTCACCACGATGATGACCGGCGAAAACCCGCTCAAGATCTACGTCACGATCTTTGAGGGCTCCTTCGGCACCTCCCGCCGGATCTGGATGCTCTGCCAGAACATCGCGATGCTGCTGTGCGTGTCGCTTGCCATCACCCCCGCCTTCCGGATGCGCTGCTGGAACCTCGGCGGCGACGGGCAGATGCTCGCCGGCTGCCTCGCCACGGCCGCCTGCATGATCCTGCTCGGCGACAAGCTCCCGAACTGGCTGCTGATCGTCGTCGTCACCTTCGCAAGCGTGGCGGCCGGCGCGATCTGGGGCCTGATCCCCGCCGTCTTCAAGGCCAAATGGAACACCAACGAGACCCTGTTTACCCTGATGATGAACTACGTCGCCACCCAGCTCGTGGCCTACTACGTCATCATCTGGGAATCCCCGAAGGGCTCCGGCACCATCGGCATCATCAACCAGAGCTCAAACGCAGGCTGGCTGCCCCAGGTCGGGCCGTCCAAGTATCTGCTGAACATCCTTATCGTCGCGGTGCTGACCGTCGCGATGTATCTCTACCTCAACTACTCCAAGCACGGCTATGAGATCGCCGTCGTCGGCGAATCCGAGCGCACCGCCCGCTATGTCGGCATCAAGGTTGGAAAGGTCATCATCCGCACGATGCTGCTCTCCGGCGCGCTCTGCGGATTGGCCGGTATGCTGCTCGTCGCCGGCACAAACCACACCCTGACCACAACGATCACCGACGGGCGCGGCTTCACCGCCGTCATGGTCTCCTGGCTTGCCAAATTCAACCCCGTGTGGATGGTGCTGACGAGCTTTCTGATCGTTTTCCTGCAGCGCGGTTCCGGCCAGGTCGCGACCGACTTCGGCCTCAACGCCTCCTTCTCCGATATCCTGACCGGCATCATCCTCTTCTTTATCATCGGCAGCGAGTTCTTCATCAATTATCAGCTTCAGTTCCGTCATGCTTCTGAGAAAGGAGGGGCGAACCGTGTTTGATTTTCTGGGCTTTATCCCCCGCGCCATCGTACAGGGCACGCCCCTGCTTCTGGGCAGCACCGGCGAGACCCTCACCGAGAAATCGGGCAACCTGAACCTCGGCATTCCCGGCATCATGTACGTCGGCGCGATCAGCGGCGTGATCGGCGCGTTCTTCTACGAACAGACGGCCGCGGAAATGAACGCCCTTCTGGCCGTTCTGATCCCGCTCGGCTGCTCTCTGGCCGGATCGCTGCTGATGGGGCTCATCTACTGCTTTTTGACCGTGACGCTGCGCGCCAACCAGAACGTCTCCGGCCTTGCGCTGACCACCTTCGGCGTCGGCATCGGCAACTTCTTCGGCGGCTCGCTCATCAAGCTCTCCGGCCTCCCCGTCCCCGCCATCGTTCTGTCCAAGACCAGCGCCTTTTTCAGCGCGACCCCGGCTTGGGGCGAAAAGCTGGGCGTCCTCGGCAAGCTCTTCTTCTCCTACGGTTTTCTCGTGTACCTCGCGGTGATCCTCGCGCTCAGCGCGGCCTTCCTGCTGCGCCGTACGCGCGTCGGACTGCACCTGCGCGCCGTGGGCGAGAGCCCGAATACCGCAGACGCCGCCGGAATCAACGTTTCCCGGTACAAGTATGTCGCGACCTGCTCCGGCGCGATGATCGCCGGACTCGGCGGTTTGTACTATGTCATGGACTATACCAAGGGCATTTGGACCAACGACTCCTTCGGCGACCGCGGCTGGCTCGCGATCGCGCTGGTGATCTTCACGGTCTGGCGGCCGAACGTGGGCGTGCTCGCGTCCTTCCTCTTCGGCGGTCTGTATATCCTGCATATCTTCATCCCCTCGGGCATGAACCTTGCCGTCAAGGAGCTGTACAAGATGATCCCCTATTTGGTGACGATCATCGTGCTGGTGCTCTCCTCCATGCGCAACAAGCGCGAAAACCAGCCGCCCGCCTCCCTGGGTCTCGCGTATTTCCGGGAGGAACGCTGAACGCCCGCCGTCCTTTCGGAGAGCGACGCGGCGAAGGAACGGGAGCCGTCCCTTTGCCGCGCCCCGAAACGGCGCCCTCGGAAAACCAAAAACACCCGCCTCCCACGAGGCGGGTGTTTTTGTATCGCCGATCAGGCCGATTACTTGATGCCGTACTTCTTGTTGAACTTGTCCACGCGGCCGCTGGTGTCGACCAGCTTCTGCTTGCCGGTGTAGAAGGGGTGGCACTTGGAGCAGATCTCAACGGTGATGTTCTGCTTGGTGGAACCGGTCTCGATCACATTGCCGCAGGCGCAGCGAATGGTGGTCGGCTTGTAGTTGGGATGGATCCCTGCTTTCATTTTTGCGTACGCTCCTCATCAAAGGCTGCCATGATTGTGCCCTCGCGAGCAGGCATAGTTACATGGCGCAAAGCGAAGTATAGCACAGCCGTTTCCGGATTGCAAGCATTTCTTTCCGATTTGTGCGCGATTTGTGCGTTTGTGCGATTTGTGCGGGAAATCGGCGGGAGCTTAGAGCTTCACGATCACGGTCTCGCCCACGGAGAGGAAATAGAGCGCGCATTCGCGCACGCTCTTGCGGCAGATCCTCGTGAGCGCGGCGGCGTAGGCGCGAAGCTGGGGGGCGTAGAGCGCCGCGCGCGCCTCCGCCTCCGAACGGCTACGGAGCCGGTCGGTCTTGTAGTCGATGATCGTGAGCTGCCCCTCCTCCTCGAGGAAGCAGTCCACCACGCCCTGCAGCAGCAGCTCCTCCCCGGGCTCCGTGCCGAGCAGCTCCCCGGCGTCGATGAGCAGGGAGAACTTGAACTCCCGCCGCAGCGTGGGGGCGGAGAGCATGCGCCGCCCGAGTGCGGAGGCGAAGAGGGTGCGGATGGCCTCCGCGTCCACGGCCTCCGCCTCCCGGTCGCTGAGCGTGCGTGCGGCGCGCAGCCGCTCGATCTCCCCGCGGATCTGCGCGAGGCTGCCGGTTTGGGAGAAGTCCATATACTGGAGCACGAGGTGCGTGGCGGTGCCTTTTTCGGCGCCGGTCAGGGGCTTTTCGCCCCGGCGGAAATCGGGCGTACGGAAGGGGCGGCGGCGCTTCGGCGCAAGGCTTTCGGCCTCCTCGTCCGGCTCCAGACGGCCCTTGAGCTCGGTGGCCGTGATCTTGGAGGGCAGCGTCTCGGCGGCGGCGTGGGGGTAGCGGAAGGCGAGGTTGTGCCGCAGCTCATCTGCCGGGGCCCCGCCGTCTTCGCCCGTTTCCGCCTCGGCTTCCGCTTCGCCGGTCCCGGCCTCCGCCTCGGCGATGCGAAGACGCAGGTGCTCGCCGCCGTCGGCCAGCGCCGCGGCGAGCAGCCAGTCTGCCGGGGCTCTGGCCTTCGCCAGCGCCTCCACCGCCATCGGCACGCTCAGCGTGAGCCGGGCGCTCTCGACGGCCTTTTCCGGGTCTTTCAGGGCGGCCGTCAGATACAGCCGCTCTCTGGCGCGGGTCATCGCGACATACAGCAGCCGCAGCTCCTCCGAGAGCATCTCCCGTTCGAGGCGCAGCTTGATCGCGCTGCGGGCGAGGGTGGGATACTCGATCCGGCGCTCCAGGTCGGTGCGCTTGGGCCCGAGCCCGAGCGCCGGGTGCACCAGCACGGCGGCGGCGCTGTCCCGGCGGTTGAACTGCCGGGCGGTGTCGCAGAGAAAGACCACGGGGAATTCCAGGCCTTTGGATTTATGGACGGAGAGGATCTGCACGGCGGCGGCGCCGTCGGAGCCGAGGGCGGGCTCCTGCCCCCTGTCCGCCAGCCGGCGCAGCCAGAGCACGTAGCGGTGCAGCCCGCGGTAGCCGGTCGCCTCGAAGCGCTCGGAGAGCTCCACCATGGCCATCAGCCGGGCGCGGCGGAGGCCGCCGTCGGACATGGCCGAGCAGACGGCGATCAGATCCATCTCCTCGATGATGCGCCAGGTGAGCTCGCTTGCGGGCAGATCCGGCGCTTCCTGCCGCAGCCGCTCGAGCAGCGCGACGAAGGCGCGGCTCTTCTCCTCCTCCCGCGCGTCGAGCAGCAGCGCGCCGTACAGCCCGCCGACTTTAGCGCGGGCGCGGACGCGGGCCAGCTCGCTCGGCGAAAAGCCGAAGGCGGGCGAGCGCAGCACCGCGATCAGCGGGATGTCCTGGTGGGGGTTGTCCACCACGGCGAGCATGCTCAGCAGGGAGGAGACCTCCACGCTGCTGTAAAAGCCGCCGCCCTGCCCGCTTCCCACGGGCACACCCGCGCGCGCGAGCTCCCGGCGGTAGACCGCGCCGACGTTGTTCACCGAGCGCAGCAGGATCGCGATATCTCCGTAGCGGATCGGGCGGGAGGCGCCGCGCTCCGTCACCTCGGCGCCGGAGTCCACCAGACGGCGGATCTGCCGGGCAACATAGGCCGCCTCCGCGGCGGTCTTGTCGGGGCTCTCCTCGTCGTCGCCGCCCTGCGGCAGGCGCAGAAGCGTCAGCTCCGGCACGGCGCCCGCGCCGGGGTAGCTCGCGCCGCAGCGCAGCGCGGCGGCCTCGTCGTAATCGACGTCGCCGAGCGCGCGGGACATACACAGGGAGAACACCGCGTTCGCAGCGTCCAGCACCTCCCGGCGGGAGCGGAAATTTTCCCGCAGCAGGATGCGCCCCGGCTCGCCCGGGGCGGGGTCGTCGGCGTAATTCTCGTATTTTTCGGTGAAGATCGTGGGATCGGCCAGACGGAAGCGGTAAATGGACTGCTTCACGTCCCCCACGAGGAAGAGGTTTTTCCCGTCCCTGGAGACGGCGCGGAAGATGGCGTCCTGCACCCGGCTCACGTCCTGGTACTCGTCCACCATGATCTCGGTGCAGCGTTCGGCGAAGCGCCGGGCCAGCTCCGTGGGGCTGCCGTCCTCCCCGGTGAGGAGGCGGGCGGCCATGTGCTCCAGATCGGCGTAGTCCACGAGGTTCAGGCGGCGCTTGTCGCGGGCGTACTCCTTTTCAAAGTCCAGCACCAGGCGCAGCAGGGCGCTCATGGCGGGCTCGGTGGCCGCCATGTCGGCAAGCAGGCGCGCGGAAGGAGAGGCGAAGGTGGCCGCGAGCCCATCCATGGCCTTCCGACAGACTGCCCGCCGATCCTTGACGAAGTCAGCGGTGGCGGGATCGCCGTATTTGAGGAGCTTGCCGAGCGCCGGGAAGGGGATCGGCAGCGCCTCGCGCGCCGCGTCCCAGCCCCGGTCGAGCGCGCGGCGCAGCGCGCGCAGCGCCGTCGCCGTCTCGTCAAAGCTGGGGGAATAGGCCTTGCGGATCTTCTCGTCCTGCGTGACGAGGGGCGTCAGCCGGTCGAACTCGGCGCACCAGTAGTCGAGCTTCTCTGCGGCGCGCGCCAGGATCTCGCGGCCCCAGGGCGTCTCGCCCACGTCGCCGGCGCGCTCGCGCAGCAGCGCCACCTGTTCTGCCGCCCAGCGCTCGGGCCGGGCGTGGCACTGCATCTTGTCATAGAGCGTCAGCGTCAGCTCCGCGAGCCTCCGGTCGTCCCGCCCGGCGCCCACGGTGTCCGCCAGCAGCGCAAAGCCCGGCAGCTCCTCCTGCTTCTCGTAGCAGCGCTCGAGCGTGCGTTCCAGCGCGGCGGCCTTCATGGCGGCGGCGCGCTCCTCGTCGGCGATCCGGAAGTCCGGGCTCAGTCCGGCGCGGTGGGCGTTTTCGCGCAGGAGCGCGGCGCAGAAGCTGTGGATCGTGCCGATCCGCGCGCGGCGCACGAGCGCGCTCTGCCTGCGCAGGCGGCGGCTGCCCGGATCGAGGGCGAGCGCCTGGCTCAGCTCCCCGGTGATGCGGCCGCGCAGTTCTCCGGCGGCGGCCTTCGTGAAGGTGATGATGAGGAAGCTGTCGAGGTCTGTCGGGTGCGCCTCGTCCCGGACGTAGCGCATGAGCCGTTCGATGAGCACCTTGGTCTTGCCGCTGCCCGCGCCCGCGGAGACGAGCGTGGCGCCGCCCCGGCGCTCGATGGCGGCGGCCTGTGAACTTGTGGGCGTAAAATCAGACATGGCATACGATCCTCAAAGGTGCGTTTGTGCGCTCCGGCGGGCTTCTTCCGCGGGAGCCTCCCCGTCCTGCCGGTCGAGGCGCTGCTCCTCGAGCATGCCCCAGACCTGCTTGTCGCTGTATTTCGGCAGATAGCGGATGTGCTCGCCGTTTTCGCCGTCGGCAAAATGGCAGGCGTCGAAGTATTCGCAGTTGAGGCAGGCGTTCTCCTGCTGGCTGCGGTAGTAGGGGTCGGCGGCGACGCTGCCGCGGCTCAGGGCCTCGGCCATGCCGCCCAGCGTCTTGCGGATGTGTCCGGCGAGCTCGCCCAGCCGCTCCAGGGAGGCGACGCCATCCGCCCCGGCCTTGCCGTTTTTGAATTTGACCGGGATGTAGCGCTTGTCCTCGCCCTTCTCCCAGGCCTCCATCAACGCGGGATCGTCCAGCACGAGGCCGCTGCGGCGCAGCAGGCTCCGCCGTTCCTTCTCCACGTGCTCGTCGTCGGCGTCCGCGTCCATGGGCAGCAGGACGCTGCGGGCCGGGACGTACATCACGCCCGCCGGGACGATTTCGCGCCCGTAGCGCCCCGCGCCGTCGTTTTCCAGCGCGAAGAGGTAGAGCAGCATCTGCAGCCCCATGCCGTACCACACGTCGGACAGGGAGAATTTCTTGACTCCGGTCTTATAATCCACCACGCGCAGATAGAGCTTGTCCCCGTGCACCCAGCCGTCCACGCGGTCGGCGATGCCGGTGAGCGTGACGGCGGCCTCGCCGCGCCCGAGCTCCACCGGGCGGATATCCTGCGCCCTGGAGAAGTCCAGCTCGAAATCGAGCGGCACGAAGTCCGAGCGCCGCAGCTCGCCCGCCATGTCGTCCACGACCCGGTGCACGTCCCGCGTGAGGCGGCGGAAAAGGTGCAGGAAGCGGCTGCTTTTTTCCTTGAAGTCGTTGAGCTCCCCGTGCACGTAGGCGGCGACGGTATCCTCGGTCAGCGCGTGCAGCTCCTCGTCGCTCAACGCCGCAAAGCCGCCGCGCGCGGCCGCCGCGCGCGCCACGTGCTCGAGCACGTAGTGCATGAAGGTGCCGATCTCGGGGGGCGTGAAGCCCGCCGGCTCGTATTTTTTGGCCTGCAGGCCGTATTGGCAGAAATAGGCGAAGCGGCAGGAGGCGAATTTATCGATCCGCGACGCGCTCAGGCGCAGGCGGCTGCCGTACAGGGCGCGCACCGCCTCGGGAGAGAGCCGCCCGCGACGCATCGCGGCGGCCTGCTCGATGCGCGCAAAGCGCTCCGGCTGCGTCTCGCGGAAGTAGGCCGCGGCCGCCTGCGCGGCGCCGCGGGCGCCGTGCAGCGCGGAAGCCGCAAGCGTCAGCGCCGGCGCTTCGGCGGCAAGGCGCAGTTGGGAAGCGGCGGCGCTCTCCACCGACAGGGAGAAAAGCGCCTCGGCGCGGCTGAAGACCAGCGAGGGCCGCAGCGCCTCGCCGTCCGCGCCGGTGACGGGATAGCTCAGGTGCAGCCCCCGGTCGGGCAGGGTCAGGCAGTGGTAGATCAGGGAAAACTCCCGCCACAGCTCGCCGTCCCCGCCCCCAAGGTCGATGTTCATCTGCAGCAGGCGCTCGCGCTCCTCACCGGTAAAGACCCGGTTTTCCTCGCCCGCGAGGGGCAGGCGGTCGTCGCTGCAGCCGAGCACGAAAAGGTGCCGGATCGTGCGGCGGCGCATCCGGTCGAAGTCGCCGGCGGAGACCCGGTCCAGCGAGACCGGAATGATCCCGACGTCATACTGGCTGAGCATCCGCAGGAAGAGCCGCCCGAAGTCCCACATATCCATGGCGCTCTCGCCGAGGATCGCGGCGGCCTGCTCGAGCGCCGAGACCGTGAGCTCCCAGAGCTGGCGGTATTCGGCGGCCAGCGCCTGCTGCCCGTTTGCCTCCAGCGCCTGCGAGCGCCGTTCAAGCTGCTCGGGCAGACGCAGCTCCTCCAGAAAGGCGGCCAGCGCCGCGGCCTGCCCCTCCGCGGTCTCCGCGGCGAGGCCGCGCTCCCGCAGATGCAGCAGGGGAGCGCGCAGCCGTTCGCGCAGGGCGTTCAGGCGGCGCAGCGCTTCCTCCGCCGCCTCGTCGTAGGGCGCCCCGTAGCCGTCGGGGTGCTGCCGCCAGGCGCCCACGCGCTCCCACGCGCCGGCGCGAAGCTGCCATTTGTAGATGTAGTCGGAGAGCTCGTCGCACTCTTCCAGGGAGAGGCCTGTGAGCCCCGTGCGCAGGTAGCTGATGAGGTCGTCCACGTCCCAGCCGCTCTCAAGGATCTCATAGGCGAGGGCGATCAGCGCGGGCAGCGGCTTTTGCAGCAGCTCGCTGCGCTGCGCGGTGAAAAGGGGGATGCCGTAGTGCCGGAACACGCTCTCCAGCGTCCCGCGGTAAGCCTCGAAGCCGCGCACCGCGACGGCGAGATCCCGCCAGCGGAAGCCGTCGTTTCGCACAAGCGCAAGGATGCGCGCCGCGGCGTATTCGCACTCGGCGCTGATGCTCTCGGCGGCGGCCAGGTACACCGGGGGCTCCGATCCCTCCCAGCGCGCCGGGGACCAGGAAAACATATGATCGCTGAAAAAGCGCAGCACGTCCGGCTTGGAGGCGCCGCGCAGCGTCTCGGTGCGCGAGGGGACGCCGAGCTCCCGCGCCGCGTCCAGAAGGCGGCGGCAGGAGATGCGCGAGAGGGCGAAGATCTCGTTCTCGCCCTCCGGCTCGTCCACGGTCATACAGACCGTGAGCTCCACGCCCTTCTGCAGCAGCGCGGTCAGCACCGCCTGCTCCTGCCGGGTAAAGTCGATGAAGCCGTCCACGTAGACGCGGTTGGCCGGGCCGAGATCGGAGGAGGCGATCTTCTCCGCGAGCACGCTGAGCCGGTCGGAGGGGTCGGCGCGGCCGTTGGCCGCGATCGCGTCGTAGGCAGACTGGATCAGCGCGAGGTCGGAGAGCTTGTCGCCCAGACTGTCGTCGCAGCCGGCGGCGGCCTCCTCAAGCATCTCGGGGGTGACGCAGGCGCTCTTGCACTCGTCCACGGCGGCCAGCAGCATGGCCTGCAGCTCGCTGCGGCGCCTCGCCTCGTCGTAGACCCGCAGCCGGGAGCCGACCTGCTCGAGCGCGAGCGCCATGCACAGCAGCCGGCCGCCCTTGTCGAGCCATGGAACGGCCGCGCCGCCCTGCTGCTGCAGCACGCGCCGGGCGAGCCCCGTGAAGCTGAACACCTCGGCGTAGAGGGAGAGGGAGTCGCCGCAAGCGCGGCAGAGCTCGCGCTCGGCCTCGTGGCTGTACTGCTCGGGCACGAGAAGCATGCTGCCGCCCCGCCCGGCCTGGACGGCCCGGCGGATCTCCCCGATAACGGCGGCGGTCTTGCCCGACCCCGCCTTGCCGATGAGCAGACGCAGCATGCGAAAGCTTCCTCCCTGTCGTATATTCGTACATTCTTTCATTATATCATATCAAAAACGGTGCGGCAGAGCAAGCCCGGCGGGTTAAAAATCGCGGCTTGTCTCTTGCGCGGCGCTTTCGGGTATAGTAAAATAATGCCAAATGAAAGGAGAACGACCCATGAAGTATTCATCGAAAATGGAACGCTGCGGACTCTCCCCGATGCGCAAGTTCAACGGCGAGGCCGCCAAAGCCGTGGAGAACGGCAAAAAGATCTACCATTTGAACATCGGCCAGCCGGACATCGTCACGCCCGCGGCCTATTTTGACGCGCTCAAGGCCTTTGCCCAGCCGGTGCTGGCCTATGCGCCCTCTCCCGGTGTCGGCGAGCTGCTGGACGCGGTGCGGGCGTACTATGCGCGCATCGGCGTCCAGCTTGAGCGCAGCGAGATCTACGCGACCACCGGCGGCAGCGAGGCGCTGCAGATGGCCATGGCAGCGATCCTGGACGACGGGGACGAGATCGTGATCCCCGAGCCCTTCTATCCCAACTATCACACCTCCGTGACGCTCGCCGGGGCGACGATCCGCCCGGTGACCACCTGTCCGGAGGAGGGCTATCGCTACGCCGTGCGCGAGCGGGTCGAGGCCTGCATCAACGAGCGCACCCGCGCCATCATGATCACCAACCCCGGCAACCCCACCGGCGCGGTGCTGGAGCCGGAGGAGCTGAAGCTGATGCTCGACATCGCGAAGGAGCACGACCTGCTCATCGTCTGCGACGAGGTGTACCGCGAGTTCGTGTACGGCGGCGAGCCGCTGATGAGCGCCCTGCAGTTTGAGGGCTACGAGCAGAACGTCGTGGTCATCGACTCGGTCTCCAAGCGCTTCTCCGCCTGCGGCGCCCGCGTGGGTATGCTCATCTCCCGCAATCAGGACTTCATGCGCCAGGCGATGAAGTGGTGCCAGTGCCGCCTCTGCTCGGCCACGGTGGACCAGGTGGCGGCGGCCGCCCTCTACCGGCTCGACCCCAGCTATTTCGAGGCGGTGCGCGAGGAGTACAAACGCCGGCGCGACACGCTGATGCGCTGCCTGAAGAAGATCCCCGGCGTGGTGTGCCGGGAGCCGAAGGGCGCCTTCTATGTGATGGCCGCCCTGCCCGTGGACGACTCGGACCGCTTCCAGCACTGGCTCCTCAACGAGTTCGACGACCACGGGGACACGGTGCTCTTCGCCTGCGGGGAGCCCTTTTACGGCACGCCCGGCAAGGGCAAAAACGAGGTGCGCATGGCCTACACCATCAACTGCGCCGATATCGAGCGGGCGATGGAGGTGCTTGCCGTCGCCATCGAGAAGTATAACGCGAAGTAAGCGGCGCCCCGAAAAGGAAACGAAACACGCTCGCCGGGACAGCGAATGAAATCGCTGTCCCGGCGAGCGGATTTTTCTTTGTATGAATTACTTCGGATCGGCGGATACCGTGACCGCCCGCGGCTGCTCCGCGTACAGCCGCCCCGGCTGCAGCAGCGACGCGAGCAGCAGCGGGAAGGCGAGATAGAGCGCCGCGAAGTAGCGCACCAGGATCAGCGGACAGAGGGCGGAGAGCAGGGCGTAGGCCAGCAGGAGCAGCAGCGCGCCCGCCTGCCTGCGCCGCCAGCGGAGGTAGAAGAGCGTCCCGAGCAGCAGCCAGAAATGGAAGCCGACGGAGAAGATCTCCCGCAGCACGGGGATGCGCTCGAAGCTCAGCATGGTGCCGATGCGCTCATAGAAATCGTGCACCGCGGGCAGCAGCTCCCGGAAGTGCCCGGGGCCGGGGAGATCGCGCGTGTAGTAGAAGTAACAGGTCTCGCGCCCCTCGTAGCCGCCGGAGCGCACATAGCCGTCGATCACGTCGCCGGGGAGCCAGAGCGCCCGGGTATGGGCGAGCCATGCGTCCAGATAGGTGCCGGGGTAGCGGCGAAACAGCGTCAGCCAGAGGCGCGCAAAGTCGCCCAGCCCGTTCTCGCCGCGCAGCTTCTTCAGCGCGGCCAGGGACACGTCCCCGTCGTTTTCCACGTAGGTCTGCCCCTCGGTGCGGAAAAAGGAGGCGTAGAGGCTGCGCTCCTGCTCGCTCCAGTCCTTCCCGTCGAGCGCGTAGCAGCGGGTGATGGGCTGGGTCAGCGCGGCGTAACCGCTGACGACGCTCGCCTCCGCCTCGGGGCGGCAGGCGGCGCTCAGAAAGGCGTTCAACCCGCCGTAGAGCAGGAAGGCCGCCGCCGCGAAGAGAAGCGCGCCGCGGCGATTGTCCTTTCCGGCGCCCAGGAGCAGCACCAGGGCGAGCAGCGCGAGCACGCAGAGCGCGAGCAGGGGAGAGCTGTTGTTGCGAGAGAGGATCGTCAGGGCGCTGAGGGCGGCGAGCCCGAGGATCAGCCCGGGGGAGCGCCAGAAAGCGGCGCGGTCCCGGCCGAGGAGCACGAGCAGGAAGCAGAGCGCGGTGAGGTTCCCGGCGAACATCATGTCGCGGATGGGGCTCACGGCGAGCATCTGCACCGTGGGAAAGAGCGCGCACCAGACAAGCCCCGCGAGCAGTACCCAGCCGTTCAGGCCGAGCCGGTGCAGGCGGCGGAGCATCCAGGAAAACAGCAGCGCCAGCAGCGCCATGTGCAGCAGCGTGAAGAGCGCGACGCCCGCGTTGAAGGAGCCGGTGAGACCGAAGCTGCGGTTGATGATCTCGATGTTGAGCCAGGAGTGCAGCCGCGGATAGGCGCGGCTGAAGCCGAAGGCGCACTGGTCGTATTCGCCGCCGGTGTCGTAGGCGAAGTTGCCGGGAAAGACGGCGAGCCAGCAGGGCGTCCAGCAGAGCAGGATCAGCAGCCACAGGAGCCACTGCCGCCCGAACAGCCCGGAAAATCGCGGCTTCGCGCGCTCGAGCAGCGCTTCCGCCTTCGCCAGCGCCAGCCAGAGGGCGCAGAAGAGCAGCGTACACACGAGCGTAAGCCCCAGCGCCGCCGCCCACAGCAGGGGGGAGGCGTAGGGGACGCGGTCGTACGCGATCAGGCAGAAGCCGAAGCAGGCGCAGAGCGCGAGCAGCAGCCCCGGCAGGGCGGCGATGCGCAGCATGCGCTTGTCTGGCAGGTTCGGGCGTGTCAGCATGGAAACCTCCGGGTGGATGGAATGGGGGGGAAAGAGCGAAGGCCGGAACGGGCTTTGCGTCAGGCCTCGTGTTTCATCTGTTTTTCCTGTTTCCTGCGCCGGGCCTCGGCGCGCAGGAGATTGAGCGCATAGCGCCGGACGATTGCCGAGCGCCGGGCGCGCGCCCGGAGCGGGACAGGAGCCATTCGTTGCCGGCGATCCGCGAAGGGTACATAAGCCCCATCCTGACTGGTATTTTCCATATTCAGATAAGAATATCTTACCCCGGGCGCGGGGGCTTGTCAACCGCAAGAGGGCGCACAAACGGCAAACGCGGGAGGGGATTGCATCCCCTCCCGCGGTCTCCGCGCTGTCAACAAAGAAGAAAATACCAGACGGCCAGCGCCGCCGCCCCGAGCCCCGCAAGCGCCGCCGGCAGCAGCCAGGGCTTCCGCCGCGGCGCCTCTGCGCCGGAGAAGGCGGCCGCCGCCTCGCGCGCCTCGCGCATCAGCGCCTCCCGATCCCGGCTCGGGTCGGCCAGATACTCGTCCCGCAGGACAAACAGAGCCTCCCGGAAGCAGGGGGCGGGCTCCCGGACCACGATCACGCTGCTCACGGTGCCCCGGACGGGACGGGGACTGGCCCTGCGCGGGAGAAAGCGGCTTCTGAGACGGGAGAGGATCATACGCGCTCCTCCACCCGGACCGTGACCACGGTCATGTCGTCGGCGGCGCCGAAGCGCTCCTCCGCCTGCCGCAGCACCAGGCGTGCCAGCGCCTTCATGTCCGAGCCCTCCTGCGCCAGCAGGCTCTTGAGCCAGTCGTCCTCCGCGTCCGCGAGCACCCCGTCGGAGGCCACCAGCGCGAGCGATCCGGGCTTGAGGCGCATGCGCACCGTGTCCGGCGCGATGCCCGCCCCGTCCCCGGCGCTCAGGCCTGCGGCGAGGCTTTCGCCCTCGATGCGCCGGATGCTCGTCCCGTTCTTTACATAGGAGGGGGCGGCGCCGTATTTATAGAAGCAGGCGTCGCCGCTGAAGAGGTCCACGCACATCAGATCCACCGTGGCGTAGCCCCAGGAGTCGGGACTGCGCAGCAGCATGACGGAGTTCAGGATCTTCATCGCCACCGCCGGGTCCACGCCGGAGCGCAGGAACTTCTCCAGGATGGCGACGACCCGTTCGCTGTCCCGGGCGGCCTCGTCGCCGGTGCCCATGCCGTCGGAGAGCAGCACACACAGCACGCCCGCGTCGGTCTTGAAGTAGCTGCCCTTGTCGCCGCTGACCTTCTCGCCCCGCTTTTTCAGAGCGGCGATCCCGACCGACACGGCCAGCGGCTCGGCCTCCAGCAGCGTCAGCCGCGACGCGCCCGCCGCCGTCTCCTCCGGACGGCACAGGCGCACCCCCACCACCGCCGAGAGCTTCTCCAGATAGTCGGGCTCGTCGGTCAGCGGCGTGAGGCGCCCGCTCTCGATCACGATGCGCATGCGCCCGCTGCCGTCCCGGTAGACCGAGGCCTCCGCGTCGAGGTCCCGCGCGCGCAGATAGCGCAGCAGCCGCCGCTCGGCGAGGGGGTCGGCGCCGTTGATGCTGCCGAGCTCGTCCGCGACGCTGCCGAGCACCTGCGCGATGTCGGCGTACTGCTCCCAGGCTACGCTCCGGCTCTCCGACAGGCGGGCGCGGAGCTGCCGCCGGTAGGCCATGGAGCGCAGCTCCCCGTTGACGGCGGTGACGAAGGCGTTGAGATTGCCGCATTTCGCGCGGAAATGGCCGGGCAGGTCCTCCGGGGAGAGGCTGCCCTTGGCGACCATGGCGCGGGTGGCGTCGTTCATGGCGGAGAGCGTGTCCAGATAGTCCGCGTTCCAGCACTGGTTCTTGCTCTTGCAGCGCACGCAGACCGCATCCGCCGCCCGGTCGAACACGCGGGCGACGTTCTCGTCGTTCACAGGCTCCTCCACGCTGCGCCTCACGGTCTCGAACAGCTCGCCGTAGGCCTCGCTGAGATTCTTGACGCGCCGCGCGGCGAAACGCCGCAGGCCGGATTCCCCGCTGCCGCGCTCCGCGCCCTGCAGCACCATCCCGAGCTGCCCCAGCCACGACGCGGGCAGCAGCATGAAGATCACCGAGGCGCAGAAGGTCTCGAACAGGGCGCTGACGTAGATCTCCGTCGTCCAGACGCAGACTACGGCGAGCGCGCCGCTGAGGATGAAGGCGAGGGCGAAGAGGAAGCGCCCGTGCCGGCCGAACACGCCGGAGAGAAGGCCCGAGAGGGCGTAGGCCATCGTGTAGAAGGGCGCGCCCGGGTTCCCGACGTCCATGGCGAGGCCCAGCACCGTCCCCACCGCCGCGCCGGCGAGCGCCCCGCCCTTCATGGCGGAGGCCATCACCAGCAGCAGCGCCAGCACCCGTCCGATCGAGACGGTGTCAAGGACGATCAGGCGCGAGAGCGTCATCAGCAGCGTCGAGAGCAGGAGCATCACGGCCACGCCGTGCCGCAGCCCGCCGTCTTCCCCGTCGCCCGCGAGCGCCTCCCGGAAGAAGAAAGCCCCGCCGAAGGCGAGGACGGTCTCCAGAAACATCGCCGACAGCAGCCCGACCAGATCGCGCGCGAGGCTCACCCCGCCGAGCCACGCCGTCACCGCCATGACCGAGGCGGCCGCCGCGGGCATGAAGAAAGGCGTGCGGTAGACGGGCAGCTCGTGGAACACGAAGGCCACCGTGTATACGAGCACCGCCGCCGCCACGTAGCGGATGCCCCACTCGAGCCCGCTTGACGCGAGATAGCCCAGCGTCGCCCCCAACAGCGCCGCCACGCCGCTCAGCCCCGGCCCCGCCGCCGCGACCAGCGCCATGCCGAAGGGCGCGCCGTTCTCCGCCACCTGCGCGCAGGCCGTCGCAAAGCCCAGCGTGAAGTAAATGCCGCAGTGCGCCGCCGTGAAAAAACGCCGGTCAAGCCGGCCCTCCGCCGTCCTCTGCAGGCTCAGCAGCCGTCCCTGTTCTCCCAATGCCATAAAAACTCGCCTCCTGAGTTTACATAAATGTGAAATCATTATAATTATGTAATTCCAAGAAGCCTGTCACAAGGCGCTGTTGAAGAGAAGAAGATTGACCGGAAAATATGGGAAAATGGAGGGAGCTCTTTCGCATCGCGGAAGGGAGGCGCGCGCCGCTTCGCTTCCGGGGAGCCGGCGGCAGGAGGATGAGGGCAGGCCGGCGCTGCCCGCTTGCAAAACGGATAAAGTGGGTTATAATGAATCCAACCCCTGCCGGGAGCGCCGCGCCCGGCGGAGGGACCCGATACGGAGGAACAATATGGAAAACTACAACGTATGTCTGATCAACGACTCCTTCCCGCCCGCCATCGACGGCGTGGCCAACGCGGTCACCAACTACGGGCGGATCATTGCCGACGGGCTCGGCCGCCCCACCGTGGTCACGCCGTATTACCCGGAGGCGGACGACTCCGTCTATCCCTTCCCGGTGGTGCGCTATCCCAGCGTGGACGTTACAAAGCTGGTGGGCTACCGGGCGGGCATGCCCTTCTCGGCGGAGATGATGAAGACGCTGGAGGAGGCAGATTTTGATATCATCCACAGCCACTGCCCCATCACTTCGACCATGGTCGCCCGCTCCCTGCGGGACCGGATCGACGTGCCGGTGGTTTTCACCTACCACACGAAGTTCGACATCGACATTGCCAACGCCGTCCGCTCCCGGCTTTTGCAGGAGGGCGCGGCGAAGCTGCTGGTGCAGAACATCGCCGCCTGCGACGAGGTCTGGACAGTCTCCGACGGCGCGGGGGACAACCTGCGCAAGCTGGGCTATCAGGGGGAGTACCGGGTCATGCCGAACGGCGTGGACTTCCCGCGCGGGCGCGTGGACGAGGCGCTGATCCGGGAGGTCACCGGGGATTTTGATCTGCCCGCCGGCCTGCCGGTGTTCCTGTTCGTCGGCCGCATGATGTGGTACAAGGGGATCCGCATCCTCCTGGACGCGCTCAAGGCGCTCGACAGCGCGGGGCAGGATTTCCGCATGGTCTTTGTCGGCGGCGGCGCCGACAAGGAGGAGATCGTGGCGTACGCCGCTTCCCTCGGGCTGACGGGCAAGGTGCTCTTCTCCGAGCCCATCCGCGACCGCGAGCGCATCCGCGCCTGGTACTGCCGCGCCGACCTCTTCCTTTTCCCCTCCACCTTCGACACCAACGGCCTCGTGGTGCGCGAGGCGGCGGCCTGCGCGCTGGGGAGCGTCCTCGTCGCCGGAAGCTGCGCCGCCGAGGACGTGCAGGACGGCGTGAGCGGTTTCCTGATCGAGGAGAACGCCGCCTCGCTCGCTTCCAGGCTCACGGAGATCCTGGCCGCGCCGGAGAGCATGCGGCGCGTCGGTGAGGGCGCGCAGCGGGAGATCTACATCTCCTGGGAGAGCGCCGTGAAGAATGCTTACGAGCGCTACGGCGCGGTGATCGAGAACTACCGCATGGGCCGCTGCCCGAAGCACGAGGGCTTTTCCGACGACTTTTTCCA
Organism: uncultured Eubacteriales bacterium; assembly: GCA_900319465.1. GTDB lineage: Bacteria > Bacillota > Clostridia > Oscillospirales > Oscillospiraceae > Limivicinus. The sequence goes on along the minus strand of ONOL01000001.1, from coordinate 58,066 downwards.
CGGCATGGCGGAGCTGATGGCCGTGCTCAACCGCAGCCGGGAGGTGCAGCAGCAGATCCGCACCGGCGCGCATCTGCGCGCGCTCTCGGAGCGCCGGAAGGCGCTGCAGAAGCAGCTCTCCTCCAGCGTCCAGAGCAACGTCGACGGGCTGCTCGCCGAGCTGCAGGAGGAGGCCCGCCGTCTGAACGCCGAGCTGAGCGAGTTCTACCGCCAGATCGACCGCTTCCGCTGAGAACGAGGAAGCAAAGGGCTGAGAAAAAACACGGTTTTTCTCAGCCCGAGTTTTCGTCGCGCCCCGGAAGGGCGGCGCTCAGAACGCGATGTTTTTTTCAGAGCTCTCCCGCCGCCTGCTCTCCCCGGTACTTCCGCCGGGTGGCGAGCCCGCCGCGGATATGCCGCTCGGCCTTGTTGAGATCCAGAAGCGCGCGCACCCGGCGGAAGAGCGCCGGGCGGATCCCCGGCAGGCGCTCGGTCAGATCCTTATGCACGGTGGATTTGCTGACGCCGAAGCGGGCGGCGGCGGCGCGGACGGTACAGCGGTTTTCAATGATGTATTCGGCCAGCTCCACGGCCCTCTCCTCGATGTTGGTACGCAAAGACACCACTCCCTACTCTCTCTTGCTTCCATGTATATGAGCAGGGGGAGGGGGATATGAGAGCGGCGCCGGGCGGCGCGGCCCTCAGCAGGGCGCTTCGGCGGCGAACAGGGAAAAGATATCCGTTTTATCCATATTTTAGGAACATACAGGAGGAACCCCGAATGAATGCCATGAACACCGCGATCTCCCGGATCGGCGTGGTGCCGGTCATCAAGCTCAACCACCCCGAGCGCGACGCCGTGGGTCTTGCCAAGGCCCTGTGCGCGGGCGGCGTGCCGGTCGCGGAGGTCACCTTCCGCGCCGCCGGCGCGGACAAGGCCATCAAGCTGATGAAGGAAGCCTGCCCCGACATGTTCGTGGGCGCGGGCACCGTCACAAACACCGCCCAGATCGACGCGGTGATCGCCGCGGGCGGCGACTTCATCGTCAGCCCCGGCTTCGACCCGGAGCTCGTGGCCTGCGCGCAGGAGAAGGACATCCCGATCTACCCCGGCTGCACCACCGCCAGCGAGTACCACCAGGCGCTGAAGTTCGGCCTGGAGCTGATCAAGTTCTTCCCGGCCGAGCAGTCGGGCGGCCTTGCCAAGATCAAGGCGCTCTCCGCGCCCTTCCCCATGTTCAAGGTCATGCCCACGGGCGGCATCAGCCTGAAAAACCTGAAAGAGTACCTGTCCTGCCCGGTCATCGCGGCCTGCGGCGGCAGCTACATGGTCACCGCCGACCTGATCGACAACAACAAGTGGGACGAGATCACGGAGCTCTGCCGAAAGTCCCGCGAGATCGTGGAAGAGGCACGGGCCTGAAGATGGAACGGAAGCCGAGACCGAGAGAAGAATGCCGTTTTGACGCCGTAACCTTAGGCGAGGTTATGCTGCGCCCGGCCCCCGGCGAAGGCCGCATCCGCACCGTCTTGCGGCGCGGTGCAAAAAAGACCCGTCACGCTTTCCTCCGTGAACCGAACCAGTAAAAACGGACAATAGACAAAGAGCCCCCTGATGTAGGAAAATAGAAGTACTGCATCAGGGGGTAAACCATGCCAAGAAAGCATGAAAAAGTGCAGGAACGGTTGCCCGCAATAATCGTCCGGCTGTCAGAAGACGCAAAGAGTGTCTTGTTCTGGGGTATCCGTATTACATCAGCGGGGCGATGATCTTCATAAGGAAGCCCGCGAGCTTCACCGTCCAGCGCTCCCGCCCGAGCGCCCCGGCGTCGATCTCGCGGCAGAAACGACGGGTTTGCAGAAAATCCTCCCGGATCTCCGGGATGCAGTCCGTGTCCCGCATCCACGCGGCGCACTCGAAGTGGTGGTAGAGGCTGCGGTAATCCAGATTGATCGTGCCCACCGCGGCCTCCCGGTCGTCGCTGACGAAGACCTTGGCGTGCACGAAGCCGGGGCGGTACTCATAGATCTTCACGCCCGAGCGCAGGAGCGAGGGGTAGTGCGTCCGGGCCAGCGCGTAGGGCAGCTTCTTGTCCGGGATGCCCGGCAGCAGGATCTCGACGTCCACGCCGCGCTCGGCGGCAAACTTCAGCGCCGTCTCCATCTCGCCGTCGAGGATCAGATAGGGCGTCATGATGTAGACGTAGCGCTGCGCGCGGTTGAGGATGTCCAGATACAGCCACTCGCCGACCCGGTCTTCGTCCAGCGGGCAGTCGGCATAGGGCATGACGAAGCCGGAGGCGTCGGGGAAGCGCTCGGCGGGCGCGTCCGGAAAGAAGCGGAAGTCCGGCTCCTTCTCGCTCAGATTCCACATCTGCAGGAACATCAGCGTGAAGCTCCGGGCGGCCTCGCCGCGCAGGCACACGGCGGTATCCTTCCAGTGCCCAAAGCGCCTGACCTCGTTGATATACTCGTCGGCCAGGTTGACGCCGCCCGTAAAGGCCACCTTGCCGTCGATGACGAGCAGCTTGCGGTGGTCGCGGTAGTTGTAGTGGGTGGAGACGAAGGGCGCGATGGGCGCGAAGGGGCGGCATTCGATGCCGAGCAGGCTCAGCCGCTTCGGATAGTCCCGCGGCAGCGTGAAGAACTCGCAGCTCCCGTCGTACATCAGCCGCACCGTAAGGCCCTCGGAGGCCTTGCGGGCGAGGATCTCCAGCACCTGCCCCCACATCAGGCCCTCGTCCACGATAAAAAACTCCAGGAAGATGAAGCGCTCCGCCTTCTCCAGCTCCTCCAGCAGCACGGGGAACAGCGCGTCCCCCAGCGGGAAATAGCGGCACTCGCTCTCGTTAAAGACCGGGTAGCAGCCGGTGCGGTTGACGTAGCGCACGAGGCCGACGGCGTCCGGCGCCTGCGCGGCGAGGCGCGCGAAGGCCTCCTCGTCCTGCGGGACGCGGTTGCGCGTCGCTTCGGTGAGCGCGGCGTAGCGGTCGCGCAGCATGCGGTGGCCGAGATCGTTGCGCGTGAAAAGGTAGAGCAGCGATCCGACGACGGGAAAGAGCATGATGACCACGATCCAGGTGAGCTTGGCGCTGGGGTTGTGGCGGCTGTTGAGCAGAAAGAGCGCCATCACGCCGGAAAACAGGGCGGAGAGCGTCACGGCGTGGGGCAGGAAGTCCCGCAGCCGCCCGAAGAGGAAGATCAGGATCACCGCCTGCAGCACAATGAGCAGAAAAAACAGCCCCGCCCGGCTGAATACCGCGCGCAGCAGGCCCCTGCGGCCCTTTTTCAGCAGCCGCAGTCCCGGTCTTTGATCGCGCTCAACGCCCATCGGCCAGCCTCCGTTCCGTCAGATAAGACAAGTATAACCGTTTTCTGAAACAGCGTCAAGCGAAGCGGCCTGCCCGGTGCCGGCGTCTTAGACGCAATGACCAAAAGGAAGCGGCGGATTCTGTTGAAAACGCCGACAGAATATGGTAAAATACAAATATTACGGGCGTGAGACGCCCCGGCCGTATCTTTTCCTTGCGGCCGGAGCGATTTCGGAGTACAATACAAAAACAGTATGGTGACCCCGCATCCCGTGCGACGGACTGCACGCGGGATGCGGCCGCCCGAACAAAGCACGTTCCGGCCGGGGAGGAGGCCGGGGCCTGTTAGCGCCAGGACCGCGACCGGTCGACGAGGTTGGCAGTGATCGAAAGACTCGGCGGATGCTGCCACGGCTTGCGTGAGCCGTCAGAGAAGAGGAAAAAAGCCGAATCAACACGGTAACAGAGCTTTTCTTGACACGAGGCAGTCCCAGTTCATCAATGGAGGCAGTAACAGCATATGTATACCATCAGCGATCTATACGATCTGGACCATACGCTCGCGGCGGACTACCTGCGCGGCTTTACCTATCCCTGGGAGGCGCTCAAGGGCATCAAGGACCTGATCCTGCGCCTCGGCCCGACGCTTGGCGAGGACTATGAGGAAGTTTCCGAGCACGTCTGGGTGCATAAGACGGCGAAGGTCTTCCCATCGGCCTATCTCGGCGCGCCCTGCATCATCGGGCCGGAGACCGAGGTGCGCCACTGCGCCTTTATCCGCGGCTCCGCCCTCGTGGGCGCGAACTGCGTCGTCGGCAACTCCGTGGAGCTCAAGAACGTGATCCTCTTCGACCACGTGCAGACCCCCCACTACAACTACGTGGGCGACTCGATCCTCGGCTATTACAGCCACATGGGCGCGGGCTCCATTACCTCCAACGTCAAAAGCGACAAAAAGCTGGTCGTCGTACACAACGGCACCGAGCAGATCGAGACCGGCATCAAGAAGTTCGGCGCCATGCTGGGCGACTATGTGGAGGTCGGCTGCAACAGCGTCTGCAACCCCGGTACCGTCATCGGGCGGCACAGCAACGTCTACCCAACCTCCTGCGTGCGCGGCGTGGTTCCCGAGAACAGCATTTTCAAGAACAGCGGTGACATCGTTGAGAAATACTGATATCTGAAAAGGAGAAACGAAAAATGCGTGTTGTGATCCAGGACAATTACGACAAGATGTGCAAATGGGCGGCCGATTACATCGTCGCGAAGATCAACGCCCACAAGGAGGATCGCCCCTTCGTGCTCGGCCTTCCCACCGGCTCCAGCCCCATCGGCGTGTACAAGGAGCTCGTGCGGAGGAACAAGGCGGGCGAAGTGAGCTTCCGGAACGTCGTCACCTTCAACATGGACGAATACCTCGGCCTGCCCCATGAGCACGACCAGAGCTACTGGTACTTCATGCACGACAATCTCTTTGACCACCTTGTGGACATGAAGCCGGAGAACATCAACATCCTCAACGGCATGACCGACGATCCCGAGGGCGAGTGCGCCCGCTACGAGGCCAAGATCGCCTCCTACGGCGGCATCGACCTCTTCATGGGCGGCATCGGCGTGGACGGGCACCTGGCCTTCAACGAGCCCTTCACCTCCCTTTGCTCCCGCACCGGCGTGCGCGACCTGACCACCGACACCCGCATCGTCAACTCCCGCTTCTTTGGGGGCGACCCCGAGAAGGTCCCCGCGCAGGCGCTCTCCGTCGGCATCGGCACCGTGACCGATTCCAAGGAGGTCCTCGTGCTCATCTCCGGCCACAACAAGGCCCGCGCCCTCGCCGCCACCGTGGAGGGCAACGTCAGCCACAAGTGGACCTGCTCCGCGCTGCAGATGCACAACGGCGCCATCATCGCCTGCGACGAGGCCGCCTGCGGCGAGCTGACCGTGGATACCTACAAGTACTTCCTCGATATCGAGAGGAAGGAGCGTCTGTAATGGGCAAATATTTCGGCACAGACGGCTTCCGCGGCGAAGCGAACAAAACGCTGGACTATGAGCACGCCATCAAGATCGGCCGTTTTCTCGGCTGGTACTACGGCGCCAACCAGGGCAAAAAGGCCAAGATCGTCATCGGCAAGGACACCCGCCGCTCCTCCTATATGTTCGAGTACGCCCTGTGCACCGGCCTGATGGCCTCCGGCGCGGACGCCTATATCATGCACGTGACCACCACCCCGTCGGTCGCCTACATCACCCGTGTGGACGATTTCGACTGCGGCATCATGATCTCCGCCTCCCACAACCCCTTCTACGACAACGGCATCAAGCTGCTCAACGGCAGCGGCGAGAAGATGGAGGAGGAGACGATCCTGAAGGTCGAGGACTACATCGACGGCAAGCTGGAGATCCCCGTGGCCGAGCGGGAAGCCATCGGCCGCACCGTGGACTACGTGGCGGGCCGCAACCGCTACATCGGCCATCTGATCTCCATGTCGAAATACAGCTTCAAGGGCGTGAAGGTGGGCCTCGACTGCGCCAACGGCGCCTCCTGGCAGATCGCCAAGGCGGTGTTCGACGCGCTGGGCGCCAAGACCTACGTCATGAACGCCGAGCCCGACGGCTATAACATCAATACCGACTGCGGCTCCACCCATATCGGGCACCTGCAGAAATACGTGGTGGAAAACGGACTGGACGTGGGCTTCGCCTACGACGGCGACGCCGACCGCTGCCTCTGCGTGGACGAGAAGGGCCAGGTCGTCACCGGCGACCATACGCTCTATATCTACGGCCTGTACATGAAGGAGCGCGGCAAGCTCCTCAACAACAAGGTCGTCACCACCGTCATGTCGAACTTCGGCCTCTACAAGGCGCTCGACAAGGTCGGCATCGAGTATGAAAAGACCAAGGTCGGCGACAAGTACGTCTACGAGAACATGGTCCAGAACGGCCACCGCATCGGCGGCGAGCAGAGCGGCCACACCATCTTCCTCAAGTACGAGACCACCGGCGACGGCATCCTCACGAGCCTCAAGCTCATGGAGGTCATGCTGGCCAAGGGCAAGCCCATGAGCGAGCTGGCCGCCCCCGTGGTGTTCTATCCGCAGGTTTTGAAGAATGTGCGCGTCAAGTCCAAGCCCGACGCGCAGAACGATCCCGACGTGCAGGCGGCGGTCAAGGCCGTTGCCGACGCCTTGGGCGACACCGGGCGCATCCTCGTGCGCGAGAGCGGCACTGAGCCGGTTATCCGCGTTATGGTGGAAGCCGAGAGCGACGAGGTCTGCGAGAAGTACGTCGATTCCGTGATCGAGGTCATCAAGGCCAAGGGACATCTGGCATAAACAGCATACCGCGCCCGGGGCGACGCCCCGGGCGCTCAGCTTGTCAATGCAGTCCGATCCGGACTTCATTGACGGCGCTTCTGCCGCCGGGCATTTTGCCCGGGGCAAAATGCCATTACCCGAAAAAGGCTGATCCCCCAGCCTTTTTCGGACGGCGGGTGATCCAAACGCGAGGCGGGCCTTGCCCCTCGCGCTCCCCCGCGACTCTATTGTCCAAATCTTGCACGCGGTTTTTAGACTGTCTCCGCGCCCGGGGCGACGCCCCGGGCGCTTTTTTTGCATTTCTATCCCCCCGGGGGGCTTGCGACGGGAAAAAGGAGGCGCTATACTGACAGCAATCCAACAAAAATTTGATCGAATGAGGTGATCCCATGCATATGGCAGACGCGCTGCTGGCCCCCGCCGTAGCCGCGACGATGTACGTGGCGTCCGGCTCCGTTGCCGGCGTATCCATCCACAAGCTGAGAAAGGACGACGAGCCGCAGAAGCTCCCGACCATGGCGGTCACGGCCGCGCTGGTCTTCGCGGGGCAGATGATCAACTACACCATCCCCGGCACCGGCTCCTCCGGCCATATGTGCGGCGGTATGCTGCTCTCCGCGCTGCTCGGCCCCTACGCGGGCTTCCTGTCCATGATCGTGATCCTCACGATCCAATGCCTGTTCTTTGCCGACGGCGGCTTGATGGCGCTGGGGGCGAACGTCTGGAACATGGCGTTCTACGGCTGCTTTGTCGGCTATTTTCTGATCTGGCGCCCCATCGTGAAGAGCCGTCTCTTCGGGGAGGAGAAGGGCGCCCAGCGCGGGCGCATCGTCCTCGCCTCCGTCCTCGGCTGCGTGATCACGCTGCAGCTCGGCGCTTTCTCCGTCGTGCTGGAGACCAGCCTTTCCGGCATCACCGAGCTGCCCTTCGGCGCCTTCGTCGCGCTGATGCAGCCGATCCACCTGGCCATCGGCCTCGTGGAGGGCCTGGTCACCGCGGCGGTGCTGCTGTTCGTGTATGAATCCCGCCCCGAGCTCCTGCAGGAGCTGAGCCCGGCGGAGGGCGCGGGCGGAAAGCGCTCCCTGAAGGCCGTGATCGCGGTGCTGGCCGCGGTGGTGCTCGTGGTCGGCGGCGGTCTGAGCCTGCTTGCCAGCTCCAACCCCGACGGGCTGGAGTGGGCGCTCTTCGGCAACAGCGAGGCGGGTTACAGCGAGAACATGGGGCTCGATGAGGACGACTACGGCCTCAAGAGCAAAGCCTCCGAAACGGCGGCGGGCATCCAGGAGAAGACCGCGTTCCTGCCCGACTACGCCTTCTCGAACAGCGACACGCCCGCGGGCACCACGGTGTCCGGCGTCGTGGGCTCGGCAATGGTGGCGGGCGTCGCGGTCCTGATCTGCCTCGCCGGCGGCTTCTTCCGCAGGCGGCGGCAGCAGAGCTGAAGCGCGGGCAATTGAAGAAGCAGGGGATGTGGCGCGCACATCCCCTGCTTCTTGCAATCCCGCCGGCAAAAGGCTATAATACAAGCGATTTCACACAACGGAACGAAGCCTATGAACAAGATGGAAAAGGCGCTGCACGAGCTCGGGGAAATGGACGAGCTGGCAGCGGGGGCCTCCCCCCTTCACCGCCTGCATCCGGCGGCGAAGCTGCTGAGCACAATCGCATATATCCTCACCGCGGTCTCTTTCCCCAAGTACGACCTGACGGGGCTGATCCCGATGCTCCTCTGGCCGGTGCTGCTGTTTCAGGTGGGCGGCGTCTCGCTGCGCACCTGCTTTTACAAGCTCCGGATCGTGCTGCCGCTGGTGATGGCGGTGGGGCTCTTCAACCCCTTGTTCGACCGCGCGCCGCTGCTGAGCGTGGGAGGCGTCGCCGTGTCCGGCGGCGTGGCGTCCATGCTGACGCTGATGCTCAAGGGCGTGCTGTGCCTGATGGCCTCCTTCCTGCTGATGGCCACGACGCCCATCGACTCCCTCTGCGCCGCGCTGCGCAGGCTGCACGTCCCCGCGATGCTGGTGACGCTTCTGCTGCTGACCTATCGCTATGTGGGCGTGATGACGGAGGAGCTTGCCGTCATGACCGACGCCTACCATCTGCGCGCGCCGGGGCAGAAGGGCATCCACGTATCCGCCTGGGGCTCCTTCCTGGGGCAGCTCCTGCTCCGGAGCATGGACCGGGCGCAGGAGCTCTACGGCAGCATGATGCTGCGGGGCTACCATGAGCATTTTCATTACGCCGATATCCGCGCCTTCTCCCGGAAGGACGGGCTGTATCTGCTGGGCTGTCTCGCGGCCTTCCTGCTGCTGCGGCTGGTCCCGGTGGCGCGGATCGCGGGCGGTCTGATCGTGAGGTGAGACGGATGATCGAATTTCAGCATGTGAGCTTTGCCTACGAAAAGGGGCGGCCGGTTCTGCGGGACCTGTCCTTTTCCATCGGGGACGGGGAATCCGTCGGCCTGATCGGCGCAAACGGCGCGGGCAAGTCCACGGTCATGAAGCTGCTGCTCGGCCTGCTGACCGGCGAGGGCACGATCCTTGTGGACGGTGAGCCGGTGAAGAAGGAGAATCTCGCGAAGATCCGGCGCAAGCTGGGCTTCGTGCTGCAGAACTCCGACAACCAGATGTTCATGCCCACCGTGTACGAGGACATGATCTTCGCGCCCCTCAACTACGGCCTGAGCCGGGAGGAAGCGGAGCGCCGCGTGGACGGGGTGCTCGAACGGCTGCATCTCACGGAGCTCAAGCACCGCCACAACCACAGGATCTCCGGCGGGGAAAAGCGCATGGCCGCCATCGCCACGATCCTTGCCATGGAGCCGGAGGCGATCCTGATGGACGAGCCCTCCGCCGCGCTCGACCCCTACAACCGGCGCATCGTCATCAACACGATCCGGGAGCTGAAGCAGACGAAGCTCATCACCTCCCACGATCTCGACATGATCCTGGATACCTGCAGCCGGGTGATCCTGCTGTCGAACGGCCGCATCGCGGCCGACGGCCCGGCGGAGAAGGTCCTGCGGGACCGGGCGCTGCTGGAGGCCAACCGTATGGAGCTGCCCTTCCGCTACGCAGGGCACGGAGACTGAAACGGGCGCGGCCGGGTTTTCCGCATAAAAACGCATAAAAAAGGGAACTTTCAAAGAAAGCTCCCTTTTTCTTTTTGGGAAGGAATCAGTCGGAGCCGACGCCGGTCACGGCGTTCACCAGCGCGTCCTCGCCGCGCACGTGCCAGCCGTCGCTGTAAATGAGATGCAGCGTGAGCGTGCGTTCGGCGCAGCAGTCCGCGATCCGGGCGGAGAGCTCCGAAACGGCGGCGTTGACGGCCTCCTGCGCGACTTCCGGCTTGTAATCGCCGTTTTCGTCGCAGAGCTCGGGGTAACTCCGCTCTTCAGTGATCCGGTCGAGCTGGCGGCGCGCCTCCTCGCGCAGGACCTGCTCGGCCGCGTTCAGATCCAGCGAGCGCAGCGTCACGTCCTGCTCGGCCAGCTCTCCGTCGATCCGGCTCTCGCCCACCAGGCGGTAAGAATAGCTGTCCTTCAGCGCTTCGATAAACACGCTTCCGACCGCGTCCTCCTGCGCCTGCTCCAGCCCCAGGCTGGCATAGCCGTCGAGCATGGCGTAGAACTTCTTATAGTCCCGCAGCTCCAGCGCGTCGAAGAAGCTCATCACGAACTCCCCGGGATCGGGGACGGGCGGCTCCGGCTCCTCCGAGGGGACGGCCATGGCGGGAAGGAGCCTGTCCGCGCCGTTCAGGGCGGCGGGGGAGAGGCTCATCCAGGCGATCCCGCCCGCGCCGGCGGCGAGCAGCAGGGACAGGAGCCCGGCGAGCAGCCGCTTCCTGCGCAGCTTCCTGCGGCCGAGCGCGCAGAGCACGAACACGAGCCCGAGCCCCGCCGCGGCGGCGATCCAGATCCAGGGCGGAACGGCGGCCGCCTCCTGCGCGGCGCTCTGCTCAACGGGCGGCTCCGTGGGCTCCGGCGTGGGGACGGGCTGGGGCAGCGGCGTCTCCGCCTGCGTCTGCAGACGGGGCAGGGAAAGCCCCTCCAGCGCCCGCTCCGCCGCGCCCTCCGCGGGCTTGCGGTGTGCCAGCTCGTACTGGGCGTAATCGCACATCAGCGTACAGAACTCCGCCAGCACCTGATAGGCGTTGTGCAGCCCGTCGGTGAAGCAGACGATCAGAATCGGCTCGTCCGTATAGACGATCGCGCAGTCGTTCATATGCAGGGTGGCGTCTTCCCAGAAGCCGTACTTGTGGGCGATCTCGTAGCGGTTCTCGCTGCGGCGGAAATACTCCGTGGGCTCCGCCTGCTTCATGCATTCGATGACGCCGGGGTAGCGCTCGGCGTTGGTGTAAAGCTCGTTCAGACAGTGGATCATCTGCCGGGGCGTGAAGTAGTTGTTCACATAGAACTGGGGATCCACCGTGTCCGCGTCCTCGCCCATCAGCGGGGCGATCACGCGCCGGTACGAGCGGTAGACGCCGCTGCCCACATACATCCAGAGGACGCGGGCAAAGTCGTTATCCGAATGGATGATGCTGCCCTCCTGCAGCTGCCGGTAGCTCAGGCCGCCGATCAGCGTGTCGAAGGAGATGTCCCCCTCGTAGACCTTTTCGGCCACGATCATGTTCAGCGGCACCTTGTACATGCTGGCGGAGACCATATACTGGTCGGCGTTGAAGAAGTGCTCCTCGCCGGTGACGGTGTTGCGGTAGCCGTAGGCCGCGTTGCGCTCGCCGATGCCGAGGCGGGCGTTGAAATCCTCCACGACCTCCTCCCAGGTTTTCCCGTCGAAGCGGGGGTCGCCGTCCTTGGCCAGGGCGGCAGGCGCGGGGGACAGCAGCACGCACAGGATCAGCGCGGCGGAGATCAGCGTTTTCAGCAGCTTCATGGTCTTCTCCCTATGGTAACGAGTATTCCCATTCTACCACGCTTCGACCGTTTTGCAAGGGCTGCGCCAAAGTTTTTGCCGCGTCCGGCGCCGCGGGCGCTCTTTCGGCCCCGGCCGGGGAAAACAGGCGCGGCTTTCGTGTCGAAGCCCCCCGCTGAATTGTGAGGGGCCTCCCTTGCGGGGACGGCCATCCTGTGGTATACTGGAAGCGCATAATCACAGGATACGGAGGATCGTTTGCATGGATCACAAGAACATTCCGACACGCGAACAAGTGCCGGAGGAATTTACCTGGAACCTGCAGGATATGTACGAGAGCGACGAAAAGTGGTTCGCGGAATACGAGGCGCTGAAGGCGATGCCGGAGCGCATTGCCGCCTTCAAGGGGCGCCTGGGCGAGAGCGCGGAGGCCCTGCTCGCGTACTTCCGGCTTGAGGACGAGCTGGAAGTGCGCCTCGGTATGCTCTTCGGCTACGCCGGCTGCAAGGCCGACCAGGACACCGGCAACGGAAGCTGCCAGGATATGCGGGGCAAAGCCATCGCCACGCTGGTGGCGGCGTCCAGCGCCTCGGCCTTTGCCGCGCCGGAGATCATGGCCATCGACGAGGACACCCTGAACCTTTTCTATATCGCCCAGCCCGGGCTGGAGACCTATCGCCGCAGCCTCTACCAGATCCGCCGCCGCGCGGCCCATATCCTCTCCCCCGCGGAGGAGCGCCTGCTGGCCGCGGCCGGGGAGATGGCCGACGCGCCCGACAACATCGGCAACGCCCTGCGCGACGGGGACCTGCGCTTTGCCGACGCGATCGACAGCGAGGGCAACCGCCATACCCTGACGAACGGCTCCTACGGCCTCCTGCTCGAGAGCGCGGACCGCACCCTGCGCCGGGACGCTTTTGAGAAGCTCTACGAGCGCTTCTCGGAGATGAAGAATACGCTGGCCGCCGCACTGGACGCGCAGTTCAAGCAGCTGCGCTTCTTCGCCGACGCGAGGGGCTACGCCAGCACGCTCGAGGCCGCCCTCGACCGCACGGAGGTGCCCGTGGAGGTCTACACAAAGCTCATCGAGGCCGTGCACGCGAATCTGGATAAGATGTACCGCTACGTCGCCCTGCGCAAGAAGCTGCTCGGGGTGGAGGAGCTGCATATGTACGACGTGTATACCCCCGTCGTCCCCGACAGCGCGCGGACGATCCCCTTCGAGGAGGCGAAGGCCACCGTGCTCGACGCGCTCTCCGTCCTCGGGGAGGACTACACGGCGCTTCTGAGGGAGGGCTTTGAAAACCGCTGGATCGACGTGTATGAGAACGTCGGCAAGCGCGGCGGCGCCTACTCCTCCGGCACGGCCCGCCCGCACCCCTACGTGCTTCTGAACCAGAAGGACACGCTCGACAGCATGTTCACGCTCGCGCACGAGATGGGCCACGCGCTGCACAGCTACCACAGCACAAAGTACCAGCCCGTCTGCACGAGCGACTATGTGATCTTCGTGGCCGAGGTGGCCTCCACCTGCAACGAGGTGCTGCTCATGCGCTATCTGCTCGGCAAAACCGCGGACAAAAAGGAGCGGGCCTATCTCATCAACCACTTCCTCGACCAGTTCAAGGGCACCATCTACCGCCAGACCATGTTTGCCGAGTTCGAGCTGGAGATGGGGCGCATGGCCGAACGGGGCGAGGCGCTGACCGCCGAGAGCCTGAGCGGGAAATACCTTGCGCTCAACAAGCGCTACTTCGGGCCGGACATGGTGTCCGATCCGCAGATCGCCTATGAGTGGACGCGCATCCCCCACTTCTTCTACAACTACTACGTCTTCCAGTATGCGACCGGCTTCTCCGCGGCCGTCGCCATCGCCAACCGCATCCTCGCGGAGGGCGAGAGCGCGGTTGCGGATTACAAGCGCTTCCTCTCCGGCGGCAGCAGCGCCGACCCCATCGCGCTACTCCGGATCGCGGGGGTGGATATGTCCTCGCCCGAGCCGGTGAACGCCGCGCTCGGCCTCTTCGGCGAGCTGCTCGGGGAGATGGAGAAGCTCTGCGAGTGAAAAGCGGGCCGCCGCGCGTGGCCCTGCCGGAAAACTGTGCAATCAGCCCGCAAAGCCGTGAAAAAACCGGACTCTACTCAGAGTAGAGTCCGGTTTTTCGGATTCTACCGGAGGGCGGGCAGGTGTAGGGAAGGGGAGAGGCCCAGTAGCTTGCCCCTTTCCCGCCCGCCGGGTACAATAAGCACATAGCGGAGTAACGCCGCGGTATGCTATGCGGAATCCATTTCCGACAACGACAACGGAGGACAGACCCCATGAGCTTTGCAGTCCTGACCGATACATCAGGCAATCTTTTGAACGAACAGATCCGGGACTACGGTCTGCAGGTGATCCCTTTAACCTATCTGTATGACGGGCAGGAGCACACCTGCCTGGATACCGACAGCTTTGACGCGGAGGATTTCTACGGCCGCATCAAGCGCGGCCTGCGGGTGACCACCTCGCAGATCTCCCCCCAGCAGTATTTGGACTTTTTCGAGCCCTACGTGAGCGCGGGGCAGGACGTGATCTATGTGGCGATGTCCTCGGGCATCTCCGGCTCCTGCAATTCCGCGCGCATCGGCGCGGAGATGCTCAGGGAGAAATACCCCGAGCGCACGGTCGCCGTCATCGACACCCGCGGCGCCGCTCTCGGCGAGGGCATCATCGCCCTGCGCGCGGCTGAGCTGCGGGACCGGGGCGTGGACACGGCGGAGGCCGTCGCCGTCCTGGAGGAGCATGTGGAGAAGATGTTCAACGTCTTTACGGTGGACGATCTGATGCACCTGCGCCGCGGCGGCAGGCTCTCCAACCTCTCGGCCATCGTGGGCACGGTGCTCAACATCAAGCCCCTGCTCAAGGGCAACGAGGAGGGCAAGATCGTCGCCTTCGGCAAGCTGCGCGGCCGCAAAAAGTCCGTGGAGGCGCTGGCCGCCATGTACGACAAGCTGGTCGTCGCGCCGGAGGAGCAGATCGTGGGCGTGGTGCACGCGGCCTGCCGGGAGGATGCGGACGAGTTGGTGGCCCTGCTGAACAGGAACCGCCCGCCGAAGCAGATCCTGCTCGCCGACTACGAGCCGGTCACCGGCTGCCACGTCGGCCCCGGCGCGCTGGCGCTCTTCTTCGAGAGCGAGGAGGGCGTGCGCAGCTACGGCAACGAGGGCATCACCGGCGGGCTCAAGGAAGCCATGAAGGTGGGCGAAAACGCCCTCAAGGGCCTGACCGGCAGCGAGAGCTTCCAGAAGACCAAAAACCTCGTCACGGAAAACGCAAAGAAGGCGGCGGAAACCGCCCGTAAAGCGGGCGAGAGCGCGCTGCGCGCGGGCGGCAGCGCCGCGGCCACCCTCAGCGAAAAGCTGAAGGATCTGACCGGCCGGGACGGAAAGTAAGCCATAAACAGCTTGAACAGGGAGGCGTTTTCACGCCTCCCTGTTTTCTGTGTTCCTCCGCTTATGCCGCGATATCGGCCGGCAGCGTTACGACCGCCTCGTCGAAATCGGACAGCGCCGTCGACACGGCGAGCTTGCTGACCGTGATGGCCATCCCTTCGCCGGGAAGGCCGAATCTGTCCATCACCTGCTGCACGATCCCGGGCACGATGCCGGCCATCGCTTCGGTGAGATCCGCCTCCAGGCGCACAGGCATATCACTCTGCTCGTCCACGACCAGCCTGACGGGGACGCCGCCGACCGTCGCGAGCAGCTCTTCGTCAAGCTCAATGGGGAAGACAGCCTTCAGCTTCTCGGATGCGGCTGCGCGGCGCAGGAGCTCCTGCAGGATCTCGGGAGGGATCGTGCCCTCGTAGACGACGCCCCTGCCCCCCGGCAGGTCGACCGTGCCCGCCTCCTCAAAGAGGCTCGCGAGGCTGACGCCCAGCTTGAGCACGTTCCCGATGTTGAGCTCCGGCGTGCTCTCTGCGCTTTCCGCGTACGCCCTGGGATCCACCGATTTCTTCTCCCAGCTCTTTCCTCCGTCCGGGGAGAGATAGACCGTAAAGCTCCCGTCCTCCTCCTGCGCGCTGCACAGGAGCATCTTCTGCGTGACGCCCATCGCGGTCATGCTCATCTCATAGGAACCCATCGCGGGGTCCCTCTGCTGGTCGCCGAGGATGCGCATCGCAAAGGAGAGCGGCATCTCCTCGCCCAGAAACGACAGCGAGGCCTCAATCTCGACCGTGGTGTCGCTGTGCAGGCTTTTCACCTTGCCCATCTTCTGCATGCTGACGGCCATGCGCGGCGTGAGGCTGCAGGCGCACAGCGTGAAAGCCAGCGCCAGCGCCAGAAGCAGGCACAGGCTGCGTTTTACAGACTTCATTCCGGATCCCCTCCCTGTCGTCTTGTCAGTTCATTGTACCCTATCTTTGCCGGGTACGCAAGGATTATGACGAACAGAGGGGAAAATGGTTCCCTCCCGGAGGGGAGCTGCCCGCGTCAGAGCTCGATGCGAAACTGCTTGCCGGTGGCGGCGTCCACGTAGACCGTCACGCCGCGCCCGTCCTCATCCTCGCAGAAGAAGGCGTAGCAGGCGAGATCCCGCTTGCCCTCGCTCTTGCAGATGAGCCGTCGCGTCTCGCGCACCGTGAGCGTTGCGGGCAGGGCCTCGGCGGCGCCCTCCTGATCCACATTCCAGCTCACGTCGGCCTTCTCGCTGCTGTAATTTTCGGCGTTGAAGCGGTAAATGGAGCCGTCGTCCAGCGCCACGGCGATCTGCAGCGTGTTGTCCGGGCAGTCCGCGCCGTCCTGCACGGCGCAGTAGCGCAGGGAGAGCACCGTGCCGCTGTTTTCTTCCCCGGCGGGGGAGAGGCCCTCGAAGCCGTGCCCGGCAAGGAAGGCCTCGGCGATCGCGCGGGCCTCCTTCTCGCTGAGCTTCGCCTCGCCCACAAGCCGCGACTGCGCCATGCTGTCTACCCCGCAGCGGCTGACGCAGAGGAACAGATCCCCGCAGCGGTAGCAGCGCCGGCCCTCGCTCCCCTCGTAGCGGTACAGGAGCGTCAGCGCCTCGGGCTCGGCGTTTGCGTAGCTCGCCGCCTCGCGCAGCATCTCCTCCTCGGTCAGATACCCTGCCCGGCTCTTCTCCTCGCAGCCGAAGCGCCCGTCGTAGGAGAACGGCTCGCGCGGCGCAAGACCCTTCTGGTAGTCGAGCAGGCGGGCGGAGAGCAGCTCGCCGGGCTCCCCGCCCACGTTGGGAAGCCGTTTTTCCCGCTCGTCAAAGCGCAGGTCGCCGGCGTTCAAATCCGCCTGCATCTGCCGCAGGTTTTCGGCAAAATCCGCCGCGGCGGCGGAGAGGGCGCGCAGATGCGCCACGTCCTCCTCCCCGAAGCCCTCGCGCGCCGCCGTGGGGCAGAGGGAGACGGCGTAGTCGCCCGCCACGTTCAGGAAGGCGGCGAGCTCCTCCAGCTCCTGGGTCGCGAAGGGGAGCGCCAGCATCGCGCCCTCGGCGGCGTTTGCCTCGGCGTAGGCCTCGGCGCAGACGCGCGCGCACATCCCGCCGTCGGTGGCGTACAGGCTCTTGCCGAGCGCGTCCGAGAGCGCGTCCACCGCCCGCACGGTCTCCTCAAAGGCGCGCGCGGAGATATGCTGCGCATCCGCGCGGTGGTAGCGGAGCCCCGCGTCCTTGGCCGCCGCCCAGCCGCCCAGCGCCGTCAGCGCCGCGAGCGCGTAGGACGTGAGGACGATCTTCGTTTTCTTTTTCATAAAAAACACCTCTTTTGGGATAGTCTTTCCCGAAAGAGGCGGTTTTTGTGTTGAAATTTATGACAGCGTTTAACCATTCAGCCTGCTGTGAAGAAGGGGCACGCCTCTGATTCCCGCCTCGCAGGGCGGGAGCATCGTCAGGAAAGCTTTTCGACCGCGACATGCAGGCGGCGCAGGGTCTCGTCCCGTCCGAGGATGCGGCAGATCTCCACCGCGCCGCCGGGGGTGACGGCCTTGCCGGCCGCGGCGATGCGCACGGGCCACATGACCTTCGCGTTTTTCGCGCCCATCTCCTCCGCGAGCTTCACCATGGCGCCGAGGATGTTCTCGTCGTCCCAGCTTTCCAGCGCCTCGAACACGGGCAGCACCTTCTGCAGCACCGCCAGCGAGGAAGCCTCGTCGGACTTGGATTTCTTGTGCACGAAGAGCTCCGTGCCGTATTGGGGCAGCTCGTCGAAGAAATCAAGCTTCTCCGGGATCTCGGTGAGCACCTCGGTGCGCTGCTGCAGCAGCGCCGCGATCGCGTGAGCGTCATAGGCGGGGTTCTTCACCGCCTGGCGGATGTAGGGCTCGGCGGCCCGGGCAAAGGCCTCCGGACTCATGGCGCGGATGTACTCGCTGTTGAAGTGGCGCAGCTTTTCGATGTCGAAGATGGCGGGGGACTTGGAGATGCCGCTCATCTCGAACACGTTCTTGAGCTCGCCGAGCGAGAAGATCTCCTGCTCGCCGCGGGGGCTCCAGCCCAGCAGCGCCACATAGTTGAGCACCGCCTCGGTCAGATAGCCCTGCGCGATCAGGTCCTCGTAGGAGGGATCGCCGTGGCGCTTGGACATCTTGTTGTGGGCGTCACGCATGACGGGGGAGCAGTGTACGTAGGCGGGCACGTCCCAGCCGAAGCCCTGATACAGCAGATTGTACTTCGGCGCGGAGGAGAGGTACTCGCTGCCGCGCACGACGTGGGTGATGCCCATCATGTGGTCGTCCACGACGTTTGCGAAGTTGTAGGTGGGCAGCCCGTCCCGCTTCATGAGCACCTGGTCGTCCAGCGTGCTGTTTTCCACGGTGATGTCGCCGAAGATCTCGTCGTGGAAGGTGGTCGTGCCCTCGTGGGGGATGCGCTGGCGGATGACGAAAGGCTCGCCGGCTGCGGCGCGGCGCTCGGCCTCCTCGCGCGGGAGGGCGCGGCAGGGATCGTCGCCCCGGTCGAATTCACCGGAGTCCTCCTCGCTCTCGCTCTTTTCACAGAAGCAGCGGTAGGCGTGGCCGCGCTCGATGAGCAGCTCCGCGTATCTGCCGTAGAAGGGCCTGCGCTCGGTCTGAATATAGGGGGCCACCGGGCCGCCCACGTCCGGCCCCTCGTCGTGGTCGAGTCCGCACTCGGCGAGGGTCTTGTAGATCACGTCCACCGCGCCCTCGACGAGACGGCCCTGATCGGTGTCCTCGATGCGCAGAATGAAGGTGCCGTCTGCGTGCCGGGCGATCAGCCAGGTGTAGAGCGCCGTGCGCAGGTTGCCGACGTGCATATATCCCGTGGGGGAGGGAGCGAAACGTGTGCGCACCTTCCCCTTGGGGATGCGCGCCTCCACCTCGTCAAACCATGTCATGTCCATAGGATTCTCCTTTCAAAATAGGCTCCCGGGCGCCGGGGGGACCCGTTCCGGACGGCCGGCGGGGCGTTTGCCCCTGCGCAGGGAGGCACAGAAAAGCGTGATCCTATCATATTTTACATTTTCCCTGTTGTCAAGATGCAGTTCTTTTGATAAAATACTATTTTGCTACCGAGAATACGAGCGATACGCGATACGAGGTATTTTTATGGATAACATCAGCTCTCCCGCGAAGAAGGTCATGCTCTCCGGCATCAAGCCCACCGGCGATCTGACGCTGGGCTCCTATCTGGGCGCCATCAAGAACTGGGCGGAGCGCGCCGAGCAGTATGACTGCTACTATTTCATGGCCGACCTCCACGCGCTGACCATCCGCAACAACCCCGCCGACCTGCGCCGGCGCACGCTGGAGCAGCTCGCGCAGTACGTGGCCTGCGGCCTCGATCCGCAGAAGAACACGCTCTTCATCCAGTCCCACGTTCCCGCCCATGCGGAGCTGGGCTGGGTGCTCAACTGCTACACCATGTTCGGCGAGCTCAGCCGCATGACCCAGTTCAAGGACAAGAGCGCCAAGAACGCCGACAACATCAACGGCGGCCTCTTCACCTACCCCGCCCTGATGGCGGCGGACATCCTGCTCTACCAGCCGGATCTCGTCCCCGTGGGCGACGACCAGAAGCAGCACGTGGAGCTCACGCGCGACGTGGCGCAGCGCTTCAACAACCTCTACGGCGAGACCTTCAAGGTCCCCGAGCCCTTCTCCCCGAAGGTGGGCGCGCGGATCATGGACCTCCTCGACCCGCGCAGCAAGATGTCCAAGTCCGACGAGGTGGGCAACGGCCGCGTCTGCCTGATGGACAGGCCGGAGGACATCGCCCGCAAGTTCAAACGCGCCGTCACCGACTCCGACGGGGAGCGCTGCGTGCGCTATGATCCCGAGAACAAGCCGGGCGTGGCGAATCTGATGAGCATCTATTCCGCCGTCACCGGCGAGAGCTTTGAAGAGATCGAGCGGGAGTTTGACGGCAAGGGCTACGGCGTCTTCAAGCCCGCCGTGGGCGAAGCCGTGATCGAGGCCCTGCGCCCGATCCGCGAGGAAGCGGAAAAGATCATGAAGGACAAAGCGTATCTGGAAACGCTCTGCCGGGACGGGGCGGAGCGCGCCTCCCGCATCGCGTACAGGACGCTGCGCAAGGTCTATAAAAAGGTAGGCCTGGTTGCCCGCTGAATCCGCGTCCCGCCCCCAGGGGCGGAAGGCCCGGAAAGCGGCGCGGCGAAGCGCTTTCCGGCGTTTCGCCCTCCGATAAGCATACTCCTCGGAGGGATACCCCTCCGAACTCCCCCCCATGACGGCCGGCGGGCCGAACTGATACGATTCGGGAGATAGAGAAGAATGTTTCCATACCTGGCTCTCTGGGAACGGCTGCTGCTGGCGGCGGCCGTCGCCTTTGCCATAGCCTTTCTGACGACCCCTCCGGTCAAGCGCTTTGCCGAGTCCATCGGGGCCATTGACGTGCCGAAGGACGAGCGGCGCGTGCACAATCATCCGATCCCCCGCATGGGCGGGCTTGCGATCTTTCTCGGCTTCGTGCTGTCCATGCTGCTGTTCGTGGACATGTCCACCCAGATCGTCGGCCTGCTGCTCGGCACCGTGATCATCGCGGTGATGGGCGCGCTGGACGACATCGTGAACCTCAACGCCTGGGTCAAGCTCGCCGGGCAGATCGTGGCGGCGGGCGTGGCGATCCGCTGCGGCATCGTGGTGGACGCCATCTCCAACTTCACGCCCTCCGGCGGCACGACCTTTCTTTACACCAATTGGCTGGCCATCCCGATCACGCTGTTCTGGATCGTGGCCTGCACCAATGCCGTGAACCTGATCGACGGGCTGGACGGGCTGGCGGTAGGCGTGTCCACCATCAGCAGCCTGACGATGCTGCTGGTATCCCTCTTCGTCGCCGAGCCCTCCGTATCCCTGATCCTCGCGGCGCTGACCGGCGCCTGCGTGGGCTTCATGCCCTACAACCTGAACCCCGCCAAGATCTTTATGGGCGACGTGGGCAGCCAGATGCTGGGCTTTGTGCTCTCCACGGCCTCCATCATCGGCCTGTTCAAGTTCCATGCGATCATCAGCTTCCTCGTGCCGCTGCTGGCGCTGGCCGTCCCCCTGGCGGACACGGTCTTCGCCTTCATCCGCCGGATCGTCCACGGACAGAGCCCCTTCCACGCAGACCGCGGGCATTTCCACCATCGGCTGCTCGCGCTCGGCATGAGCCAGAAGCAGGCGGTGGCCGTGCTCTACGGCGTCTCCGCGGTGCTCGGGCTGATCGCCGTGCTGATGACGGGGCGGAGCGTGGTGCTGCGCATCGTCTGCATCGCCGCGGCCTTCCTGATCTCCATTACGATCTGGCTGCTGGTGCTGCACTCGATCCCGCGCACCCAGAAGGAAGAAAAGGGCAGTCAAGCGGAAAAATAAAAAAAGGGCGTGTATTCACACGCCCTTTTTTTGCAGCCGCCTCACAGCAGGAACATCGCGCCCATCATGATCAGCAGCTCCCTGTCGCCGCTCTCGCGGTAGAGAAGGTAGAGGATCAGCAGCAGAAGCAGGTCCTCCGTCTCCAGCGGTTCGCGCCCGCCGGGCAGGAAACGCCCGAGCAGCTCGCCCAGCCCTCCGGACGGCCGCCGCGGCGTGCCTGTCAGCGGCGGGGGAGGCGGCGGCGCGAAGGCCATCGTCCGCGGCACCGGCCGCTCCTCGACCCACTCGACCCGTCCGCTGTTGCCCTGATAGCGCTTATACATCCTTTTGCTCCCCTGCGCCTTCGCCCATGGCCATCTCCGCGAGCTTCGCCATCCGCGCGATCTTCACCGCCCGGTCCACCTTATGCCGCCGCTTTTCCGAGAGCCACGGCTTCATGGCTTCCAGCAGCGCCTGCGCGTCGTCCTTCCCGCCGCCCGCCACGGACTGCATCAGGGACGCAAGCCCGCCCGGAACGCCGGCCGGCAGCGCCTGTGCGTCGCCGTCTTCGCCGCCCATGAGCGATTTGGCCAGATCGGCGATCCGGCTCATCTGCTCCGGGTCGCCCAGAATACTGTTTAACTGTTCCTCCAAGTCGCTCATGGGCGCCCCCCTCACTTCTCCATCAGCTCGCGGAGCTGCTTTGCCAGGCGCCTGCCCTCGTCGGTAGCCAGAACGCCGCCCAGCAGCTTCCTGAGCGCTTCGCCGTCGCCGCTCCGGGCGGCTTCCCGGACCCTGTCGGCGTCCAGCATCCGGCCGAGCCGCTGCCCGTCGGCGGATTCCGCCAGCTTTTTCAGCTCCCCGGTCTTTCCCCGGCGCTGCAGCTCGCGGCCCAGCGCTTCCAGATCCTGCATCTTCCGTCCCCTCCTTTCCCTCTGTTCCGCCGCAAAAGCCTTTCGCGGCGGAGGACTTGTCGGGGCGTGCTTCCCGTTTTTTGCTTTTGGCTTTTCGATCGCCTGCTTCATCCTATGCGCGGCGGCGAGAAATGATACCGTTACAGGAGAATCACCATGAAAGCTGCTGTTTTTTCCGATACCCACAGCAACACTGCCCTGATGGTCGAGGCCGTGCGCCGCTGCCGGCCGGACGCGATCATCCACCTCGGAGACCACGACCGGGACACGGAGATCCTGCGCCGGGAGTTTCCCGCAATCCCGCTGTACAGCGTCTGCGGCAATTGCGATTTCGGTTCCTCCGCCCCGCTGCGCGACGTGGTGCAGCTCGGGCCGGTAAAGGCCTTCATCACCCATGGCCACGCCTATCAAGTGAACTACGGCCTTACGAGCCTGGCCTACGCCGCCCGGGAGGCGGGGGCGCAGCTCGCCATGTACGGCCACACGCATGTCCCCGACTATCAGGACTGGGGCGGCGTGCAGATCCTCAATCCCGGAACCGCGGGCAGGGGCCGCAGCCTCACCTGGGCGCTCGTGACCGTGTACGACAACGGCGGGATCGTCTGCGAGATCCGCGATCTGTAACGCCCGGCCGCGCACCGGGAAGAAAAAACCCGCCGCTTTACAGCGGCGGGAATAATTATTCATTCTGCCTTGCTCCGGAAATGCTCCCGGATGGCTTCGAAGCTCTTCTGGCTCAGATCGTGCTCGAGTTTGCAGGCGTCTTCCCGGGCGGTCTCGGGGTCCACGCCGAGTCCGATCAGCATCGCGGTCAGGAGCTTGTGCCGCTCGTACATGCTTTCTGCGATCGCCGATCCCTTGTCCGTCAAGGTGATGAGACCGTCGCGGCTCATGGTGATGTAGCCGTTTTCACGCAGCCGCTTCGTGGCGTAGCTGACGCTCGGCTTGGTGACGCCGAGCTGTGCGGCGATGTCGATGGAGCGGATATAGCCATGCTTCTCCTTCATCATCAGCATGGCTTCCAGATAGTCTTCGGAGGCTTTTTGTATTTTCATATGGGATCACCGCCCTGCATAAAATGTATAAATAGTTTACCAGCTATTCATGAGAAATGCAAGGAAATTTCACAACGGTTTTTCCCTCTCCGCGAGGAGAGCGAGGAGAGCGAAGGAGAGTCGAAGGAGAGGAAGAAGGAGCGAAGAAGGAGAGCGAAAGAAGGAGAGCGAAAGAAGGAGAGCCGATTTTTCTTTGCCATTCCCGCGGGAACATGGTATACTGATATTTACTACGACTGACAAGGTGAAGGACCATGTACAAACCTCTTGCAGACGAAATCCGGCCCGCATCGCTGGACGACGTCGTGGGCCAGCGGCACATCCTCGGCCCGAACGGTATGCTGCGCCGGATCGTGGAGAGCGGGCAGATCCCCAATATGATCTTCTACGGCCCCTCCGGGACCGGCAAGACCACCGTCGCCCGCATCATCGCCGAGCGCACGAACCGCACCCTGCGCAAGCTGAACGCCACCACCGCCGGCATCGCCGACGTCAAGCGCATCATCGACGAGCTGGACACCTTTCTGACGCCGGGCGGCGTGCTGCTGTATCTGGACGAGATCCAGTACTTCAACAAAAAACAGCAGCAGTCGCTGCTGGAGTTTATCGAGGACGGGCGCATCACGCTGATCGCCTCCACCACGGAAAACCCCTATTTCTACGTTTTCAACGCGATCCTCAGCCGCTCCACGGTCTTTGAGTTCAAGCCCGTCTCCCCCGACGACGCGGAGAGGGCCGTCCGGCGCGCGGTGGAGATCATGAACGCGCGGCGGGAGACGCCGCTGACGCTCGAGGAGGGCGTCACGGCGCGGCTCGCATCGGGCTGCGGCGGGGACGTGCGCAAGGCCATCAACGCGGTGGAGCTGCTGTTCACCGCGGCCTGGGACCGGGAGGGCATCTCCCTTGAAGACGCGGAGACGATCTCCCAGCGCAGCGCCATGCGCTACGACCGGGAGGGGGACGACCATTTCGACATCCTCTCGGCGCTGATGAAGTCCCTGCGCGGCTCCGATCCGGACGCGGCGCTGCACTATCTGGCGCGGCTTCTGGAGGCGGGGGATCTGATCGGCGCCTGCCGCCGCATCCTCTGCTCCGCGAGCGAGGACGTGGGGCTCGCCTGGCCGCAGGCGGCGCCGATCGTGAAGGCCTGCGTGGATTCCGCGATGCAGCTCGGCCTACCGGAGGCGAAGCTGCCGCTGGCCGAGGCGGTGATCCTGCTGGCCACCGCGCCGAAGTCCAATACCGGCGTCATGGCGATCGACCGGGCCTGGGGCGACGTGAAGGCGGGCAGGACCGGCAGCATCCCGCGGGAGCTGCAGAACGTCCACGCCGACGGCACGGGCTTCGAGCGGGAGCAGGGCTACAAGTATCCCCACGACTTCCCGGGCCACTGGGTAAAACAGCAGTACCTGCCCGACGCGCTCAGGGGCGCGAAGTACTACGAATTCGGCGACAACAAGACCGAGCAGGCCGCAAAGGCATATTGGGAAAGGATCAAAAATGAGTAGGGGCGGGGAATCGCGGAGCGGGGCCGGCGCGAAGCGGCACCGCGCTTCCTGCGTGTTCCTGCTTCGTCCTTCATTTTACGGGGGCTATGGATATTCAGATCGGCGACGTCCTTACCATGAAGAAGGCCCATCCCTGCGGGAGCCGGGACTGGGCGGTGCTGCGCATCGGCGCGGACTTCCGGCTCCGCTGCCTGGGCTGCGGGCATGAGATCATGGGCGCGAGGGCCAAATTCGAGAAAAACGTCAGACAAATCAAGCGGGGCGGGGAATGAGGCCGCCGTCTGCGGAAAGCAGGGAAGGCTCCCTGCCGGATACAAAAAAGAACGTCTGCTATATGCTCCGCTGCGCCGACGGCAGCCTCTACACCGGCTGGACCAACGACCTCGAGGGGCGGCTGCGGGCGCACAACGAGGGCCGCGGCGGCAAATACACCCGCAGCCGCCGGCCGGTGACGCTGGCCTACGCGGAGGCATGCGAGACCCGCGGGCAGGCCATGAGCCGGGAATGGCACGTCAAGCGCCTCGGGAAAGCGCAGAAGGAGGCGCTGGCCGCGGCGTTCCGGGCGGGAGAGAACACAGACGCGTTCAGCGTCAGGGGAGGAAAAGACATGACTGACATTACCGCAATCGGCGAGATCCTGATCGACCTGACCCAATCCGGACGTACGGAGCAGGGCATTCCCCGCTTCGACGCCAACCCCGGCGGCGCCCCGGCCAATCTGGCGGTGGCGGCGTCGCGGCTCGGCGCGAAGACCGCCTTTATCGGCAGGGTGGGGCGCGACAGCTACGGCGATTTCCTGCGCGCGACGCTGGAGGAGAACGGCGTGGACGTGAGCGGCATGAGCGTCGATCCCGTGCAGCACACGACGCTGGCCGTCGTCTCCCTGGACAAGCAGGGCGAGCGCAGCTTCAGCTTTTACCGCGATCCCAGCGCCGATGTGAACCTGCGCTTTGAGGACGTGCCGGAGGAGCTGCTGGCCAATACCCGTGTGCTGCATTTCGGCTCCGTCAGCCTGACCGCCGAGCCCAGCCGCAGCGCCACGCTGCGCGCCGCCGCCGAGGCCAAGGCGCACGGCGCGTGGATCAGCTACGACCCCAACTACCGCGCGAGCCTCTGGCCCGACGAGGAGGGAGCGATCGAGCAGATGCTCAGGCCCCTGCCGCTCGTGGACATCCTCAAGGTCTCCGACGAGGAGCTGCCCCTGCTCACCGGGACCGGGGATCTGGCGCAGGGCAGCGCCGCCCTTGCGGAGAAGGGCGCGAAGCTCGTGCTGGTGACGCTGGGGCCGGACGGCGCCTTTTACCGTTTCGGCGCCGAGACCGGCCGCGTGCCCGGCGTGAAGGTCACCGTGGGAGACACCAACGGCGCGGGCGACACCTTCTTCGGCGCGGCGCTCTCACAGCTTGTGAAGCGGGAGAGCCTGGACGCGCTGAGCACGGAGGAGCTGGAGCGGATCCTCGCCTTTGCCAACAAAGCGGCCGCCGTCACCACGAGCCGGCACGGCGCGATCCCCGCGATGCCGACGCGGGAGGAGCTCGCATAAAAAAGAAAAGGCGCCGGGGTCGGGAAAGCTTCCCGACCCCGGCGTCTTATTATACTCATTTTGCGAGTGCGGCCGCGGTGAGCGATGCGAGTCTGGCGTTGTTGAGCACAAGCTGGATGTTGGACTCCAGGCTGTTCCCGCCGGTGAGCGCCACGACGCGGGCGAGCAGGAAGGGGGTGGTCTCCTTGCCGTGGACGCCCTGCGCTTTGGCCTCCGCGAGCGCCTGCTCGATGGCCGCGTCAATGACGGCCTTGTCCATGGCGTACTCCTCGGGGATGGGGTTCGTGACCAGCATGCCGCCCTTGTAGCCCAGCTCCCGCTGCGCGGCGTAGACGGCGGCGAGCTCCGCCGGGGAATCCACCCGGTAATCCACGCCGAAGCCGGACTTGCGGGTGTAGAAGGCGGGCAGCTCCTCGGTGCCGTAGCCGATGACGGGCACGCCCTTGGTCTCCAGATACTCCAGCGTGAGCCCGAGGTCCAGAATGGACTTGGCGCCGGCGCACACGACCATCACGGGTGTCTGGGCCAGCTCCTCCAGGTCGGCGGAGATGTCCATGGTGAGCTCCGCGCCGCGGTGCACGCCGCCGATGCCGCCGGTGGCGAAGATCCGGATCCCGGCCATGTGGGCGATGATCATGGTGGTGGCCACCGTGGTGGCGCCGTCCGCGCCGCGGGCGACGAGCGCGGGCAGATCCCTGCGGCTGGCCTTGGCGACCGCGCGCCCGGTCCTGCCGAGATATTCGATCTCCTCCGTGCTCAGCCCGGCCTTCAGACGGCCGCCGATGATGGCGATCGTGGCGGGCACGGCGCCGTTGTCACGGATGGTCTGCTCGACGAGCAGGGCGGTCTGCACGTTTTTGGGATAGGGCATGCCGTGGGAAATGATGGTGCTCTCCAGGGCGACGACGGGCCGGCCTTCCGCCAGCGCCTGCGCCACCTCGGGAGCGACGTCCAGATACTTGTTCATGCGAGTAATAATCCTTTCATTGGGAGCAAGCGGGCGGAAGCCCGCTGCTCTTGTTTTTTTATTTGACCCGGTACTGGCCTTTTCCGGCAGCCCGGACCTTGATCTCGGTCCCCCGGCAGATGCGCACCAGGTTCGCGCGATGCTTGTAAATGATGACCAGGGAGGCCACGCACAGCAGCAGCGCGACCGTGTAGTGGCCGTTGATGGCACAGAAGGCGGGGAAGGACACGACCGTGGTCATGGTGCCGACCACGATATAATCGGTGATCAGGACGAGAAGCGCGATCACCACCAGCAGTCCCAGCGCAAAGCGCCAATTGAGCGCCGCCGTCATGCCCAGATAGGCCGCAAAGCCTTTGCCGCCGCGAAAGCCCATGTAAAAGGGGAAAATATGCCCCAGCACGCAGGCCACGCCGGCCACGGCCCCGCAGTAGGGCAGGTCGGGGAAGAGGCGCATACAGAGCCATACGGCCAGGATCGCCTTGCCGATGTCGTGCGCGCCGACCAGCACGCCGGCCTTCCAGCCCATCAGAGAGACCGTGTTGGCGGTGCCGGGATTGCCGGAGCCGCCCGCGCGCAGGTCCACGCCCTTCAGCTTGGCCAGCAGCGTCGCCAGATTGAGCGAGCCCAGCAGATAGCCGATCAGGACGACGAGGGAGTAGGAATTGAGAGAATAGACGGTAAGGGAAGTCATCGTCAGCCTCCTGGGAGAAAGCACTCTCTCCGCCGCGTCGGGCAGACACGGCGGAGAGCGGTTTGCAATCAGCGGGAACCCTTGTCGTAGGGGATGCCCTCGGCCTTGGGAGCGCGGGAGTGCTTGGAGGTGAAGGCCAGCACGACCAGGGAGATGATGTAGGGCATCATGTTGTAGACCGAACCGGGGATGTTCAGGGCCATCAGGAAGGGGAAGCCGAAGTAGACGTTGCTGAGCGCGCGGAAGAAGCCGAAGAGCAGCGCCGCCAGCGCGATGCGGGTGGGCTTCCACTGGCCGAAGATCATGACCGCCAGCGCGAGGAAGCCGAAGCCGGCCACGCCGTTTTCAAACTTCCACAGCGAGACGCCCGCCAGGATGTAGCAGATGCCGCCGAGGCCGCCGTAAACGCCGGAGATCAGCACGCCGGCCCAGCGCATCTTGTAGACGTTGATGCCCACGGAGTCGGCCGCCTGGGGATGCTCGCCGCAGGCCATCAGGCGCAGGCCGAAGCGGGTCTTGTAGAGCACGACGTAGGCCACGATCAGCATGACGACGGCGACCAGCATGAACCAGTTGAACTCGAAGGAGCCGATGTTCACGAGAAAGGCCTTCTTGGCGTCGACGTACTGGATCTCGGAGGACACGTCGTCGGGATTGGCGGCGGTGTTGATGGCCTTGACCAGAACGGTGGCCGCCGCGACGCCGAGCATATTCAGCGCGGTGCCGACGATGGTCTGGTCGGCCTTGAAGTTGATGCAGGCCACGCCCAGCAGCGACGAGTAGACCACGCCGAAAACGACCGCGCCGAGCAGGACGCAGACGATCATGACGAAGGCGGGGAGCGTGGACGGGAGGTAGCGCATCATCAGCGCGCCGCCGAGGGCGCCGATGACCATGATGCCCTCAAGCCCCAGGTTGATGACGCCCGAGTGCTCGGAGAAACAGCCGCCCAGCGCCACCAGCAGCAGCACCGAGGCGAAGATCAGCGTGTACTGGATCAAAAGCAGCATTACTTCTCGCCTCCTTTCCCGGACTGAGCGGCAAGGGCCGCGGCTTTTTGCTTCTGTTTATCCTCGCTCTTTGCGAGCCCCTGGTTCATGGCGTACTTGATGAAGAGCACGAAGCCGCAGAGGTAGACGATCAAAGAGGAGATCAGATCGGAGATCTGGGAGGAGTACATGGTCTTGTCGACGTAGGCGCCGCCCACGGTGATATGCTGGATGAAGTAGGAGGCGAAGATGGTGCCGATCGGATTCAGACCGCCGAGGAACGCGGCGGCAATGCCGTTGAAGCCCATGCCGGGCACCGCGGACTGGGTGACGGACCACTGCTCGAAGTCGGTCAGATACAGGAAGGAGCCGCCCAGCGCGGCCAGCGCGCCGGCGATGACCAGCGTGAGGATGATGTTGCGCCGCTCCGCCATGCCGGCGTATTTGGCGGCGTTTTTGTTGTTGCCGGTGGCCTTCAGCTCGTAGCCCAGGCGGGTCTTGTCCAGCAGGATCAGGATCGCCACGGCAATCAGGATCGCAAGGGGAACGGCAATGGTCACGTTGGTGTTGCCGTTAAAGAGCTTCTCCAGGCCCAGCGTGGGCAGGATGGCCTGGGGCGCGGCGGTCTTCAGATGCAGGGTGTAGGGGCTCGTGGATTCCTTGACCTTTGCCAGCAGCATATTGGTCGTGTAAAGGCCGATCCAGTTGAGCATGATGCCGGAGATGACCTCGTTGACGTTGCAGTAGGCTTTCAGCAGGCCCACGATCGCGCCGTAGACGCCGCCGCAGACGATGGCGAAGAGCAGGCAGGGCAGCCAGCCCCAGCCCCAGGCCAGCGCGGCGTAGAGGCTCGCGCAGGTGCCGACCACGTACTGGCCGGCGGCCCCGATGTTGAACAGGCCCACCTTGTAGGCGAACAGCACGCTCAGCGCGCACATCAGCAGGGGAGCGGTCTTGACGAGGGTGTTGCCGAAGTTCTTGATCTGGAGGTTCGCGCGGGAGTAGTTCCAGAAGTTCTTGATGACCGCCAGGATCGCCTCGCCGGCGCCGGCGGGATTGATGAACAGGAGCACGACGTAGCCGATCAGAAGGCCCAGAACGATGCAGATCAGCGAGGCGATCAGGGCCTGAACGGCGTTGTTTTTCAGAAATTTCTTCATGCCTTCACCTCGTCTCTCTTGGCGCCGGCCATGTAGAGGCCGAGCTCCTCCTGCGTGGTCTTCTTCGGGTCGAGCTCGCCGACGATCTCGCCCTCGTACATCACCAGGATGCGGTCGGGCACGTCCATGACCTCGTCCAGCTCAAGGGAGACCAGCAGGACGGCCTTGCCCGCGTCGCGCTGGGCGACGAGCTGCTTGTGGATGTACTCAATGGCGCCCACGTCCAGACCGCGGGTGGGCTGCACGGCGATCAGCAGGTCGGGGTCCTTGTCGATCTCGCGGGCGATGATGGCCTTCTGCTGGTTGCCGCCGGACATAGCGCGGGCGGTGGTGACGGCGCCCTGACCGGAGCGCACGTCGTACTGCTCGATGAGCTTGTCGGCGTAATCGCGGATGCTGGGGCGTCTGAGGAAGCCGACGCGGCTGGTGAAGTCCTGCTCGAAGTAGCGCTGGAGGATCATGTTGTACTCCAGTGAGTAGTCCAGCACCAGACCGTGCTTGTGCCGGTCCTCGGGGATATGGCTCATGCCGGAGGTGGAACGCTTGCGGATGGAGGCGTTGGTCATATCCTTCCCGTTGAGAAGGATCTTGCCGCTCTTGAGCGGCTCCAGACCGCTCAGACCGTAGACCAGCTCCGTCTGGCCGTTGCCGTCGATGCCGGCGATGCAGACGATCTCGCCCGCGCGCACCTGGAAGCTGACGTGCTTGACGGCGTCGTTCTTGTGCACCTTGGAGGCCACGCTCATGTTCTCCACCTCGAGGATCACGTCGCCCGGGGTGCAGGGCTTCTTCTCCACATGGAAGTTGACGTTGCGCCCGACCATCATCGCGGACAGCTCCTCCATCGTCACGTCCTTCGTGTTGACGGTGCCGATGTATTTGCCCTTGCGCAGCACGGTGCAGCGGTCGGCCACGGCCATGATCTCGGCCAGCTTGTGGGAGATGAAGAGGATGCTCTTGCCCTCGGCGGCCAGATTCTTCATGATCTGCATGAGCTCGTCGATCTCCTGCGGGGTCAGCACGGCGGTGGGCTCGTCGAAGATCAGGATCTCATTGTCGCGGTAGAGCATTTTGAGGATCTCGGTGCGCTGCTGCATGCCGACGGTGATATCCTCGATCAGCGCGTCGGGGTTGACGGACAGGCCGTAGCGCTCGGACAGGGCCATGACCTTTTCCCTCGCCTCCTGCTTCTGCAGGAAACCGTGTTTGGTGGGCTCCACGCCGAGGATGATGTTATCCAGAACGGTGAAGCATTCCACCAGCTTGAAGTGCTGGTGCACCATGCCGATGCCGAGGTCGTTGGCATCGTTGGGGTCTTTGATTTGGACTTCCTTGCCATCCTTTTTGATCACGCCCTCTTCCGCCTGATACAGGCCGAACAGCACGCTCATCAAGGTGGATTTGCCTGCGCCGTTCTCACCCAGCAGGGCGTGGATCTCGCCCTTCTTGAGCTGCAGGGTAATGTCGTCGTTGGCGATGATGCCGGGGAATCGCTTCGTGATGTGAAGCATCTCGATCGCGTACGGACTCTCCAAGCGTATCTACCTCCTTGTCGCGGATATTCGTTGTAAAAACCTAATATTTATAATACACCAAAGAAAGGTCAATTGTAAATATAAAATGGTTCCGATCGAAACAGGAAATGGATCAAAAACCGGAGAAATCCCGCAGACCGGCACAGGAAGTATCCTTTTGTATCCGAAGCCCCGCAGGGGGGAGAACAAAAGCCCGCCCGCGGGGGAGGCGGAGCCGCGCGCCGCGGGACGGCGGGAGGAGAAAAACCGAAAAAGGGCAGGCTCAAACGAGCCTGCCCTTTTTGCCTGGTAAAAGGTTTGCGGAAGAATTACTTCAGGTTGCCCAGATCGTCGACGGTGATGGTGGAGGCGTTGTCGGCAGCGGCGACGGAGATGTCGTTGCTGACGGTGACATCGCCGGCAAACATGGAGGCGACGAGAGCGGCGTAATCCTCAGCGGTGAAGCCCTCACCGAACTGGGTGGAGCCGGCCAGCTGGACGTAGTTCTCTTCGGGGACGTTGGACACGAGGCCCAGGTTCTCGACCATGCCGCCCTTGAAGGCGCCGTCGAGAACAGCGGAGAGCTGGGTGTTGACGGTGGCGGCAAGACCCTTCATCGCGGAAGTGACGGTCATGCCCTCGCCGTACAGGCCGTCGATGGTGCCGGCCTGGTCAACGTCGACGCCGATGACCTTGGCGCCAACCTTGGCGGCAGCCTCGCCGGCGGAGTTGAAGATACCGCCGCCGCAGGCAAAGACGACCTCGGTGCCGTCGGCGTACCAGGTATCCATAGCGGCGGTGATGTCGGCGTCGCCGTAGAACTGGTTGCCGTAAGCGTACTTCAGGGTCACGTCGGCGCCGATCTCAGCGGCGGCGGCGTCAGCGCCCTGCACGAAGCCGTAGCCGTAGCGGACAACGGCGGGAACAGCCATGCCGCCCAGGAAGCCCAGCTTGGTGTAGCCCAGCTTGACAGCGGCGAAACCGGCCATGTAGCCGCACAGCTCTTCCTGGTAAACAGCGGAGTAGAGGTTGGCGGGCAGCTCGGTCAGACCGGCGGAGGTCAGGTCGTACTCGGAGACGTCGAGCGCGATGAAGGTCACGTCGGCGTAGTTGGGAGCGGTGGCGGCGATGGCGGGAGCGAAGGCGTAGCCGGGCATCACGATGACGTTGTAGCCCTCGTCGATGGCCTTCTCGATCATGGAGACGCGGTCCTCGTCGGAGTCAGAGGCGGGCTTGAAGTAGGTGAAGTCCACGCCCTTGCCTTCGCATAAAGCCTTGCAGGCCTCGTAGGTGGTCTGGTTGAAGGACTGGTCGGTGATGTCGCCGTAGTCGGTGATCATGGCGACCTTCGCGCCGGAAGCGGTCTCGGCGGGAGCGGCCTCAGCGGGAGCGGCTTCCTCGGCAGCAGGGGCAGCGGACTGACCGCAGGCGGCCAGAGCGAAGACCATGCACAGGGCAAGAAGCAGTGCGAGAATCTTTTTCATGTTCTTTCCTCCATAAAAATTTTTGGGTACAAGTAACGGCAGGGACAAGCCCATACCACGTGCATTATAGCACGAAGCAGAGGGAGATGGCAAGGAGAATATCAAATTCATGCGGGAATTCATGCGGGAAACGAAAAGAAAAAAGGGCAGCGGTCACGCCGAGCGTACTCTTTTCCTCAGAGCTGCGCCATCTTGACCGCGGTATCCAGCGCGATTTCCATCATCTGGGTGAAGGAGTTCTGGCGCTCCTCGGCGGAGAGGTTGTCCTCGGGGCGGTAGATGTGGTCGGAGATCGTGCAGATGCAGAGCCCGCGCTTCCCGGCGTAGGCGGCGTTGGCGTACAGGGCGGCGGACTCCATCTCGACGGCGAGCACGCCCATGCGTTTCCACGCGTCGTTCCTGCCCGTGCCCTCGGCGGCGTAGAAGGTGTCGGAGGCCAGGAGGTTGCCCACGCGCATCTCGACGCCGTGCTCCTTCGCCGCCTCCACGGCCTTGGAGAGCAGCGTGAAATCCGCGATGGGGGCGAAGGTGGCGGTGTCGCCCAGGCCGAAGCTCTTGACGTAGTTGGAGTTGGTGCAGGCGCCCTGCCCGGCCACCACGTCCCGCAGCTTCAGGTCGTCCTGCAGCGCGCCGGCGGAGCCGATGCGGATGATGTTGTCCACGTCGTAGAAGTGGAAGAGCTCCCAGCTGTAAATGCCGATGGAGGGGATGCCCATGCCGGAGGCCATGACCGTCACGGGCACGCCCTTCCAGGTGCCCGTGTGGCCCTGGACGCCGCGCACGTTGTTGACGAGCCGGGGATTGTCCAGGAAGGTCTCGGCGATGAATTTTGCCCGCAGCGGATCGCCGGGCATCAGAACGGTTTTGGCGATGTCTTCTTTTTTCGCGTTGATGTGGGGGGTGGGGATCATGATCGACGCCTCCTTGATCGTATTTTTTTCCATGCATTTTGCTCAGTATAGACAAAAAATGGTGAAAAGTCAAATTGAAACTGCGCGCGCGATATGGTATGATAAAAAAAGAGACAGGATTCCCGCGAAAGAAGGAAGAGTCCCCGGCGCGTAAACCGGGACGGAAGGGGCAGCTATGAGCGATATCATGGTCATCGGCATTGCCGGCGGCACCGGCAGCGGAAAAACCACCATCACCCGCAAGCTGATCGAATGCTTCGGGCCGGACGTTTCGGTCATCCATCACGACAACTATTACAAGGCGCACCACGACATACCCTTTGAGGAGCGCGCCCGCCTCAACTACGACCATCCCAACGCCTTCGACACGGATCTGCTGATCCGGGACCTGCAGCGGCTCAAGCAGGGCGAGACCATCTTCTGCCCGGTCTACGACTACTCCATCCACGACCGCACGGACAGGACCATCACCGTCTGCCCCACGCGGGTCATCATCGTGGAGGGCATCCTGATCTATGAGAGCCGGGAGCTCTGCCGGGAGATGGACATCAAGATCTATGTGGACACGGACGCGGACGTGCGCATCCTGCGGCGCATCGTGCGGGACGTGCGGGATCGCGGCCGCAGCCTGGAGAGCGTCATCGACCAGTATCTGACCACGGTCAAGCCCATGCACGAGCAGTTCGTGGAGCCGAGCAAGCGCCGGGCGGACGTGATCATCCCCGAGGGCGGCCAGAACAAGGTGGCGCTGGAGATGGTCGTCGAGCGCGTGCGCGCGCATCTGGCGCAGAATTAGTACCCGGCCGTCAGGGTCCGGGATTCAGGAGAAGCAAAGAAAATGGCCAAGCTATACTTCAAATACGGCGCGATGGGCTCGAGCAAGTCCGCCCAGGCGCTGATCACCAAGTTCAACTACGAGGAGCGGGACATGTCCGTCTGGCTCATCAAGCCCAGCGTTGACACCCGGGACGGGGCGGATCTGATCCGCAGCCGCATCGGCCTTGAGGCGCACGCCCGCGTCATCACGCCCGGGGAGAACATCGTGGACGCCTATCACGCGGCGGGGAAGCACAGCGTGATCATCGCCGACGAGGCGCAGTTTTTCACGCCCGCGCAGATCGACCAGCTCCGCGCGCTCGTGGACGAGGAGGAGCTGCCCGTGCTGTGCTTCGGCCTGCGCACGGACTTCCAGACCCACTTTTTCCCCGGCGCGAGGCGGCTGATGGAGCTGGCGGATTCGCTGACCGAGATCAAGACCGTCTGCAGCTGCGGCCGCAAGGCCACCGTCAACGCGCGCCTCGACGCTGCGGGGCGCATCGTCACCGAGGGCGACCAGGTGCTCCTCGGCGGCAACGACAGCTACATGGCCATGTGCCACCAGTGCTGGATGCGGCGCATCCGGGAACAGAGGAACGGGACATGAAGCGACGCGCCGCGGCGCGGAAAAGAGGATAAAGAGGATAACCAATCGCCCCGCCGGCACACGCCGGCGGGGCGATTGGTTGGGATCGGTTCTCTTTCGTCAGCCGCAGGGGCTTACTTCAGGGCGTCCTCCGTCTTGACTTCGGTCTTCGGGGCGCTCCTGCGCTGCTTTTTCTCCTTGCGCCGGGCGCTCCACTTTTTGAACAGCGGCCGCAGGATCAGCACGATGGCGGCGAGGATCACCAGCGTGGGCAGCGCGCCGACCAGCCAGACCAGCAGCTCCGAGAAGAACGCCGCGGCGCCCTTGATCCCGCCGGAGAAGCTGCGCCACAGGCGCTGGCCGTAGCTGAGCTTCACCTCGGCCTCGGGCGTGTATTCCTGCACCTCCTGCAGGCTCAGGTAGACGGTGCTGTAACTGACGCGGCGGTCCCAGTTCTTCAGCGTGGACTGGAGGCTCTCGATCCGGTAGCGCAGCTCGGTGAGCCGGTCCTCGAGGGTGACGATGTCTTCGACGCTCTCGGCGATCTCCATCATCTCCAGGAGCCGTGCCTCCTGCGTCTGATAGGCCTTCAGGTGGGCCTCGGTATCAAAGTACTGGGCGGTGACGTTCTCGGTATAGGTGTGGGTATAGGGAACGTTGCCGAGCGCGGAGAGGGAATTCATCAGCTCGTCGAAGCGGCTGCTGGGGATGCGGAGGGTGTAGCTCGCGCTGCGGGTGCTGGCATAGCCGCGGGTGATGTTGTAGAAGTTGGCGCCGTTGACGCTGCTGGATTCGACCCAGCCGCCGCAGGCGGCAAGCAGCTCGTCCACCCTGGAGATGCTGCCGTCGAAGTCCGTGGTCTCCACCTTCACGTCGGCGGAGTAGATGATCTTCTCGGGGGTCAGCTCCGGCGTGTCCGCATCCGGGGAGGCGTTCTCCGCGGCGCTGCTGTCGGCGCTCGCGCTGTTGAGCATGGCCAGGCCGTAATCGGCCTCCTCCGCGTAGGAGCTTGCGCCGGAACCCTCGGTATAAATCTCGCTTGCCGCGGGGGCGGCATAGCCGCCCGCCGAAGCGGAGTCGCTTTTGGCGCTGCCGCAGGCGCAGAGAGAGAACATCAGGAGCGCCGCGAGCAGGAGAGAGATGGTCTTTTTCATGGGAATTGTCCTCCAGGTAAAAATTTGTTGTCCCTGACCCATTTGACGGAAACGGCGGGAAAAAGTTCCCCAAGAAACGCAGATTTTTATTGCCCGGTCTCCTGCCGCACGCACAGGCTCCTGCCGTCGCTGGCGACCCATACGTCGCCGTCCCTGGTCTGGAAGACCTGCGCCCCCTGCTTTTCCAGAAGCGCGAGCGTCTTTTCGTCCGCGGGATTCTTCTCCGAGGAGCAGATCACCGCATAGGCGGGGTCGAGCTGCGAGAACAGCTCCCGGAGCCCGGCGCCGTAGACCCCGTGATGGGGCACCTTCAGAAAATCGCAGGGCTGGGCGCTGTCCCCGGCGAGCCATTCACGGATGCGCTGCTTTTCCGCGTCCCCGGCGAAGACCAGCCGCAGATCGCCGTGCGTCAGCGTGGTGATGAGCGACAGGTTGTTGTCCTGCCCGCCGTCCCCGGCGGGGACGCAGCCCGCGGAGGGCTCGACAAGCAGGCCGGCGCTGCCGAGGGAGAGGGAAACGGATTCCCGCAGCCGCTCGGGCGCAAGATGGCAGCGCTCAAGGGCCTCGAAAAAGGCGGCGCAGGCCGGATTCTCGCTCTCGTAGTCCGGCGTCAGGATGCGGCCGACCTCCAGCTGCTCAAGCAGCCTGGCCGCGCCGCCCACATGGTCCTTGTCAAAGTGGGTGATGATCAGCACGTCCACGCGCTCGGCGCCCTGGCGGCGCAGAAAACGCACGAGATCCGCCCCGTCGTCCTCCTCCCCCGTGTCGATGACGAGGCATTCCCCGCCGCAGCGGGCGACGATGGCGTCGGCCTTCCCCACGCGCAGCAGCGTGAGGTCCAGCGGCTCCGGCTGCTCCGGCGCGGCCTGGGCGCCGGTCAGCAGCAACAGCAGGACGGCAAAGGGCAGCAGCGCTTTGCGCAGCATCCGGGTCACCTCCTTGCAGGACGTCGATTCTTTCTATGCATTATAGCAGAAACATCCGCACCTGTATACCGTGCAGGCAGGGAAAAGCCGGGCGAAAACGACGGTTTCGCCCGGC
This sequence comes from uncultured Eubacteriales bacterium, assembly GCA_900319465.1. Taxonomy (GTDB): domain Bacteria; phylum Bacillota; class Clostridia; order Oscillospirales; family Oscillospiraceae; genus Limivicinus. The sequence continues at coordinate 20,451 of ONOL01000001.1, read as the reverse complement.
TGATGCGCGGTTTTTTACTTTTCTTCCTTGAGGCTGCCCTTCTTGGGCTTGGCGGACGCGTAGGCGACGCACAGGAGCGTGCCGACGATGGCGGTGGTGACGATGTTGGAAGCGCCGGCCGCCAGACCCTGCACAAAGACCTTGTTGGCGGGCTCGGCGTAGATCAGAATGTCCAGTACGGGCGCGATCACGCCCCAGGCGACGATATGGCCGAGGATCTGGAAGAGGTTGAAGAAGAGGATGTCCTTCTTCTCGAACACGCCGTCGGCGAGCTTGATCTTCCGGGCGACGAAACCCATCAGGCAGCCAAAGCCGGCGGAGGCGACGACCCAGCTCCACCAGATGCCCCAGCCTGCGCTGAAGTCGATGAGGGCGTGGCCGATCAGGCCGATCAGCAGGCCGGCGAGCGGGCCGAAGAGCGCCGCCATGAAGGCGAGCAGGCCGTACTGCAGGGAGATCGTGGTATTGGGCACGGGACTCGGCACAGCGACAAAGCGGCCCAGCACGAAGAACAGCGCCGCGCCGATGCCGATGGCCACGACCGTGATCACAGGGGATTTTTTCATCTCTGTTTTCTCCTTTTCTATTCCGTATCGGGATTTTGCAAGCGTTGCGGCAGAAAGCGCCCTGCCGCCGGCAGGACGCGGAAGCTTTGCCTCGACTTTCGCCTCGCCGCGGGATCCGGTGCCCTGATCGCTCAGGCTGCCGGGTTTCCCAGGCCGTTCCCTCCACGCTCCTGAGAAGGCGCAAAGGGCGGAACGCAAGGCAGCGAGCCGCATTCCTGCCATCAGGATAAGGGGTTCAGTTGTGTACATTGGGATTATAACAGCATTTCCCGCGATGTCAAGAACAAGCCGGGGAAAAGCGAAAACAGCCCGGAGCGGTCGGCTTTCCGGGGAGGGAAAGCCACCGCTTTCACTTGCCAAGCGTGCTGCGGCGTGGTATGATGATCCCATCAAGCAACGCGAGGTTTTGCCTATGAAAAAGGCTTTACGAGTGCTCCTGCCGCTGCTGCTTCTGGCGCTGCTGCTGTTTGCGCGGCTGCCGGCCCGCACGGCGGAGGACCCCGCCCCCCAGCAGGCGCAGAACGTCGTCACCGACACGCTGACGCTCGCCCCGGAAACGGCGGAGGACGCGCCGCCGGCGGAGGAAGCCGCCGTTGACGAGGACGGGTCGTATACCACGGCGGAGGACGTGGCGCTGTATATCCATACCTACGGCCACCTGCCCTCCAATTTCATCACCAAGAAGCAGGCCGAGGCGCTCGGCTGGACCGGCGGCTCGCTGGAGCCCTTCGCCCCCGGAAAGGCCATCGGCGGCGGGTATTTCGGCAACTATGAGGGCAAGCTTCCCGACGCAAAGGGCCGCAAGTGGACGGAGTGCGACGTCAATACCGTGGGCAAAAAGTCCCGCGGCGCGGAGCGCATCGTCTTTTCCAACGACGGCCTGATCTATTACACCGCCGACCACTACGAGAGCTTCACCCTCCTGTACGGGGAGGAATAGAACACAGACTGCCCCGGAAGGGGCAGTTTGTTTTGCTTGCGGCTGCCAGCAACTGGAAATTCGATAAAATTCGACAAAACGGCCCTGTTCTTTTTTCGAAACCTGTCGACAGGGCTTGCTTCCCGACGAGGGCTGTCATATTATGTCAACAAGATATCCGCTGAATTCGACAGCGTTCTGTTGTTTTGACGGGCGCGCTTATGGTAAATTTAGTGCGACATCACGGTGAAACTGCTTTATTTCGGCGCAGCAATGCTCCGTGCACTTATCGTTGGGAGGAAATATTATGGAAACTAAGATCCGCGTACTGATCGTCGATTTCAATTCGGAATTCTGCCGCCTGCTCAGCGAGCAGATGCGGGAATCGGAAGATATGGAGGTCGTCGGCACGGCGGCGGACGGGCTGGATGCGCTGCGCCTGACGGCGGAGCTGAAGCCGGACGTGCTGCTGACCGAGCTGATGCTGCCGAGGCTGGACGGGCTGGAGCTGCTGCGGCGCCTGCCCGAGACCGGCGCCGAGCCCCGCGTCATCGTGCTGACGGGCTTTTTCAACGCCAAGGTGGTGGCCGACTGCTCGGCGCTGGGCGCGGACTACTTCATGCCCAAGCCCTGCGACACCCAGACGCTCTTCAGCCGCATCCGCCAGGTGGCGGGCGTGAGCGACGGCCGAGCCTCGCAGGCGGGGATCGACTTTCGCGCCGCGCGCGGCGGCGCGTCCGGCGCGGACGCGGATCTGGAAGCCATGGTCACCGAGATCATCCATGAGATCGGCGTACCCGCCCACATCAAGGGCTACCAGTATCTGCGGGAGGCGATCATCCTCACGATCAAGGACATGGAGATGATCAACGCCGTTACCAAGGTGCTCTACCCGGAGGTGGCCAAGCGCTTCGGCACCACGCCCTCCCGCGTCGAGCGCGCCATCCGCCACGCGATCGAAGTCGCGTGGGACCGCGGCGACATTGAAGTACTGCAGAAGTACTTCGGCTACACGGTGTCGAACATCAAGGGAAAACCCACCAATTCGGAGTTTATCGCGATGATCGCGGACAGCCTGACGCTGCAGCAGAAGCAGGCGCGGCGCTGAAGCCTTGCGCGGCTCCGCTTCCTCCGCGGGAAGCGAGGCCGGAAGGGCTGGCAGCCTGCTGCACCGTCCCGCAGGGACGAGCATATCCCGCCCGCAGACGGCGGGGCCATAAAAGGGCGCGGCGAAACGCTTTGCGGCGCTTTGCCATCCTATCATCAAGATCGCAGCACGGCCGCATGGCTTTGGCTGCGGCATAAAAAAACCCGGAAAACCGAAGTTTTCCGGGTTTTACGCTTTTTTATACTTTGTTCGGCAGGAGATTATTTGCCCATGTTCATCTGAGCGGCGACCTCGGCGGCGAAGTCCTCCTGCTTCTTCTCGATGCCCTCGCCCTTGATGAAGTGGATGGCGTCGACGAACTTGACGGAACCGCCCAGCTTCTTGGCGGCGTCGGCGATATAGCCCTCGACGGAGCCCTTGAACAGGTCGGAGCGGACGAACTCCTGCTGGAGCAGGCAGTTTTCCTTGTAGAAGGCGTTGATCTTGCCGGCGGCGATCTTCTCCTTGACGGCCTGGGGCTTGGCGGCCATCTTGGGATCGTTGTCCATCAGGGCGACCTGGACTTCCAGCTCGTGGTCGACATCAGCCTGCGGCACGAGGGACTTGTCCCAGTACTTGGGGTTCATCGCGGCGATCTGCATGGCAACGTTCTTGCCGATCTCGGTGGCGTCGACGCCCTCGACGGCAAGGTTCACCAGCACGGCGCGGGCGCCGCCGGCGTGGACGTAAGCCACGTTGGTGGGCTCGGCAAAGCGGGCGAAGCGGCGGATCTGCAGGTTCTCGCCGATGGACATGACCTTCTCGGGCAGGATCTCGGCCACGGTCAGCTCGGTGCCGGGGTACTTGCAGGCCTTGAGAGCCTCCACGTCGGCGGGGGCGTCGTTCAGAACGACCTTGCAGATATCCTTGACGAACTGGACGAAGGCTTCGCTCTTGGCGCAGAAGTCGGTCTCGCAGTTGACCTCGACGATGGCGGCGATGCCGCAGGCGGGGCAGACCTGAGCATAAGCCATGCCCTCGGCGGCCACGCGGCCGGCCTTCTTGGCGGCCTTGGCCAGACCCTTCTCACGCAGCCAGTCAACAGCCTTCTCCATATCGCCGTCGCAGGCCTGGAGCGCCTTTTTGCAGTCCATCATGCCGACGTTGGTCATCTCACGCAGCGTTTTTACATCCTGAGCGGTAAAAGCCATAGTAATGATTCCTCCTAAATATTTTCAAAAAACCTGAAAGCAGGGGCGCGGGTAAGCGCCCCTGACGCGTATACGAATTACTCCTCGACGGGAGCCTCGGCGGGCTCTTCCACTTCGGCGTCGGCGCCCTGACGGCCTTCCTGCACGGCGTTGGCCATGGTGGCGGCGATCAGGCGGATGGCGCGGATAGCGTCGTCGTTGGCGGGGATGACGTAGTCGACCTCATCGGGGTCGCAGTTGGTGTCGACGATGGCGACGATGGGGATGTGCAGCTTGCGGGCCTCGGCGATGGCGTTGTGCTCCTTGCGGGGGTCGACGACGAACAGGGCGCTGGGGAGCTTCTTCATGTCCTTGACGCCGCCAAGGTACTTCTCGAGCTTCTCCATCTCGCCCAGGTGCTTCATGACTTCCTTCTTGGGCAGCATATCGAAGGTGCCGTCCTCCTGCATCTTCTTGAGCTGGGCCAGACGGTCGACGCGGGTGCGCATGGTCTTGAAGTTGGTGAGCATGCCGCCGAGCCAGCGGGCGTTGACGAAGTACATGCCGACGCGGGAAGCTTCCTCGCGCACAGCGTCGGTAGCCTGCTTCTTGGTGCCGACGAACAGGATGGTGCCGTTGTTGGCGGCCAGGTCGCGCACGAAGTTGTAGGACTCTTCGAGCTTCTTGACGGTCTTCTGCAGGTCGATGATGTAGATGCCGTTACGCTCGCAGTAGATGTACTCGGCCATCTTGGGGTTCCAGCGGCGGGTCTGGTGACCGAAGTGGACACCGGCTTCCAGCAGCTGCTTCATGGATACGACAGACATTTGATTTCCTCCAAAATTTTTGTTCTATTCCTCCGGGACGCATCCGCCTTTCTTCCAAGCCCGACCGGATCGGGCCACATGGGGAAAGTCCGCGCCCGTGCGAAATGCCTTGATATTATACAAAGTTTTCCCAAAGAATGCAAGAGTTTTCCGAAACTTTTTGAAACTTTTTCCCGCCGGGCGAAAAGGAGGAGAAAAAGCCCGGATCGCCGCGTGCGGCGATCCGGGTGATAACAAGCGAAGCGGTGCCGGCGGGCTCAGGCTTCGCTGCAGATTTCGGCTTCTGCTGCGTCCGCGGCGCTCTCTTCGGGCGCCGCCGCCTCGCCCTCCTCCGGCTCCTTCAGATCCTCGGGCAGCACGGCCATCAGATCCTCCTTGGTGGGGGCGTCCATCGCGGCGACGCGGTTGGACTGGCGCACGATCATGTCCTCGAAGCAGTTGCGCACATCGCGCCCGTTGCCGAAGTTGTCGTTCCGCTCCTCGTAGAGCTGCGTGAACATCTCGACGGCGGCCTTCTCGGTCTCCTCGGTGAGGGTGTAGCTGTTCTTTGCGCACTGCTTGCGGAAGATGGCCATGAGCTGCTCGCCGTTGTAGTCGGGGAAGAAGAAATACTTGTTGAAGCGGGACTCGAGGCCCGGATTGGAGGAGAGGAAATTCTCCATCGGCCCGGTGTAGCCCGCGACGATGACGATCAGGTCGTCCCGGTGGTCCTCCATGGCCTTGAGGATGGTCTCGATGGCCTCGCGGCCGAAGTCGTTCTCGCCGCCGGAGGAGAGGGAATAGGCCTCGTCGATGAACAGCACGCCGCCGATGGCGGATTTGATGACCTCCTGGGTCTTGAGCGCGGTCTGGCCGACGTAGCCCGCCACCAGGCCGGAGCGGTCCACCTCGACGAGCTGGCCCTTCGAGAGCACGCCGATCGCGGCGTAGAGCCCGGAGACGAGGCGGGCGACGGTGGTTTTGCCGGTGCCGGGGTTGCCGAGGAAGACCATGTGCAGGCTCATCGGCGGCACGGGCAGGTCGTTTTCCTGCCGCAGCTTGCGCACCTTGACGAGGTTCATGAGGTTCTTGACGTCCTTCTTGACCTCTTCGAGCCCGACCAGGTCCTCCAACTGTTCCATCAGCTCGTCGAAATCGGGCTTCTTCTCCTCGACCGCGGCCGCCTCCTTCTGCGTCCCGCCGCCGGAGGTCTGCACCTGCGGCTTGTGCTTCTCCTGGAAGCTCGGCTCGCCGCTGGTCACGAAGTCGAGGGGGTTGAGGCCCTCGCGGCTCTTGCGCACGCCGGTGGTGTCGCAGATGGCGGTGAGCCGGTCGCCGCACTCGGTGATGAAGGCGGCCTCGTCGTAGGTCACGTCGTCGTCCACCGCGGCCAGATACAGCAGGATGTTGGTCAGCATCCGGATAAAGGTACGGGAGGTCTCGCTGCCGCGTTTGGCGTCGCCCTCGGCCATGTTCCAGAAGAACACGGGCGGGAGGAACACGTCGTCCTCACAGGCGGCGCTGGTCAGGCTCCAGAGCAGCCATTTGGGCTGGGGCTGGCTGCGGGAATAGATCTGGTTGGCCATCTGAACATGGCGCTCGCCGATGCTGCCTGCCCGGCTCCAGAGGGACAGGGCGCATTTGGTCATGAACGCATCCAGCTCTTTGGCGAGCGAAGCGCTGCCGACACGGTAAAAGGCGTCGGTATTGGCGAGATAGATCTTATGAAACTCCTCGGGGGAGCGGTTCCAGGTCGTAGGCATGTTGCGTCTCTCCTGTCATTTGTGTCTGTCTTTTTATTATAATCCTTTTTCCGTCACGGTCAAGGAGAATCGTCGTGCGATACGCCCCGCGTTTAGGGCCGGCGGCGCCGGACGCAGCGGCGGCGGGGCATCAGCGGCGCGCCGGGCTTTGCCGGCTCCGTTTTGCTGCTCCGTACCCGCTTCCAAACCGCCTCAAAGCCCCGCAGACGGCGCGCGATCTCCCGGTCTTCCATGTCAAATCACCTCGTTCCAGCCTATTGCAAAGGGCGGGAAGATGTGCGATAATAAAAAAACCAACAAGACCGAGAGGTGCGAGATATGGCGAGATTTTTCATGGCCGGGACCAATCTTCTGGGCGGCACGGCGATCATCCGCGGCCGGGACGCGGAGCACGTGCGCGTGCTGCGCCTGCGCCCGGGGGAGGACGTGACCATCTGCGATACCATGGGCAAGGATTACAAGTGCCGGCTGGTGCGCGCGGACAAGGAGGAGTGCGAGCTCGAGGTCATCGAGGTCGTGCCCTGCACGGCAGAGCCCGGCGTGAAGGTGACGGTGCTGTGCGGGCTGCCCAAGGGGGACAAGACCGACTACATCATCCAGAAGTCCGTGGAGGCGGGCGCGGCGCGCATCCTGTTTTTCCAGTCCGACCGCTGCGTGGCGCGGCCCGAGACGCCCGAGAAGAAAATCGACCGCTGGCAGCGCATCGCCGAGGAGGCTGCCAAGCAGTCCGGCCGCGGCATCATCCCCGAGGTGGGCTGGGCCGGGAACTTTGCCGACGCGCTGAACGAGGCGGTGCACACCGAGCTGCCGCTCTTCCTGTACGAGACCGGCGAGCGCGAGAAGCTCAACGAAGTGCTGGAGCTCAACACCGGCGCCGCCACCGCAGCCGTCGTGACCGGGCCGGAGGGGGGCTTTGCCGAGTATGAGGCCAAGCTCGCGCGGATCGCGGGGCTGCACGTCTGCTCGATGGGGGAGCGCATCCTCCGCTGCGAGACCGCGCCGGTGGTGGCGCTCACCGCTGTAATGTACGCCACGGGGAATCTGAGCTGAACCATGCCGAAACGCGAGAACGCGCCCGGGAAAGCTGCTGCTTTCCCGGGCGCGTTTATTCCTGTCAGCAGAGCTGCGCGCCGGCGGGAACGGAATCGTCGAGCATGAGGAGATGAAGCTCCTCCTTGCCCTCGACCTCGTGCACGGCGGACAGCAGCATACCGTTGGATTCCTGCCCCATCATCTTGCGGGGCGGCAGGTTCAGGATCGCGACCACGGTCTTGCCGACCAGGGCCTCGGGCTCATAGAACTTGCGGATGCCGGAGAGGATCTGGCGCGGGGTGCCGGAGCCGTCGTCAAGCTGGAACTTGAGGAGCTTGTCGCTCTTCTTCACGGCCTCGCAGGCGAGCACCTTGCACACGCGCATATCGCATTTGGCGAACTCGTCGATCGTCACGTCGGGCAGGACGGGCTTGGCGGCCGGCGCCTTGGAGCGGCGGGAGATCTCCTCGAGCTCGGCGAGGGTCTTGTTCAGATCGAGGCGCGGGAAGAGCGTCTCGCCCTTGTGGACGCGGATCTCGCCCCGGAGCGCGCCGCAGGCGACGTCGTCCCAGCCGCGGCAGTCCTCGGCGCCGATCTGCGCGAAGGCCTTGTCGCAGCTTTCGGGCATGAAGGGCGTGAGGCAGATCAGGCTCACGCGCAGCGCCTCGAGCAGGTTGTACATGACCTCTGCGAGGCGGGGCTTGTTCGCCTCGTCCTTGGCCAGCACCCAGGGGGCGGTCTCGTCGATGTACTTGTTGGCGCGCTGGATGAGCCGGAAAACCTCCTCAAGCGCGACGTGGAGCTGGTATTTGTCCATCTGCGCGGCGTAGCGCCCGGGCAGGGCGGCGATCATGGCCTTGAGCTCGTCGTCCATGGGATCGCTCACGCGCTGTGCGGGCAGGCTGCCGCCGAAGTATTTCTCGATCATCGCCGTGGTGCGGGAAACCAGGTTGCCGAGGTCGTTGGCGAGGTCGGTGTTGATCGTGGAGATCAGCAGCTCGTTGGAGAAGGCGCCGTCGGAGCCGAAGGGGAAGGTGCGCAGCAGGAAGAAGCGCAGCGCGTCCACGCCGAACTGCTCGGAGAGGATGTAGGGGTCGATGACGTTGGTGGAGTTGTTGGCCTTGGACTTGGAGACCTTGCCGCCGTCGATGATGAGCCAGCCGTGGCCGTAGACCTTCTTCGGCAGGGGAAGTCCCGCGCTCATGAGCATGGCGGGCCAGATGATGGAGTGGAAGCGCACGATCTCCTTGCCGACGACGTGCACGTCCGCGGGCCAGTATTTGTCAAAGTCGTGGTATCTGTCGTTGTAGAGGCCGAGGGCGGTGCAGTAGTTGAAGAGCGCGTCTACCCAGACGTAAACGACGTGGCCCGGATCGAAGTCCACGGGGATGCCCCAGGAGAAGCTGGTGCGGGAGACGCAGAGGTCCTCCAGGCCGGGCTTGATGAAGTTGTTGATCATCTCGTTGACGCGGGAGGCGGGCTCGAGGAAGGTGCCGGTCTCGAGCAGCTCCTGCACGGGCTTTGCGTACTTGGAGAGACGGAAGAAGTAGGCCTCCTCCTCGGCGTCCTGCACGGGGCGGCCGCAGTCGGGGCATCTGCCGTCGACAAGCTGCGTCTCGGTCCAGAAGCTCTCGCAGTCCTTGCAGTACTTGCCGCTGTACTTGCCCTTGTAGATGTCGCCGTTGTCGTACATCTTGCGGAACACCCGCTGGATCGCCTCGACGTGGTAGTCGTCGGTGGTGCGGATGAAGCGATCGTTGGAGATGTTCATCAGCTTCCAGAGGTCCTTGATGCCCTTCTCGCCGGTGACAATGCGGTCGACGAAGGCCTGGGGCGTGACGCCGGCGGCCTTGGCCTTGGCCTCGATCTTCTGGCCGTGCTCGTCGGTGCCGGTCAGGAACATCACGTCGTAGCCGCGCAGGCGCTTGTAGCGGGCGATGGCGTCGGTGGCGACAGTGCTGTAAGCGTGCCCGATGTGCAGCTTATCCGAGGGATAATAGATCGGGGTGGTGATGTAGAAGGTTTTCTTTTCCATGCTCTCGATTCTCCTGTATCTCAAAATGTTGGGAAGGCGGATCTGCGGCCGGGACTGCCTCCCCGGAGGCGGCCCCGGCGTTTCCGACACGGCTTCGCCGCAGAGCGCGCCGCGCTGCCGTCGGGCTTATCCGAAGACGACTTCGGCAGTCTGCTCGGTGCCCCCGGTCTCGTTGGCGGCGTAGTACTCGGGCGGCCACTCGATGTCGTCGGCGTGCTTGTTGTAGATGCCGTAGGGCTCGTCGATCGTGGCGATCAGGTTGCCGTCGGCGTCGTAAACGTGGCGGGTCGCTTTGGCGCCCCAGCCCACGATCACGCTGGTGTAGGTCGTGTCGTAGACCACGTAGCTGCTGTTGGTCAGCTCCACATAGCTGCCGTCCACGTCGGTGCCGTGGATCTCCACGGTCAGATCCTTCTCGTCGGTCGTGTAGGCGACGATCTTGATGGGGTATTCCCGGTTGTTGCGGAACTTGAAGTCCGGGGTCGGCCAGCTCACGGTCGCGTCATAGGCGATGGGAAGGTAGTCCACGCGGAAGTAGTGGTTGGTGCGGCTCACGGTCTCAAGGTTGGCGAAAAGCGTCGCGCAGTAGAGGGTGGAGGACACCTGGCAGATGCCGCCGCCCACCTCCTGCACCACCTCGCCGCTGGCGTAGGCGCCGGCCTCGAGGAAGCCGGCCTCCTTGGTGCGCTGGCCGAGCGTCTCGTTGTAGGAGAACACCTCGCCGGGCATCAGGACGACGCCGTTGATCTTGGAGGCGGCGAGCTTGATGTTGTTGATGCGGTTCTCGCCGCTCGAGGCGAAGACCGTGGTCTGGTAGCCCAGCACGTCGCGGAACAGCAGTTCGCGCAGCTCCTCGGCGGTGACCGACGGCTCGGTGATGACCAGCGGGACGATCACCTCTTCCATCAGCTCCGCCTGCTGCCAGGCGGCCTTGGCCGCGGCCGCGTCAAAGCTGCAGCCCACGACCTCGTCGACGACCTCGAAGCTGCCGTCGTCCTTGAAGTGGGCGCTGCGCGGCTCGACGTTCAGCTCGGAATAGAGCTTGTCGAAATCGGGCATGCTCGGCTCGCCGTCGATCTGCAGATACTCAAACTGCCGCTCGTCGTCGAGCAGGGCGCGGCACAGGCCGTTCACGATGGCCTCGGTGTTGAGCGAGAGCTCGCCCGCGCCCTTCACGGTGCGGATCCGGGCGTTTTCAAGATCCACCTCCGGCTCCGGCGAGCCTGCGACGAGCGCCTGGAACTTCTCGACGGCCTTCTCGGTCTCCGCGCGGACGTAGCTCTCGTCCAGCAGGGGGTACTCCAGCGCCACGTCGGTCTGGTGAAACAGGCTGTCGACAAAATACAGCAGGTTCTGCCAGGCGTCCTGTGAGTGGCCGAAGCGGTAGGCCGCGGCCGCGGCGGTCTCCGCCGTCAGCGCGGCGCCCGCCGTGCGCCGGTCGAGCGTGTAGCTCACGCCCATCGGCAGCGTCACGGTCATGGGCTCGGCCGCGTCCGCGTCCCAACCGGCGGCGTTGAGCTTCTCGAGGGTCTCGGCCTTCGTCAGGCCGCCGACCTCGATGCCGTTGAGCGCCACGTTGGGGAAGACGGTGTCACCCTCGCTGACGTGTATGGCCAGGAACACCGCGCCTCCGACCGCGAGCACCGCGCATACCGCGAGCGCGATCAAAAAGATCTTGAGGCGCTTGAAAAAGCGTTTTCTTTTTTTACGGGCGAGGCGGGCCTTCCGGGCCTGTTCGGCCTCGCGCGCCTCCTGCCGGGACGCGCTCTGCGCCTCCGTCCGCCTTTTTTCCGCGGCCAGCCGGGCGCGTTTCTCCTCGCGCGCCTGCCCGGCGTCCCGTGCCTCCGGCTGACGCGCCCGGGGGGCTTCCGCCCGCCGCCTTTCGGGAGCGGGACGGCCCCGATGCTCCTGCCGCGTCTGCCCGGATGCCCGGTTCACATGGGCGCCGCCGTTCTTTTCGTTCTTCTCTGCCACGTTTCTCCTCACTGTGCCTCGTGCGCGCCGGTTTTCTGTTCGTACATTTCGGCGAAGAGCTCATCCTCGCCCTTGGGAAGGCTGATCTTCTGCTCTGCCTCCTCCGCCCGGTCCACCCAGGGGGTGAACTCGGCCCTGCCGTTGGCCTGCGCCTCCAGCAGGATGCCGATGAGGGTGTTGGAGATGAGGAAGCCCGGCACCGTAAAGTGCCAGCGGCCGTCCTCCTCCACGGCCCAGCCCTTCTCGGAAAAGGCCCGCAGCACGCGGATAATGGGCTGCCAGTCGGACTGGCAGCGGCGGCGGTAATCCTCCTCGGAGATGCCGCGGCTGGTGCGCATGGCGAGCATGAGATACTCCACCGAACGCTCCAGCGGGTCGACCTTTTCGTACTCGTCCACGATGCTGACCTTTCGCGTCACGCGGGAGATGTACTGCCGCAGATCCTTGATAAAGCTGTAGCGCAGATTGCCCACGCAGGAGTGGGCGCCGGGGCCGAAGCCCATATAGTCGTCGAGATTCCAGTATTTCAGATTGTGCCGGGACTCAAAGCCCGGGGCGCAGAAATTGGAAATTTCATACTGCCGGTAGCCGTAGCGCTCGAGCATCTCGGCGGCGTAGGAGTACATGTCCGCCTGCTCGTCCTCGTCCGGGAGGATGGGGGAGCCGCAGTAGTCGGCGTACATCTTCGTGCCCTCCTCAAGCTTGAGGCCGTAGCAGCTGATATGCTCCGGATGCAGCTCCACGATACGGGCCAGCGTCTCCGCCCAGTCGCTCTTGGTCTGGCTGGGCAGGCCGTAGATCAGATCCAGACTGAGGTTGTCAAAGCCGGCCTTGCGCGCGTCGGAATAGGCGCGCACCGCCTGCTGGAAATTGTGCCGCCGCCCGATCAGCTTCAGCAGGTCGTTGTCGCTGGCCTGCACGCCGACGGAGAGGCGGTTGACGCCCTCCTGCCGCAGCGCCTTGAGCAGCTCGGGACTCATGCTGTCGGGGTTGCATTCCACGGTGACCTCCGCGTCGAGGCGCACGTTGCCGTTGCGCTTGAGGAGGTCGAAGATCTCCCCGATGCGCTCCGCCCCGTAGTAGCTGGGCGTGCCGCCGCCGAAGTAGATGCTGTCCACCTCGTAGTTTTTGATGCCCGGCGCGGACTCTGCGAGATGCTCCAGCAGCGCCTTGTGATACTCCGGCATCAGGTTGTCGCAGCCTGCCACGGAGTAGAAATCACAGTAGCTGCACTTGCTGGCGCAGAAGGGGATGTGGATGTAAATTCCGAGTCTGGGTTTCATGACAAGATACTCTCCTTATTGCTTCCCTTCCAGGGGAGCCGGCGCAGAGCGCCTGAGGGGTTGGGGGATCGTGAAGACGGGAGGGCTGCGGCGCCGCAGGGCTTCCTGCCCGGAGGGATCAGAACAGCTCCGCGACGTCCTGCGCGAGCTGTGCGGGTTCCTCCACCTCGACGCCGGCGGTGAGCTCGGAGAGAGCGTAGAGGATGCGGGCGAGGCGGGCGGCCTTGTCTTTGTCGTTCTCCCAGGCGGCCTTGAGCACCTGGAAGCTGCGGTGGTCGGCGTTGAGCTCGAGCACGCGGGTCGCGCGCAGCTTGCGCATCTCCTCGCTGGGGCCGTGGCGGAAATAGCGCTCCATCTCCAGCGTGAGCCCGCCCTCGGTGGTCAGGCAGCAGGGCTGGGTGGAGAGCTTGCGGCTCAGGCGCACCTTGCTCAGCCCCTCGCCGACGGACTCCTTGACGAAGTCCAGCAGCTCCTTGTTTTCAATATCGCGCTCCTCGGCGGCCTTCTTCTCCTCCTCGGTCTCGAAGCCGAGGTCGTCGGTGACGACGTTGCAGAAGCTCTTGCCGTCCTGCTCGCGCAGGGCTTCGAGCACCATCTCGTCGAGCGGGCTCGTGAGGTAGATCAGCTCATAGCCGCGGTCCTTGACCTCCTGGCACTGGGGCAGGTGCATGGCCTGCTTGACGGTGGCGGCGGTGGCAAAGTAGATGCTCTTCTGGCTCTCGGGCATCTTCTCGACGTACTCCTTGAGCGTGACCATGTGGTCCTCGGAGGTATAGAAGATCAGCAGATCCCGCAGGAAGTCCTTGTAGCGGCCGTACTCGTCGCACACGCCGACCTTCAGGTCGTTGCCGAAGTTGCGGAAGAATTCCTCATATTTGGGCCGGTCGTCGCGCATGAGCTTTTCCAGCTCGCCCTTGATGCGCTTTTCGAGGTTCTGCCCGATGATGCGAAGCTGCCGGTCGTGCTGCAGGATCTCGCGGGAGATGTTCAGCGAGAGGTCGGGGGAGTCCACGACGCCCTTGACGAAGTCGAAATAGTCGTGCACGAGCTTATCGCACTTCTCCATGATCATGACGCCGTTGGAATAAAGGGTGATGCCGCCCTTGTTGTCGCCGGCGAAGACGTTCTCGTTCTGCTCGCCGGGGACGAAGAGCATGGCCTTGTAGCTCACCTGCCCCTCGGCGCTCACGCGCACCAGCGCGCAGGGGTCCTTGCGGTCGCGGTTCTTCTCCTTGTACCAGGCAATGCAGTCGTCGTCGGTGACCTCGCTCTTGGCGCGCTGCCAGATGGGGATCATGGAGTTGAGCGTCTCGTTCCCGGTGACGGTGCGGTAGTCGTATTTGGGGCTGCCGTCGTCGTTCTGTTCCCCGGTCTCGAAGCGCTCCTGGCGCGGCACGTCCATCCGGATGGGCCAGCGCACATAGTCGGAGTATTTCTTGACGAGGGCCTTGATCTTCCAGACCTCGAGATAGGAGCCGTAGATCTCGTCCTCGCTGTCGGCCTTGAGGTGCATGATGACGTCGGTGCCCACCGTTTCCTTCCCGGCGGGGGCCACGGTGTAGCCGTCGGCGCCGCGGCTCGTCCACTTCACACCCTGCGCCTCGCCGTATTTGCGCGTGAGCACGGTGACCTCGTCGGCGACCATGAAGGCGGAGTAGAAGCCCACGCCGAACTGGCCGATGATGGACAGGTCCTCGGCCTTTTCGCTCTCCATCTCGCCCTTGAACTGGTAGGAGCCGGACTTTGCGATGACGCCGAGGTTGTTCTCCGCCTCCTCAAGGCTCATGCCGATGCCGTTGTCGCGCACGGTGATGGTGCGCGCCTCTTTATCGACGAGGATCTCGATCTTGAACTCGTCTCGGTTCAGCCCCACCTGATCGTCGGTCAGCGACAGGTAGCAGAGCTTGTCGATCGCGTCGGACGCGTTGGAGAGGATCTCCCGCAGGAAGATCTCCTTGTTGGTGTAGATGGAATTGATCATCAGGTCGAGAAGTCTTTTGGACTCGGCCTTGAACTGTTTTTTGCCCATGGTTTGTTGATTTGCCTCCATTTTACCGGGCGGGCGGCGCGATGGCCGCCATACGCCTTATTATTATCAGTAATTTATCATTATACCACAATAAAAGAAAATTTCAACACGGGCTTGTCCGCCCGGGCATACTTTATTTTCACGTGCGCCTGTCCGCCCGGCGGGCGCAGGCCTCTCCGCAGGCCCCAGCCGCCCCAGCCGCCCGCCCCAGCCGCCCGAGCCGCCGACCTTTTTTCTTGACACGCAATTTTCGCCGTGATAAAGTACCGGTGTACGCCGGTGTGGTGGAATGGTAGACACCAGGGACTTAAAATCCCTTGCGGGCAACCGCGTACCGGTTCGAGTCCGGTCACCGGCACCACGTAGATGTTAATAATTCACTGTGCAAGAAGTGTGCAAGAAAGAAAAAAAGTCAGTGTTTATGCAGGCTTTCACGAAAAATCCTTTCTTTCACACTTTCCAGCAGGCGAAAAGTTAACAGTATGAAAAAGCCCGCCGTTTTTGGCGAGCTTTTTTTATATCATTGGCGCTAAAATTGAATGATTTTGTTCCCAACATCCTCTTGGTAACGGCCAAGAAGATATGCGTACCTTTCTTCCGATTCACGCAGACTTTCTTTAAGGACAGCGTTTTCTAATTTAAGTTCTCTGTTTTTCCTGCTTGATTCTTTCAATTTAGCGTTAAGGGCTGAAATTGTATTTTTCAATTCAAGAACAGCTTCTGGATCTGGCTCCTGTGATACTAAAGGGTTGAACTCTCTATAGTTTTTCAGAAAGCTTTGGACATAATCAGCGTACATTGTCCGGCGGCTCAGGCCCGTTTCTTCGGCGAGAGATGATATAGTTATCGTAACTTTCTCAGCTCGCATGGCCTGAATTGCTTTGTCAATTCGAATTCTTGTGTCTTCTTTTATTCCTTCATAATAACACTTCAAACCACTATGCTGTTCCATATGCTCTCCTCGATTCATCTTCTCCAAAAGAAATCAGATCCGCAGCGGTTTCGGATTCTTCGGCTGACATTCTTTCAATATACGCATTGATCGTTTCCAACTGGTTTTTCTCAAATTCAATGGCGGCCAGAGCACCGCCGGACTTCATGAACTTCAACAGGCGCTTTTGCACAATACCTCTGGCTTCAATATTCTAATCAGTGAGAGCAAAGAACTGTTTGACCGTTGCTTCGCGAACAAGGAGAGCATTGAAGAACAAGTTGGGTTTTCATTGGACTGGCGCAGGCTGGATGGGAAGAAGTCAAGTCGAATCCTTCTGGAAAGAGAAGCTGACATTGCAAACGAGGCTGCACGTTCAGAACAGTTTGATTGGATGATAGACAAACTTGTTCGGATGAAAAAGGCTTTTTCACCATATTTGAAGTGAGGGGTGCTATATGGCCAGACTAAAAAAAGACAATACGCCGACAAGTTTTCGCCTTGCTACCGATGTCTACGAGCGGCTTGAAAGGTTCTGTGAAGAGTCGGGACAGTCAAAAACTGTGGCCGTTGAACGTGCAATCACCATGTATATTGACGATTACGAAGCAAAAATGAAAATCATTGAAAAGGGTAAATCGAATCAGGACAAATAAAAATATGGCGAGGAAGTCGTGTCTGCGTTCACGGTATATGCTCGTGCAAGAGAAAGGATCTCATTCCTGGAAACGCAGATCGCTATGCTGGAAAAATGAAGAGTCGAATCTGATAGGAACACATTTCATCGGCATCTGTGGTGTAGATGTTGTTCTCTGGTGAGAGATATGTGTCGCATAAGTGTGGTTGACAAAGGACGCGAAAAGTAGTAAAATAATTACGAAAACAAAATGAGAACATTCGAAAACCGCAGTGTAAAGCATAGAAAAATGCCCGAAAGCATTGTGGCTCTAAGGGGAAATAGTGTTTTCTATACTTCACACTTCTATGGTTCACATTAAAGATTACAGTTCCAGAAGGGGAAATCCGAACAGGATTTCCCCTTTTCCGGTGCTGCCAGCTTGGCAAAGAAGTCCGAGCGGAGTTCTTTGCCTGCGCTTCTGCCGCCGGGCATTTTTACCCGGGGCAAAATGCCATGGCCCGAAAAAGCCGGATACCCTCCGCCTTTTTCGGACGGCGGGTGATCCAAACGCGAGGCGGGCCTTGCCCCTCGCGCTCCCCCGCGGCTCTGCTTCCCTTCCTCGCCGTCCTTTTCCGGTGCTGCGCCTTTGGCGCAGATTGATCCGCTGCGCTCAAACGCGAAAGAGGACTCCCGTCCCCTCTCGCGCTCTTCCCATGCAAACTTGCAGCCCGGTTCGGCTTTGGATTGCTCCGGCAAGAAGCCAACGGCGTAAAAAAACAAGGCCATGAGGTCCGGCGGCGGCGCAAGTACCGCCCCATTGACCGATGGCCTTGTTTTTCTTATCCGGCGGGAAGCTGCCTGTCCGGGCTTGGCGGCGGATGGTTCCTTGTTGCCGACGTTAAACGGAGAGTGTGGCGCCGCTTTCCGAAATCCCGTCCAGGGAAGGCAGCACCTGCGACAGGAAAGCCTCCACCTGCTGCGGGCAGCGGCCGACATAGGCGGCGGGATCAAGCAGGGATTCCAGCTCCGGCAGGCTCATGCCGAATGCCGGGCAAGCGGCCAGGCGCCGGAGCAGATCACATTCTCCGCCGTCCTTCATTCCGGCCGTCGCCTCCATCGAGCAGCGCCGGATGATTTCATGCAGCTGCTGCCGGTCGCCGCCGCGCTTGACGGCTTCCATCAGCAGGTTCTCGGTCGCGATAAAGGGCAGATACTCCCGGACGGCCCTGTCAATGACCTTTTCGTTGACGCGCAGGCCGGCGCTCACATTCTGCGCCAGACGCAGGATCGCGTCGGCGCAGAGGAAGGCCTCCGGCAATGCGATCCGGCGGTTGGCCGAATCGTCCAAACTGCGCTCCAGCCATTGGGCGGAGGCGGTCAGCGGCGCGTTCATGGCGTCGACGATCAGATAGCGGCTCAGGGAGCAGATGCGCTCGCAGCGCATGGGGTTGCGCTTGTAGGCCATCGCGGAGGAGCCGATTTGGGACTCCTCGAAGGGCTCCTCGAGCTGCCGGTCGTGCTGGAGGAGGCGGATGTCCTGCGCCATGCGGTACGCGCTCTGCGCGATGGCGCTCAGGCAGTTGAGGATCCGGCTGTCCGTTTTGCGGGGATAGGTCTGCCCGCAGACCGGAAAGCATTCGGAAAATTCAAATTCCGCGGCGATGCGCCGGTTGAGCGCCTCGATTTTCTCCTCATCCCCTTCAAAGAGCTCCAGGAAGCTCGCCTCGGTACCCGTGGTGCCGCGGCAGCCGAGGAAGCGCAGCGAACCGAGCACGAAATCCAGCTCCTCGAGGTCCGAGAGGAAGTCCTGCATCCAGAGCGTCGCGCGTTTGCCCACGGTGACGAGCTGCGCCGGCTGATAGTGCGTATAGCCGAGGGTCGGCACGGCCTTGTACCGCCCGGCGAAGCCGGCGAGGTTTTTCAGCAGCCTGCAGAGCTCCCCCCGCAGATAGCGCAGGCCTTCGCGATACAAAATGAGATCGCCGTTATCCGTGACATAGCAGCTGGTCGCGCCAAGGTGGAGAATCCCCGCCGCCGCGGGCGCGGCTTTTCCGTAGGCGTAGATGTGTGCCATCACGTCATGCCGCACTTCCCGCTCCCTCTCTGCGGCGCAGGCGAAGTCGATATCGGTGAGATGCGCCTCAAGCGCCCGGATCTGCTCTTCCGTAATGGGAAGCCCCAGCCCGCGCTCCGCCCGGGCAAGGGCAAGCCAGAGCTTCCGCCAGGTTTCCGCCCGCTTCTGAGGGGAGAAAAGCTCCAGCATATAAGAGGAGGCATAGCGGGAAGCCAGCGGCGTTTCATAACGGTCGTTCATGTTCAGACCTTCCTTATCGCAGAATGACGGCGTCCCGTTCCGGGCCGACAGACACGTAGCGGATCGGGCAGCCGACGGATTCCTCAACGGCGGCGACATAGCGCTGCGCCGGCGCGGGCAGATCCTCCCAGCGCCGCACCCCGGAGATGTCACAGTGCCAGCCCTCCAGCGTTTCCAGCACAGGCTTTGCGCGCGACAGCGCCAGGGGGAACGGGAAGCGCTCCGTCCGCTGCCCGTCCAGCTCGTACTGCGTACAGACGGGGATCTCTTTCAGATAGCTTAACACATCCAGCTTCGTCAAGGCAAGCGCCGTCGCGCCCTGCGTCTGAACGCCGTAGCGCGTGGCGACCAGATCCAGCGGCCCGACGCGGCGGGGCCGCCCGGTTTTCGCGCCGTATTCGCCGCCGGCTTCCCGCAGCCGGCTTGCCGCCTCGCCGGAGAGCTCGCACACGAAGGGGCCTTCGCCCACGCAGGTGGAATACGCCTTGACCACGCCGATGACCTCGTCCAGCTTCACCGTCGGCAGCCCGGAGCCGAGCGGCGCGTAAGCCGCGAGCGCGTTGGAGGAGGTCGTGTAGGGGTAGATGCCGTAGTCCAGGTCGCGCAGAGCGCCGAGCTGGGCTTCAAACAGGAGATTCTTCCCCTCCGCGGCGGCGGAGCGCAGGAAAGCGCCCGTGTCGCAGAGGTAGGGCTTGATCCGCGTCCCGCAGGTCTCGATCCAGGCGGCCGCTTCTTCCGGGGAATAGGGTCTGGCCCCGTAAACGCCGGTCAGGATCAGATTCTTCCATTCCAGCAGCTCCGCCAGATGTTCCCGCAGCGCGTCGGGATAGAAAAGCTCCCCGGCCAGGATCGTTTTCTTCTGATACTTGTCGGAATAGAAGGGGGCGATGCCCTGCTTCGTGGAGCCGTACTGCTTTGCGCCGAGGCGCGCCTCCTCCAGCGCGTCCTGCTCCCGGTGCCAGGGCAGAAGCAGCGAGGCGCGGTCGCTGATCTTCAGATTTGCCGGGCTGACCGCGACGCCCCGTGCGCGCAGCGCCTCGATCTCCGCCCAGAGGTTCTCCGCATCCAGCGCCACGCCGTTTCCGAGGACGTTCACGACACCTGGGCGGAACACACCGGAGGGCAGCAGATGCAGGGCAAATTTTCCGTATTCGTTCACGACGGTGTGGCCCGCGTTGCCGCCGCCCTGATAGCGGATGACCACGTCATACCCCTCCGTCAGAAGATCGACCATGCGGCCCTTGCCCTCGTCGCCCCAGTTGATCCCCACAATCGCACAGGCTTTCATTCTTATCACCCTCCCGTATTATGGTCGTGCTCCTCGCCGGCTTTATCCTCACGCAAAACCGCAACACAGCAAAAGCACCTCCGGATGCGTCGGGCTGCCCGTCCTTCGTGAAAAGAACGGAAAGCCGTGGGTCCGTGGTGCCGCCTTTCCTTCCCGGCCGGTCTTCGTCCCGGGCTTTTCCGGCGGAGGGATCCCTCTGAGCGCCGGAAAGGATCCCCCTGCGGTGTTTATCTTGTATGGGGAAAAGAGCGCTGCGGTCAAAAGCAAAGGGGCAGAGCCCCGCAGCCTGCCGCCGGCGTTTTTGTGATCGACGCTCTTTTCCGGCCTGTTTCCCTCGTTCCTGAGGACAACCGGAGCATAACACAGAGGGAAGGAATAATACAATATCTATATTTTTCGCTGTACGATACGTATTTCGTATCGTTCTGTTTTTCTCCGCTCTATAATACAAAAAACCTCTCGTTTTGATTGAAAACGGGTATGTTTGGGAGGCTTGACTTCACTTTTCGCATCCTTTATAATCACCGACGTGTTCAGACGGCAAGAGCGCAGCGCGTTGAGCGAAGCGCCCTTGCCGCCTATTTTTTTGGAGGTGACTCTATGAATATGTCAATT
>ONOL01000016.1 GCA_900319465.1 uncultured Eubacteriales bacterium | reverse complement strand
TTATATATTACTAATCGGGATTTGCGGAGGTATTAAAATGCTTGAGATAAAAGAAACGACGATTGAGGATATCAAATGCGTTCAACAGCTTTGGGCAGACGGGGACGTCATGAAGTTCGTCGGATTTCCGGACGGTTTGCATGAAACAGATGAAAGAATGCAGAACTGGCTTCGGTGGATCGAATCGAACAGACCGACTTTAAACCACTATTCGATTTTCGAAGACGGGAAATACTGCGGAGAATCGTTCTATGAAATCGACGCAGAGCATCAAAGCGCCGCTCTGGATATAAAATTGTTTGGATTTGCACGGGGACGTGGAATTGCAACGGCAGGGCTCTCCCATGCGATCAAAGAAGCGTTCCTAAACGGCGCAGAGATCGTGTGGGTCGATCCGAATCCGGAAAACAGGAAAGCAATCGCATTGTATGAGCGGCTTGGCTTTCAGCAGAAAGACTTTCCGGAGTACCTGATTTCCGAGGATGAGGAGCAAACCTCAATCTATATGGAACTTCGCAAAAACTGATTCCATACACAACTTCCAGTTTGTTGAGGCGCTTCTCTCGCTGCTGTTCTTCAACGTGAACATTCAATCCTACGTCCTGTCGGTCCCGCTGGGCATGATCATTTACTGGGCCATTCGAAAGCAGCTCCTTGCGAAACGCGAAGCCCCTTCGGAACCGTCGGACGGCAAAGCGGGCGAAAGCGTTGATGGGAACGACGGGCAAGAGCAGGGATAAATGCCCGCGGAAGAGCGGCGACGATACCGAAACGACGGAAAACAAGGGAAAAGCGCCCCGGAAACCGGGGCGCTTGCCTTTTTGGCCGGGACGGCTGCCGGCCGTCCTCTTTCTTCGTGTGTTCCGGGCCGCGGCCGGCCGTCACTCCGTCGCGCTGTGAAAGCGGGCGACCAGCGCCCGAAAGGCCTGGATGAAGACGGAAGCGTCGAGGCTGTAAGTGACGCTGTCAAAGCCCTTGGCGGCCCATTTGACCGCGTCCTGCATATTTCCGGCGAAGATGTACGACTCCTTCCCGTTGTCCCGACAAGCCTTCAGGATACGCTCCACGGCGGCGGTCAGCAGGGGATGGTCGAACTGGAGCGGGACCCCGAGCGCGATGGACAGGTCGCAGGGGCCGACGAAGATCCCGTCCACGCCGGGCAGAGCCGCGATCTCTTCGATCTGCTCCAGCGCCTCGCGCGTCTCGCACTGGGGGATGAGCCGGCAGCGGCGGTTGCATTCTTCCATATAGGAGAGCACGTCCTTCGACCACTCGTCCGCGCCCCAGCCGGTCGTGCGGTTGGGACAGAAGCCGCGATTCCCCAGCGGCGGGAACTTGGCGGCGGATACCAGCTCGCGGACTTCCTCCGGCGTGCGGATGTTGGGGACGATCAGACCCCGCGCACCGATGTCCAGCATACGCAGAACATAGGGGCGGCGAATATCCCCGATCCGGACGAAGGGCAGCAGCCCGCCGCGCTCGGCGGCGAGGACGGCGTCCGCGGCCGTTTCCTCCGAGAAGCAGCCGTGCTCCGTATCAATGATCACATAGTCAAGGCCCGTCCGCGCCAGACTCTCCATGACGCCGCGCCCGCCAAGCTCAAAAAAGGTTCCGAAGCTGGTCTTTCTCATAGGAGCCCTCCATTCCCGTCCTTCGGTTTTTCTTTTCTCATCCTGTTCCTTATTCTATCGTAAAAGCGGAAAAAAGTAAAGGGCGGCGCACGGCGCGCAGCGCCGGGAGAATGGCCCGCACAAAGCGCTCTGCCGCCCGCGAAGAGGGGAGGAAGGCCGCTTTTTCTCAAATTTTGTCATAAGCATGGCGCATTTTGATGGACAAAGCGAAGCCATCGTGTTATAATCCAAAATGTTAAAATGCACACAAGGAGTGCTGAACGATGAACAAACCTGTATTGATCACAGCCGACAGCACGGTGGATCTCTCCGCCGAGCTGATCGAGCGTTTCCAGATCGTTATCATCCCCCTGACCATCACGCTGGGAGAGGACGTTTTCCGCGACGGGCAGGGCTTTACCCCGCTGGATATGTACGAGCGCTACCGGAAGGACGGGACGCTGCCCAAGACCTCCGCGCCCGGGATGCAGGAGTTTCTGGATTTCTTTACGCCCTATGTGAAGCAGGGCTATGAGATCGTGCACCTCGATATCAGCGCCGAGCTCTCCAACACCTTCAATTCCGCGCGTCTCGCCGCGCAGGAGCTGGAGGGCGTCTACGTTGTGGACAGCCGCATGCTCTCCACGGGCATCGGCCTTCTGGCCATCGAGGGGGCGGAGTGCCGCGAGCGCGGCATGAGCGCGAAGGAGATCGCGGCGCATCTGGAGAGCCTGACCGGCAAGATCTCCACCAGCTTCGTGCTGGATACGCTGGAGTTTATGCGCAAGGGCGGCCGCTGCTCGACTGTCGCGGCCATGACGGCGAACCTGCTGCAGCTCAAGCCCGGCCTCGAGATGAAGGACGGGAAGCTCGCCGTCTACAAGAAATACCGCGGCAGCATCGAGCACGTATACCGGCAGTATATCACGGAACGCCTCAGGGACAAGAAGATCCGCCCGGGCCATATCTTCCTCACCGAGTCCGGCGAGATCGCCCCGGAGGTGATCGCGGAGCTCTCGAAGCTCGTCCTCGAGCTCTCCGGCTGCAAAGAGCTGCACCACACGCTGGCCGGCTGCACCGTCTCCACCCACTGTGGCCCGAAGACCCTCGGCGTGCTGTTTGTTGAAGAATAAAGCAAGGGAATCCAAAAAACGCTCCTCTGAAGAGGAGCGTTTTTTTATTCGGTTCGGAAGCCTCACTCGCCGTAGCCCATGGGGTTCTTGGACTGCCAGGCCCAGGTATCGCGGCACATATCGTCCAGATCGTACTCGGCCTTCCAGCCGAGAAGCTCGGCGCTCTTGTCGGGGTCGGAGTAGAGCTTGGGCAGATCGCCCGCGCGGCGCGGGGCAAACTCGTAGGGGATCTTGATCCCGTTGACGCGCTCGAAGGCTTTGACCATATCCAGCACGCTGTAACCCACGCCGGTGCCGAGGTTGAAAACGCTCTCGCCGCGGTGCCCGACCATGTAGTCGATAGCGGCGACGTGGCCGCGGGCGAGGTCGGTGACGTGGATATAGTCGCGGATGCAGGTGCCGTCGGGCGTGTCGTAGTCGTTGCCGAAGATGTTCAGATGATCCCGGCGGCCGATGGCGACCTGGGAGATGAAGGGCATGAGGTTGTTGGGGATGCCGCGCGGGTCCTCGCCGATCAGGCCGCTGCTGTGCGCGCCGATGGGGTTGAAGTAGCGCAGCAGCACGACCGACCAGTCCTCAATGGCCTTGGCGGAGTCGCGCAGGATCTGCTCGGACATGTACTTGGTCCAGCCGTAGGGATTGGTGCACATGCCGGTCACGTCGCTCTCCTTGAGGGGCATCGGATTGGAGCCGGAGTAGACCGTCGCGGAAGAGGAGAAGATGATGTTCTTCACGCCGTGATCCCGCATGGCTTCGCAGAGGCGGACGGTGGAGAAGAGGTTGTTGTCGTAGTATTCCAGCGGCATCTGCACGGATTCTCCCACCGCCTTGAGACCGGCAAAATGGATCGCCGCACCGATGTCGTGCTTTTCAAAGATGCGGTCGAGCGCCGCGCGGTCGCGCACGTCGTTCTCATAGAAATCCACGTGCTTGCCGGTGATCTGCTCCACGCGCTCGATGGCTTTGGCGCTGGCGTTGACCAGGTTGTCGATGACGACGACGCCGTGGCCCTTGTTCAGAAGCTCCACACAGGTGTGGCTGCCGATGTACCCAGCGCCGCCGGTGACCAATACGTTCATATTTGATTCTCCTCCTAAATGGTGTTTAATCCAACAGTGCTTCGGGGTACACGCCGGCAGCGCGCAGGGAGGCGATGGCATGGACCACGTCGGGCATATCCTCCCGGTAGGTGATGCCGTGCCAGGTCTCGCGGCAGTTGAGGACGCGGACGCTTCCCTCGCGCTCCTTGATCAGCGCGTTGGCCACAAAAGGCAGGAAGTATTCGCACTTCTCCGGATTTTTCGGCAGGTTTTCATCCAGCCAAGCGGGGAAGCGGCGTGCGAGCTCCTCCATCATGGAGGGGCCGAAGCCCCAGAAATTCATGGAGACGGGGGAGCCGCCGGGCAGGGGGATCCAATGCTCCCCGTCCTCGGTATAGGCGGCGTCGTCGCCGTCCTTTTTGATCTTCGTGCGCTCCACCACGTCGGTGAGCAGGCCGTCCTCGACCTGGCAGATGCCGCGGGCGACGGTGCCGTGCTCGGTGACGGTTTTGCGCAGCTCATAGGCCACCATGGCATGCTCATTGGCGGGGCGGTCTGCGGCGAGGAAGCCGTACAGCGTCCGATACGCGCTCGGGCCGTAAAAGTCGTCGGCGTTGATGACGGCGAAGGGTCCCTTTACCGCGTCCCTCGCGCAGAGCACGGCGTGCCCGGTGCCCCAGGGCTTGACGCGGCCGGCGGGGACGGCATAGCCCTCCGGCAGCATGTCGAGCTGCTGGAATACGTAGCTGACGTTGAAGTATTTCTCCATGCGTCTGCCCACGGCCGCCTTGAAATCGTCCTCGATCTCATGCTTGATGATGAAGCAGACCTTGCGGAAGCCCGCGCGATAGGCGTCGAACAGTGAAAAGTCGATGATCGCGTGAGCGTGCTCATCCACGGCGGTGATCTGCTTGAGACCGCCGAAGCGGCTGCCCATCCCGGCAGCCAGGATCACAAGTGTCGGTTCCATTTTAATCTCCTTCCATATTGGCTCCCCTGCAAGGGGAGCCGCCGCGAAGCGGCTGATGGGCTTGTGCGTCCCTATTCCTTGTTGGCTCCCCTGCAAGGGGAGCTGCCGCGAAGCGGCTGATGGGCTTGTGCGTCCCTATTCCATATTGGCTCCCCTGCAAGGGGAGCTGCCGCGAAGCGGCTGAGGGGTTTGTGCGTCTTCCTGCTCACCCCATAAGGTGTGCGCACTGGGCGCCTCCCCTTGCAGGGGAGGCAGACGCGGGGCGGTATCTGTGTAACATTACCGGTTCATTGCGAGCCGGCAGTAGTAGTTGAACTGCCGCTCCCGCGACAGCGTGCTGCTGTCCATGTGGCCGGGATAGACCTCATAATCCCCGGGCAGGGAACAGAGACGGCGCAGGCTGGAAAGCTCCTGCTCCATGTCGCCGCCGGCCAGGTCGGTGCGGCCGCAGCTTCCTTTGAAGAGCGTATCGCCGGTGAAGAGCGCGTTTTCACATCGAAGCGTCACGCTGCCGCGGGTGTGGCCCGGGGTGCCGAGCACCTCGAAGCGCAGGCCGCCGACCTCCACCGCGTCTCCGTCCGCGTAATAGCTGCCGTTTTCGGGCAGGGCATAGGGGAAAGAAAAGCCCTCGTTGTTCTTCCAGTCGTCCAGCGCGTTCAGGTAGACCGCCGCGCCGGTCTCCTCCTGCAGGGACGCCACCGCGCCGACGTGGTCGTAATGCCCGTGGGTGAGCAGGATGGCGCGGCAGCGCAGGCGGTTGTCCTCAAGATAGTCGAGGATGGCGTTGGATTCGTCGCCGGGATCGATGACGGCGCAGTCAAGCGTCTTTTCATCGGTGACCACGTAGCAGTTGGTTTCGAGCTGGCCGACGGGAATGGTTTTGATCAGCATAGGCAAAGCTCCTTTGAAAATGGATGAAATACGATTCAAATCTGTTTTTGCCGGGGCGCCGCCATTGTAAAGGGGTTAGAGCTCCCCGGTGTCGAGAAGGATGGTCACGGGCCCGTCGTTCTGGCTGAGGACCTGCATCTCCGCGCCGAACTCGCCGGTCTCTACGGTGAAGCCGCGCGCGCGGCACTCCGCGATCACGAGCTCGTAGAGCGGGATCGCAAGCTCCGGCCGGGCGGCGTGGGAGAAGCCGGGGCGGCGGGAACGGCAGTCGGCAAACAGCGTGAACTGGCTGATGATGAGGAAGGCCGCGCCCGCGTCCATGGGGTTGACGTTCATCTTCCCGTTCGCGTCCTCAAACACGCGCAGACCGCAGAGCTTGTCGGCGATCTTCTTCGCCTCCGCCTCGGTATCGTTCTCATGTACGCCGAGCAGCACGAGAAAGCCTGTGCCGATCTGGCCGTGGACCTCGCCGTCGATGACGACGGAGGCGTTTTTGACTCTTGTTACAACAGCTCGCATAAAACCTCCTTGAAAAATGAAACCGGATTACGCGCCGTTTCTCGTCACCCCGGTGACGGCGGGGATGGAGGAGAGGCGGCTCATGATATACCTGAGCTCTCCCGCGTTCTTGACCTCCATCGTCACCACCGTCAGCGCAAGTCCCGAGCCCAGGCTCCGGGAGGAGAGGGTACGCACCTTGGCGTTGAGCGCGTTGAGAACGGTGGCGATGTCCATCACGAGGCCGGAGCGGTCTTTGGAGGCGATGGTCAGGGTGGTCACATAGCTGTCGGTGACCTCCCTTGCCCAGGAGACCTTGATCCAGCGCTGCTCCTGCTCGGGATGCGCGAGGCGCTGCTGGTAGTTGGTGCAGTCCCGCCGGTGGATCGAAACGCCCTGCCCGCGGGTGATGAAGCCGATGATGTCGTCCCCGGGTACGGGGGTGCAGCAGCGGGAGAACTTGATCAGGCAGTTGTCCAGCCCCTCGACGAGGA
Organism: uncultured Eubacteriales bacterium; assembly: GCA_900319465.1. Taxonomy (GTDB): domain Bacteria; phylum Bacillota; class Clostridia; order Oscillospirales; family Oscillospiraceae; genus Limivicinus. The sequence continues at coordinate 29,490 of ONOL01000016.1, read as the reverse complement.
TGCCGTGGACGGCCTTGCCCTCCTTCTTGGCCCGCTCCTCGCGCCGCTCGGCGGCCTGGTTGATTTTATCGAGGGCGGTCTTGCGCTCGGCGTTGAGGTTCTTCAGCTCGTCGCGCAGGCGGTTGGCGACCCGGGCGGCCGTGACGCCGCCGTAGCCGATGGCGGCGTAGAGGTCTTCCACCGCGTTGAAGCTCAGCCGCTTGAGGATGGGCGCCATGACCTCCTCGTCGGAGACGTCGTCGAGCGTCAGCTCATTGTGCTTGAGCTCGTCCTCGAGCATCTCGCGGCCGCGGATGACGTTCTCCTCCCGGCGCTCCTTCTTGTACCACTGCTTGATCTTGGTGCGGGCGGAGCCGCTCTTGACCAGGTTCAGCCAGTCGCGGCTGGGGCCGGGGGCGGATTTGGAGGTGCGGATCTCGACGATGTCGCCGTTCTGCAGCACGTAGTCGTAGGTGACGATGCGGCCGTTGACCTTGGCGCCGACCATGTGGTTGCCGACGTCGGAGTGGATGCAGTAGGCGAAGTCGATGGGGGTGGCGCCGGCGGGGAGGTTGATGACGTCGCCCTTGGGCGAGAAGACGAAGACCTCGTCGGCGAACATGTCGATCTTCAGATCGTGGAAGAAGTCCTGCGCGTCGGACTCCTGCTGGCTCTCCAGCAGGCGGCGCACCCAGGCGAACTTGTCCTCGTCCCCCTGGCGCAGGGCGGCGCTGCCGTCGCCCATCTTGTACTTCCAGTGGGCGGCGATGCCGTATTCGGCGGTATGGTGCATATCCCAGGTGCGGATCTGCACCTCGAAGGGGATGCCCTCGGAGCCGATGACCGTGGTGTGCACGCTCTGGTACATATTGGGCTTCGGGGTGGAGATATAGTCCTTGAAACGCCCCGGCACGGGCTTGAACATATCGTGGATCACGCCGAGGACGTTGTAGCAGTCGGGGATGGTGTCGACGATGACGCGGAAGGCGCACAGGTCGAAGATGCCGTTGATGTCCAGCTTCTGGGCATACATCTTGCGGTAGATGGAGTAGACGTGCTTGATGCGGCAGTAGATCGTGGAATCGATGCCCTCGGCGTCGAGACGGGTTTGGATCTTCTCCTTCATGCTGTCCATGAAGGCTTCCAGCAGGGGCATCTTGGCGTCCAGCGAGTCGGTGATCTCCTTGTAGCCCTGGGGGTCCAGGTACTGAAGGGCGAGATCCTCCAGCTCCCATTTCGCCTGCTGCATGCCGAGGCGGTGGGCGATGGGTGCGTAGATCTCCATCGTCTCCAGCGATTTGGAGCGCTGCTTCTCCGCCGTCTGGTAGGCCATGGTGCGCATATTGTGCAGACGGTCGGCGATCTTGATGAGAATGACGCGGATGTCCTTGGCCATGGCCATGAGCATCTTGCGCAGGTTCTCCATCTGCTCCTCTTCCTTGGTCGCGTACTGCATGCGCGTCAGCTTGGTGACGCCCTCCACGATGTCCGCGACCGCCGTGCCGAACTGGTGGGCGATGTCTGCGTGGGTGAGGGTCGTGTCCTCAATGACGTCGTGCAGCAGGGCGGCGATGATGGAGTCCTCGTCGAGCCCGAGATCCACGGAAATGTCCGCCGCGGCCACGCAGTGGGTCACGTAGGGGGAGCCGTCCTTGCGAAGCTGCCCGGCGTGGGCGGCGCGCGCCATCTCGTAGGCGGCGCGGATGCGCGCCATATCCATGGGATGGCTGCCGGCGCGGATCTTTTCCTCCAGCGCCGCGTACATCTCGTCCGGGTCAAGAGCGGTGTTCAGTTTTCTCTCTTCCTCAGCCATAGCAGTATCCTCGCATTTTATTTGGATTGCGGGCAGCCGCGCAGGCGGCGCATGATCCCGGTCGCCTCCAGATCGGCCTTGCCGCCGATCTCTGCGCGGCTTGCGCCCCAGACCCCGTCGCCGCCCTCCAGAAGACCGGTCTCACGGAAAGCCATCAGACAGATGCAGAAGCTCTCCGGCGCCATCCCGGCGGGACAGAGGGCGAGCAGCTCGTCCAGCGTTCGCGGCAGGGGACGCAGCCCGCATCTCTCGCGCCAGACGCGCACGAAATCGGCCCGCTCGGGGCAGTAGTCCGCGGCGGCCCAGAGGCTCTCGCTGCAGCCGTCCAGGATCTTTCCGCAGAGGGCTTCGGCGCTGTGCCTGCGCGCGCCGCAGAGCACGAGCTGTACCGAGACGTGGCCGCGGTAGTCGTTGATCTGCGGGGTGAAGGCCAGATCCGCCCGGTCGCCGTCCTTCAGCCCCAGCGATTCCGCCGTGTGGGAGAAGAAGATGCCCTCGAAGCGGGACCGGCCCATCCGCACGCGCACGCGCATATGGCGGCCGCCGCCCACATCGGAAACAGACTCCAGCTCCACGTCCGACAGGCAGAAGACGGGCTTCTGGTTTCCGTTGCCGTAGGGCTCGAGAAGATCCAGCTCCCGCACGTTCTCAATGCTGAGCAGGGCGGGATCACGGATCAGCAGGTCGCAGCGGACCTCGGGCTGCTCCTCCGGCCTGTGCGCGCGGTAATAGGCCGTGAGGGCGCGGCGGAAGTCTTCGATTTTGTCCGGGGCGATCGTAAGCCCCGCGGCGAGCGCGTGCCCGCCGAAGCCGAGCAGATGCCCGGAACAGGCGGCGAGCGCATCGTAGAGGTTGAAGCCGCCGTAGCTGCGGCAGGAGCCCTTGCCCTGGTCGCCCATCAGGCAGATCATGATGGCGGGGATGCCGAACTGCTCGGCGATGCGCGAGGCGGCGATGCCGATCACGCCCTGGTGCCAGCGGTCGCTGGCCAGGACGATGGGCTCGCCGGGCTTCACGTCGGCAAGCTGCGCCTGCGCCTCCTGCCAGATCTGGGTCTCGATGCTCTGGCGGCGCCGGTTGAGCTCGCACAGCTCGGACGCGAGCGCGGCGGCCTCCGCCTCGTCGGTGCACATCAGCAGGCGGCCGGCCTTGAAGGCTTGCCCCAGACGCCCGGCGGCGTTGAGGCGCGGCGCGAGGCTGAAGCCGATGGCCGAGGCGGTGAGGTGCTGCGGGTCCACGCCGGCCTCCCGCAGCATGGCCGCAAAGCCGGGCAGCGGGTTTTCCTCCAGCTTTCGGATGCCGCGGCGCACCAGGTAGCGGTTCTCGTCCACAAGGGGCATCACGTCCGCCACCGTCCCGACGGCAACCAGATCCGCGTAGCGTTCAAGCATCGCTTCCCCGTCCCCGTCGCAGGCGCTGACGAGCTTGAGCGCGACGCCCACCCCGGCGAGGCTGGGATTGGGGTAGGTCTCGCCCTCGAGCTTGCAGTCGATCACGGCCACCGCGTCCGGCAGGGAGCCGGTCTTGCACTCATGGTGGTCGGTGATGATCACGTCCATGCCGAGGGAACGGGCGTACTCGGTCTCCTCCACGGCGGTGATGCCGCAGTCGACCGTGATGGCGAGCGTCACGCCCTGCTTGCGCAGCGATTCCACCGCGCTGCAGTTCAGCCCGTAGCCCTCCTCCCCGCGGTCGGGGATATAGGGGAGGCAGCGGATGCCGCGCCGGCGGAGGTAATCCGTCACGAGGCAGGTGGCGGTGATCCCGTCCACGTCGTAATCGCCGTAAACGGCGACCGTCTCGCCCAGGCGGATCGCCTGCTCGATGCGGGAGCGCGCGACGGCCATGCCGCCGAGCAGCAGGGGATCGTGCAGGCATTCGGCGCCGCCCTCCATGAGACGGTGCGCGCTGCGCGCCGTCGTGAAGCCGCGCAGCGTCAGCACGGCCGAGAGCAGCGGCCCGTAGCCCGCTTCCAGCAGCTCCGGGGAGACGGGAGGCTCACCGTATGGAATTGTCCATTCCTTCCGATTCATAAACGCTTCCATTCATTTTCTTTATAATAATTTATTCTAACAAATATCTCCGCGCAATTCAATAGCTGCGCGGAGATTTCAAGGGGGAATACGCGTTCAATTTTTTGTATAATCCGCGAGGCGGCGGATGCTGCCGGACAGCGGCCGCGCGGCGCAGACCTGCCGCAGCGCCTCCTCGGGCGTTTCGCAGAGCGCGAAGAGCCCAAAGCAGCCGCGGCTGAGAAAACCGCCGGAGGCGGCGGTCTCCAGCATGCGCAGCAGGTCGGCGTAATAGGAGAGGGTGTTGAGGACGGCGATCGGCTTGTCGTGGCGGCCGAGCTGCTTCAGGGTCAGCGTTTCCAAAAACTCCTCGAAGGTGCCGATGCCGCCGGGCAGGACGACGAAGGCGTCCGCCAGGTCTTCCATCACGGCCTTGCGCTCGCGCATGGTCTCGGTGAAGACGAAACGGCTGCAGCCCGGAAAGAGGATGCCGGGCTCGTCGAAAAAGCGCGGCGCCACGCCGACGATCTCCCCGCCGCGAGACAGCGCGCCGCGGGCGCAGGCGCCCATAAGGCCGCGGCTGCCCCCGCCGAAAACCAGGCTGTGCCCGCCCTCGGCGATCAGGCGGCCGAGCGACTGCGCCGCGTCAAAGTATTCCTGCGCCAGTTCGTCTCCCGAGGCGCCGTAAATGCAGATCTTCATCCTTGCTCTCCTGTGTTTTTTCTCCCATCTTATCACACTTTCCGCAATTTGAGAAGCTTTGGGCTTGACCGGAGGAAAACTTTTCTGTATCATATTAAAGATTGGAGTGAGTACATGAAAAGAATCCTTATCATTTTTCTCGCGCTGTCCCTGGCGCTTGCCCTCTGCGGCTGCGGCGGGAGCGCGGAGCCGGAAGAAAAGGGGCTGCAGATCGTTACGACGGTTTTTCCCGCCTATGATTTTGCCCGTCAGATCGGGGGCGGGCGGGTACAGGTGACGCTGCTGCTGCCTCCCGGCGCCGAGAGCCACAGCTTCGAGCCTACGGCGAAGGACATGGTCCGCATCCAAGCGGCCGACCTGTTTTTCTGCAACGGCGGCGAGTCCGAGGCCTGGGCGGAGGAGCTGCTGGAGAGCGGGGAGAACATCCGCTCCCTCGCCATGCTCGCGTGCGTGGACGCGCTGGAGGAGGAAGTCAAAGAGGGCATGCAGGAGAGCGCCGGAGAGGAAGAGGAGGACGGCCCGGAATATGATGAGCACGTCTGGACCTCTCCGATCAACGCGATCCGGATCTGCGAGGCGCTCTGCGGCGAGCTGTGCGCGCTCGACCCGGAGGGGGAGAGCGAGTACCGCGCGAACCTTGCCGGGTATCGCGCGCAGTTGGAGGCGCTCGATCAGAGCTTCCGCGAGATCGTGGCGAACGGCCGCTTCCATACGGTCGTCTTTGCCGACCGCTTCCCGGTGCGTTATTTCGTGGAGGAATACGGCCTGAATTATTTCGCCGCCTTCCCTGGCTGCGCCGAGGATACCGAGCCCTCCGCAAAAACCGTGGCCTTCCTGATCGACAGGGTGCGGGAGGAGGGCCTGCCCGCGGTGTTTACCATCGAGTTCTCCAACGGGAAGATGGCGGACGAGATCTGCGAGGACACGGGCTGCGCGAAGCTCCTGTTCCACTCCTGCCACAATATTTCCGCGGACGAGCTGAAAGACGGCGCGAGCTACCTCGAGCTGATGCGGCGCAACGCCGACGCGCTGAAGGAGGCGCTTGGCTGATGGCCATTCTGCAATGTGAAAACCTGGGCTTTGCCTATGACGGCGCGACCGTGCTGGAGGGCGTGAACTTCTCGCTGAACGCGGGGGATTATCTCTGCGTGGTCGGCGAGAACGGCTCCGGCAAGTCCACGCTGATCAAGGGGCTTCTGGGCCTCAAGGCCCCGGAGAAGGGGACGATCCGCTTCGGCGACGGCCTGAAGAGCACCGAGATCGGCTACCTGCCGCAGCAGACCCAGATCCAGCGGGATTTTCCGGCCAGCGTCCGGGAGGTCGTGCTCTCCGGCTGCCTCAATTCCCTGGGCCGCCGCCTGCACTACAACGCGGAGGACCGCGCCCGCGCCGACAGGAACATGGAGCGCATGGGCATCGAGGAGCTGCGGGACAGGAGCTATCAGGAGCTGTCGGGCGGGCAGCAGCAGCGCGTGCTGCTGGCGCGCGCCCTGTGCGCCACGAAGAAGCTCCTGCTGCTCGACGAGCCGGTGACCGGCCTCGACCCGATCGCGACGGGGGAGCTGTATAATCTCATCAAGCTTGTGAACCTCTGCGACGACATCACCGTCATCATGGTGTCCCACGATATCCACGCGGCGGTGCGCTACGCCACGCACATCCTGCACCTCGGCCATGAACAGCTCTTCTTCGGCCCCTCGGCCGCATACAGGGAGAGCAGCCTTGCCAGGCGCTTTCTGGGGGGAGGCAGAATATGAACGAGATCGTCCGGATGCTGTCCTACCACTTCATGCAGCGGGCGCTGCTGGTGGGCGTGCTGGTGAGCCTGTGCGCGGCGCTGCTCGGCGTGTCGCTGGTGCTCAAGCGCTATTCCATGATCGGCGACGGGCTGAGCCACGTGGGCTTCGGCGCGCTCGCCGTCGCCTCCGCGCTGCACCTTGCGCCGCTGGCTGTGGCCGTGCCGGTGGTGATCCTCGCGGCGGTGCTGCTGCTGCGCCTGAGCGAGAGCAAAAAGATCAAGGGGGACGCGGCCATCGCGCTCATCTCCTCAAGCGCCCTCGCCATCGGCGTCATCAGCGTCTCCGTGACCACGGGCATGAACACCGAGGTCTCCAGCTATATGTTCGGCTCCATCCTCTCCCTGAGCCGGACGGACACGGTGCTCAGCGCGATCCTCTCCGTATGCGTGCTCGCGCTGTTCCTTGCCTTCTATCCCCGCCTCTTCGCCGTGACCTTCGACGAGAGCTTTGCCAAGGCCACCGGCACCCGCACGGAGCTTTATAATATGCTCCTCGCCGTGCTGACGGCTGTCACCGTGGTGCTCGGCATGCGCATGATGGGCGCGCTGCTGATTTCGAGCCTCATCATCTTCCCGGCGCTGTCCGCCATGCGCGTCTGCAAGAGCTTTCGCGCCGTTGCCGTGACGGCGGCCGCGGTGTCGGTGAGCTGCTTCCTCGTCGGCGCCGTCGTCTCCTATTTCCTTGAGACGCCCACCGGCGCGAGCATCGTAGCGGCCAATCTGCTCGCTTTTGCGGGCTTTTCCCTGGCCGGCTGGAAACGCTGAATATGCAAAAATCCATGCATAAGCCGTGCGTTATACACGGCTTATGCATTTAAATTAAAACAATAAGCACAAAAATGAATAAAAACAAAATGACGGTAAAATTATTTGAATATATTTGCAAAAAAGTGTTGACAGCAGTATTCTTTTGTGCTAATATCACAATCGTCCGAGGGACAATTTATTAAAACTGACGAATCGAGAGGGAAACGATGATGAAAAAGATGAAGAAAGTTCTGTGCGTGCTGCTGGCGCTGGGCATGATCGCCGCCCTTGCCGCCTGCGGAAGCACCCCCGCTGTCAGCGCCGAGAAGAACGAGCTTGACGCCATCAAGGAAGCCGGCGTGCTGACCGTGGCGCTGTCTCCCGACTTCAGCCCCATGGAGTTTGTCGACTCCTCCAAGGAGGGGCAGGACCAGTATGTCGGCTTTGACGTGACGCTCGCCAAGTACATCGCCGACGAGCTGGGCGTGAAGCTGGAGATCCAGGCCATGAGCTTTGATGCGTGCCAGACCGCCGTTGCGATGGACGCCGTCGATATGTCCATCTCCGGTTACAGCTGGACCGAGAGCCGCGCCGAGAACTTTGAGCTGTCCGACAAATACTACGCCGGCGACAACGAGACCGAGCAGGTCCTGCTGATCCGCGCCGCCGACGCCGAGAAGTACACCAAGCCCGAGGATTTCAGCGGCGTCTCCGTCGGCGCCCAGAACGCCTCCCTCCAGATGGATCTGGTCACCTCCCAGCTTCCCGACGCCAATGCCGTTACGATCGGTGAGATCGGCGTGGGCGTGCTGGAGCTGCAGTCCGGCAACATTGAAGCCCTCGCCGTCGCCGACGGCAACGCCGACGCGATCCTGGTCAGCAACACCGACCTGGTCAAGTGCGAGTGGCAGTTTGACGTGTCCTCCGACTTCGAGGCCAACGTCATCATGATGCACAAGGGCGACACCGCTCTGCTTGCCGCCGTCAACGAGGCGCTTGCCAAGGCCTACGAGAACGGCTACTACGGCCCCTGGTACGAAGAGGCCAAGGCCATGGCCGGTCTTGAGACCGCTACCGAGGTCTCGATCGAGGACGCTCCCGCCGAGGAAGGCGCTGCGGGCTGATCAAAAAGAAACATATGCTTCGGGGCGCCCCGCAGGGAGCGCCTCGATTGCTGTAATGAGGATCGTTTATGAATTTTGCTACCATCGGGGAAAACATCGTCAAGCTGACGGTCAAATACTGGGATAAATTCCTGCTCGTCGGCATGGGCTACACGCTGTCGCTCGCGGCCATCACGGTGGTCGTCGGCGCGGTGCTCGGCTCGCTGCTCGCGCTGCTGCGTATGTCCAAGTTCCCGCCCTTCCGCTGGATCGCGGCGGTCTATACCGAGATCATCCGCGGCACGCCGATGCTGCTGCAGCTGTATCTGTTCTATTTCGCCCTGCCGCAGCTGATCCCGTTTTTAAACCGCAAGCAGTATCTCTGCGTGGCCATCGCCCTCGTGTGCAACAGTGCGGCCTACGTCTCCGAGATCATCCGCTCCGGCATCCAGGCCGTGGACATCGGCCAGACCGAGGCGGCGCGAAGCCTCGGCCTCAGCGCCGGCCAGACCATGACGGAGATCATTCTGCCCCAGGCGATCAAGAACATCCTGCCCGCCCTGGGCAACGAGTTCATCATGATCGTGAAGGACACCTCGCTGGCGTCCACCTTCTTTATCGGCGATCTGATGACCCAGTGCCTGCTGATCAAGGGCACCACCTATCTGACGATGGAGCCGCTGATCATGGTGGCTGTGGTTTATTTCGTGCTCACCTTTATTCTGACCAAGCTGCTGGGTGCATTCGAGAGGAGGCTGCGTCGTGGCGACATTCGATAAGCTGATCGAGGTCAAGGACCTGAAAAAGTACTACAACGGCGAAGCCATCAAAGCGCTCGACGGCGTGAGCGTGGACATCAACAAGGGCGACGTGATGGTCATCATCGGGCCGTCCGGCTCCGGCAAGTCCACCTTCCTGCGCTCGCTGAACCTGCTTGAGGTGCCCACCTCCGGCGCCATCATCTTCGAGGGCGTGGACATCACGCAGAAGAAGGGCCCGGACGGCAAGAAGCTGAACATCGACCTGCACCGGCAGAAGATGGGCATGGTGTTCCAGCATTTCAACCTCTTCCCCCACAAGACCATCCTGCAGAACATGACCCTTGCGCCCATGAAGGTCAAGGGCGTGCCGCAGGCTGAGGCGGAGGCCAAGGCGCTGGAGCTGCTCGACCGCGTCGGCCTCAAGGACCGCGCCGGCGCCTATCCCATCCAGCTCTCCGGCGGCCAGAAGCAGCGTGTGGCGATCGTCCGCGCGCTGGCCATGGAGCCGGACGTGATGCTCTTTGACGAGCCTACCTCCGCCCTCGACCCCGAGATGGTCGGCGAGGTGCTGGACGTCATGAAGCGTCTGGCCCGCAACGGCATGACCATGGTGGTCGTGACCCATGAGATGGGCTTTGCCCGCGAGGTCGGCAACCGCGTGCTGTTCATGGACGAGGGCAGGCTGCTCGAGGAAGGGACGCCGGACCAGATCTTCAACCATCCGCAGAATCCGCGCCTGCAGGATTTCCTGTCCAAGGTGCTGTAAGGAGATTTCGGCTTTCAAAATTCAGTTTTCAGACAGCGGGGAGCAAGCTCCCCGCTTTTTCAAAAGGGGAGTACACAATGTTAAGTGCTGACAAACAGGGCCTGGCGGCGTTCCTCGACGGCCATGCCCCGTATTTTGAGGAGATTGCCGACCGGATCTGGGAGCACGCGGAGCTGAGCCTGAAGGAATACGCCTCCGCGGCGCTCTATCTCGGGAAGCTCAGGGAGCTGGGCTTTACCGTGACGGAGAAGCTCTGCGGCATCGACACCGCCTTCTGCGGCTCCTATGGCAGCGGCCGTCCCGTGATCGGCATCCTCGGCGAGTTTGACGCGCTCTCCGGCCTGAGCCAGAAGGCGGGGGAGACGGCGCACAATCCGCTCGTCCCCGGCGGCAGCGGCCACGGCTGCGGCCACAATCTGCTGGGCGCCGGCTCTCTGGCCGCCGCGGCCGCGGTCAAGGCCTATCTGGAACAGAGCGGGAGGCCCGGCACCGTGATCTTCTACGGCTGCCCGGGGGAGGAAGGCGGCGCCGGCAAGGCCTTCATGGCGCGCGAAGGGCTGTGGAAGCAACTGGACGCGGCGCTCTGCTGGCATCCCGGAGATGCCAACCAGGTCTCGACCGGCACGAACAATTCCTGCATCCAGGTGCTCTACAAGTTCTCCGGCGTCCCCGCCCACGCGGCCGGCGACCCCTTCAACGGCCGCAGCGCGCTGGACGCGGTGGAGCTGATGAACGTGGGGGTGCAGTTTTTGCGCGAGCATATGACGCCCGACTGCCGCATCCATTACGCCATCACCGATACAGGCGGCATCTCTCCCAACGTGGTGCAGGCGAAGGCTTCCGTGCTCTACATGGTGCGCGCCAACAAGGTTGCCGATTCCGTCAAGCTCCAGGCGCGGGTGGACGATATCGCGAAGGGCGCGGCGCTTATGACCGGGACGAGCTTCGAGCGTGTCTTTATTGACGGGACGGCGGAGCTTCTGCCGAACTTCAGCATAGAAAACGCCCTCTACGCCAACATGGAGGCCATCGGCGTGCCGAGCTTCGATGAAGACGAGCTTGCCCTGGCCGCCGCGCTGAAGGCGACCTATCCCGGCAGCGGCATCGAGGGCATCAAGGGCGCGCGCGAAAACCCCGAGATCAGAAAGCAGGTGCTGGCGCTCTCCGGGAACGGTGCCAAGCCCCTCAACGACTTCCTTGCCCCGCGCTATTCATCCACGAGCTTCTCACCCGGGAGCACCGACGTCGGGGACGTGAGCTGGCTCACGCCCACCTCCCAGATCGAAACCGCCTGCTGGCCCGCCGGCGTCCCGGGCCATTCCTGGCAGATTGTCGCCTGCGGCAAGAGCGGCTTTGCCCACAAGGGCATGCTGTTCGCGGCCAAGGTGCTGGCGGCGACGGCCGTCGACCTGCTGACGGACGCGGAGCTGCTGGAGAAAGCCAAAGCCGAGTTCTCCGAACGCGCGGCCGGCGGCTACGTCTGCCCCATCGAAACGGACGCCGTTCCCATCGCTTTATAAGGAGCAAATTTTGGCACTCTTATAGCGAGAGTGCCAAAATTCATATTTCGTTCATAAATAAATGTATATTCGTTCATAATTGTACGATATATTATATACACGATGAAGCGAAAGAAATGAAAGCTTCGTCGGAAAGTATATAAATGTGTAATTAAAATTATGGAGGGATAGATTATGTTTGAACTGATTCCTTTTGGTGGACGCAGAGTTTCCGTGTATGACCCGTTCCGCGCCTTTGACGAGATGGAGCGCAGCATCTTCTCGAATGACCGGAACAGCGTGGTTTCCGCTTTCCGCACCGACGTGGTCGACACCGGCGACGCGTACAAGCTCGACGCCGAGCTGCCCGGCTTCAACAAGGACGACATCAAGATCGACGTGGAGAACGACGTGCTGACCATCAGCGCCGAGCGCAAGCTGGAAAACGATGAGAACAAGCACAATTTCGTCAAGCGCGAACGCTTCTACGGCTCTTACAGCCGCAGCTTCGACGTCTCCGGCATTGAGGTCGATCGGATCGAAGCGGCCTACAACGACGGCGTGCTGACCCTGACCATGCCCAAGAAGGTCGAGACCGCTCCCGCCAGCCGCAGGCTTGAGATCAAGTAAACAGGATTCGGTTTTCGGAAAAGGACGGCCTTGCGGCCGTCCTTTTTTTGCGTTATAATTCCCGTACCGAATCACTTCCGGAGGATGGCCCCATGATTTTTGACACCCATGCCCACTATGACGACAGGGCTTTTGACGCGGATCGCGAGGAATTGCTGCAAACGGTGAAGGCTGCGGGCGTCGGGCTGATCCTCGACCCCGGCTGCGACGCAAAGAGCAGCCGCGCGGCGATCGCCCTTGCGGAACGCTTTGACTTCGTCTATGCCGCGGTGGGGATCCACCCGGAGGAGCTGGCGGGCTGGGACGAGGACGCGCTCGGCGAGATCCGGGCGCTGGCGGAGCACCCCAGGTGCCTCGCCATCGGGGAGGTCGGCCTCGACTATTACTGGGACGACAGCCGTAAGGAAGAGCAGAAGCTGCTCTTCCGCTGGCAGTGCGAGCTGGCGCTGGAGCTTGACAAGCCCGTGATCGTGCATGACCGGGAGGCGCACGGGGACTGTCTGGCGGTCGTGCGGGACTACCCCCGGCTGCGGGGCGTGTTCCACTGCTATTCCGGCAGCGCGGAAATGGCGAAGGAGCTCCTCGGGCGCGGCTGGTATCTGGGCTTTGACGGGCCGGTGACCTACAAGAACGCGCGCAAGACCCTGGAGGTGCTGGAAATCTGCCCCGCGGACCGGATGCTGATCGAGACGGACAGCCCCTATCTGAGCCCGGTGCCCATGCGCGGCAAACGCAACGATTCGAGAAACCTGCGCTACGTGATCGGGAAGATCGCGGAGCTCCGCGGCCTGTCGCCGGAGGAGGTCGAGCGCGTCACGGAGGAGAACGGGCGCCGCCTCTTCGGCCTCTGATACGCCCCCCGATAGAAAGCAGACAGAGCTTTGCGAGACAGCATGGCGCCGGACGAGGCGGCCTGTGCAGCGTATAAGGGAGCCTTACGGTCATGGAGCCCGGCGCAGGTTGGCGCCATTCCGGCCGCATAGATGGTCTTGTATTTATGGGGTATCCGTTTGAGCCGCAAGAAGCGGAAAAACATAGCAAACCGCCGGAAGCGTTGGCCTCCGGCGGTTTGCTTTCTGTATGCGGCGTTCCCGGCCGCTCACGAATATTGGGCGTACACGTCCGAGTAATCGCGGCCCTCCTTGTCCGGCTCGAAGCTGCCGTCCAGCTTGGCGAGCACCCGGTAATAAGCTTCGCTCCCCTCGGTGTAGGGGGTGGGGCGGTAGTCGTTGTAGTTGTCGCCGGTGTAGCCCTCGTTGACCGGGCGGCTGGAGACGCAGCAGGGAATGATCTCAAAGCCGGTGTTCGTGACCTTGCCGGTCTCGTCCCGATGGAGCTTGACCTGCACGATGGCGGTGTCCCGGTCGGAGGGGGCGGTGCTGCCGCCGAAGGACCAGTTGCCCATGCTGTATAGGATCAGCCCCTTGCCGTACTGCTCGATCGGCTGCAGGTTGTGGGTATGGCTGCCGTAGATCAGGTCGGCGCCTGCGTCGATGCAGGCGTGGGCGAGCGCGATCTGGTCGTCGTTGGGGGAGTAGTACAGCTCCTTGCCCCAGTGGAAGGCGCAGATCACGTACTCCGCGCCGTCCGCGCGGAGCTGCCGCACGGCGGCGGCGCTCTTTTCCGCATCGGGATTGAGGTGGTTGTAGTCACAGTAGATGCCGAGGACCAGGCCGCTGTCCGTGGTGATGAGCCTGGCCTCGCCCTCCTTGCCGTAGGGGATGCCGTATTCCTCCAGCGCGGCGTAGGTGTCGTCCACGCCCTTCTGGCCGAAGTCCTCCATGTGGTTATTGGCGGTGGTCACAAAGTCCACGCCGCCCTCGAGCAGGATGTTGGCGTAAGCCGTGGGCGCGAGGAAGTACCACTGCTCGGCCGATGAGAGCTTGCGGTCGGACAGGGTGCACTCCAGATTGGAGATGGTGAAATCATCGTTCTTGAAATACTGGACGGTATTGGAGTAGGGGTAGGCGTAGTCGTCCTTCATACGCCCGGCAAAGGAGACGGAAGCGCCGGCAAACTGGTGGGAGGCCAGCGTGTTGTCTCCGATCACGGAGATAACGAAGTCCCGGACCTCCGCGGCAGGCGCCTCGGTCTCTGCCGGGGCGGGCTCCCCGGTCGGCTCGGCGGCGGGAGCGGCGGACGGCTGCGGCCGGGCGGGGATCAGACCCTGCCGGGCGTAAAAGCCGGTGGAGGCCGCGTCGCCGGGGGAGAGCGCGCTTGTGCGGAAAAACAGGCTCAGCCCCAGCAGCAGGAGCACGGCCAGAAGCAGTACGGTTCTGCGAGTCGTTCTTTTCATGGAAACCCTTTCTTGTCAGGACCAGCTGGAATACCAGTTGGAGTAATCGGCATTGCCGTTCGGGCCGTTGTAGGTGCCGACGATCTTGCTCATGGCCCTCTCGTAAAACTCCGTTCCCTCCTCATAGGGGGTGGGGCGGTAATCGTTGTAGCCGTAGCCGGTGAAGCCCTCGGTCACGGGCCGGCTGGAAACGCAGCAGGGGATGATGTCAAAGCCCGGCGTGGAAATGCTGCCGTCCGGGTCCCGCTGGACATGGATCTGTACAATGGCGGTATCCATGTCGCTTGGCGTGGTGTTGCCGCCGAAGGACCAGTTGCCCATGCTGTATAGGATCAGGCAGCCGTTATACTCCTCGACCGGCTGCAGGCAATGGGGATGGCTGCCGTAGACGAGATCCGCCCCGGCGTCGGCGCAGGCGTGCGCCAGCTCGATATCGGCCTTGTTCGGGCGGTAGTGCAGCTCCTGCCCCCAGTGGAACATACAGATCACGTATTCCGCGCCGTCCTCCCGCAGCTGCCGCACGGCTTCCGCCGCCGCGTCCCGCTTGGGTGCGTAGCTGTTGTAGGCGGTATAGAGCCCCACGCGAAGCCCCGTGGGCGTCGTGAGGATCTGGCTCTGGCCCTCCTTGCCGTAGGGGATGCCGTAGGATTCCAGCGCGGCGTAAGTATCCGTCAGACCCTGCTGCCCGAAATCGAGCATATGGTTGTTGGCGGTGGTCACAAAGTCCACGCCGCCCTCAAGCAGGATGTTGGCGTAAGCGGTCGGCGCAAGGAAGTGGAACTGTTGGGCGGAGTAGAGCTTTTCGTCGGAAAAGGTGCACTCGAGATTCGCGATCGTCAGATCGTCGTGGTCAAAGTAGCGGAGGGTGTTGGAAAAGGGGTAGGCGTAATCTTCTCCCATCGTCCCGGCGTAAGAGGCGGGATTGGTGGGCGCGAGCTTCTGGTGCGAGGTGAGGGTGCAGTCCCCGATGGCGCTGATCGTGAAAAGCTCGGGCGTAGGCTCCGGCGTGGGTTCCGGCGTCGGCTCAGGCGTAGGCTCCGGGGTCGGTTCGGGCGTCGGCTCGGGCGTGGATTCCGGAGCCGGTTCGGGCGTCGGACTCGGCTCCTCCGCGGGGAGAACGGCGGCCTGCACCGCGGGCGAGTCGATACGGTATACGACGGTGACCGCCAGCACCAACAGCAGCGCGAGCAGCAACAGGGTTTGCAGCAGCTTCTTCATGGCATAAGCCTTTCTGTTTCGATACTAACCCAATTATTATATGTAAAAATTGGCGAGAAAGCAAGAGCGGGAACGCTTTCTGAGAAAAATAAGAAAACAGCCCCGGAAATTCCGGAGCTGTCGATGCGGTTTCGCAGCTTACAGAAGGCCCCCGATCTTGAGGAACAGCGGGGCGAATACCAGCGCCACGACGGTCATCAGCTTGATAAGGATGTTCAGGGAGGGCCCGGAGGTGTCCTTGAAGGGGTCGCCGACCGTATCGCCCACGACGGCGGCCTTGTGCGCCACGGAGCCCTTGCCGCCGTGGTGCCCTTCCTCGATGAACTTCTTGGCGTTGTCCCAGGCGCCGCCGGCGTTGGACATGAAGATCGCGAGCAGCACGCCCGTCACAAGGGAGCCGGCCAGCAGACCGCCCAGCGCCTCCGGTCCGAGGAGGATGCCGACCAGCAGGGGCGCCGCCACGGCCATGACGCCGGGAACGATCATCTCGTGCAGCGCGGCGCGGGTGGAGATGGATACGCAGGAGGCGTAGTCGGGCTTGCGCTCGCCCTCGAGGATGCCGGGGATCTCCCGGAACTGGCGGCGGACCTCCTCGATCATCTTGTAGGCCGCCTTGGATACCGAGTCCATCGTCAGCGCGGAGAAGGCGAAGGGGAGCATGCCGCCGATCAGAAGACCGATGACCACGGCGGGGGAGAGCATGTTGATCGCCCCGAGCCTGACCTCGGTGGCGTAGGAGACGAAGAGCGCGAGCGCGGTCAGGGCGGCGGAGCCGATGGCGAAGCCCTTGCCCATGGCGGCGGTGGTGTTGCCCACGGCGTCCAGCTTGTCCGTGATCTCGCGCACGTGCGGGTCGAGGCCGCTCATCTCGGCGATGCCGCCGGAGTTGTCCGCGATCGGGCCGTAGGCGTCGACCGCAACGGTGATGCCCGTGGTGGAGAGCATGCCCACGGCGGCCAGCGCAATGCCGTACAGGTCGCCGGTAACGGCGTAGGAGATATAGATGCCGACGCAGATGAGGACGATGGGCACCCAGGTGCTCATCATACCGACGGCGATGCCGCTGATGATGGTGGTGGCGGAGCCGGTCTCCGACTGGTCGGCGATGCGCTTGACGGAGCGGTAGTCCTCCGAGGTGTAGACCTCGGTCATGAAGCCGATGACGAGACCGACGAGGATGCCGGCGATGATGGGCGCGGAGAAGTAGAGCCGGCCGAAAAAGAGCTTGCTGAGCGGGATCGAGGCGGCCGCTACGATCAGCGCGGAGACGTAAGAGCCCATTTTCAGCGCCTTGTGGGGGTTCGCGCCGTCCTTGCCGCGGACAAAGAAGGTCGCGATGATGGAGGCGAAGATGCCGATGGCGGCGATGATGAGCGGATAGATGGCGCCCGCCCCGGCGAAGAGCCCGGCGGCGGAGACGCCCAGCGTCAGCGCGGAGACCAGAGCGCCCACGTAGCTTTCAAACAGGTCGGCGCCCATGCCGGCCACGTCGCCCACGTTGTCGCCCACATTGTCGGCAATGACGGCGGGGTTGCGCGGGTCGTCCTCGGGAATGCCCGCCTCGACCTTGCCGACCAAATCCGCGCCGACGTCGGCGGCCTTGGTGTAGATGCCGCCGCCCACGCGGGCAAAGAGGGCGATGGAGGAGGCGCCGAGAGAGAAGCCGAAGAGGATGCTGTAATTGCCGGTGAGGATGTAGATCAGGCTGCAGCCGAGAAGGCCGAGGCCGACCACGCACATGCCCATGACCGAGCCGCCGGCAAAGGCGATGGAGAGGGCCCTGTTCATGCCGGACGCCAGCGCGGCGTTGGCGGTGCGGACGTTGGCGCGGGTGGCGACCTTCATCCCGAAGAAACCGGCAAGGATGGAGCAGAGCGCGCCGAGCAGGAAGCACAGGGCGGTGCCCCAGTTGATAAAGAGACCGATCAGGATAAACAGGGCTGCCACGAAGAAAGCGAGGATCTTATACTCGGATTTCAGGAAGGCGTCCGCGCCCTCGGCGATGGAGGCGGCGATCTCCTGCATCCGTTCGTTGCCGGGGGAGGCGACAGATACATAGTGCGCCTTGAAGGCGGCAAAGAGCAGCGCGGCAAGGCCGAGAAGGGGACTGAGCCACAGAATCTTTTCCATGAACATCACGCTCCAATTCGTAATACTCCCTCTGCTTTGTATATTTTACACGATTCGAGCCTTTATCACAAGGCGAAATACGAAACATTTCGGTCAAAATGACCAAGTTTATGGAAAGTGCTGAAAAGCAGCGCCCCTGCCGCAGGGGAAAAGACAAAGTGCACAAAAGGAAAGCGACGCCTGTATGAAAAACGAGACGCCATGATGATATTTTAACAAAAATTAACCTGAAAAACAGGGAAAGGATGGGTACAGACAAAATTTTTGATTTAATTCCGATACAAAAAAGCCCGGTCATTTTTCACAATTGCCGGTAAGCGCCCCGCAGCCCGGACAGCCGATCGGGTATTTCTTAATTTTACTTAATATTGATATAATGCTGTAATCGTTTTGCAATCTTCCCCCGACGGCCCTGTTGCCCGAAAACGCCGGACTTCCGCGGAAAACCGGACATCTGCGCGCGGGAAGCAACTGTTAATTATGACTTTTGACGGACAAGGTGGTTACAATAAGGTAAAAATTTATAGCAAAAAACTTCAAATCGCTCTTGCAAATGTCGAAATAAAGTGGTACATTATCTACAAGCCACCAGTGGCGCTCTTTTGCGTTCACCGGCAGCCGACGCAGGTTATAAATTTATTTATAATAGTTAGCAGAGAAATGTGAGGAGAAACAACATGAAAGCCTATACCAAACTGTTGTCCATTCTTCTGGTCATCGCGATGTGCTTCAGCTTCGCGGTCATCACCGCTTCCGCGGACGGTGACATTCCCGATGAGGCGCAGTCTGAGGAGAACCAGAAGCAGGATAGTCCCGCCGAGGAGAAATCCTCCGACGAGGAAAAGTCTGATGGCTCCCAGTCCGCGGATCTGATCGTGAACGGCGCTGTGGTCAGCGCCAGCGATTCCGCTTCCGGCTCCGGCGATAAGACCGTCAGCAGCGCCAATGGCATTGCCAAGATCGACGTCGGGGAAGAGACCCGTTACTATGCCACGATCGCCGACGCGCTGGAAGAGGCCGAGAAGGGTCAGAAGATCGTTCTCGTCGCCGGCGAGGCTCCCATACTGCTCAACGCGCCCCTCACCATTCCCGAGGGCGTTTCCCTGAACCTGAACGGCAGGACGCTGGTTTTCGTTCCCACCCAGAACGAAGAATTCGCCATTTTCCTGAACGATAAGGCGCAGGTGAAAAACGGCGAGATCAAAGTCAAGACCAAGGTTACGGAAGAGGAGACCTTCTCCTTTGCGGTTGCGGTCGACGGCGAGGGCGTCGTTTTCCTGGATGAGGTCTGGGCTTCCAACGAAGGCGGCAATATCCGCAGCGGCGCCGCCGCGGCCTATAATCTTGAGGCTACGGAAACCGATTCCTCCGTTTTCAAGTTCGTCAAGCCCGTCGTAGAGGACGACGATACGGACAAGGACGAGGAGAAGGGTTCCGAGAAGGGTTCTGAGGAGGGTTCCGAGGAGAAGGGTTCCGAGGAGCCTGTCGGTCAGGAGCCGGAAGAAGAGCCCGCCGAGAAGGATAACGAGGAGCCGGAAGAAGAGCCCGCCAAGGAAGACGGCGAGGAAGACGGTGAAGAGAAGGACTCCGAGGGCGATAAGGACGAAGAGATCGTTGTCGAGCAGAAGCCCGACATCGTGGCCGACGAGCCTGACAACACCGTGATCCAGAGCGACAACCACGCCTACGAGTCCCTGAGCGGCATGGTCGCCGACGGCTGCACCGAGGATACCTGGCTGGTCCATGAGATGACCTGGAACATCACCGACTTCGGTTCGATCACTTCCATGTTCATCGACCAGTGCAACTACCCCATCAACGGGAATATTACGGTTCCCAGCGGCAAGAGCCTCAAGCTCAAGAACGGCACCGTGAACGGCAACATCACCGTCAACGGCACGCTTACGCTTGATAACGTTCAGGTCAACGGCACCGTCACGCTGGCCTCCGCCGGCACGCAGGCCATCCTGAACGCCGGCAGCGGCAGCGCCGCCAACGCGGTCGTGATCGACGCCTCCGCCGGCACGGTCAGCCCCAACATCTCCGACGGCACCTACGGCTCCATCAGCTTCACCGGCAGCGCCTCCAACGTGGTCGGCGGCGTGACCGGCGGCCTGTACAAGAACGCCGTTCCCGTGGAGATCTGCGCGAAGGGCCGCAAGCCTGCCGCCTCCAAGAACACCGACTATCCTTACACGGTCGCCAGCGAGCCTGCCAGCGTGAAGAACGTCTCCGGCAAGACCTCCGTCGATTACTTCAAGGGCCAGCCCAGCAAGAACGTCAACCTGACCTTTGCGGTTACTCCCGGCCTGTCCACGCTCTCCGTCAAGAACGCGTCCTCCAAGGCTACGGTCGCGACCCTGGCCAACGGCACCGATTACAACTACTATGCCGCCGGCGGCAGGGTGGAGATCTCCAAGTTTGCGTCCTTCCTCGAGAATCTGCCCGCCGATGCGCTGGTCCTGGCTTTCGATATGGACAACGGCGGCTATGTGGAGTACCCCCTGAACGTCTGGGCGAACGTGACCTTCACGCCTTCCCGCTACTATAAGGGCAGCGGCACCAGCATCGTCTTTGACGTGACCGACCTCCCGCTTGAGATCGTGATGGATACCACCGACGAGTCTGCCGGCACCAAGCTGGTTTCCGGCACCGACTACACCGTCTCCGGCAACAAGATCACCCTGCCCGCGTCCTTCCTTGAGAGCCTGGACGGCGGCAGCCACAACTTCTTCTTCAAGTACATGCTCGGCAGCCAGAGCTACCGTCTGCGCTGCACCGTCGCGGTGCTGGTCGATTACCGCGTGTTCAAGATCAACGACGTCTCCGTCGTCGACGCGAACACCGCTACGGTCGACTGGTACACCAACAGCGGCAAGACGCTGACCTTCTACGCGGAAGGCGCCTATGAGCTCTTTACCGGCGTGAAGGTCGGCGATAAAACGCTGGCCGCCGGCAACTACACCGTCCGCAAGGGCGAGAACGGCACGATCGTCAGCCTCAATCCCGGCTTCCTGAACACGCTGGCCAAGGGCAACTACCCTGTGACCATCCTGTTCAAGGACGGCGAAGCCACCGCGCAGTTTGATGTGCACATCGGCTCTGCCAGCCCGAAGACCGGCGATGAGAGCAATCTGGTCCTCTGGGCGGCCGTGATGCTGCTGTCCGGCTCTGCCGTCGTGGCGCTCGTCCCCAGGAAGAAAAAGCAGTAAAACAATATCGTCAAACCGGGCGGAGCGATCCGCCCGGTTTTTCCGTTTTGAAGCGTCGGGAAGACGCGCGTCCCGCGCTCCCGGAGGCGGCGGTCTGCGGCCTCCGGGCGTTTTTTGAAACTTTTTTCCGATCGTGTGCTTTTTGATGCATTTGATGTGAAAAAACCCTTGGAATTGACTGCGGAACGAGTTATAATACAAGAAGCAGAAAAAGAGAAAGGAGATATTCATCATGGAAGAGCGTTTTTTACAACATATCCCCCGCGACGATATTTACCTTTTTAACATCGGAGAGGCCAGGAAAGCCTGGCTGGCCTTTGGCTGCGTCTTTATCCCGGAGCTGCAGATGCACCGCTTCCTTGTCTGGGCGCCCAACGCCAAGAGCGTGTCGCTGGTAGGCGACTTCAATAACTGGGCGTGGAACGCCAATTACATGGAGCGTCTTGAGGGCGGCGTCTGGGTGATCTTCATGGATAACGTCTGGGACAGCCAGAACTACAAGTACTGCATCGAAGCGCCGGACGGCCGCCGCTTCCTGAAGTGCGATCCCTTTGCCTCCTTCGCCCAGAACGGCATCCAGAACGCCTCCCTGATCTGGACCGAGAAGGACTACCCCTGGGGCGATGCGAAGTTCCTGCGCCAGCGCGCCAAACAGGAATTCATGACCACCCCCATGAGCATTTACGAGCTGCACCTGGGCTCCTGGCGGAACGTTCAGGGCGGCAATACCTACGTCAACATCGCAAACGAGCTGGCGACCTACTGCTGCGACATGGGCTATACCCACGTCGAGCTGATGCCCGTCACGGAGTACCCCTACGACGGCTCCTGGGGCTATCAGGTCACCGGCTACTACTCGCCGACCTCCCGCTACGGCAATCCTGAGGACTTCAAGTATTTTGTCGATACGCTCCACAAGGCCGGCATCGGCGTCATCATGGACTGGGTCCCCGCCCATTTCCCGAAGGACGCGCACGGTCTTGCCATGTTCGACGGCACGCCGCTCTATGAATGCAAGGAGCGCCGCATGGCCGAGCATCCCGACTGGGGCACGCTGATCTTCGATTACGCCAGCACGCAGGTGCAGAGCTTCCTGGTTTCCTCGGCCTGCAAGTTCTTTGAGGTCTTCCACATCGACGGCATCCGCGTCGACGCGGTCAGCTCCATGCTCTACCTCAACTACGGCCGCCGCGACTGGGAGTTCACGCCCAACGAGGAGGGCGGCACGACCAACCTGCACGCGGTGCGTTTCCTGCGCAAGCTCAACAGCGCCATCCTGACCGAGTATCCCGGCGCCGTGACCATCGCCGAGGAGTCTACGGCCTTCCCGCTCATCACCGCACCTCCCGAGGTCGGCGGCGTGGGCTTCAGCCTCAAGTGGGACATGGGCTTTATGCACGACACCATCGACTATATGTCGCTGGACGCGTTCTTCCGCAGCTTCAACCACAACAAGCTGACCTTCTCCATGATGTACGCTTTCTCCGAGAACTTCGTCCTGTCCTACTCGCATGACGAGGTCGTGCACGGCAAGTGCTCGATGATCAACAAGATGGCAGGCGATTACGACCTGAAGTTCGCGTCCCTCCGCGCGCTGTACGGCTACCAGTTCGCCCATCCGGGCAAGAAGCTGACCTTCATGGGCAGCGAGTTCGGCCAGTTCGTGGAATGGAACTGGCAGCAGGAGCTGGACTGGATGCTGCTCGGCTATGTCAAGCACGCAAAGCTCCAGCACTACATGAGAGAGCTCAACCGGCTCTATACCTCCAACCCCGCGCTGTTTGAGCTCGACCATTCCTGGGACGGCTTCAAGTGGCTGAACGTGGACGACGCCGGACGCAGCTCCATCGCCTTCCTGCGCAGCCCCGCAAGCAAGAAGAAGGGCGTGATCTGCGTCTGCAACTTTACGCCCGTCCGCTATGACGGCTTTGTGTTTGGCCTGCCCGCGCCCGGCACGCTGACCGAGATCCTCAACAGCGACGACGAGCAGTTCGGCGGCGAGGGCGTGCTGAACGAAGGCGTGATCCGCAGTGTCGACGAGCCCTTCCTGGATCTGCCCGCCTCCGCTGCAATCACCCTGCCGGCCATGTCCGCCGTGTTCTTCGAATACAGACCCAAAGTTTCCAGACCCCGGAAATCCGCCGCGAAGCCCGAGGGGGAAGCGGAATGACGAAGGAGCTTCGCGACATCCTGAGGAGCAAGGGCAGAACCAAGCTTCCGTCCGTGCTCCTCGCCTCCGCGGAATGCGCGCCCCTGTCCAAAACCGGGGGGCTTGCCGACGTGGTCGGCACGCTCCCCAAGGCGCTCGGATCGCTGGGGATCGACGCGCGCGTCATCACGCCCTATCACCGCTGCATTAAAAACAAGTATGCCGACCGGGTCGAGCACATGTTCTATTTCTATGTGCAGCTCGGCTGGCGGCGGGAGTACGCCGGGATCGAAAAGCTGGAGCTTGACGGCGTGACCGTGTATCTGGTGGACAACGAGCATTACTTCGGCGACCGGATCTACTGGGGCGGCGAGGGCGAGATCGAACAGTACGCCTTCTTCACCCGGGCGGTGCTCGACGCGCTGCCGAATCTGGACTTCGAACCGGAGGTCGTCCACTGCAACGACTGGCATACCGCCATGATCCCCATGCTGGCCAGGACCCAGTACCCGGGCGCCGTGCAGGAGCGGCTGCGCTTTCTGCTGACCATCCACAACAACGCCTTCCAGGGGAAGCTCAGCTTCGGCCTGGCGAAGGACCTGTTCGGGATCGGGGATGGGTATCTGACTTCGGCGTTCATGGAGCTCAACGGCTGCGCCAACTTTCTGAAGGCGGGCTGCGTCTTTGCCGACAAGATCAATACCGTCAGCCCCAGCTACGCCAGGGAGATCATGACCGATTACTACGGCGAGGGGCTTGAGGGCATCCTCAAGGCGCGCGAGGACGACGTGTCCGGCATCATCAACGGCATTGACAGGAAGCTCTTCGATCCCCGGAAGGACCCGCTGCTCCCCGCGCACTTCGACAGAGCCCACCGCAGGGGCAAGGCGGTGTGCAAGGCGGAGCTGCAGCGCCGGATGGGACTGGAGCCCAATCCGGAGGTGCCGATCTTCGCGATGGTCACCCGGATGACGGAGCAGAAGGGCTTCGATCTCGTCGCCTGCGTTCTCGACGAGCTGATGGGCCGGGAGGAGATGCAGTTCATGCTTCTCGGCTCCGGTGAGGAGCGCTTTGAGAACTTCATGCGCGCGGCGGAGTATCGCTACAAGGGGCGCGTCTGCTCCTACATCGGCTACCACGCGGAGCTTGCCAACCTCATCTATGCCGGCAGCGATTTCTTCCTCATGCCCTCGCGCTACGAGCCCTGCGGCCTGAGCCAGATGATCGCCATGCGCTACGGCACCGTCCCCGTTGTCCGGGAGACCGGCGGCCTGCGGGATACCGTGGCGCCCTACAACCGCTTTACCGGCGAGGGCACCGGCTTCTGCTTTGCCAATTACGACGCCTGGGAAATGCGGGACGCGATCCGCACCGCCCTCGGCTGCTACAAGAACAAGGAAATTATGAACGGCCTGATCAACAACGCCATGAAAGCGGATTTCGGCTTTGATCGCTCGGCCGCGGAATATGCGAGGCTTTATTTATGTATGCTGTGATGACCCGTCCCGTCTGGGAAGGGACACATACGGGAAAATATACCGTCTGGTTCGGGGGAAGCTACCAGGAGAACTGGACGAAGGACTATACGCTCTCCATCGTCTATCACGACCGGCGCGCCGTTACGGCCGTCTGGGGGGACGGATGCTGGGATGCCGTCGGCGGGGACCACGTGCTGGTCGAACTCCTGCACGAGCCCCACTGCCCGACGCTGATCCGGCAGTATTTTCAGGCGGCGGCTTCCGTGTATGCCGCTGCCCGTTCCTGTGAGGAGAGCGGGATGCCGCTCACGGCCCTGCCGGAGCGCTTTTATGACGCGGACAATCCCATCGCCGCGCCGGAGCTGATGCGTCTTCTGATGGACGAACGCGGCTTCTCCCTGCAGGACGCGTTCCAGGTGACGGGGCGCTGCTGCGGCGATCTGCACGCCACCGGGGTCGACATGACCCAGTTGTACGGGATCCAGCCCCGCACCGCGCACGTGATCAGCATCCTGCGCAGCTGCGGCGGCAGCCTGATGGTTGCGCATGACGCCTGGAACGAGGCCTACCGCAGCCCGCTGGGCGCCGTGCGGGAAGGGGAGGAGCTGCGGCTCTCCCTGCGCATCATCAGCGGCCGGGCGGAGCGGGCGTATCTGATCCTAATCGGCGACCGGCTCTGGGAGGAGCACCAGATGGAGCCCTCCGGCGACGGCTTTACCGTAACGGTCAAAGCGCCCCTGGAGGCGGCTGCCCTCTGGTACCGCTTCCGCATCGAAACGCCCGACAGCGCCCATTGGCTCTGCCCGGACGGCAGCGGCCATCAGGGACGGCTCTACGGCTATGAGGCCGCGGGCTTCCGCCTGACCGTGTATAAAAAAGAGTTCGATACGCCGGCGTGGTTCCGCCGTTCGGTCATGTACCAGGTGTTTCCCGACCGCTTTGCTTTCTCGAACGACGGTACTGCGGAGCGCGGCGTCGCTTATCATACCGCCCTCGGCCAGACCCCGGAGCTCCACCGCAGCATCGACGAGCCGCTGCGCTGGCAGCCCCGCCCCTTTGAGCAGAGTTACAGCCCCGACGATTTCTACGGCGGCACGCTCAAGGGCATCGAGCAGAAGCTGCCCTATCTCAAGGAGCTGGGGATCAGCTGCCTCTATCTCAACCCCATCGTCGAGGCTCGCTCCAACCACCGCTACGACACCTCGGATTACAAGCGGGTCGACCCGATCCTGGGCACCAACGAGGATTTCACCCATCTCTGTGAGACGGCGGAAAAGATGGGCATCCGGATCATGCTCGACGGCGTCTTCTCCCATACCGGCGCCGACAGCATCTATTTCAACCGCTACCACCACTATGCCAGCAAGGGCGCCTGCCAGGGGCAGGATTCCCCCTATTACAGCTGGTACGAGTTTCGCAGCTTCCCGAACGATTATCGGAGCTGGTGGGGCTTTGCGGATCTGCCCGAGGTGGAGGAGACGAATCCCGCCTGGCAGGAGCAGGTCGTCACCGGCGAGGACAGCGTGGTCAAGACCTGGCTGCGCCGCGGCGCGGCCGGCTGGCGGCTGGACGTTGCGGACGAGCTGCCCGACGAGGTGCTCTCCCTGATCCGCAGGGCGGCCAAGGAGGAAAAGCCCGACGCGCCCGTCCTGGGCGAGGTTTGGGAGGACCCGGTGGTCAAGGAGAGCTACGGCAGCCGCCGCAACTACGCCCTCGGCTATTCGCTGGATTCCGTGATGAACTATCCCTTCCGCTCGGCGGTGCTGGACTTTGCCCACTGGCGCTGCGACGCCTACGCGCTGCGTGACTTCCTGCGCTCCCAGCAGATGAACTATCCCCAGCCGCTGTATTACTCGCTGATGAACCTGCTCGGCTCCCACGACGTAGACCGCGTGCGCAGCGCGCTGGCCACGGACGTGGTGATCCGCGACCTTTGCCGTGAGGATCAGCTCCGGCTGAGCTTTTCCGAGGAACGGCTCGAGCGGGCGATCACGCTGGAGAAGCTCTGCGCCGCGATCCAGTTCACGGTGCCGGGCGTGCCGAGCGTCTACTACGGCGACGAACAGGGCATGTGCGGCGTGGGCGATCCCTTCAACCGCGGCCCGTTCAAGCTCGGCGACCGTGATCTGCACGACTGCTACGCATCGCTTGCCGCCGCGCGCAACGCGTCCGCCGCACTCAGCACCGGCTTTGCCCGCTTTATGGCGGACTCGCCCGACTTGCTGCTGATCCTGCGCTGGATCGAGGACGGGAAAGACGCCCTCGGCCTGCCGGCGGAGGACGGCGCGTATCTGACCGTTATCAACCGCGCGAGCGCGCCCGCATACTATACCGCCGACTGCACGGCGGCGGGCAAGGGCTATCTGAGCGGCAGCATCGGTCCCTGCACCTGGGACATCATCAAGCTCTGAGCCGAGCCCCGAAATTTTTCCTTTCAGGAAGTGAGCTCCATGGCCAGGCAGAAGGGCACCAAAACCATAGCGGACAACCGCAAGGCTTTCCACGATTATTTCGTGCTCGAACGCTATGAGGCCGGGATCGAGCTTGCGGGGACGGAGGTCAAATCCATCCGCGCCGGGCAGGTGAATCTGAAGGATTCGTACTGTACCGTCAAAAACGGGGAGCTGTTCGTGCGCGCCATGCACATCAGCCCCTATGAGCACGGCAATATTTTCAACAAGGATCCGGTGCGCCCGCGGCGGCTTCTGATGCACAAGCGGGAGATCGCGAAGCTGAACGCCCGCGTCATGCAGGACGGCGTGGCGCTGGTGCCGCTGTCGCTGTACTTCAAGGACAGCCGCGTGAAGGTGGAGCTTGGCCTCTGCAAGGGCAAAAAGCTCTACGACAAGCGTGACAGCGACGCCGAGCGGCAGTCGAAGCGCGATATTGACCGGATTATGAAAGAGAGGAAATTTGAATGAGCAACCCTGTTGTCACCTTTGAAATGGAAAACGGCGACGTGATCAAGGCCGAGCTCTATCCCGAGACCGCGCCGAATACCGTCAACAACTTTATCGCTCTGGTCTCCAAGGGCTTTTACGACGGCCTGATCTTCCACCGGGTCATCCCCGGCTTTATGATCCAGGGCGGCGACCCGAAGGGCAGCGGCGTGGGCGGCCCCGGCTACACCATCAAGGGGGAGTTTGCGGCCAATCGCTTCCCCAACGACCTCAGGCATGCCCGCGGCGTGCTGTCCATGGCCCGTACCATGGCGCCCAACTCCGCCGGCAGCCAGTTCTTCATCATGCACGAGGACTCTCCCCATCTGGACGGGCAGTACGCCGCTTTCGGCAAGGTCGTCGAGGGGATCGAGGCGGTCGACCGCATCTGCGAGGTGCGCACCGACTACAATGACCGTCCCCGCGTCCCGCAGGTGATGAAGAAGGTCACGGTCGAGACCTTCGGCGTCGAGTATCCCGAGCCGGAGAAGCTCTGAGAAGCGATCCGCTCCAGTCTGTCATCCTGGGCGTCAGCGAAGGAGCTCGAAATCAGTCTGAGATTCTTCGCTTCGCTCAGAATGACAGGATACGCGCGGAAACGGAACGCAGCGGGCTTCCGAACCCCAAAGGATCAAAACGAAGTCGAGCACAGCGAGCTTCTTTTGACGATATGGGGGTGTACTGGTTTCGACGGGGGCGTGGAGGCAGGAATAGCGGGCGGATGCGCCTACCATCCTTAAAATGGGCGCCTTTATAAATTAAAGAACAACGACAACACTGTTCTTCTCGCTGCTTAAGCGGTGAGCGTTCCATCCGGGAGTCCCACGGCCCGGGATGGGGCGTCGATGAGTGGGGAACGTGAGTACAGTAAGCTTTGCCTGTGCCACGCATCATGAAGCTACCGAATCCCCGAGCATGGCGGCCTGCGCTCGGATAAGGGAATGCAAACGACCGCCTGCGCCCGGAGAAGTTCCTGTTAAAATGCTTTCGGACGGGGGTTCGATTCCCCCCACCTCCACCACAAGGGTATTAAACAAACCTTACTTCTTCAAAAATGGCTTTGCCATCATGGTTTCGCTTTAATACCGACACAAGAAAAGGGGGTAGTTCTCTACTCCCTTTTCCGCTTTTTTGTAAAGGGGAATGTACATGGGAATACTATCCAGCCTATTCAATAATGGTAAATCACATGAAGCTCATGTAGTTGAATTCACAAAAGAGGAAATGTCATTAATAAAGAATATACCAGTTATGCCGGGTGATACTTTTAATCAGCAAGCAAGAAAGAAAAGTATCTATGAGCAAAGCTCCATGTATATTCAAGGTGTAGCAGCTCACTTTGTTTCTGCAAAAAACTACTTGTTAGCGGAGAAACTCGCATTTTTATCAGAAAGTGCCGCCAAAAACGTAATAGAGCTTCATTATTGCTATAACTTATGGATTGATCTACTATATAAGCAACGTGACAATCCAGATAAACTAAATCTTTGCATAGAGTATTGCAAGAAAGATATTGCTTCCTATCCAGATTTCGATAGAGCAAACAGAGCTACATATGGCAACGCACCATTGCATATTCCGTCTTTTGAACGATTGGCAATCATTTATGAAAAATGTGGGGACTATAAGAACGCAGCGAAAATAAATGCATTAGCTTTATCCTATCCCTATATCGCTAAACATGAAAACTATCAAAAGCGCTTAGACAAAGTAAAAGCAAAAATCTGAACAATCAAGAAACGGACGGTTTTCCAATCACGGAAAGCCGCCTTTTTCTATTATTCCGGCATAGAAAAGCCGCCCGGTAACGGCGGCATGGTGGTGCAGTTGGTATGTGTGTCATCGCCGCCGCGCCGTCCACGCGAGAGAGCACGGGGCGGCGGACACGAGATCGCGCCACCCCCTGTCTCACGGCGAAGGAGCTAGGAGCGCCCATGCCGCTAGGCAAGGCACTCTGCCTCCGATGACGGCGGCTGCCGTTGCCAGCAGCATGCATATTGTAACACGTATGCGCATGTTCGTAACACTTCGCGGCGGCATCGTTACGTAACCAACACGCACTTTGAGCAGGAAAAAGAAGGACCGCCACGGTGATGTGACGGCCCATCGCTTCGCCTATTCGGCTGTCGGGCGGCTCAGCTCGACGCCACCTCCAGGCCCGCTAGGTTTTCCTGCGCCGTCTCCAGCAGCATGTAGCACTCCTCCAGCTCGTTCACCAGCACGAGCAGCGCCAGCGACTCCTCGGTCCTCTCCTTGGC
>ONOL01000029.1 GCA_900319465.1 uncultured Eubacteriales bacterium | reverse complement strand
TGCTTTCGCAGCTGGCGCGGCGGAGGGCCCGGCAACGACCATGCGTTTCTCGACAACTATTACGCACTGCTGAACGCTTTCCATGATCGATGGGAAGCGCGTCATCCGGAAGAATCAGAAGACACATCATCAGAAAGATCGGAGGCAGATCAGAATGCTGAAAAAAGTTGACCGCCTTCACAGTTTTCCCCTCCCCCTCTCTCAGCGCTCAGAAAGACGCAAAGACCCCTCAGTCACGGCGCTTGCGTAGGACGCGCCGCAACAGCTCCCCTTGGCAGGGGAGCCAAGGGGAGGAAGAACCGACAGCCCCCTCGGTCCGCTTCGCTGACAGCGCGCTGCCCTCGTCTTATGCCGGTAAAACGCGCCCCCGGCACATGTTGCCGCGACAGCTCCCCTTGGCAGGGGAGCCTATAAGGAGTGATGATATGAAAATCGCGATCCTCGGATACAGCGGCAGCGGGAAATCCACGCTGGCGCAGAGGCTCGGCGCGTATTACGGCGTCCCGGTGCTGCATCTCGACCGCGTGCACTGGGGCAGAGCCTGGACGGAGCGGAACGACGCGGACAAGCTCCGCATCGTCACGGATTTCATGGACCAGAATGAAAACTGGGTCATCGACGGCAATTACAGCAATCTGCTCCGCGAGCGACGTCTTGCGGAGGCGGACCGGATCGTGCTGCTGCTCTTTAACCGCTTTTCCTGCCTGCGACGGGTCACAAAGCGCTATTTTCGCTATCGCGGCCAGTCCCGCCCGGACATGGGCGAGGGCTGCACCGAAAAGCTCGACCCGCCCTTCATCTGGTGGGTGCTCTGGCGCGGCCACAGCCGGAACAAACGCCGGGGCTTTGCCGCCATCGCGGCGCGCTACCCGGAAAAGACCGTGATCCTCCGCAGCCAGCGCGCGCTTAGCCGCTATACGAGGCTGCTGTAAAATCTGCCCGGAGGAGAGAGCGCCCCGCAGGGACGAGTATCGCTCGTCCGCGGACAGGGGACAGGATAAGCGGACGACCAAGGATCGTCCCTACGGCTTTCCGGCAGCCTTGACAGCGCCGGAAAAACATGGTAATCTTCTGTCAGAACAAAGAAAGGACGCAGGGAAACAGAGGAATGAAAATCGCGTGATTTGGATTCAGCGGAAGCAAGCAGGCTCTCCTTTGCGAGAGCTTTGTCCGTGTGCGCTGGATCGGATCACCGTTCATTTCAAAGGCCCGAACAGGGGCTCCGTGCGCCGCGGCATCGTTTGAACTGTCGATGATCCTTCCCGCATGCGGGAGGATCATTTTTTGTTTTCCTCCGCGGGAAGCGGAGAGAAAGGAGGCACGATGCTGCAGATCAGACATCTGACCTTTACCCACCGGCAGGACCTGCGCGTACTGCTGGCGGATTTCAACCTCATCCTGAACCCCGGCGACAAGGCTGTCGTCATCGGCGAGGAGGGCAACGGCAAATCCACCCTGCTCAAATGGATCTACGACCCGGCGCTGACCGAGCCTTACGCGGAGGCGGAGGGCGAGCGCGTCTGGGACGGGCGGATGGCCTGGCTCCCGCAGGAGCTGCCCGAGCAGGAGCGGGCGCTCTCCGTCTGCGGCTTTTTCGGCGCATCGGACGCCTTCTGGGACAGCGAACACCGGGAGCTGGCGCGGCTTGCCCGCGCCCTGCGCCTTCCGGGGGACGTGTTTTACAGCGAACAGACGATGGGGAGCCTCTCGGGCGGCGAACGCGTGAAGCTCTGCATGGCCCGGCTGCTGCTGGAGCAGCCGGAGATCCTGCTGCTCGACGAGCCCAGCAACGATGTCGACCTCGAGACGCTCGCGTGGCTCGAGGATCAGATCCGGGTCTTTTCCGGCATCGTGCTCTTCATCTCCCACGACGAGACCCTGATCGAGCGCACGGCGAACCGCGTCATTCTCCTCGAGCAGCTCCACCGCAAATCCGTCAGCCGCTGGACCGTGGCCAACATGCCCTACGCGCAGTTTGTGCAGGCGCGGCGGCGCGGCTTTGAAAAGCAGGAGCAGATGGCGTACAGCGAGCGGCGGGAGGAGCAAAAGGCCATGGAAAAGTTCCGCCGCATCCAGCAGCGCGTGGAGCACGAGCAGAAGGTCATCAGCCGCGCGGACCCCTCCGGGGGCAGGCTGCTGAAAAAGAAGATGGCCTCGGTGAAGGCCATGGAGCGCCGCTACGAGCGGGAGCACCGGGAGATGACCGAGATCCCGGTTGCGGAGGACGCGATCAACATCAAGCTCAACTACCAGCTCCCGATGCCAGCCGGGCGCACGGTGCTTTCGCTCACGCTGCCGGAGCTCCGCAGCGAGGACGGGGGGCG
This sequence comes from uncultured Eubacteriales bacterium, assembly GCA_900319465.1. Lineage (GTDB taxonomy): Bacteria > Bacillota > Clostridia > Oscillospirales > Oscillospiraceae > Limivicinus. The sequence continues at coordinate 18,351 of ONOL01000029.1, read as the reverse complement.
CGTGCTCGCGAAAAACCTGAGTCTTCGCGTGCAGGGCCCGGAGAAGGTCTGCCTCATCGGCCGCAACGGCGCGGGTAAGTCCACGCTGCTGCGGCACATCGTCCGGGAGCTTGCGGGCAGGGAGAACCTGCACGTCTGCTATATGCCGCAGAATTATGACGAGCTGCTGGATATGGCGCAGACGCCCGTGGACTTCCTCGCGCCGACCGGAGACAAGGCGGCGGTCACAGAGGCGCGGACCTATCTCGGCGCCATGCACTACACCACGCAGGAGATGGAACGGCCGATCGCCGCGCTCTCGGGCGGGCAGCGGGCGAAGGTGCTGCTGCTGAAGCTCGGCCTCACAGCGACGGACGTGCTGCTGCTCGACGAGCCGACGCGCAACTTCTCCCCCCTCTCCGGGCCGGAGATCCGCGCCATGCTCCGCGACTTCCCCGGCGCGATCATCGCCGTCTCGCACGACCGGAAGTTCATCGCCGAGGTCTGCACGCGCGTGCTGCGCCTGACGGAAAACGGCCTGGAAGAGGAAAAATAGAGCGATTCGCTGTTTATGGGGAAGACGGGAACGGCTTTCTCTGCTATTCTGTGCCTGGAAAAAGGGAGGAAACACCATGGACATGACAAAGATCGGCGCCTTCCTGGCGCAGCTTCGCAAAGAACAGAACCTGACGCAGGCCGAGCTGGGGGAAGCGCTGGGGGTGTCGAACAAGACCGTCTCCCGCTGGGAGACGGGGAGCTACCTGCCGCCCGTTGAGATGCTGCAGGCGCTCAGCGAACGCTACGGGGTCTCGATCAACGAACTGCTCTGCGGCGAGCGGCTGGAGGAGGACGCTTACAGGGAGAGGGCTGAGGAGACGATCAAGGCCGCGCTGGAGAGCAGCTTCAGTTACCCGGAACGGCTGCGCTATTTCCAGAGCAAGTGGCGGAAGGACCACCTGGACACCGTGATCCTCTGCGCGCTGTTCTGGGCGGCGCTGCTCGCGGTGCTCAGGCTCCGGGGCGTGGAGGTGCCGCTGATCGGGGCCGTCGGAGGGATCCTGGCGGTGCTGGGTTACGTGCTGCACTACAACCGGATGATGCGATACGCGGAAGCGAAAGTGTTCGACGAGGACAAAAGCGCTCCGGGAAAGCGGTCGGAATAAAAAACAGAAAGCAAAAGGCGGCAACTGCGGGCGTTTCCTTGTGAAACGCGCGCAGTTATGATATAATGATACAACGATAATCGGACAGCGAAAGCGGTCGGGGCTTCGATGGCTCTCGCTGCAAACGACAAGCGCGGCGGCGGAGCCCGGAGGTCATTCGCCCGAGGCTCATTGCCGGGAAGATACGGCGAAACGCTGGGCGGCGTTTTACCATCCGATACGCAGGATAAAAATCATTTCCATATGCATCCCGGAGGATCTCCCATGGAAAAACAGCAGTATATCGAGGCGGGGCGCATCACGAACACTCACGGCGTAAGCGGCGAAGTGAAGATCGAGGTGTGGCTCGACAGCCCGCAGTTTTTGCGCCGCTTTCCCCGCGTGTTTGTCGCCGGGGCGGAGAAGCAGCTGCTCGGCGGCAAGGTGCAGAAGAACTTCCTGATCGCGAAGCTCGAGGGCGTGGACGACGTGAACGCCGCGATGGCGCTCAAGGGCAAGACCGTCAGCGTCGACCGGAACGACGTGCGTCTGCCGAAGGGCACGTATTTCGTGCAGGACATCCTCGGCGCCGCCGTCATGGACGAGCAGGGGCACGAGATCGGAAAGCTCACGGACGTGCTGGAGCGCCCGGCGCACAACATCTACGTCGTGCAGGGCGAGAAGGAGCACCTGATCCCCGCCGTGCCGGCGTTTATCCTGAAAACCGACGCGGAGGCCGGGACCGTCACGGTACGGCTGATCGAGGGCATGTGATGAGAATCGACATTCTGACCCTGTTCCCGGACACGGTGAACGCGGTGCTGCACGAGAGCATCCTCGGCCGCGCGGCCAAAAAGGGCATCGTGGAGATCAACTGCGTCCAGATCCGGGACTATACCGAGAACAAGCAGAACCAGGTGGACGACTACCCCTACGGCGGCGGCTTCGGCTGCGTGATGATGGCGCAGCCGCTGAAATCCTGCCTTGAGCACGTGATCTGCGAAGCGGGGGAGCGCCGGCGGCGCGTCATCTACATGAGCCCGCAGGGTCAGCCCTTCACGCAGGAGACCGCCAAACGGCTGAGCCGGGACTACGAGCATCTGGTGCTGGTTTGCGGCCACTACGAGGGCGTGGACGAGCGCTTTATCGAAGCGTGCGTGGACGAGGAGATCTCCCTCGGCGACTTCGTGCTCACCGGCGGCGAGATCGCGGCGATGGCCGTGACGGACGCGGTGTGCCGCCTCGTGCCCGGCGTGCTCGCGGACGCGCAGTGCTACACCGGCGAGAGCCATTGGGACGGGCTGCTGGAATACCCCCAGTACACCCGGCCGGAGAGCTGGGAGGGGCGCAGCGTGCCCGAGGTGCTCTTAAACGGCGACCATGCCCGCGTGGAGCGCTGGCGGCGCAAGCAGCAGTTCCTGCGCACGCGCCGCAAGCGTCCCGACCTGTTCGACCGCTTTCAGCCGCGGGACGACGAAGATCGCAGGCTCCTCGCGGAGATCAAAAAGGAAGCCGGCCGGCGGCAGATCAGCGCGCCGGTGACGTACCGGGCTGCGACGGAGGACGACCTCCCCGCCATCCTTGCCATCGTTTCGGACGCGCGCGAAGCGCTGCGCCGCCGCAAGGTCGACCAGTGGCAGGGAGACTACCCCGCGGCGCGGCATTTCCTCGCGGATCTTGCGCGGGGCGAGTGCTTTGTCGTGCTGCACGGGGAGGAGGTCGCGGCCTTCTTCACGCTCTCGACGCATGCCGAGCAGAGCTACGCCGCCATCACGGACGGCAAGTGGACGGAGGGCATGGCGTACTGCGTACTGCACCGCGCCGCCGTGTCGCAGGAGTGGCGCGGCAGCGGCATGGCGGAAAAAATGCTGCGCTGCGTCGAGGAGCAGGCGCGGGCCTTCGGCCTGCGCTGCGTGCGCACGGACACGCACAGAAAGAACAAGGCCATGCAGCGGCTCCTGCGCGAGGGCGGCTACCGCTACCGCGGCAATGTGCAGGTCACCGTCGAACCCGGCCGCGACCCGGCCAGACAGGCCTATGAGAAGATTTTGAAGAAGTAAGCGGCCTCCCCCGCAGGGGGTGTCCGAAAGGCCGGAGAGGCGGAAGAGAACGTCAACCCCTCAGTCGCCGCCGCGGCCGGCGGCGACAGCTCCCCTTTCAGGGGAGCCGGAAATTGCCTCCCCTGAAAGGAGCACATTCGATGCCGCGATCAGCGCGGCGCTTTCAGGGGAGCCGGAAATTGCCTCCCCTGAAAGGGGAGGTGCCCCAGTGCTCACACTGGGGCGGAGGGGTCTGTATGTCATTGCGTCCCAGAAATGATGATTTAATCCAGAAAGCACGAAATCTGCGGAAAAACATGACCAAGGAAGAAAGACATCTTTGGTACGATTTCCTGCGAAATTATCCGATCCGCTTTCGCCGGCAGAAAATCATAGGGAATTATATTGCGGATTTCTATTGCAGCGGCGCATCCCTGGTTATCGAGCTGGACGGATCGCAGCATGGTGAAGATGCTGCAAGGATACACGATCAAAAACGAACGGACTATTTTGAAAGTTTTGGCTTGCAGGTACTCCGTTTCAGCAATTTGGACGTGATGAGAAATTTTCGCGGCGTATGTGAAGCGATCGACCTTGCGGTCAGACAACGCTAACCCCTCAGTCGCCGCCGCGGCCGGCGGCGACAGCTCCCCTTTTCAGGGGAGCGGGAATCTCTTCGGCGCTTTATTGAGGTTACTGCCATGTGGAAATACCCGGACGACGACAGCAGCGCCGTCCTCACGGCAAAAGAGAATATTGAGAGCATCCGCGGCGCCGGTTCGGTGCTCAGGCTCCCGGAGAGAGCGCTTGTGTTCTTCATGTCCCGCGGCGTGGACTATCTGCTGGAGACCGATACCTGCCGCCTGCTGACGGAGAAGCTGCCGCGCTTTCTGATGGGCGGGCCGGTCTATGCCATCGGGGACACGCTATGCTTCCTCGACGGCGGCCGCGGCGCGCCGCAGGCGGCCGACACGGTGGAGACCCTGGCCGCCCTCGGCGTCAGAGAACTGATCTGCGTCGGGATGTGCGGGGCCTTCTCACCGCAGCTCCGTTCGGGTGATATCCTTGTCCCGCAGTGCTGCTTCTCCGAGGAAGGTACCTCTTGGCACTATTACGAGCATGCGGAGGTTTTTGAGCCGGACGCGCGGCTCTATGCCAGGCTGCGCGGCATCCCGGGCAGCAAAACCCTTCCCCTCGTCTCCACGGACGGGATCTACCGCCAGACCTATTACAAAGAACAGCTCTGGCGCGAAAAGGGCGCGGCAGCCGTGGATATGGAGACCTCTGCCGTTTTCTCCGTCGCGCGCTGTCTGGGGCTCGCTGCCGCGGCTGTGCTCATGGTGTCCGACTGCCATCCTCTGTATGAGGGGGCCCCGAAATGGGAATGGCGCATGACCGGAGAGATGCGACGGGAGCTGTTTGAGAAAACGATGCAGGTCGTGTTGGGAGAATGAACATGAATCTTACCGATAGCAACGAAATACGCGCCCTCCTCACGCGGCACGGCTTCCGCTTTTCCAAGTCCCTGGGGCAGAACTTCCTGACCGCCGCCTGGGTGCCGGAGCGCATCGCGGACGAGGCGGGGCTTGACGGCAGCGTGGGCGCGCTCGAGGTCGGCCCCGGCATCGGCTGCCTGACCGAGCAGCTTTCCCGGCGCGCGGCAAAGGTCCTCTCCGTGGAGCTGGACCGGTCGCTGCGGCCTGTCCTGGCCGAGACGCTGACCGGCTGCGAGAACGTGGAGGTGCTGTTCGGGGACGTTTTGAAGCAGGACCTGCCCGCGCTGGTGCGGGAGAGCTTTCCGGGCTTGACGCCCGTGGTCTGCGCCAATCTCCCCTACAATGTGACGACGCCGGTGCTCACGGCGCTCATTGAGGCGGGGTGCTTTGCACGCATCACGGTGATGATCCAGCGGGAGGTGGCGCGGCGCATCTGCGCCTCCCCTGGCACGCCGGACTACGGCGCCTTTGGCCTCTTTGTCCAGTATCACTGCGAGACGGAGCTCCTCTTTGACGTGCCGCCCTCCTGCTTCGTGCCGCAGCCGAAGGTGACCTCTTCGGTCATCCGCCTCACCCGGCGGGAAAAGCCGCCCGTGGCCGTCTCGGACGAGGCGCTGCTGTTCCGGGTGATCCGCGCCGCCTTCAACCAGCGCCGCAAGACGCTCGGCAACGCCTTGAGCGCCGGTTTGGGAGAGCTAACCAAAGAGCAGGCGGAAAAAGTGCTGATTTCCTGTGGATTTGACCGGAAAATCCGGGGAGAAGTGCTTGACCTTGGTGGTTTTGCAGAAATCACTGACGAAATTCACAGCTTGGGCTGTGCGGATTTGTAAGGAAAATGCATTGATTATTTTCTCTGAAATGTGGTAATCTAATGAGTAGCAAAGATGATTTATTTAACATATGAGAAAGGACGAAAACAATGAGCAAAAAGTATGTTTACCTGTTTTCCGAAGGCAACGCTTCCATGCGCGAGCTGCTCGGCGGCAAGGGCGCCAACCTGGCCGAGATGAGCAACATCGGTCTGCCCGTTCCCCAGGGCTTCACCATCACCACCGAAGCCTGCACCCAGTACTATGAGGACGGCCGCAAGATCAATGACGAGATCATGGCTGAGATCATGAAGAACGTCGAGACCATGGAGCAGATCAACGGCAAGAAGTTCGGCGATCTGGAGAACCCCCTGCTGGTTTCCGTCCGTTCCGGCGCCCGTGCTTCCATGCCCGGCATGATGGACACCATCCTGAACCTCGGTCTGAACGACGACGTCGTCGCCGCCATGATCAAGGGCAACCCCGACCCCAAGTTCGAGCGCTTTGTGTATGACTCCTACCGCCGCTTCATCCAGATGTTCTCCGACGTCGTCATGGAAGTCGGCAAGAAGTACTTCGAGCAGCTCATCGACCAGATGAAGGAGCGCAAGGGCGTCAAGTTCGACGTTGAACTGACCGCCGCCGACCTCAAGGAGCTGGCCGAGCAGTTCAAGGCCGAGTACAAGAAGCAGATCGGCGAGGACTTCCCCTCCGACCCGAAGGTGCAGCTGTACGAAGCCATCCGCGCCGTGTTCCGTTCCTGGGACAACCCCCGCGCCAACGTCTACCGCCGCGATAACGACATCCCCTACTCCTGGGGCACCGCCGTCAACGTCATGCCCATGGTGTTCGGCAACCTGAACGAGAACTCCGGCACCGGCGTCGCCTTCACCCGCGACCCCGCCACCGGCGAGAAGAAGCTGATGGGCGAGTTCCTCACGAACGCCCAGGGCGAGGACGTGGTTGCCGGCGTGCGCACCCCGATGCCCATCTCCCAGATGGAAGAGAAGTTCCCCGAGGCCTTCAAGCAGTTCGTCGAAGTCTGCGGCATTCTGGAGAACCACTACCGCGACATGCAGGACATGGAATTCACCGTTGAGAACGGCAAGCTCTATATGCTGCAGTGCCGCAGCGGCAAGCGCACCGCGCAGGCCGCTCTGAAGATCGCCTGCGACCTGGTGGACGAGGGCATGATCGACGAGAAGAAGGCCGTTCTGATGATCGACCCGAGAAACCTCGACACCCTGCTGCATCCCCAGTTCGACGCCGACAAGCTCAAGGCCGCCACGCCCATCGGCAAGGGCCTGGGCGCCTCCCCCGGCGCCGCCTGCGGCAAGGTCGTCTTCTCCGCTGAGGACGCCAAGGCCTGGGCCGCCCGCAAGGAGAAGGTCGTTCTCGTCCGTCTCGAGACCAGCCCCGAGGACATCGAGGGCATGAAGGCCGCTCAGGGTATCCTGACCGTTCGCGGCGGCATGACCAGCCACGCAGCCGTCGTTGCCCGCGGCATGGGCAAGTGCTGCGTCTCCGGCTGCGGCGAGATCAAGATGGACGAGGAGAACAAGAAGTTCGAGCTGGCCGGCAAGACCTACCGCGAGGGCGACTGCATCTCCATCGACGGCTCCACCGGCAAGATCTATGACGGCATCATCCCCACGGTCGACGCCACCATCGCCGGCGAGTTCGGCCGCATCATGGGCTGGGCCGACAAGTACCGCCGCCTGCAGGTCCGCACCAATGCCGACACCCCGCACGACGCCGCCAAGGCGCGTGAGCTGGGCGCTCAGGGCATCGGCCTGACCCGTACCGAGCATATGTTCTTCGAGGGCGACCGTATCGCCGCTTTCCGTGAGATGATCTGCTCCGACACCGTCGAGGAGCGCGTTGCCGCTCTGGCGAAGCTCGAGCCGATGCAGCAGTCCGACTTCGAGGGCATCTACGAGGCCATGGAAGGCTGCCCCGTCACCATCCGCTACCTCGATCCTCCTCTCCACGAGTTCGTTCCCACCGAGGAAGCCGACATCGAGCTGCTCGCCAAGGATCAGGGCAAGAGCGTCGAGGCCATCAAGAACATCATCGCCTCCCTGCATGAGTTCAACCCCATGATGGGTCACCGCGGCTGCCGTCTGGCCGTCACCTACCCCGAGATCGCCGAGATGCAGACCCGCGCCGTCATTAAGGCTGCGCTGGCTGTCCAGGCCCGCCACCCCGAGTGGAACATGGTTCCCGAGATCATGATCCCGCTGGTGGGCGAGGTCAAGGAGCTCAAGTACGTCAAGGACATCGTCGTCAAGACCGCTGACGCCGTTCTGGCCGCTGCCGGTTCCGACATGAAGTACCTCGTCGGCACCATGATCGAGATCCCGCGCGCCGCTCTGACCGCGGACGAGATCGCCAAGGAAGCTGAGTTCTTCTCCTTCGGCACCAACGACCTGACCCAGATGACCTTCGGCTTCAGCCGTGACGACGCCGGCAAGTTCCTCGGCGCCTACTACGACAAGAAGATCTACGAGAACGACCCGTTCGCCCGCGTCGACCAGATCGGCGTCGGCAAGCTGGTGGCCATGGCTGCCAAGCTCGGCCGTTCCGTCCGTCCCGAGCTGCACCTGGGTGTCTGCGGCGAGCACGGCGGCGATCCCAGCTCTGTGGAGTTCTTCCACAAGGTTGGCCTCGACTACGTGTCCTGCAGCCCCTTCCGCGTTCCCATCGCCCGTCTGGCCGCCGCTCAGGCCGCCATCAAGGACGCCGAGTAATCAAAAACGCGAAACAAAACCACAATGCCGCGGCGAAAGCCGCGGCATTGTTTTTCTTTGTTCCGTTCACAGCGAGAACCGGCTCCGTCAATAGCGAAAGGCCGCAAAGCCGAACATCTCGGCGAGCGTCTGCAGCGTGTCGGCATGGCGGCCGCGGATGACGGCGAAGTGCGGCTCAAAGCCCGCCTTCACGCTCTGCTCCACGAGGGAGCGGCTGCCCGCGTCCGTGCGGGTGACGACGGAGGCGCCGGTGAACTGCTTGGGCCTGTTGAGCGCTTCGCCCTCCGCGAGGAAGAAGCGGAAGCTGCCGTCCGGCTCGCGCCCGATGCGGAAGACGGTGGCCTCCGGAAAGGCCTCCGCGCCGAAGACATAGGTGAAGGGGCGCTTTCCGAAGGCGCGCAGTGCGTTAAGGCTGAGCAGCATCTCCTCCGGGCAGACGAAGTCCGCCTCCGTCTCCCGCAGCAGCTTCACCGGGCGCGCGAACCGGTCCCGGGCGCTCCAAAGATGGAAGGTGGGAACGCCCAGCGGAACGTATACAGGACAAAAGGACAGATGGCGCTTCCGTATCTTCAAGATAAAAGTATCATATCCACGCGGACGGCAACTGTCAACAGAGGAAAAACACCGCGCAGCCTTGACAAAGCGTGAGGCAAAGGTTAAACTTCTCTTGCTTGAATCACTACGGTTTTCTTCAGGAGGAAACGAAATTGAGCTATGATCTGAAAGAAGTCTGCAAGGATATCCGCTGCGATATCCTGCGCTGCATCGGACACCTGGGCGTCGGCCACATCGGGGGCTGCCTCTCCGTGGTGGAGCTGCTGGCCGTGCTGTATTTTCAGGAGATGAACATAGACCCGAAGCAGCCGAAGATGGCCGGGCGGGACCGCTTCGTCTGTTCCAAGGGGCATGCCGGCCCCGCGGTCTACGCGGCGCTGGCCAATCGCGGCTATTTTGACAAGGCGGAGCTGCTCACGCTCAATCAGAGCGGCACCAACCTTCCCTCCCACTGCGATATGAACCGCACCGTCGGCATCGATATGACCGCCGGCTCCCTGGGGCAGGGCTTTTCCTGCGCCGTGGGCATCGCGCTGGGCAGCAAGCTGGAGAAGGACGGCGCGACTGTATACGCCCTCGTGGGCGACGGCGAGAGCCAGGAGGGCCAGATCTGGGAGGCGGCCATGTTCGCCGCCGCGAAGGGGCTGGACAACCTCATCGCCTTCACCGACTACAACAAGTTCCAGATCGACGATTCCGTGGACAAGGTCAACGACGTCGCGCCGCTGGCGGAGAAATGGGCCGCCTTCGGCTGGAACGTGATCGACGTGGAGGACGGCAACGACGTGGAGCAGGTCTCCGAGGCCGTCCGGCACGCGAAGCTCGGCCCCGGCGGCGGACGGCCCACCATGGTCATCCTCAACACCGTCAAGGGCTGCGGCGTGCAGTGGATCGTCGATCTCGGCGCGGGCAACCACAACTGCAAGGTGAGCGAGGAGCAGGCCAAGGCCGCCTGCCGCGAGATCAGAGGGGAGGACTGAGCATATGGAAATGAGAGCTGTTTACGCCGGCTGCCTCGCGGAACTCATGGAGCAGGACCGCCGCGTCTGCGTGCTGGACGCGGATCTGGCCAAGGCCAGCGGCACCCGCAAGCTGTATGAGCGCTTCCCCGAACAGATGTTCGACTGCGGCGTGGCCGAGCAGAACATGGCCTCCATCGCCGCGGGCCTGGCCAGCTACGGGTTCCGGCCCTGGATCGAGAGCTTCACGCCCTTTGCCACCCGGCGCATCTGCGACCAGATCGCCATCTCCATCTCCTATGCCGGGCAGAATGTGAAGGTCGTCGGCACCGACCCCGGCATCTCCGCCGAGCTCAACGGCGGCACCCACATGAGCATGGAGGATATCGGCGTCCTGCGCTCCGTGCCCGGCGTCGTGATCTTCGAGCCGGTGGACGAGGTGCAGCTTCGCGCCGCCATGCCCGTGCTCAACGCGTACGAGGGCTGCGTGTACATGCGGCTGTTCCGCAAGGAGCTGCCCACCGTTTTCGATGAAAACTACCGCTTCGATCTCTTCAAGGCCGACGTGCTGAAGGAGGGCAGGGATCTGAGCATCTTCGTCTCCGGCTTCCTGACCCGCGACGTGCTGGACGTGCAGGACGAGCTGCGCGCCGCCGGCATCGACGCCGAGGTCGTGAACGTCCACACCATCAAGCCCATCGACCGCGAAACGGTGATCGCCTCCGCCCGCAAGACCGGCGCCGTGCTGACCGTAGAGAACCACAACGTCATCGGCGGCCTGCATTCCGCCGTGCTGGAGGCGCTGAGTGAGGAGAAGATCCCCGCCGTCGCCGTCGGGGTGAAGGACCGCTTCGGCGAGGTTGGCAAGATGCCCTATCTGCGCGAGATCCTCGGCATGACGAAGGCCGACATCGTCTCGGCTGCGACGAAGGCCGTCAGCCTGAAATAAGCGCCGTTTTTACAATCATGCCTCCCCCCCTGAAAGGGGAGGCGCCCAGTGCGCACACTGGGCGGAGGGGTTGGCGGAAATCGAACAGCGCCCCGAAAGAACAGGGCGAGGGCACGAACAGACCCCTCAGTCACAGCGCTTTCGTGAGAAGCACTGTGACAGCTCCCCTTGGCAGGGGAGCCTAAGCGGAAAAGAGTTTTTATGAAAATTGCGATCGGAAGCGACAAGTCGGGCTTCCCTGTGAAGGAGGCCGTCAATAGTCGGCTGCACGACAACGGCTATGACTTTACCGATCTCGAGCAGGTGCACCCCTATTACCAGGTGGCGGGCGACGTGGCGCCGCTCGTGCAGAACGGCACGTACGACAGGGCCGTGCTGATCTGCGACACCGGCGCGGGCATGTGCGTGGTGTCCAACAAGTTCAAGGGCGTCGGCGCCGCGCTGATCCTTCGGCGCGGGAAGCTGAACCGGGAAGGAAAACAGGAAAGCAGAGGGAAGCGTCCGCAGACGCTTCCCTCTGCTTTCCTGTTTTTTCGCCCTCAGCCTGCCGCCGGGGCCGGGCGGGAAGCTTACAGCTTCACCGTGAACACGACCGTGTCCTCCCCGTCCATGCGGGCGCTGATGCTGCCCTTGTAAAGGCGGACAATGGCCTCCGCGGCGGAAAGGCCGATCCCGAAGCCGCCGGCCTTCTGGCTGCGCGCGGCGTCGGCGCGGTAAAAACGGTCGAAGATGCGCGCGGTGTCCACCGGGGCGGAGACGGTGTTCGCGAGGGTCAGCACGGCCCGGTCCCCCCGCTGCAGGCGCATCGCGACGCGCCCGCCCTCGGGGCAGTATTTGACCGCGTTGTCGAGCAGCGTGGAGAGGAGCTGGGCGATCTGGGCGCGGCTGGCCTGCACGGCGACGCCGGGGGCAAGCTCGCTGTCCACCGCAATGCCCTTGAGCTCCGCCGGGGCGCGGAACATCTCCAGCTCCTCGGCGGCGAGGGCGGAGAGGTCTACCTCGCTCAGATCCATGGGCACGCTGTTCTCGTCGATGCGCGCGAGCGTCAGCAGGTTCTGCATCAGATCGCTCAGACGCCGGGTCTGGCTGCGGATGTTGCGGCTGTACTTGCTCTCGCCGCCCATGAGCTCCATCGCGTCGAGATTCGCCTGGATAATGGCGAGCGGGGTCTTGAGCTCGTGCCCCGCGTCGGTGACGAACTGGCGCTGCCGCTCCATATTCTCCGCGATCGGGCGGATCGCCCGCCGGGAGAGCGCCATGACCAGCACCAGCATCGCGCCCCAGGCAAGCCCGCCTGCCAGCGCAGAGAGCGCCGCCACCCGCAGCACGTTGTAGCGCTGGGTGCTCACGTCGAGGAGGATCACCGTTTTCGTGCCCTCCGCGGGCTCCACGATCTGGAAACGGTAGCTGTCGAGCCTGCCGGAGTCCTTGCCGCTTGCGAGGGCTCTGGCGGCCAGCGCTCTGGCCTCGTCCTCGTCCACGGAGGCGATGTGCCGCAATTCCACGTCCTCCGCCTCGCCCCCGCTGCCATAGCGGACGGTGAAGTACAGCGCAGACATGCGCCGGTTCTCGTTCATCGGCTGCTGAAAGAAGCCGCGGCGGCCGTCCTGGAAATCGTCGTCCGGCCTGGTCGGGGCGGGGCCGAAGCCCTCCTGCATGGCGAGCGCTTCCAGCAGCCTGCCGCTCTCGGCGGTCTGCGTGAAAGCGTTGACGGCGTTGATGGCCCCCAGCAGCACCGCAAGCAGCACCGTGACGGCGATCATGGCCGTGACGGTGAATTTTTTCTGCAGCGTGCGGATCATGGCTTCTCCCCCTCGGTCAGCAGGTAGCCCACGCCGCGCCGCGCCCGGATCTCCACCGCGGAGCCGAGCGCCGTGAGGCGCTTTCTGAGATAGGAGATATAGACCCACACCACGCCGAGCTCGCTCTCGGTCTCATATCCCCAGACCTTGACGAGGATATCCTCGCTCGACAGGCAGATCCCGCGGTTGAGCATCAGCAGCTCCATCAGCTTGTATTCGAGCTTCGGCAGCACCACGCTCTTCTCCCCGCAGCGCAGCTCCGCGCTCTGCTGGTTGAGGGCGAGGTCGCCCACGGTCAGGATGTTGGGCGTGAAGTCCTCCCGCCGCCGCAGCATCGCGCGCACGCGCGCGAGCAGCTCGCCCATGGCGAAGGGCTTGGGCAGATAGTCGTCCGCTCCGAGGTCAAGCCCCTCGATCCGGTCCTCCACCTCGGCCTTGGCCGTCAGCAGCAGCACGGGTGTGGTGTTCCCCTCGGCCCGGAGCCGGTTCAGCACCTCGAAGCCGCTCATATTGGGCATCATCACGTCCAGGATGATGCCGTCGTAGCGCTCGTTCCGGGCGTAGTCCAGCGCGTCGCGCCCGTTGTCGACCGTGTCCACGCTGTATTTGTGATAGGTGAGGATGTCGGTGACGGCCTCCGACATGGCCGCCTCATCCTCGGCGTACAGCAGCTTCATGCGTTGCTCCTTTCACGCGGATAGAAAAACGGACCGCCGGGTCAGCAGCTGCGCTGAGGCGGCGATCCGCTTTTTCCTGTTCCCTCAGGCCTCGGCGGGACGGCTGTCCAGATAATCCTGGATCTGCGCCATGACGGCGTCGGCGTCAAGGCCATGGACGATGCAGGCCTCTTCCAGGCTTTCGCCGATGGAGGAGGGGCAGCCGACGCAATGCATGCCGCACTGCATCAGAACATAGGCGATGCCCATATCGTACTCGAGCATCTGGCCCATGGTGGTCTCTTTTGTGATCTGCATGGTTCTAATTCCTTTCTGTTATCCAAGTGCTATCCAAGTGCGATTATAACAGAAATACGGGAAAAATCAAGGGTATCCGGTCTTCCTTCCCGGGCATCTGGACAGAAAAACGGTTAAAACTGGCAAAATTTGGTTATAATTGCCATATTGTCAATTACAATGTAATGTGTTAAAATATGGCAAAATGGAAACTGGGACCAGCAGCAGGATAACGGTTCGGTCATGACCGCCGGGAAAGGGGACAGCTCATGTATCTGACGAGGAACGAGATCGAGATCATGGACGTGCTTTGGAGGGAAAACCGCGCCCTCTCCCGCGGGGAGATCCTGAGCCTGTCTACGGACAAAACCTGGATGGACAGCTCTGTCCACATCCTGCTCAACAGCATGCTGAAAAAGGGCGCCATCCGCGAAGCGGGTTTTGTCAAGTGCGGGAAGACCTGCGGCCGCGTGTATGAGGCCGCCTTCAGCTGCGAGGAGTACCACGTGGGGACGCTGGATTCGACCCGCTGCGTTCCGGACCCGATCGCGCTGGCGAAGGCGTATCTCGCCGCCCATCGGCTGGATGCCGGGCAGATCGAAAAGCTCAAGGCGATTCTTGACGAGGCATAAAGAGAACAGAGAACGGACGCGCCCTTCGGGGCGTGTTTTTTTACGCCTGCCGGCCCGGTGTCTAAACAGGAAAAAGCCGCCAGTCCTAAAAAACTGTCATATTGCACCAAAAAAGCAGGATAATACATTTTTATAGTGTTTATCTTGCATATTGAAAGGGCTTGTGTTAAAATGTCAACGATAATGCATGATGGGGATACTGCCCGTATCTCCCGCTTCCGAGGGGGGACGCAAATGGAGAAAAAGGCCAAGATCATTACCGTGGCGGGCAAAGGCGGCGTCGGAAAGACTTCGATCTGCGCGTGCATCGTGCGCACGCTGGCGGAGCGTTTTCCCGACAAAAAGATCCTTGCGATCGACGCGGACCCTGCCGTCGGTCTATCCGTTGCTCTTGGCGTTGACGTGAAGCTGACGCTGGACGATATCCGGATGAGCATCGTCGACAGCGTGGAAAACGGGGAGACCAGGGAGGCTCTCGAGCTTCTCAGCGAGGCGCGCTTCCGTATTTTCGACGCGCTGGCGGAGATGCCGGGCTTCGCCTTTCTGGCGATCGGCCGGCCGGAGAGCTCCGGCTGCTACTGCAAGGTCAATTCGTATCTGAAGGAAGTCATCGGTATCCTCGCAAACAGCTTCGACTTCGTCGTGATCGACGGCGAAGCCGGCATCGAACAGATCCAGCGGCGCGTGATGGAAAAGGTCAGCCATCTGCTCCTGATCACCGATCAGAGCAAGAAGGGCGTGCAGGTCATCACCACCATCAAGGGCGTGGCGGACGAGCTGATCTCTTACGATCGGATCGGCGCCATCATCAACCGTGTCACCAATCCCGAGCTCGTGGCGCTCATGGAGTGCCCGGTGGAGGTGCTCACGGCCATCCCCGCAGACAGTACGTTCGCCGCCAACGACATCCGCGGCAAGAGCGTCATGGAGCTGCCTGCGGATTCCGTAATGCTCAAGGGAGTGGAGGAAGCACTCCGAAAAATAGACATACTGTGAAAGAAGAGGTGTAACATTTGAAAGATCTTAAGCATCTGATCTACTTTGAGAGTCTGCTTGAGAATGCTGACAATGAGCTGGTGGAAAAGGCCAAGGCCGAAGGCGGCGTGTGTCTCGGCTATACCTGCTTCCATATCCCCGAGGTCCTGCTCAATGTCGACAACTGCTTCTCGACCAGGCTCCGCGCCCCCAACACCGGTTCCATCGACATCGCCACCTACTACATGTCCAACTACACCTGCGAGTATGCCCGCGCCCTGCTGGAGCGCGCCATCGAGGGCGGCTACCAGTTCCTGGACGCGCTGATCGGGGTGGACGCCTGCTCGATGATGAACCGCTCCATGGAGCACTTCGAGATCCTCAACGTCAACACGAACCCCAAGTTCTTCGTCACCCACACCGACATGCCCTTCAAGATCACGGACTACACGGTCGACGGGTATGTGCGCCAGATGCAGGTGCACGTGCTGGACCGCATCCATGAGGTCTTCGGGACGGACGTCTCCGAGGAGGCGATCCGCAAGGCCGTGGCCGAGCACAACGAGATGTGCCGCGTCATTTCCGAGATCCGCGAGATGCGCAAGGCCGCGAATCCCGTCATCACCGGCTACGAGTTCCACCTCATCAACCTCGTCAGCTACGTCTGCCCCACGAAGCTGATCCTGCCCTACCTGCGGGAGACGCTGGAGGAGCTCAAGACCCGCAAGCCCGACGCCAAGCCCGCTTTCCGCGCGAGAGTGGCCATCGTCGGCTCCGAGATCGACGATCCCAACCTGACCAAGCTCATCGAGGACGTGGGCGCGCTGGTCGTGTCCGACCGCTACTGCTTCGGCTCCACGCCCGGCCGCGAGGTCATCGAGCTCAAGGAGGACGAGCCCGCGCTGCCGCAGATCTGCCGGCACTACATGGAGGTCTCCGAATGCGCCCGCTACATCGCCGACGAAAAGGTCATGCAGCGCCGCGAGACGGCCGACCGCCTCGCCAAGGAGTTCAACGCCGAGGGCATCATCTACGAGCAGATGAAGTACTGCGACTACTGGGGCTTCGAGCGCGCGCTGGTCAGCCACATCATGCACGATGAATACGGCTGGCCCGTCCTCTCCATCGACCGTCTGTACAACAACGGCAACTCCGGTCAGCTGCGTACCCGCGTGCAGGCCTTTGTGGAGTCGCTGGAGATCAAGCGCATTCATAAAGAGGGGGGGAAGGCATAATGGCCAAGATTCAATACCCGAATCCGAAATTCTGGAAAGCCAAAGACGATATCAACTGGAAAAAACAGGGCGAAAACCTGATGGAGGTCATGGGGATCTTCGGCGGCATGCTGATGGAGACCGACTGGCAGGCCGTGGGTAAGAGCCTGGTCGACGGCCTCAAGGCCGACGGCGCGCGCATTAAGAGCGAGTATGAGGACTTCATGGCGCTCGACCCCGCCGAAAAGTGGGATCGCGTCATCAACGGCGAGCGCAGCCTCGGCCGCCTCTACCGCAAGGGCGCCATGGCCACCGTGCGCCGCGAGTGGCGCGGCATCAAGGATACCGCGTACGACTTCTGGGAGTGGGCGCGTATGTGGGGCATGCTGCTCATGACCTTCTCCAAGGACCTGATCCCCGCCATGAACAGCGCGCTGTGGTATCGCTGGATGATCTCCTACTTCTGCTGCCACGGCTTTATGGACAAGAACATCATGGGCCTGCGCGGCTCCAACCTGCGCATGAGCCATGAGGTCACCTATCAGATCTTCCGTTACGTGGCCGAGAACCTGGTCTTCCTCTCCAAGGCCGACCGCAAGAACGGCAACTCCACCGAGCTCAACAAGATGCTCTTCACCTTCGACGAGATGACCATGGGTCAGATCGCCGCCGGTTTCCCCGACCTGCTCAGCATCCCGCACCAGCTGCTGCCGATGTTCCTCGTTTCCGAGATCGACCAGCTCGTGTGCATCCCCTACATCGACGCGGTCGAGAGCTACGGCCTGCCCTCCGACACCTGCCCGGTGCCCTCCTCCGAGTGCGGCGCGCTGGTCATCGACGCGCTGCCCGACATGGGCGCCTGCTTCATCTCCTCCTCCATGCCCTGCGACGGTTCGACCATGGCTTCCTCCTACTTCGCCCGCCGCTTCCCGCATATCCCGGTGTTCCACCTCTGCTTCCCCGTCCGCTATCTGGATGAGGAGACCGTGCAGATGGGCGCCGAGGACATCAAGGCCTGCATCAAGTTCATCGAGGAGAAGACCGGCGCCAAGTGGAGCTGGGAGCATTACTTCGAGTGCATGAAGCGCTTCAATCAGGAGACCGACCTCGAGCTGCAGAAGTGGGAGATCAACAAGTCCGCCCGCCCGCAGTTCATCGGACCGAGCTACGAGCTGTTCCGCAAGTGGAACTACGAGATGGACGGCGGCATCGACCCGCGCGTCCTGCCCTCCATGCAGAAGGTCAACAAGATGCTGCTCAAGGCCTACGAGAACGGCGAGACCGCGTGGCCCGAGCGCAAGATGAGATACCGCGGCATCGTGTGGTCCTGCCCGGCCCACTACTACGCCAACTTCTCCAACTGGCTGGCCAACTGCTGGGGCATCGACATCCTGGTCGAGATGGAGTCCCTGAACTTCACCAAGCACCTCGAAACCGAGGACAAGGAAGAGGCGCTGCGCGATCTGGCCCGTCTGTACGAGCGCATGGTCATGCGCCGTCACACCAACGGCGGCTACCAGAACGTCGTCGACGAGTGCTGGCGCCAGGTCGAGGCCTGGAACGCGCCGCTGGTCATCATGTACCAGAACGTGGCCTGCAAGAATATGGCCACCGTTCAGGGCCTGCTCGACGAGCAGGGCCGCCAGCGCGGCTACGACCTGATCTGGGTCGAGCACGACCTGATGGACCCGCGTACCGTTTCCCGCCGCACCATGCGCGACAAGGTCAACGAGTACATGCGCACCGTCAAGCACGCCGAGCCGGTCGATCCGTCCCTCGTTGAGTTCGAGGACGAGGTCTGCATGTGATCGCGCGCAGCGCGATCACAGATACAGCCTCCCCGGCAAGGGGAGGCGCCCCGGCGCTCACGCCGGGGCGGAGGGGTTCTCCCGCCCTCACGGACAGTGAGCAAGAGGGGGCGGGCCCCTCAGCCGCGCAAAAGCGCGACAGCTCCCCTGTAAGGGGAGGCAATAAAGAATAAACGGAGGTTATTATTCCATGAAATATTTCGGCGGTTGTGACGTAGGTTCCACCTACACGAAGGCGGTCATTCTGGACGAGAACGGCAAGATGGTAGCCGATACCACCATTCGCAGC
>ONOL01000047.1 GCA_900319465.1 uncultured Eubacteriales bacterium | reverse complement strand
ACCAGCAGCGCCGCCAGCAGCAGACCGCTCAGCATTTTCTTCATCGTCTTTTTCATCGCTCTTCTCTCCTTCATCCCTCGGACAAGGTGCAAAGCACGACCGTCCGCGTCGTGCTGCCGGGGTCCTTGCAGGTGGACAGCGCGATCACGCGCCCATCCTCCGGTTCTCTGTAATACATCGAAGCTTCCTTCGCGGTCTGCAGGACTTTTTCGCTCCCCTGCGGGTTGAAAACCGCGTCCTCCGAAGCGTCCGTCTGCAGCACGGCGAACACCGTCAGCGGGTAATCGACCCCGCCTACGCTCAGCGATCCGCTCCGGTGCGTCTCGAAATAGTTCTTGTCGTAGAATCGGTCCAGCGCGCCGAACATATAGCCGCCGGACATATGGTGCCCGTAGAGCAGCGAATAGCTGTCGCTGAAGTCGCCCGCGTTCCGGCTGTCCAGGAAGATCGAGCCCGCCAGCGAATACTCTCCGTAGGGATCCATGTTCAGATACTTGCTGTTGTTTTCCCCCTGCATGACGGGGTAGTCGATATTCGTATCGTCCAGCGTAAGCCACGCTACGTAATCTTCCGTCAGGGGCTTGGTCTCCGCGGCTTCCGCCGCCTCCTCGCTCCCTGGCCGGTAATACGCGACGCGCGCGGCGGAGGCGTGGTAAAACACGTACGCCGTGTCATAGATGAAATACACGCCGATCAGAAGGACAAGGATCAGGATGAGCGCCAGCACCCGGTCGATGAGATCGTCAACAAAACGTATTACCCTGTACACCGGCCAACACCCCCGCAGAGCGGCTCCCCGCTCTCTTGTAAGCATGACGGAGCCTTTGAAAAAGCGGTGCCGCCGGACCGGGAGTCCGGCAGCGAAACGACCGCGTCCTCCCTTGTTCCCTCTGCGCGCCGCACATCAGGAAAGCGTTTCCGGGGAAGGGCTGCCGCCCTTCCCCTTGCCGCTTGTTCCTGTCGATCAGGCTTCGTTCTTTTTCTTCTTCATGACGAACAGGCCCACCAGCGCGATGGCGACGATCGCCACGCCCGGAACCACCGTCAGCAGCACGCCCGTCGGAATGATGCCGCTGCGGGTGTTGGTGAAGGTGTTGCCGAGACTGTCCGCCTCCATATTGGTGACTTCGATCTTGTTTCCCGACTTGTCGCACTTGTAGTCCTCGGGCGTCTCGGTCACGGTGACGTTCGCGCCTTTGGCAAGGCCTTTGATGGTCACGGTCTGCCCGTGCTTGAGGTACAGATCCTTGGTCACGGCGCCGTCGGCGTCCAGCTTCCACTGCTGGCCGTCGAGCGTGCTGTCCTCATCCAGGGCGTTGGCCGCAGCCATGGTGCTGGCCTCGTAAGCGGTGGCGGCGCTCTTGGCGGGGGCGGTCTGGGCCGCGGACATATCCACGTTCACCAGCGCGTTCGCGCCGCCGTTGGTGATGGCCACGCTGAACTTGAAGTACTTGTCGTGGGAGGCCTGGTTGCCGGACACAGCTTTGGCAAACGCGAAATTGAAGGTGGCGTACTCGTTGACAAAGCCCTTGGATTTGTCGGCGAGCGTCGCGGCGACGGCGGAGCCGGCATCCTCCCCGACGCCGATGTCGTTGACGAGCTCATGGATCACGTACGAGGAAACCACCAGAGAGCCGTTATCGTCCGTAACGTAGACGTCGAGCGTGCGCTGCTTGGCGACGCCGTTGGTTTTGTCAGCCAGCTGCGTATCATAGGTAACGCCCTGCTGCCCCGCGGAAGTCTCCTTGATCAAGTAGCGGTAGATGCCCGGCTCGGAGAAACTCACGCCGGAGAAATCGACGGTTGCGGTCGCTACGGCGGCCATCCGGGTGGCTGTGAGCGTCACGCCATCGGCAGAGGAAACGGCAGCGCCGCCGGCCGTGAAGGTGACGTCGGCGATAGTGGGCGTACCGGTAACGCCGGTGGCGGTGCCCGGGGAGAGGATCTCCATCTTGCCGTTGCCTGCGGCGACAGCGGCGCCCGCCTCGATCGTGTAGGCAAACGTGATGCCGGGGACGTTGGCGTCCGCATTGAGGACCAGTGCTTTCTGGAACGTGGTGTTCGTGCCGGTGACCGGGGTATACGTGGTGTCTGTGTCCGCAAAAGCGGCTGCGGGTGCGAGGACCATGGCGCACAGCAGGAACGCGGCCAGGATCACGCTCAGTTTTTTGACTGTCTTCATTTCTCTTTTCCCTCTCTTCGCGTTGATGGCATCTTGCTGCCGGATCGCTTTTTGCTATGTATTTCCGCTTACTTCGGTTCTATCTTATGGGAGACAACACTCCATTTGTAATTATACATGCAACCCTGCCGCTTGTCAATTCAACAAAAGCCCAAATATTGGTAAATTCGCAGAAAAAGGCTATATTGGTTTCGATTCCGGGCGCCCTTCAGTCTCCGTAATCCAGTTCCATGCGGAACACGGGGGCGTCGTTCGCGCCCTCGATAAAGCAGCGCTCGCCCTCCCAGCCCCAGGAGACGCGCATGCTCTGGCCGAGACGGATCTCGTTCTGGTGCTCGGTGACGATGCGGCGGGGATGCGCGCCCGCGCGTCCGATGCAGCGCTCGGCCAGCTCGTAGTAGCGGGTGTTGTTCATATGGCCGTTGGCATCCAGCACCTCTTCTGTCACCGTATAGTCCGCGTATTCGCGCAGCGCCAGCCGCGCCGGCGCGGGCGGGCGGCGCTCCTCCAGCCCGGTCGTGAGCGGTTCAAGGATCACGCCGTTCTCGTCCGGATTGACCATTCTGCGCGTCTCCCGGTCTACCACGGTCCAGACGCCGCTGCCGGAGGCGACGCAGCTCCCCGCCGCGTCCAGCATCCGGTAAAAGCGCGGCATCATGCCGTGCCTCGTCGCGCCGGGCCAGGTCTGCAGGCGCAGCGTCTCCCCCGGCTCCGGCCAGCGGGGGACGCGCACCAGATAGCGCAGCACGACCCACATCAGCCCTTTTTCGCGCAGGTCGTCCCCGGTCAGGCGATACGCCGCGCACTGGGCGTTCGCGGCCTCCTGCAGGCGGAAAAACAGCTCCCGCGTGGAGAGGCCCTCCGCGCCGACGCGGAAGCTCTGTTCAAAAATTTCCATGTTTTCACTTCCTGTACACGGTATAATAGCCGTATCGCTCGGCGCGGAAGCCCGCGGAGGCGAAGGCGCTCCCGTCCGTCCAGGGCGAGAGGATATAGAAGCAGTCTCCGTCCGGCGCGCCCTGCCAGCCGAAGGCGTACCGGTCGAAGGAGGCCGCCTGCAGATAGGCCGCGGGGTAGATCCGATAACGCACGCTCCCGCGGAAGGCGGCCGGGTCGAGGCGCGTATAGAACAGCACGTCGGGGTAATAGACGTCCTCCGAGAACACGACGGGGCCGTCAAAGCTCTCTGCGGCCGCTACCGCCTCCCCCAGCCCCCAGGCGAAGCTCGAGCGCAGGCGGTCGTTGTAGCCGGTGAAATAATCACGGGCAAAGAATCCGAAGCAGACGAGATAGGCCGCGAGCAGCAGCGGCAGCAGGCGGGCGCGGAAGCGGCCGCAGAACCAGATCGCCCCCTCCCCCGCGAGGACCACGAGCGGCGGGAAGAGGATGTTGACGCGGTTGACGTTGACCGAAACGAGCGCGCCGAGCAGCAGCGCCGCAAAAAGCTGGAACAGCATCAGCGCCATGGGGTCGAAGTCCGGGCTTTTCCGCCGCCGCTCCGCAAGCGACAAAAGTCCCAGCAGCACAAAGGGCAGCGAGAGCGGATAGAGCAGCCCCCAGCCCTCCGCACAGTTCCAGGGCAGCCCGTCCGACTGCGTCCACAGGATCGTAAAGAGGTTTTTCAGGTTCTCCGGGATGTGGGAGAAGCCCAGCTCCCCGGAGCGCATCACGAGCAGCTTCGGCACGGAGAAGAAGGCCGTGCGGATCTCCCCGATCCAGCCGAAGTTCACCGCGAGAAACAGCAGCAGCGGCAGCGCGAGCAGCGCAAGGACCGCGCCTCCGCCCAGCAGGTGCCGGTCGAGCGGAAGCTTTTTCCGGCGCAGGCAGCAGAGGAGCGAGAGGGCAAGCATCAGCGGCACGAAGGGCCAGACCGTGGCGTAGGCGTAGAGCGAGAGGCCGTAAAAGAGGCCCGATAGCCAGAAAAAGCGGCTGTCCTCCAGGCCGCGCAGGAAGAAATAAAGGCCGAAAAGCAGGAAGCCCGGCGCGAGGTTCGATTCCAGCCCCCAGCGGCTGAGCAGCACGTGCCAGGGGCAGATCGCCAGCAGCAGCATGGTCACGCACGCCTGCCGCGCATCCCGCATCCGGCGCACGGCGCCGTAGCAGGCGGGCAGGCTCAGCGCGCCGACGAGCAGCTGCGGCAGCCGGATCGCCCAGGTCTTCAGCCCGAAGAGCGCCACGAAGGGCAGCATCAGATAGGTCTCGAGCGCGTTCATGCCGCTGCCCCAGGCCGTCAGATACACCGGGAAGCGGTAGCCCGCCGTATCCATCCCGTCGGTGAGCAGGCAGAAGGCCTCATAGCCTGCGAAGGCCTCGTCCTGATTGATGCCCTCCGGAACCTGTCCGAAGCGCCAGAGCCGGATTCCCAGCCCCAGCGCGAAAACCGCCCAGAAGCAGAGGCGGCGTTTCCTTGCCTCGTTCATCTGTCCCGATCCAGCGTCCAATGGCGGGCGAAGGCGTTGACCGAGGTGCGCTTCTCCACGATCGTCTGCAGCATCGCCTCCGGCTCCGTGACGGCCTGCCCGTTGAGCCTTGTGACGCCGAGCGCAAAGAGCGCCGGGCAGAGCGGCACCGTCGGCCCCGTGAGGACCGTGACCGCGCCGCTTGCCAGCTCCAGCACGCGCGGCATGGTCTTGTTCACCGAGGCGGAGCCGGTGATGACCACCACGTCGCACTTCGGCAGCAGGTACTCGCAGGCGGGGTCGGGATAGTCGCCGGGCCGCGGCTCGCGCTCCATGATGAAATACTCCTTCGCCTCGCCGATCAGCCCGTCCGTGAGACCGCTGTGGTGCAGCAGGTGCCCCACGAAGCCCACGGTCTTGCCCCTGATGTCGATCCCCTCGAGGGCGCTGCCGGTCTCGAAGCAGCCGAGCGCCGCGGCGCGGGCGGCGCGGTTATAGCAGGCGTTGACGACGGCCATGCCCTCGCTCGCTTCCTCCATGTTCCAGGAGAGCACCGCGCGGGCGGCCTCCCTGGCGGGCAGGCCGACGAGCGTCCCGAAGGTCCGGGGGAAGCTCTCCCCCTCCGTGTGCATGGCGACGCCCGCCTGCCCGTCGGAGAGGACGGCCGCGGTCCAGGAGATGCCGCGCACGATGCGCGAAACGACGGCGTCGGTGTCGATACCGTCGAGGAGAATGTCGTAATAGCTCCGGTAGTCCATGGGAAACCCGCCTTTTTCAAGATTATTGATTGATTATATCAGAAAAACCGGAAACGGTAAAGGGGACGTGCCCTGCACATCCCCTTTGATGCTTTATTCTTTCTTTTTCGGGTCGTCCGCCGCTTTGAAATCCGGCTCGGTGCCGGCGGCAAGGCGTTTGAGGTTGCCCCGGTGCTGGAAGAGTGCGAGGCACATGGCCGTGATCGCGAGAAGCAGCTTCGGCGTTCCCACCGTGAACACGAGGGAGGCCGCCGTGATGGCCACCGCCGCCGCGCAGGAGCCTGCGGAGACCTTGCGCGTCAGCAGCGCCACGATCAGGAAGACCACGACGATCGCGACAAACACGCGCCAGTCGATCGCGAGGCCGAGCGCCGCGCCGACCGAAATGCCCTTGCCGCCCTTGAACTCATGGAACAGCGGGAAGCAGTGCCCCGCCATGCAGGCGATGCCGCCGAGGGCCAGTCCCCAGTCCCCCATCAGCTTCCAGCCGATCCAGACCGAGAGCCCCGCCTTCGCCATATCGCACACGAGCGTCAGGACGCCGGCCGCCCAGCCGTAGACCCGGGCCATATTGGTCGCGCCCGCGTTGCCGCTGCCTTTGCTGCGCACATCCCCGCCCCACGCGCCGCGCGAGAGCAGGATGGAGGAGGAAAGCGAACCCATCAGGTACGCGAGCACGAGGATGATCAGAAGTTTTACTACGTTCATATCACACCGCCTGATCGTCTCCAGAATGTGGTATTGAAAAGTGAACCCATTATAATCCCCGCACGGGGCGTTTGCAAGCGCTTCGCCTGACAGTTTTCAGATTATTAATACGCGCTCAGAGGGAAAACAGCTCCCAGGGGAACGCCGCGGGCGGCATGGCGCAGAAGTCCATCGGCTCGCCGCTCAGGGGATGGGCGAAGCGCAGCCGGTGCGACCAGAGGGCGAGCCCGCAGTCGTCCCGCGGCTCGCAGTACTTGCGCTCCCCCGCCAGCGGCAGGCCGCGGGAGGAGAACTGCACCCGGATCTGATGCGTGCGCCCGGTGAGCAGCGCGACGCGCACAAGGCTGAGCCCGCCGCTCCGCCCAAGCGTTTCATAGCGTAGCACCGCCTCCTGAATGCCCTTGCCCGCCTCCTGCGCGACGAAGGTCATTTTGCGCGCCTTGTCGCGATACAGCAGGTCGCGCAGCTCCGCCTCCGCTTCCGTCTCCCCGTGCACCACGGCCAGGTATTCCTTTTGGAACGCGCCCTCACGGATCGCACGGGAGAGGACGGAGGCGCTCCGGGCGTTTCTCGCGAGCACCATCACGCCGCCCACCACCCGGTCGAGCCGGTGCACGGTACGCAGCTCCGCCGCAGCGTCCCCCAGCGCTGCGCGCAGCAGCTCCGGCAGGCCGCCCGGCTCGTCCGTGGACAGCACGCGCGGCGGTTTGAGACAGACGAGGATCTCCGCGTCCTGATAGAGGATCTCCATGTTCTTCACCTCGGGAGCCATTTTATCACAGATCCCGCTCTTTGCAAACAGGCGATCCTGTGATAAAATGGAGTAAAAATCGACGTTCGGAGGCGCACATGGACGAAAACCGCCCTCTTCCCTGTCCCCACGCGAAAAAATGCGGGGGCTGCCAGCTGCAGCACCTGCCATATGAGCGGCAGCTTGCCCAAAAGCAGCGGCGGGCGCAGGAGCTGCTGGACGGCTTCGGCCCGGTGCTGCCGATCCTCGGGATGGAGGAGCCGACCCACTACCGCAACAAGGTGACCGCCGCCTTCGCGCTCGACCGGAACCGCAAGGTCGTCTCCGGGATCTATCAGCCGGGGAGCCACGCGGTCGTCCCCGTGGACGACTGCTTGATCGAGGACCGGGCGGCGGACGCGATCCTCGTCACGATCCGCCGGATGCTGCCGGATTTCAGGATCAGGGTCTATGACGAGCGCAGCGGCACCGGCTGGCTGCGGCACGTGCTGGTGCGGCGCGGCTTTGCCACGGGCCAGGCGCTGGTCGTGCTGGTCGCGGCAAGCCCCGTCTTCCCGACGCAGAAGCCCTTCGTCAAAGCGCTCACGGAGAAGCACCCGGAGATCACTTCCGTCGTGCTGAACGTCAACGACCGCTTCGGCCCCGTCGTCCTGGGCGCGAGGGAAAAGGTGCTGTACGGCGACGGGTATATAGAAGATATCCTCTGCTCGCACCGCTTCCGCATCTCGCCCCGCTCGTTTTATCAGATCAACCCCGTCCAGACCGAGAAGCTCTACCGCACAGCGGTGGACTTTGCCGGGCTGACCGGGACGGAGACCGTGCTGGACGCCTACTGCGGCGTCGGTACCATCGGCATCACAGCCAGCGCCCATGCCGGACAGGTCGTCGGCGTGGAGCTCAACCGCGACGCGGTGGCGGACGCGATCGCGAACGCGCGCCTGAACGGCATCAAAAACTGCTGGTTCACGGCCGGGGACGCGGGCGCGTACATGGAGCAGATGGCGCGCGACGGGATGCGGCCCGACCTCGTGTTCCTCGACCCGCCCCGCGCAGGCAGCGACGAGCGCTTTCTGCGCTCGCTCCTCCGCTGCGCCCCGGAAAAGGTCGTCTACGTCTCCTGCGATCCGGAGACGCTGGCGCGGGATCTCGCGCTTCTTGCCGAGGGCGGTTACCGGGTGCAAAAGCTCCAGCCCGTGGATATGTTCCCCTACACGAAGCAT
>ONOL01000011.1 GCA_900319465.1 uncultured Eubacteriales bacterium | reverse complement strand
AGAAGGCTTCGAATCATATTTGACGTTAGGCGAATCAAGATTGGCTTCAAATATTGCGATGAAAGTAGGCTAAAATAAATATTCACATATTGACAACAGTGAATGTGAGTGTTAGAATGCAGACATCAAAGGGGGCTGACAAGTATGGGATTTAGAGAAGATGTTAGGAGAGTAAAGGCATTGGCAGATGAAAACCGCCTTGCAATCATGCTTGCACTCCAGCATGGTGAAAAATGCGGTTGTGTTCTTTTGGAGGAATTGAACATCACGCAGCCTACCCTTTCTCATCATATGAAAATTTTGTGTGACAGTGAACTTGTTGCCAGCCGAAAGGAAGGAAAATGGATGCACTATTCGCTCTCACCAGAAGGAATCGCTTCATTTCGCAATATGATTTCCGCTTATGTGCGCTGTGACTGTGAACAAGAACAAGAAAAAGCTGCTTGCTGCTGCAAATAATGAATAATAGGCGGTCCTGTGGGATTGCCTATTAAAATGATCTAAACATAGATACATTTGAATGTATCAAACAGAGGAGGGACAGAATATGTGGTCGTTTATTCAAGAACAGATCCTGGGTATGAAGTGGATCAACGTTCTAATCGGCAGAGGATTAAGCGCACTCGGCTTAGATGTCGCCGACCGTTGGGGTGGCAGCATCCAGTTTTTCCTTTATGACGTGATCAAGATTACAATCCTTCTGTGTCTGCTGATTTTCATTATTTCTTATCTCCAAAGCTTCTTCCCACCTGAGCGTAGCAAACGAATTCTCGGTCGTTTCCACGGCATTGGTGCCAATATTATCGGGGCGCTGCTCGGTACGGTAACGCCGTTCTGCTCCTGCTCGTCCATCCCGATCTTCATGGGATTCACCAGTGCTGGGCTGCCACTGGGCGTGACTTTCTCGTTCCTTATCTCTTCCCCCATGGTAGATCTCGGTAGCTTTGTTTTGCTGATGAGCATTTTCGGTATTAAGACCGCCGTGGCTTATGTGGTGCTGGGGCTGGTAATCGCGGTCATCGGCGGAACGCTGATCGAAAAGCTCCACATGGAAAAGTATGTGGAGAATTTCGTCCGCAATGCCAATTCCGGCGTCAACATCGAAGCACCGGATCTGACTGTAAAGGATCGTTTGATTTACGCAAAGGATCAAGTAGTTTCCACTTTCAAGAAAGTCTTTCCGTACATTCTTATCGGTGTAGGCATCGGTGCGGTGATCCATAACTGGATCCCTGAAAGCTGGGTGGAAACTGTATTGGGCAGCCGTAATCCATTCGGCGTAGTGCTGGCGACAATCGTCGGGGTTCCCATGTACGCAGACATTTTCGGCACCATTCCCGTAGCCGAGGCGTTGCTGGCAAAGGGTGCTTTACTCGGGACAATCCTAAGCTTTATGATGGCCGTCACAGCATTAAGCCTGCCCTCGCTAATCATGCTCCGAAAGGCTGTCAAACCCCGTCTACTCGGCACGTTCATTGCCATCTGTACGATTGGCATCATCATAGTTGGATATGGCTTTAACGCCTTCCAATATATCTTTATCTAACAGGAGGATCTAAAATGAATATCAAGGTATTAGGCGGCGGATGTTGCAAATGCGAGAACTTGCTTGGCGCAGTGAAAGAAGCAGTAGCTGAAAAAGGAGTCGATGCGGAGATTGAATATATCACCGACATGCAGAAGATCCTGGAATATGGCATCATGAGCACTCCGGCCCTTATGATCAATAACAAGGTCGTATCAATGGGCATAGTGCTAAAGGCCAAGGACGTAGTAAAGCTGTTTGGAGTATAATTAATCCGCTATTCAACAGATCGAGAACTATATCGTGTTGCTTTTCGTTTGGCACTCCCTGCATCATCCCGAGTGACATTGCTGCGCCGTGCCTTCTCGGCCTGGACAGCGGCAAACTGTTCCCGGCTAATAATGGCTTCGTGGGCATTCTCGGCCATATACATTTGATGATCTTCGGTACTGCAACTGGCAATACGTTTGTTGTCCGGATAGCACGAGTGTATGGCTGTGGTAACGGCGTAAACATAGTTCACTACCTACCAAGCAATTCGGTTTACATAATTAGACACCTTTTGGTGCAAATACCCTTGTCTGGACACCGTTTGGTGCAACACAGACATCAAAGAAACCTCTTTTGTCTACCAGAAGAGGTTTGTCAAGGAGAAATTTATCCCATGAGTGAGATTTTGTCTCGCTCATGGGATAAATGCTTTTTCCACAGCAAAGTAAAAACTGGCACGATCAAAGATTGGACAATCTTTTTATTTCTTAGATGAAATCCATCGTGCGTCCGGATCAATATCATGGGCAGTATTGACACAGACAGCCGGAACACTTTGAAGCAACCAGGCAAGGCCAAAAAATCAGTCACACGCTGCGCTCATTGGCCTTGAAAAATCCTGATTATATGGTATACTGTGTAATAAGTGGAATAGTCTGCAGAAATACAGGGCTGTCACTCGGAGGGACGCCATGAAAAGATGGAGCCAATTCTCCAGCGAGCTGAAAAGCGCGGATAAAAAGGTGCGGCGCGAGGCCAGGGCCGATCTGGTCGGTATCCTCTGCGGCGTTTTCCTTGTCGTCGTCGCGCTGGTCAGCATCATCCTCGCGCAGATCCCCGCACGCGCCGGCGTGAAGGACAGCGAGGTCCCCGAAGGCGCGCTTACCCTTCTCGGCACCGCCCCCGGGCGCAATGGCGACATTGCCGTGACTGTCGTGACCGATGGGGAGAAGATCTATCAGATCAAGATCGGCGACCACAAGGAGACCGATGGCATCGGCACCGAGGCCGTCAAGCAGCTGCCCGCCCGCATCTTCCAAGCGCAAAGCCTGAAGGTCGACGCGGTCTCCGGCGCGACCATCAGCTCCAACGGCATCAAGAGCGCCATCATCAACGCACTCGAGGAGGGCGGCATCCAGCCCGCCGTGTTCGGCGGTACCTTTATTTACTGCGAGACCGTCGCCGACAAGGTGCAGACCAAGTCCGGCGTCACGGTGACGCTGGCGAAGGACTGGTCCGAGGAGTACCCCTATATCTATGCAAGCTGGCTTGCGGACGGGGAAAACAGCGAGGTGACCGACTACCTCGTCGACTACCCGATGCTCAAGACCCTGTACGAGCCCTACGGCTTCTCGAAGGACTACAAGGCCGCCCGCTCCCACCAGTATACGCTGACGGACGTCGTCGAAACCAAACGCACCGGCGAAAACTCCAAGGCGAGCTGCTGGACCTGCAAGACCCCGCAGTTTACCAACATGGTCAACGAGCAGGGCGTCGAGGTCTACGGCGGCTCTTTCATGGAGCTGGCCACGGTCTTCACCGAGCCCGTGAGCTGCTACACCTGCCACGCCAATCAGCCCGGCACCTTCACCGTGACCCATGCCTATCTGATCGACGGCGTGGGCGAGGATTTTGAGCTGATCGACGCCGAGACCCTCTCATGCGGCCAGTGCCACAACGAATACTTCTTCGATCCCGGCAACGGCGGCGCGACCACCCTGCCGCACAGCAGCCTGGCCACCATGCACCCGGACGAGATCCTCGCCTTCTTCAACGACGGCTCGAACTTCCCGGACGGGCAGCCCTTTGCCGACTATGTCAATCCCCGCACCGGCGTGCGCCAGATCAAGGTGCAGCATCCCGAGCTGGAGACCTTCCTCAGCGCGGGCAGCCCGCACCGCAACGACTTCACCTGTGCCGACTGCCACATGGGCAAGGCCGAAGCCGAGGACGGCACCGTGTTCGTCAGCCACAGCCTGAGAAGTCCGCTCGATAATCCAACGCTGCTGGAGGGAACCTGCGCCAAGTGCCACGAGGATCTGACCGCGGAGGTTCGCGACGAGCAGGCGCGTATCGAGGCCAAGACCTACACCATCGGCTACGAGCTGGAGTTCCTGACCGAGCGTCTGGCAAAGGCGGTGGAGGAAAACGAGCTGGACGAGGCTAAGCTGGAGGAGATCCGCTCCCTCGCCCGCGACGCGCAGTTCTATTGGGACTTCGTGTTTGTCGAGAACGCCGAGGGCGTGCACAACCCCGAGCTGACGGACTACTGTCTGGACAAGGCTGCGGAGCTGTGCAACAAGGCCCTGGGCATGTTCGAGCGCTGACAGAATCAAATCCGAAACCGCCCGCCCGGCTGGACGGGCGGTTTTCTTAGGTGATCGTATGAAAAAACTGCTGAATTTCCTGCGCTCGATGCGCTTCGGCATCGTGCTGCTGATCCTGATCGCCGCACTGTCGGTCGTCGGCTCCGTAATCCCGCAGGAGCGCGCGGCCGCCTGGTACGCCGAGGCCTATCCGGCTTGGCACACCCTGCTGCTCGCGCTGCGGCTTAATCGGGTGTTCAAAAGTTGGTATTTTCTTGCGCTGCTTTCGCTTCTATGCCTGAATCTGACACTCTGCTCGCTGTTGCGCGCCTTGGCGGTCTTTTGCGGGCCGCAGACGTTGGTCGAAGGCTGTGCGCGGATGAAGACCCTCGTTCAGCTGACACCGGAGGGCCTGACAAAACTGGAGCAGCATCTGCAGAGCACCGGCTGCCGGATGACGGACTGCGGCGGGGCGAGGGTCTGGCACAAGCGGCTCTATGGCCGCTTCGGCAGCTTTCTGACACATCTGGCGATCCTGCTGACGATCCTCGTCGGGGCGGCGGCACTCTATCTGCCGCAGGTCGTCGATCTGGACTGCATGCCCGGCGAGAGCGTCGTGCTCCCGGCGAAAAACGGCGGCACGGCGCGCTTTGCCGTCAGTGACTTCCGGGTGACCGACGCGAGCGGGCGGCTGGATTATACGAGCGCACTGACGGTTACGCTGCCGGACGGCCGCAGCAAAAGCGGTGAGATCAGCGTCAACCACCCGCTGAGCTTCGGCTCCTACAAGGTCTACCAGCAGAGCTACGGCACCGCGGGCTCCGTCACTGTGACGAACCTGGAAAACGACGGCTCTGACGTCTTCCTGCTCGCCGAACTGTCCTTTCTCTCGTTGGATAACGTTAACGGGCTCTGGTATGTGGCGCTGTACCCGGATTATATCGTCACCGCTTCGGGTGAGCGGATGCCCGTGTCCAATGCGGGCGGCGGCTATCCGAGGCCGATCTACCACGTCCAGCTCGCCGAAAACGGAGAGCAGACGCTGCGCTTTCTCGTCCCCGGAGACACGGTCGAGGTCGGCACGCTCCGCTTCACCTTCAACGAGCCGGTCAATTACCCCGGCCTGCGCATCAAGATCACCCCGACCGCGGTCAACGCGCTGCTGGTCGTCGGCTTCGTGCTGATGCTCCTGGGGCTGACGCTGCTGTTCTTCCTGCCGCCGGTGCTGGTGCGCGTCGACGGCGAGGGCTATGCCGTCGGCGGCGCGAAGAGCGAGGGCACACGCCTCGAGCTGAAGACCCTACTGAAAGACTGTGAAAGGGAGGCTTACGCATGAACGCACTGTTTTTCGTCGTTCTCGGCCTGTATTTTGTCGCGGTGGTCCTGCAGTTTTCCGCCGCGGCCTTCAAAAAAGAAAAGCTCGCCGGGCTTTCCTGGCCGGTCTTTGTCGCCGCCTTTGCGCTGCATACGCTCTTTCTCGTACTGCGCGGCGTGATCGCCCGGCGGCTGCCGCTCTCGAACCAGTTTGAGTTTGCCTGCGCTTTTGCCTGGGGCATCGCGCTGCTGCTGATCGTGCTGCGCGTCAAGGTCAAAGCAGTGTGGCTGAGCGTCGCCGCAATGCCCGCGGCGCTGCTGATATTGAGCTATGCCGCCCTGCAGCCGCGCGAGATCACCGAACTGATGCCCGCCCTGCGCAGCGCCTGGTTCGGCATCCACATCGGCTCGGCGGTGTTCGCCTATTCGGCCTTCGTGCTGGCCGGGTGCGTCAGCTTGCGCTATCTCCGCATGAAAAAGCAAGGCACGGCGGACGAATTGAAGCTGCAGCAGATGGACTATCTGAGCTACCGCCTTGTCGGCTTTGGCTTTCTGTTCCTCACAGTCGTGATCCTCTCGGGCGCGATCTGGGCCGAGCAGGCCTGGTCGGCTTTCTGGACCTGGGATCCGAAGGAAACCTGGGCGCTGATCACCTGGATCATTTACGCCGTGTATCTGCATCTGCGCCTGCGCCGGAAAAAGGACGCGGCCTTCCTCGCCTGGTATCTGATCGTCGCGATCCCGGTGGTGCTGTTCACCTTTGCCGGCGTCAACACCCTCCTGCCCGGCCTGCACTCCTACGCCTGAGCGGCACTGACAGAAGCATACGCTGCCATACCGTCTTCGATCCGGGGGAGGCGCCGAAGGCTGACTGCCCGGCATTACCCCGGAGAAAAAGCTCGGTTCCACATTTGTCTGCCAGGAGAGGTTTGTCAAGGAGAAATTTATCCCCTGAACTGTTTTTCAGCTCAGGGGATAAATTGTCATTTATTCTTTTTTAGACGATAAGAGAGTTGCCCCGACTGTGTGATCACGATTGTCTTTTTCCTTTTCCTCATAAGCGGATGACCTCCCCGAGCGTGATGCCGCTTTCATTGAAGGCGTCGACACGCACAAAAAGGCTTTGCCCTTTCGTGATACCGCCGATCCGTTTCTTGTCAAGGCCGTTTCCCATTACAAGATAGCTGTGGTACAGCTTGTCGGGACTGTGTCCCCAGAGGATATTATAGCCCAGTGTGTCGGCGTTTTCCTCCGTCGAGACCGTAAAGTCAAGATCGCCGAGCCGCTCGACCCGTACCTGCGGGCGGGGCGGCTTTTCGCCGTTTCTTCTGCCGAAGACGCGCAGACCGGAGACGCAGGGGATCGCCTGATACGGGACAGCGCGAACGGACAGTCGGATGAATCTGGCGCTCACACCGGAAGCAGACACGACCAGATCGTGGCACAGATCGGTCTGCGCCTCCCAGTTGTCCTTCAGAAGCTCCCAGCCTTCCCCGTCAAGAGACGTTTCCAGCCGCCATTGCGTCGGTCCGCCGCTGTGCAGATCGATAAAGCGGAGCGTGTCCGGCGTCTGGACGAACTCGCCCGGACAGGCGGGATTCATTTCCGGATCGTCGGCAAAGTTGATCTGAACAGCATGGACGTCCATCTCCTCTCCCAGATCGACACAGAGCCAGTGTCCGGGTTCGGCGTCTGCTGCCTTCCACCGGGTCTGTACCTTCTCATCCACGGCGTTTTCCGCGCCATGTCCCTCCGCGCAAGAGGAGGCGAAGGCCTGCTTCCCATAGCTCAGGAGCATCCAGCCCGGCTCCGCCCAGGAATCGTCGCGAAGTCGGTCCACATCCATCGGCCAGTCGCCGTAGCGCTGGTTGCAGAAGAGTTCACCGTCCGCGTCAAATCCCGCGGGCCATAGGCCGACCCGGCGCTCGAAAATGTGGCAGACTCCGACCTTCATGCTGGCGCAATGCCACCAGCCCCAGCAGGTACCACCTAAAAAAGAAAGTATCCGAAAGAAGCTCCGGGATATGGAAGCGGAGGCCAAGCGCCGGAACGACGCACGGCGGCAGCAGACCCGCCCTCGCAGTCACGATTATGACAGAGGACGCTAAGACAGAATAATACACCGCAGGAGCCCCTGCGGTGCATACATAGAAACGCCCTGCAAGTTTGAGGCTTGCAGGGCGTCAGACGGTTAATGAGAGTTTCATATGGTAACCCGGGCCTATTCCTAGTAATCAAGGTTATCACAACTCTTTGAATTGTCGGCTGAACAACAGAGATATGGCAGTGACCGTGAAGCCCAAGGAGCAGAAAGCCAGCAGGACGGTGCTGCCGAAAGCATTCAGGATCACGCCGGCCAGTACCGATGCGAGGGGGATCATACCCTGTGAACCGATGCTGGTGAGGCTGTTAACCTTGCTCAGCTTGTCTTTGTCCACGATCCGCATGATCGCAGTTGTGACGGGGATGTTGATACAGGAGATCAAAAACCCGATCATTGCGCAGCCCAGGCTGAACGCGATCAGAAATGCGTTGATCCGCGCCCCGCGGTCGACGAAGACCGCATAGCAAAACGTTAGCCCGATGATGAGGGCGGCCACATAACAGAGCAGACGGGAAACCTTCCGACCGCATTTGTCCGCCTGCGGACGGCCGCTCAGGATCGCCGCGCCAAGCAGCGAGCTGAGGCCGATGCATACACTGAATACGGAGGACCACAGTTCGGGCTTCAGGACATTGTCAAAGAGATAGTACGGAGCGCTCGCCAGATCCGTTTTGATAAAGTACGGAAGGAAATTCCCGGTCACCGGCGCAAAGAAGAAATTGATGAACAGGACGGAGGCCAACAGAGCGAGGATCGCCTTTTTGGTCTTCAGATAAGTGACTCCGTCGCCCATGTCGTGCAGCGCGAGCCGGAGCGTCAACGGCTCTTCGGAAGGTACGAAATCATAGCGGATCAGCATTTCCGAAATGCCGGAGGCCACAAAGCAGATGCCGACAAAGAAGAACAGGACGTGAATCGGCAGAGCGGCGTAGAGGATGCCGGCCAGGATGACCCCGAGGATGCTCTCCAAGGAGCTTTTCATAGTGAAATAGGAGTTGGCCTGCTGCAGCTGGCTCTCCTCGACAATGTGCGGGAAGAGCGCGCCTGCCGCAGGATTAAAGACGCCGCTGACTGCGTTGCCGAAAATCCCAAGAACAAAGAGAATAACGATGTGCGCACGGGGTTCGGGAAATACCAGCATGAGCACGGTGGCGAGGATGATCACGCCGCCCTTCAAATAATCGCAGCCATACATGATCTTCGCCTTGTTTTTCCGGTCGCCGAGCACCCCGCCGACCGGTGTGAAGACCAGCATCGCAACGCCACAAAGTCCCGTTGCCGCTGATCTCAAGGATGTAGAAGCTCACCGCGAAGCTGTACAGGATCGCGCCAAGCTCGGATACCAGCGCACCCAGGAAGACCAAACGGAAGTTTCGGTTTCGAAAAACATTGCCTTTCTTTTGATTATCACTTTTCATTCCTTGTTGCCTCCTCCCATTGATCGGCGAATCTCTGATCCTTCAGAAGGCCGATCAAGTTGCTTATACTTTCCGAAGCGGTCGCACCGAGTATATCGAAAACTGTCGATTGATCCATGTGTTCAGCAAAACGCATTGCTTTCAGGCTGTAATCAGGCATGGCATCGAAACGAAGTGCCATCGTCAGAGCTTTCTTTAACGAATCTGATGATTCTTCCTGCATACCAATCTTCGCTTGGACATAAGCAAATAAAACAAGCATTTCCGCAAGCGAGGATGTCCATAGCCGAAGCCCAGTCGTTTCTGGAGCGATACAGGAACACATACCCGAGAATCGCGGTGAAAAGGGTGGATGCTCCCGATAACAATGCTTCAGACAAAAAAGGACCAGCTTCTTCCGGGGCGTCCCCATAGATCGACAGGAATGCCCCGATATCACTGCTGAAAATGCCACCGGCATTGTTTCTCTTCAACAGTTCGAGACTCTTTTCCTGTTCGCCGAGCAGGAACCGGACGATCGACAGGTTTCCGCAGATTGTGGCGTCGCTGATGCGGGGATCGTCATTCTGCGGAAGCAGCATCCTTGATCGCTCAAACAATTCCAAGGCTCGCTTGAGTTGCCTCAGGTCATGATTGGCGGCGCCGTAAACGAGGAAAACACTTGCACATTCATAAACGGCACGAAAAGAATGAGGATATTTTCCCAATACCTTTTCCGCTTCGGGAATCGCCGCCGGATCCAGCGACTGGCAATATGCGCCGATCCGTTCCAGAGCGGAATCCAGACGGTTGTCCTGGATCCTGTAGCCAAGCAGCACATCAACCGACGTATCGAAGAAATCTGCCATTTCTACGAGCAAATTCAGCTCGGGCTGTGATTGTCCAGATTCCCATTTATAGACCGCGCCGACCGTAACCCCCAGCGCTTCGGCCAACTTTTCCTGCGTCATCTTTCGTTGTTTCCGAAGCGAACGTATATTTTCAGAGAGCGATAGCTTCATCTGTTGATCCCCCTTTGACTGTTTCTGCTGTTATTATACTTGAAGGATAAGGCAAATGGAAGACACCGCCAATACTAAAATATCATATATTTTTATACCATCAGTATGGCTTGCGCAAATTCGAGGTGCAGATATAAAAACGGCGGGGATCGCTCCCCGCCGCCCGATACCTCATACATAGATCAGCTCATGATTCACAAGCTCTGTTGCCCTGTCCCGGATGTTGTTCATTCGCTGTACCCAAAGCATTTGATCTTGGGCTTTGAGCTCTTCGGTGACGCCCTCACGCTCGGCCATCTGCTTTACCAACAGGAGCATTTGCTCCGTCGCCTTTTCGTTGATGTCGGCAAGGTATGTATTCAGCCTGCCGCTGGTCATCAGTTCCATGTACAGGGGTTTGCGCTCCTTCTTGATGTATTGCAGGTGCCGCCGCCCCCAAATGCCGATAGGTCTTTCCTCTTGAGCCGGTACTGCTAGGCAGGGAATGTAATAGTCGCCTCGCAGTTCGTACCACAATCCGTTGTTTTCGTCATATTTAGTCTTTTCCATTGTGAAATCCTCCTGTATAATAGTTCCGTTGATGTATTCGCACATATGTCACAGGCTCCCGATTGCCACACCTTGTTATATCCTGTTATGAGTTTTCCTTGCCCTTGCTTTTGCCCTTATGAGCGGCGCGGGCGTTGTAGAAACGGTGTAACAATTAATAAAGGGATTCGGTGAGCAGATCGCGGAAAATCCTTTGTTTTCAACGGTTTCAGAGGACTTCATTAACGCCCTATAATCACTGGCGGATGCCTATGATTTCGGGAATTTCAAATCGGTATTTGTCGACTTACGCATAGAAAACAGGAGAAGAATGGATGATGATTGAATTGTTTATCAACGAATTCGTTGGCGCGATAGTACAGTTAATAATGTTTTCTTTTATCCCACTGATTTTTTGGTTGATATCTTCGGGGAAAAAGCAAAACTTCTTTCAGTGGATAGGGATTAAAAAGTCAGTTGCGAAGGAAAATGGTGGGTCACGGCATGCGCGGTTCTTATTGCCACGGGAATGTACGTAGGCCTGACAATATTTTCGGTAAGCTTTCTTCCAGAAGGGGTGACCACAGCAGGCAGCAACTTTGCCGATAAAGGATTTGCCGCATTTCCGGCTGTGTTGGCATATGGCTTTCTTCGTACGGGATTATCAGAAGAAGTAGTCTTTAGAGGATTCTTGTTAAAACGCTTTGGTGAAAAGCTTGGATTTACCACTGGAAATATCATGCAGGCGGTTTTATTTGGTATGATGCATGGAATCCCTTTTGGCATTGTAACACACAGTATACCTGTGGTTATAGTAATGACTTTACTTCCCGGAGCTTTTGGATGGTTTCTAGGGTGGATGAACGAAAAAAGATGTGATGGAAGTATTATTCCAAGCTGGCTTCTTCATGGAACGAGGAATGTTGTAGTGGCGACATTATCGTTATAAATTCCGGTAGGTCGGGCAGAAACCCTGTTTCTGGAAACCAATCGGAAGATGACCGATCCTGTGCAGTATTCTGTGCAGACGCGCAAATCTTGAAAGGGTGAAAAATCATGGCGTTTGATTTTAAAAAAGAATATAAAGAATTCTATATGCCGAAAAATGCGCCGGAGATCATTTCGGTCCCGCTGGCCAACTATATCGCCGTCAGGGGAAAAGGCGATCCCAATGAAGAAGGCGGCGCATACAAAGAGGCCGTCGGCGTGCTGTATGCCGTCGCCTATACGCTGAAAATGAGTTACAAGACCGACTACCGGATCGACGGCTTTTATGATTACGTCGTACCGCCTCTTGAGGGCTTCTGGTGGCAGGACGGCGTCGACGGGATCGACGATTCCGACAAATCGACATTCTGCTGGATCTCGGTGCTCCGGCTTCCGGATTTCATCACCAAACAGGATTTTGACTGGGCAGTGGAAACGGCAACGAAAAAGAAAAAACTCGACTGCTCGAAAGCCGAGTTCCTGACGGTCGATGAGGGCCTCTGCGTGCAGATCATGCACATCGGCGCATTTGACGACGAGAGCGCGACCGTGGCGCGAATGGATCGCTTTCTCGAGGAAAACGGATATCGGAACGATATGACAAACGACCGCTTCCATCACGAGATCTACCTGTCCGACGCGCGCAAGGTCGAGCCGGAAAAGTGGAAAACCGTCATACGGCATCCGATCCGAAGAGCGTAAATCATCCGGCTTGCCGAGAGAAGATGCAAACCATGATCTTATATTTCACCGGAACCGGCAATTCTCTGTACGCCGCGCAAAAGCTGGCGGATGAGGGCGAGGAGATCGTCTCCCTCGTCGAGGCTCAGCGCAGCAAGGCGTTTTACTGCACGCTCCAAGAGGGCGAAAAGCTCGGCTTTGTGTTTCCAGTCTGTTTCTACACGGTCAGCAACCCGGTTCTGGCGTTTGTCCGGAAGCTGAAGGTGGAGAACGCGGGCTTCCTCTGCCTCAAATGCTGCGGAGGCATCAACACCCTGTTATGCGTCATTTTTGGCACAACAGGGTGTTTTGTATTTCTGTTTTGGCGAGCGGAGTTTGACCTCAACGAGACGAGCGCTGTCAGTTTCCTTTCACCAGGGACGCACCGCCCCGGTACCTGTCCGGAAAAGCGGCTTCCTCCCACGTCTCGTAGTATTCCAGCACATCGGCGTCGCTTTCGCTGGTCCGGAAGCTGTACTGCACGCCGTTCGAAGACAGGGCCCGCACCATGAACCCGCCCGCAGGAGTTCTCTCAAAGCTCATGACCGGATCGGCATGATTGAAAACAAACGCCCCGTCCTTTATGTGGCCGTACAGGATGTCCGAGGGCGTAAACAGCACATGGTACGCAGGCTGTACCGTGCCGTCGGCCTCATTGGCCATGGACGCCGTCTGCCATGTCCCGGGGATGGAAAGCAGATAGTTTCTCGCGTTGAAGCTCTCGTCCGTCTGCGTTTCCCCGGAGCTCACGCCGGGCACGAACTCCGTGACGCGCGTATTTCCCGTGACCCGATCCATATTATAGCGGATCTGCGCTCCCGTGTATGACCGGAACAATACCACGGCCTGGGCGTCGGTGCTTGAGGAAAGCTCCCAATAAACCGGATACTCCCCGGCGTTTACGATCTCCGCCAGGTCCGGATTGCTGAGCGTACAATAGTTCCTGACGGCGGTCAAGGCGTCTTCGTCCGACAGGCTATCCACGCGGCGGTCAATGACCGCGAGGGTGTTCAGCATATAGGAGAAGCGCCGCCCAAAGCCTTCGGCAGCCTCGGCAGAGAAATGCTCCGTAACGACGAGGCAGCCTTCAGAGGCAGGGAGGATCGTCACGACCTGCAGCAAGTCCGCCATCGTGCCGGTGCCCTTGCGCCCGGACGCCTCGATCCGGAGGCAGCTGCCCGCGCGTGCAAGCTCGCGTGTGCCCTCAAGCAGCTCATACTTCTGCGAAAGCTCTTCCCGAACAGCCGCGGCGACCGTCTCGGCGTTCTCCGCGCGGTACGTCACCTCAAGAGCGTTCATGGGGGAGCCGGGGAGATCCCGGAGGGAGACAAAGCACTCGCGATCCGCATCGCTGCGGCGCGCGAGATTCTCATATTCGAAGTCCATCTCAAAGCCGAGCGCGTCGTTTCGGACATGCTCATAGCGAACCGTTTCCTCCATGCCCTCGAGAAGGATGACCGCATCGAAGCGCTCGCCGTCCCGCCTGCCGGATTCCGACGCAGCGGCTGCTTCGGCCCCGGACACGGCTTCAGGCGTCTCGGCAGGAGCGGCCGTACCGGCCGCCCCTTCGGCCGAGACGGGCGCGGCGGTCTCCCCAGGGGCTTTTTGTATGCCGCAGCCGCCGAGCATCGGTATCAGCAGCGCCAGCGCCAATGCTGCGGAAATCACAGAAAAGCTTTTTCTGCCGTTCATGTCATCTGCTCCTTTCATGGCTTGTTTTTTGGAGATTATAGCTTTTGCAGGCAGGAATAGCAAGCGACCGGAGCGCGTTTTAAGAAAGCTTAAGCATTGGCGTCCGCCTCGGCGGCTAAAGAGCTTTCTTCGCCAAGAAAGCTTGCGTAAATCCGGCCGGAAAGCGTCCATTTTTCTGTTGAAGAATGGCGTCAGGTATGCGGCATCTGTTTGCGATAAAAGCCTCCGTGCGGCGGGGGCGCGCTTTATGCGGCCTTCGCCCTGCTCTGCTGCCGGTATTCCGACGGGGTCAGGCCGTAGTGCTTCAACAGCAAGTGCTGCGGCATCTCGCTCGGCAAGTACCTCGACCCGGAGAACGATCACTACTTCACGACGCGCCACGTCAAGAGCGCATCGGCCACCATATCGTGCGCCGCTGCCATATCCACCACTGTGAGCAGACCGGTGTCGTCGGCCGTATGGGCTGCGTGTTTTCTACCATCGAGGTCAGCCACGGCCTTTCGCTGATCGACCACAACTAAGCAAAAGGCACGATGAAATGTCGTGCCTTTTCGCTGTTTCGGATGTGACGACCGGTATCAAGCCTTTTCTGTGGAAACAGAGATTCTGTATGCTTGCGCTCAGGACAGGAAGGGATGACAAAAATACCGGGCGAGCGGACGGTATTTTCCTGTTGCATTATCTATCTGGATGTGTTATGATTCTATCAGTTACGAGGCGTAACCGATAGAAAGCGAGGCGTGCTTATGAGAAGCAAGAATCCGGAACTGATGCGGCGGATCAAAGACTTTGTGGATCGGTATTACAGGGAAAACCGGACGACGCCCTCCACACAGACCGTCGGCGATGCGGTAGGCGTTACCAAGCAGACGGCGTACCGCTATCTGTTGGAGATGGCCGAAAAAGGGATCCTGGCGTATGACGGCGGGATCAGATCCTCGCCTCAAATCGAAAAGTGCAGGACCGGTTATATTTCCGTGCCGGTTGTCGGCTCCATCCGCTGCGGCGATCCGGAGACGGAGGAAGAAGAGGTCGAGGAATACGTCAGCCTGCCGGAGTCTGTTTTCGGAAAAGGAAAATTCTACCTCGTCCGCGCCAAGGGGGATTCCATGGCCGATGCCGGGATCGGCGAGGGGGATCTCGTCCTGGTCGAGCTGTGCCATGAGGCGAATGTGGGGGATATCGTCGTCGCCCTCGACCCGGACGGCGAGAACACCCTGAAGCGCTTTGCCGGCAAAGGCAGGGACGG
The DNA here is from genome assembly GCA_900319465.1 of uncultured Eubacteriales bacterium. Classification (GTDB taxonomy): domain Bacteria; phylum Bacillota; class Clostridia; order Oscillospirales; family Oscillospiraceae; genus Limivicinus. The sequence continues at coordinate 38,341 of ONOL01000011.1, read as the reverse complement.
CTACGTCCTCGCGTACATGAACGAGGCGCGCTATCCCGGCAAAGTCATCACCGTCAGGAGCTTTGCCGTGCAGGGGATTGCCCGCCACGTGATCAAGACGCTGTGAGGGGGGCAAGGGAAGAATGCACGGAATCGACGTGAGATGCCCGGACTGCGGGACGATCAATTTCTGCCTGGATCTGGTGGAGACCGACGGCTGGATGGCATGCGGGCGCTGCGGCTGCACGGCGCGGCTCATATCGCTGCGGGGCGGAGACGCCACGGATTTGAAAAACTGCCGCTGGCAGCTGCTCCGCCCCCTGCCGGGCAGCAGGACCTTGCGCACGGTGAGGAGCAATGGATGAACGTGTCTGCATTTGCATTGATCTCAAATCCTATTACGCCTCGGTAGAATGTGTCGCCCGCGGACTCGACCCACTCAAGGCGCGGCTTCTGGTAGCGGACGAGACGCGCTCGGACAAGACGATCTGCCTGGCGGTCTCGCCGGCGCTCAAGGCTATCGGCGTGCCGGCCCGCCCCCGGCTTTTTGAGGCAAAGCAGGCCGTCGCCCTCTATGACGCCGCCCACCATACGAGGACGCGGTTCTATATCGCGCCGCCGCGCATGGCGGAGTATGAGCGCATCTCCGCGCTCATATTCTCCATTTATTTGCACTATGCCGCCCCGGAAGATATCCATATTTACAGTATTGACGAGGCTTTTATTGACTGCACACGGTACCTGTCCCGTTACAGGAAGCAGGCGGCGTCCCAAGGGCTCAGCCCCGCCCATGTGATGGCCCGCACGATGATACAGGAAGTGTTGGACACTACCGGCATTACCGCTACCGTCGGGATCGGGACCAATCTGTACCTGGCCAAGATCGCCATGGACATTGTCGCCAAAAAAGCGCCGCCCGACGAGGACGGCGTGCGGATCGCGGAGCTGGACGAACGCTCTTACTGCGAGCTGTTATGGGACCATACGCCCCTGACGGATTTCTGGGGTATCGGCCCCGGCAAGGCGCGGCGGCTGATGGATGCGGGCCTCTTCACCATGGGCGATATCGCCGTACGCTCGCTGCAGGACGAGGAATCCTTTTACCGCAGCTTCGGGATCGACGGCGAGATCCTGATCGATCACGCGTGGGGGATCGAGCCGGTGACGATGGAGCATATCAAGGGATACAAGACGAACGCCAACAGCCTCTCCAGCGGGCAGGTGCTCCCGCGGCCCTATCCTTTCGCGGAAGCGCGCGTCGTGTTTCGGGAGATGCTGGAGACGCTGTGCATGGAGCTTTTTTCGAAAAAGCTGACGACGATGGCGCTGACCTGGTGGGTATCCTTCGATTCCGAGAGTCTGGAAGTTCACCCCAATTACAGCGGTCCGGTGAAGCCGGATTTTTACGGGCGGCTGCATCCCTGCCACAGCAATGGCACCGTCCGGCTTCGGCAGAGGACGAATGCTTTGAGCGCCATCGCCGCGCCGCTGCTGGCTTCCTTTGACAGAAAGACGGATCACGCGCTGCTGTTCCGCCGCATCGGGATCTGCGCCGAGGACGTCCGCAGCGACAACAGCGCTTTTCAGATGGACCTTTTCACGGACGAAGCAGTCCTGGAAAAAGAGCGCAGTCTCTCGACCGCGATGCTGGAGATCCGAAAGAAGTACGGCGCCAATTCTTTACTGAAGGGTTTGAATTTCCGCGACGGTGCCACCGCCATCGAACGCAACGCGCAGATCGGAGGCCACCGCGCCTGAGGCTCAACAGCTATGGATTCATTTTTTCAACAGCAATATCAAACGGCGCTTGCCCTCGGCCGACCGAAGCACGGCGCTTTCGAGGAGTTCTCCCTGCGCCACCCGGCGATGCCGCTGTGCCAGCGGGCAAAGATCTTTTCGCCTTTCGACGCGCTCGACGGTTTCCGGGAAGCGATCGACAAGAAACGCCGCCTCTACGTGGAGAAAAGGGAACTGACCGAGGAGGAGCAGGAGAATCTGAACCGGACGATCCAATACCTGCATGAGCGCACCGCAAACCGGCGCATGGCAAAGACGGAGCCTCTGCGCGTGACCGTGACATACTATAAACCGTGCGAGGATGAGTGCCACGAGGCTTATGGGTGCCGCGGCACGTACGAGCGATTCAGCGGGACGGTTTGGAAGGTCGACGCCCTCCTGCGAAAGACGATCCTGATTGGAGACCGAGAGATCGAGCTTGACGACGTCGCTTTGCTTTCGATTGAGGAGGAATCATGAATGTGCTGCCGCTATTATATGGAGATGTCGCCGGAATTGCGCCCGATTGTTGAGGAAGCACAGCGGTCCCGGCTCTATCAAAACCATGTGCAGAGGCTCGCCAAGCCTCTGCGCTCAGAGGGGGAGGTGTTTCCGGACTCGCTGGTGCCGGTGCTTGCGTGGAGCAGATCCGGGCAGAAAACGGCGTTTCCGATGGTCTGGGGCTATCATTTTCCCGGCCTTCCCCGCACGGTTGCCAATGCGCGGGTCGAAACGGCGGCGGAGAAGCCGGGTTTTCGGGACGGCTGGGCTGTCCACCGCTGTGTGATCCCGGCCTCGTGGTATTACGAGTGGCAGCATTCGCGCATGCCGTCCGGCAAGCCGAAGACCGGGGACAAGTACGCCGTTATGCCGAAAGAAGGAAAGCTGACCTGGCTCTGCGGCATTTACCGCATGGAGGACGGCTTCCCGCATTTTGTCGTGCTGACGCGCGAGCCGGGCGAATCGATCGCCTTCCTCCATGACCGCATGCCCCTGATCCTCCCGGAGTGCGAGATCGACAACTGGATCGATCCGAATCACAACCCGCATATGCTGCTGGATGCGGCTTTGACCGAGATGGTTTTTGAGAAGCAGCCCCGTCGGGAGAAAACCGTCCGGGCATAATCCGGGGCTTGATTTGGCGTTCAACGAAAGAAAAGAACCGATTTGCCGAAGGGAAGGATCAGCCCGGGGATAATAACCGCCGGGAACGGCTGCCTGCAAAACCGCAGGACGGGGCGTTGAAATCCCTGCTTTGTCTGCCTGACAAAGCAGGGATTCTTTGCGCCTGCGCGGCAGGAAGGCCAGCGTATGCGAAGCTGTGCTTTGCGTACCGGCAACACGAACCGGTTCCTGAGCAGCAGCACGACAAACGACGGTTTGACAAGCGCGCTGACATGGGATATTCTCTATGGCGACGGCGTGGTCAGTGGCGAAACCAAAAACGGGGAGGCCACGAGCTGCACCTACGGCTTGGAGCGCGTTTCCGCGCTCAATGGCAGCACCCCTGACGGCGTATGTCCGGTGATCTGATATTCCTGGTTTTGCATGAGGGAAATAACGATGTCAAGAAAGAAACGGCATTTCATATTGATAGCTATTGTCTTGGCGGGGGTTCTGTCAGTAGGATGTATCTTCACGATCCATTCTCTGCGTGGCCGCAGGGAGGCAATCAATGCAGCTGAAGAGTATTTACGGGAAAAGTATTTGACCCAGATGACAATTCTTTCAGCCAAATACAAATACCGGAACGCTCATGGATTGATAAACGAGTATTATTATGTTTCAGCCTCACCTGTGGATGCCCCGGAAATTGTATTTCAAGTTGTGATCGACGCTGTGAGCGGCGCTCCCGTTCGTAAAAGTGGCGGATACCAGATCCCTGATAATTACATCCAAATATGTTTCCGCCTTGATTTGGAGAGAGAGCTTGGCGCTGTTATAAAAAAGATTTGGGGAGACCAAGGTTCACTTAAGGTATACTTATTTGACCGTTTTCAAAATACGGAAGGCTTGGATGAAAATTTGCCGTTGTCGACTCTGTCTCAATCAATTGAATACGAATTGAGAATTGACACGAATTGCGATTTAAATAGGGAAAACACGGAACAGGAAGCGTCCAAGATTTTTCGGTTGATTGATGAGCTCAAACAATTGGAGTTGGCGGAAAGACGGATTGTTCTTTCATATGATTACAAAAATAACTCGATTAACTATCGTTTTGATGCATGGAGCTTACTGACCAAGGAAGAAATAGAATTGCAATTGGAGGAGTATCAGAGAAAAGGGGCGGGTTAATGCGAAAAAGGGAAGACAAGAGAGCGTATCTTCTGGGGGGCAGCGGACGGTTCCCCGTCTTGGCTTGAAACCAACAACGACTGACATCCCCCGTGAACACGCACCCGGCGCGGCGCGCCTCCCCCTGCGCCTCGCCTGGTGGTGGTCGTTGCCTGGTCGGTGGTCGGTCGGCTGGGGCTTCGCCGCCCCCCTCGCCGCGCGTTCCGCTCGGTGCGCCGTAGCCTATTCAAAAGCTGAGGGTTTCTCTGCGCCCCTCGCTCAAATGCCGGGCGTCTTTCGCCGCCCGGTGGCTCGCCCCCGCCGCTTGTTGTAATGGGGGGAAGGTTGCGGCGGTGGCTCGCTGCGCTCGGCTGCGCCTCGCGCAAGATCGCGTCCAGTTTGGGCAGACAAGCATATTGCTGCCCAAAGGCTACTGGACTATATGGGACTTCATTGGCTGATCTGAGTGCTGGTGCGTGCGTCCCTGTTTCCATTTGTCTCAGAATATGCTATGCTATCCACAAGAACGATGAAAGGGATCGTCAGCTTGATTCGGGTTTTGGCCCTGTTGATGATACGCGCCGCCGCCGGTATCCTGTGCGGATATACAACGCTCCGGCTGCCCGCCGGACGCAGAGAGGCCAAGCGGCGCGTCGCCTGCGTAGGCGACAGCGTGACCTGCGGATGCATGCTCGGGACGGGAGCTGGCAGAGCGTTATGCTCCGACCGAAGGAAAGCGCGAGCTGTTCGGCCCGGACGGCCTGCACCCGAACGCGGCAGGCGCAAGGCGCATTGCCGATACGGTGTATCGGGCCCTGGATCAGAAACGATAGCGACCGCGTCCCGGACGATTTCCGGATCGAACATACGAAAGTGCTTCTGTGGCGCGGCGGTTGTCTGCGTCAAAGAAGCTGTTTGCGGCAGGAGGACTGTAAGATGGATCAAAACAAAGCATACGATGTGGCGCTGGCCGCCTGTGAGGGCTACGAGGACCCCGCCGTCGAGGCGGCGCTGCGCCAGGCGGTGGACGCGATCGACGGGCTGTCGTTCGTCAAGCCCGGGATGCGAATCGTCGTCAAGGTGAATCTGGTGACCGCCATGAAGCCGGATACCGCGGCCACCGTGCACCCGTCTGTCGTCTGCGCGCTCGTCAAGCTGCTCCGGGAGCGCGGCGCGGAGGTCGTGCTCGGCGACGGACCGGGCGGGATCTACTCGGCCGGGTACCTGCGCGTGGTCTATGACGTCTGCGGCATGCGGCGGGCGGAAGAATTCGGCGCGAAGCTGAACGACGACTTTTCCGTGCAGGAGGTGGCTTATCCGGAGGCCGCGAAAGCCAAGCACTTTCCCTACACGGCCTATCTCGGCAAGGCAGACGCCATCATCGACCTCTGCAAGCTGAAAACGCATGGAATGATGGGCATGACCTGCGCGATCAAAAACTTTTTCGGCTCCATTCCCGGCGCGAAAAAGCCGGAGTTCCACTATATGTTCCCGCGGCCGGAGGATTTCGCCGACGTGCTGGTCGACTTATACGAATACTCCGCGCCCCGGCTGTGCATCTGCGACGCGGTCGTCGGCATGGAGGGGAACGGCCCGACGATGGGCACGCCCCGCCCGATCGGCTGCCTGATCGCCGCGAAAAACGGCCATATGCTGGACGCCGTCGCGGCCGGGCTGATCGGTCTGAGCCCGGAGGAGATCCCCACGCTGCAGCGTGCGAGAAAACGCGCTCTTCTGCCGGAGGAGCTGTCTTCCATCGCTGTGTACGGAGATGCGAAACAGTTTGCGGTTCCGGATTTCAAAACCGTCCCCGCGCAGTCCGACGTGTTTTTCCACGTGCTGGGAGACGGACTGCCCGGCAAGGTTGTTGATTTTATCGTCGGGAGGATCCTCACCCCGTTCCCGAAGCTGGCTCCCGCCTTGTGTATCGGCTGCGGCAAATGCGCGCAGACCTGCCCGGCCAAAGCGATCACGATGAAGCGCGGCAAGCCGCAAATCAACCGCAGCGTCTGTATCCATTGCTTCTGCTGTCAGGAGTTCTGCCCGAAAGGCGCGATGAAGGTCGGCCGGACATGGATCGGGAAAGCCGTTTCAAAATGATCCGGCCGCTTCGGACGAGAAGGCTGCGGCGGTGGCTCGCTGCGCCCGGGTTGGGCTGATCGTTGCTTTCCTTGACCATATATCACCATAATGCTCTGCGGCGTCCGCCCTGTCCGGCGCGAGGAAGCAAAAGGAAGACGCGGGAAACACTGGCGGAGGCAGAAAAACAGCTTGCGGACATGACTGCCCGCAAGCTGTTTTATCTCTGCAAAACGGAATTTATTTCTTCCTTTTTCCCAGTGCAAGGATTCGCTCTATGATGATGGCCGCAGCAATGAATACGGAACAAATGATCCCCATGTTTGGCCCGATTGAAACCCCGACATATCGCTCTCCGGCTTTGACAAGGCTGTATATTTTCAGACCAAACAGGGAAACCGTGCCGCTATCCACACTGCTGTGGTAGGCATTCATATATCCGAAATATATGGATATCGCCATGACTGCCATCGAAACGGCAAAACCGAGGACAGCAGCCAGGATAAGGGTCTTTATCTTCTTGCGTTTCTTCATCGACGATCCTCCCGAGCCGTATTCTCCGGGCACAGTCTACCACAAATCCCGAAATTCCGCAATGTGGCACAGTGCAGCTTGCAAATGTTTTCCTGTTTTCGCCGTGAGACCCATTTCGGAGGAAGAAACGGCCGCATTTCCGATGGAACGGACAAAACGAAGGACAGGTTTTGCCCCTGTCCTTTGCTTTGCCCGCAGGATAACCTGCCGGGCAGCCGAGCGCCTGCCCCTATGGTATGACCGTTCCGCCGATCATACCATCTCGTCAAATCCGACAGATCGGAAGAGCTCGCCGTTCACATAAATTTCAAGCGCCTCATCCGTAAGTACAAAGCGGAAGTTCACAGCTTTTTCATTGAAACGCAACAACTCCGAGATCGACAGTGTGTAAGAACCTTTTCCCGTTTTGATCACCATCTTGTCACTCGTTTTTGCAAAGTGTTCCAGAGTGGAGCGAAGAAAGATCATGCTGGACTGAGCGGCAGAAAGGATCAAAACATACTGCGATTCCATCTTCTGCAAGGCGATTGGGGTTCCGATGGCTTCCGTCTGGGCTTGCGCAGGACCTTGGGGAGGACTGGCCTCTTCCGCTTTCTTTTCAACTTGCGCGCTCAGGTAGACAGCGCCGCCTCTTGGCACTTCGACATAGTAATCCCCTTTTGCATCCCTCAGCAGCGCAAACTTGTTTCCCATACCGTTAAAGGCGCCGACGACACGATAGCCGTCCTGAACTTCTATCTTAAGGAAGACGGCGTCGCCTTCCCTGGCAACGTCATAGTCGCCGCTCTTGGCCAGGGCGTTGCCGTCTTTGTCGACGGCCTTCAGCGCAGCGCCATTTACCGGCTGCTCGACCCTGATGATATACTGAATGTTTTTTTCAATTTCCCTGCTCACTTCCGTGCTCGCGGCGCCCGCCAGCTGGTTTTCATCGTTAAAATTTCCCTGCTCGACAACACATCCGTCTTTGTTCAGCTCACATGCCCAAACGGTGAGCTTTACATTATCCGGACGGATGCCGTCATCTATCAGGACAGCCGCTCCTTCTTCCGCTTCCGCATGCAGTGTGCCGGCAACCGTAACATTGACAAGAGAGGCGTCGGCTTCCTCCGGGTCACTTGCTTCCGACAGCCGGATCATCACGGCGGAATCCGCACCCGAAACATCCCCCAAAACGGTAACAACAGCAGAAGCAGCATTCCCGTCCGCCGCACTGACGGCCGCTTCTATGCCGTATCCGTGCTCTCCCTTGGCGGTTATAGCCCCATCGACCGCGATCGCCGCCTGAGCGCCGACGGCCTGAACAGAAACGCCGTTTACGCAGGCTTGACCCTGGGACACCGCCTTCAGATCGCCGTCAACGACACAGCTTGCCTTTCCACCGTCTATGGCAGTTTCCCGAACGGCGCAAGCGCCCCCTGCTTCGGCTTCCACGTTTACATTGCCGTTGACGGCTGCCGCCGCCGTCGACCCGGAACCGGAGGCATAAAGCTCCGCGCCTGCGGCAGAGCCCTTCTCCGATTCTCCTTTCAGCGCATGTACGGCGACGTCGTTCGCTACCGACGCGCTGGCAGTACCTCCGTTTTCCGCATCCACATAAACCGCGAACACCCACTCGCCGCTGCCCGAAACCGTGACGCTGTTGGCTGCGGCTTCGGAAGAATCCTCCCGGTCGCTGACCACGATGGCTTTGTCCAAGTTTTCGCCCTCCGCCTAAGCGGAGACAGACCCCAGCGTAAAAAGGAAGGCGAAGACCAGCAGCAGAGACGCCGCTCTCCTGTACATTGTTCCCAATCCCATCATACCTTCTCCTTCCGGCAAGTCGCCAAAAATCCTGAATGAGAACACAGCTCTCCTCGAGAATATATTCTACCGTACGATTCAGGAAAAAACAATACCAATCTGACGGTCCCTGACAGCAAGCGGCCCTCTGCCTTCGCCCGTTCCACGCCGCGCCCGCCGATTGCCGCCAGGGCGCTCAGCAGTCCTCCGGCGTTGCCGGGCAGTTCGCATGGGAAAGAATGGTACCGGGCGGAAAAGAAGAGAACAAAACTCCCGGAGTACTCAACTCCGGGAGTCGGCCTTGTTGCTGTTCTTCTTTTAGGATCTTCCCGTCTGCGCCGAGGGTGACGATCCGCAGCGGGATCGCCTTTCCGCAAGCCGCCAGCGCCTGATAGACCGCGTATTCCAGTCCGCCGCAGCAGGGTACGAACATCCGGCAGAGCGTGATCGCGCGGACGTCGTTTGCGCGGAAGATCGCCGTCAGCTTTTCCGCGCAGTCGTGCTCGCGCTGCTTGGGGCAGGCGATCACGGCCGCGTCCACGATGTCGTCATAGGTTCCGGCGTAGATCTTCATGGGCCTGGCAAAGGGCAGACCGTGGCTGATATCCAGCGCCTCGCCCTCCGCTTTGCCTGTATCGCGGTTGACAAGCACCAGCTCGGAAAACAGGCCGCTCTGCATCAGCGCAAAGGCGGACGCGGAGCCGACAAAGCCCAAGCCTGCGATGGCGGCCTTTCTGTCATTGACAGCCATATTCACACCTCCCGGCAATCGTTACGCGTCCTCGCCTATGCGCCGGTGCTCCTTTCTCCTGCTTTTTCTGACCCTATTGTAAAGCGCCCGCCGCGAAATTGCAACCGCCGCGGCCGGATCCGTTGCCATACGCCGGGGGCGATGGTATAATGAATAAAACAGGCTGTGTTGGCGGGAAAAACAGGGGAGGAGATCGTTATGATAAAAACGGTTGAGAGCCGGGACAGAACAGGGTGGGATTCGCCGGAGCATGACCTGCCGGAGACAGGGACGCCGCTTCCCGGCAGGCAGAGCGGGGAGGCCGGGAAGAGCGAAGCGAAATGCTTCCAATGGACCAGAGAGCCGAAGGAAGCCAGCGTTTCCAGCGAAAAAATCACCATCAAGACCGAGCCGCATACCGACCTGTGGCAGCGGACCTATTATCACTTCCGAAACGACAATGCGCCTGTGCTGCAAAGGGAAACCGAAGAGAAGTATTTCTCCTTTATCGTAAAAACGGATTTCTCCGGCAGTCATCACCGCTTTGACCAGTGCGGCGTCGTGATGTACCTCGACAGCGAAAACTGGCTCAAGGCGTCGGTCGAGTACGAGAACGAACAGTTCCAGCATCTCGGCTCCGTGGTCACCAACCACGGCTATTCGGACTGGGCGACGACGGCGATCCCGGCCGACGTGAAGGAGATGTGGTACCGCTTCAGCCGCCGGGAGGACGACTATTGCATCGAGTGCTCCAAAGACGGAAAGCGCTTTTCCCAGATGCGCGTCTGCCATATGTGGGAGGGCGCGGGGACGATCCGCTTCGGCGTCTACGCCTGCAGCCCGGAGGACTCCCGCTTCACGGCGGTCTTTACGGAGATGCGGGTGACGGAATGCGCCTGGAAGGCGCACGACGGACAGAAGCCGGACGGGGAATAGGGCGCGGCGCCGTCCGTTCGGCGCGGGAGCCGCGGGAAGGGAAAGGCTGCCACGCGGGAAGGTTTACATAATTATAGACCGCCTGCGCTGCCCCGTCGCCCCGGAGCGCTCCGGCAACGTCTTTTTTTCCGGAAAGCTTTATGATATCATAGCGGTAAGCATCGGGCAGAGGATCCCGATACCTGTTCGAAATATGCAGAGAGGAAGGAAAAAGTCATTTTCCGCGGCTTCCTGTTTCGGACCCTGGAGAAAGACAAGCTGAAAACGGCGATCCTCGTATCCGCCATGACCTTCGGCCTCGGCCATATCGTGAATCTGTTCAACGGGAGCGGCCGGGATCTTTTCTCGACCGTCATGCAGATCGTGTTCGCCGTTCTGGTCGGCCTTGTGCTCGGCGGCTATCTGCGCTACCTCGTCAAGGCCTTTCCGGGGAAAGAAAAATAAGGACTCTGCGCAGGTCATAGAAACACGGGGCCGGCGCCGCCTCCCGCCGATGGGGGGCGGAGGACGGCCCGCGGTCACCAGCCTGCGGACAAGGCTGCCCGCAGGAAGAAAAAAAGGAGGAAACCATATGAAAAAACTGTTTGACGCCGCGAACCGCTATCTCCAAACCAGCGACTGGCTCACCATCGCCGTGCTGAAGTTCTGCCTGATCTCGCTGGGCATGATGCTCGGCATGGCCGTCGGCAGGAAAAACAGAAAGCCGGTCTTTCTCACCGCGCTCGCGGTGTTTTCCGCGACCTACATCCCCCTCATGGCCAGATTCTATCGGGTGTTCCGGGATGTGGCGTGAGGATCGCGCAGGAAAAGGAGCCGGGATGATGAAACGAACAGGAATCCTGCTGCTGGCCGGTCTGCTGCTTCTGACGGGCTGCTCGGCCGAAGGGCGGAGCACGGAGCCGCCGGATACGGCCCCGGGCTACCGGCAGATCGACCAGGAGACCGCAAAGCAGATGATGGAGCAGGACGACGGGGCGGTGATCGTGGACGTACGCCGCTTTGACGAGTACGAGAGCGGCCACATCCCCGGCGCGATCTGCATTCCCAACGAGAGCATCGGCGAAACGCGCCCGGAGGAGCTGCCGGACCCCGACCAGACCCTCCTGATCTACTGCCGCAGCGGGAACCGCTCCAAGCAGGCGGCGGCGAAGCTTGCCGCGATGGGCTATGCAAGGATCTGCGAATTCGGCGGGATCATCGACTGGACGGGCGAGGTCGTGACCGGCCAGACGCTCGCACTGACCGTGGCGTCCAACCCGACCACCGGCTTCGGCTGGGAGGCGGCGCAGGACGCCGACCTGTTTGAGATCCGCGGGAGCTACATCGCCGAACCGCAGTCGGAGCCCGTGAGCGGCGCGGGCGGATGGCAGCGCTTTCTCCTGATCCCGAAGCAGGCCGGGACGGCGCAGGTGACCTTCACCTATACCCGCCCCTGGGAGCGCAGCGACGGCGACCTCTGCTTTAGCTGCCGCTTTGAGATCTCCGAGGATCTCGCGATCACGCTGATCGGGGACGGCAGCGCGGAAGCGGCGGCGCAGGGCTTTGCGCCGGCGGTGAAGATCTACTGATGGAAATACACGAAAAAAACGCATGGGAGGCGCAAAAGCCGCCTGTTCCGGGCGGACGGGCGGATCGGCCCGGTGTGCGGGAGCGCCTCGAATGCTTCGGCGCCGCCCGGAAGCAGCGCGTCTCACGGGAAGGTGTTTGAGCGGGGCTGCGTCCGCAGCCCGCCGCGCGCTGAACGAGATAACCCTGAGCAAAAAACGATCGCCTGGAAGCTTTTCGCTTTCAGGCGATCGTTTTGATCCGGCACAGGCAGTCAGACGCTTCTCCAGAGCATCCTGCCGCCGTCGAACAGGAAGTCCAGCCTCCCGGCGTCCCGCAGCCAGGCCAGATAGGAGCGCACCGTGCTGCCGACGAGGACGTACTGCTCAAAGTTCATGGTCAGCGCGTAGGCCGTGAACAGCCGCTGCAGGATCTCCTCAAAGCACAGCGGCTCCCGGCAGAGCGCGACGATCCGCTCCGCGATCTCCAGCACCTTGTCGATGTTGAGCTGCGCGAGCGGCGCGATCTGTGTGCAGGCGGCCGCGTGGGACGGGACGAATACCGCCGCCTGCATGCTTTTCACCGCCTCCAGCGTTTTCAGATAGGAGGCCACGTCGTAGAGAAAACCGATCTGGTACTTCTCCAGCGTTTCCCTGCTCGACAGGCAGTCGGCCAGGAACACCACGTCGTCCGGCGTCCGGAAGCCCACCATGTCGAAGAAGTGTCCCGGCAGGGGGAGGATCTCGAAGCCCTCGGGAAGCGCCGCCGGCGTCAGCTCCCGCGCGTCGCTCTCCTGCGCCAGAAGGAACTTGTGCCGCAGATCCCGGCACGGGAAGCCGCCGTAGAGGAAGGCGGGCTCCAGAATGGGGGAGCGGGTGATGGCGCAGTCGATCCCCGGCGCATAGATCCGGCAGCCGGTCTGCGCCTGCAGGTAGCGGTTGCCGCCGATGTGGTCGGCGTTGGCGTGGGTGTTGTAGATCGCGGTGAGCCGCCAGCCGTTGGCGTCCAGAAGCTGGCGGACCTTCCGGCCGGCGTCCTTGTCGTTGCCGCTGTCGATCAGGCAGACGTCCCGCTCGCTGAGCCGGAAAAGCCCGATCTTCGCGGGGCTTTGGATATAATAGGTGCGCGCGGCGACCTGGTTCAGTTCAAACATCGTGTTCCTCCCTCCCTGGTACGGACAGCTTTTCCGCCAGGCTTTCGATCAGCTCGTTGACGCGTGCCGGCGCGTCGGTGTTGGCGTTGTGCCCCGCGCCCGGGATCCACGCGATCGGGATGCCGCTTTTTTTATGCCACGCCCTGTTATAGCGGATGCACGAGCCGGCGCGGTCTTTTTCCCCGCAGATGAGAAGGGCGGGACAGGGGATCGCATAGGGGAGATCGGCCTCCATCGCCTCGGCGAGCATCCGGAAGCCGTGGCCGGAGAGCTTCGCGTAGCGCTCCTGGTCCCCATCGTAGACCATCATGATATCATGCATCAGCTTCCGGCCGTACGCAGACGTGGCCACGCCGTTCGTGCCGGATTTCAGCAGCGACTTCCACGGATAGCGCCGGTAGACCGGCTCCATCCGCTTGAGCAGCCAGAGTTCCGCCGCGGTCACGTATTCGCGCTGCAGCGGCGCGGAGTCGATGGAGACAAAGCCCCGGAGCCTCGAAGGATAGAGCTGCGCGAACATCTGCCCGACATAGCCGCCCATCGACTGGCCGATGACGAGCGGCTCGCGGAAGCCCTCCCGCAGCAGGATCTCCGCCAGCCAGCGGGCCTTGTCCGCCAGCGTGAAGGTCAGCGAAAAAGGCCATGAGGCCGCGTGCCCCGGCGCATCCCAGACGAGCAGCGGGTATTTCCCCTCAAAACAGGCCGTCTGCTTTTCAAACAGCCGGTGATCCGCCGTCAGCCCCGGCAGGAACACGAGCTGGGGCGCTGTCTTCGAAGCGCCCTCGCCCACCCAGTAGCGGATCGGCCCGCACTCCGTTTGAAAAACCTTTTCCCACATGATCCAAACACCCCCGATCAGCAAAACTGTCCCGGCAGCCGGAGCTTTTCCGTCGGCGGGAAGCCCCGGTCAAAAACAGAATATCACACACCACGCGGGATGGCAAGCCGGAGACGGCGGCTTGACACGCGGCAGAGCGGCCAGTATACTGGGAACACAGGGGCCTTTGCGGGAAACGGAGGCTTTGACAGGAGGGGTAACGGGATGGAATACCGCAGGACGGTTACATTGAAGGACGGAAGAAGCTGCGTCATCCGAAACGCGACCGAACGGGACGGACAGGCGGTGCTGGACGCGTTCCTTCTGGCGCATGCGCAGACGGATATGCTGCTCACCTACCCCGATGAGACGAGCATGAGCGCCCAGGAGGAAGGGCGCTTCCTGCAAAAGCGGACGGAGAGCGCGGACGAGATCGAGATCCTGGCGGAGCTGGACGGAAGCGTCGTGGGCACGGCCGGGATCGGGTGCGTCGGAAGAAAAGAGAAGATCAGGCATCGGGCGGAGTTCGGCGTCAGCGTGGACAAGGCGTACTGGCGGCTCGGGATCGGCCGGGCGCTGACGGAGGCCTGCATCGAGTGCGCCAGGGCCGCGGGCTACGTCCAGCTGGAGCTGGAGGCCGTGGCGGACAACAGCCGCGCCGTCGCCCTCTACCGGAGCCTTGGCTTTGTCGAGTACGGGCGCAACCCGAAGGGCTTCCGCTCCCGACTGAGCGGCTGGCAGGAGCTGCTGCTCATGCGGCTGGAGCTGAACGGATAAGAAGGAGAACGCCGTGGCCTTTGCCTGGAAATAGGCAGGCAGGGAGTTCTGCCTGCCGAAGGACACGCCGTCCATCGTGACGGCGCCCCGACGAACGAGCTGAGCGACCCGGGAAAGACTGCCCCGGAGAAGCGGAGTATCGGGAGCTGCCATCCGGCCGGAGGGGCGTGAAGAGAGCGGGAGGACAGAGCGGAAGCGAAGCGCGCACGCGGGAAAGGAGCGGGAAGCTTGCTGCAGCGATACGAGGGAAAAAGAATCAGGCTTACCGATGAATACGGCGAAGTATTCACCGGGGTCGCGGAAGCGTATCCGTCCGGCTTCGGCCTCCACGAATTCGACCGCGCGGAGGAGAGCATCCGGCTCGGCGATACGTTTTTCTTCCTTTCGCAGATCCGGACGATCGAGGAGCTGTCGACGACGGACAAGGCCGGCGAAGATCCCCGCCGCTATGACGTGCTGATGGGAAAGCTGCTGGAAGGGCCGTACCGGATCGTAGACATCCTCCCCGGGCAGGCGCCCGCGGAGGGAAAGCACGGAGGGCAGTATTTCGCCGTGGAGCGATACTTCCTCCAAGCGGAGCGGCTCCGGGCGCTGCGCCGCAGATACGCGGAGCTCCTCCTGCGGCTCAACTGCTATTATCGGATGGACGTCTCCTTCGACTCCTGCGGGACCTGGGAAACAAACCCCGATCCCGGACGCTTCGCCGACAGACTCGAAACCCTTTCGGGCAAGGAGTATCTGCGCGCCGTGTTCCCGGAGCGCAATGCCATGGCCGACCTTGAGCCCGGCGGGACGCATATGACCGTATACGATCCTTCTTCCGCGCTGCTGGATCTGCTGAAGCGGCTTGCGGAAGCCGAGGGCTTTTTCGTATGGAGCCCTCCGCAGACGACGGAAGCGTGATTGCCGCTCAGGCGTAAACGGCCGCGGAAGCGCCGCCCGCATGGCGGCGCGAGGAAGCCGCGCAGACAAATCTCCGGCGGAGACGGATAATTCCGTATCCGCCGGAGATCCTTTTGCCCGGCTGTTGCCCCGCCTGCGGCCTTCTCCCGGCGGCCTGGCGAAATTTACAATATTCTCTGCCTCGTCCTTGTATGCCGCGGCAACATCTGCTATACTGTTAAAAAGAAAACGATCGGCGCCTTTCCCGCCCCGGCGAGGGGAGAACGCAGATAAAAAAGGGGGACTGCTCTGTGCAGAATACCGATCTTTGGGTGATCCGGCCCTTCAACACCGTCTTTCTGACTGTGTTCGCGGCCTTTCTCGCGCTGCTGGCGCTCTCAAGCATCCTGCTGCGCAAAAAGAGCGAGAACACCAGACGCTGGGTACTGATCGCCGCCTGCCTCGTGACCTTTGTCGGCTACTTCATCTATAAGTACGCCCTCTCCCTCGACGCGGAGTACGACGTGATCACGGCGAATATGGGCGGCTTCAACTGGTGGGGCGAGCTGCCGCTGCAGCTTTGCAACATCAACATGATGCTCATCCCGGTCGCTGTGCTGCGCCGGGATCGGGTGCTGATGAGCTTCGGCTTTTTCCTCGCCCCGCTTGGCGCCATGATGGCGCTCGCCATGCCCGGCAACGGCTTTGACGGTTATTCGCTGCTGCTGCCGCGGATGCTGGGCTTCTACGGCACACACTTCATGATCGTGATCGAAGGGCTGGCCATCGTGTGCTTCGGGCTCTATCGGCCGAGGTTCCGCGATCTGCCGCGCACGGCGCTCAGCGCGCTCGCCATCTCTTTCATCGTCTTCCTCGTCGACCTGCTCCTGCGGGCGAGCGGGCTGCATCCGAAAGCCAATTACTTTTTTGCGGTCGAGACGGAGGGCAACTTCCTGCTGGAGATCTTCCACCGCTGGATCCCCGTGCCCTTCCTGTATCTGCTGCCCAGCATCGTCATTCTCGGCGTGTATATGACGGTGATCACCGGCGCGTTCGCGCTCGCCGACCTGCTGCGCGGGCGGCGGCAAACGGTAAACTGCCGGTAACGAGGTGAAAAACGCGGCGCCGGAGACGGCTCCGCCCAAGAAACGGAAGCAGGGGAGGACGGAAGAATGAAAGAGCTCGGGCTTACGGAATACGCGGAGCGGTACTTCGATGCGGCGGCCGCGCTGAACGGGCCGTTCTTCCTGACGGAGACGGGGGCGGAGGATGCGCGTCTGCCGCACAGAAAGCCGGTCAGCCATAAATACAGCTACGGCCGGGCGCTGCTGATCGCCGGGTCGCGCGGCTTCTCCGGCGCTCCCGTGCTGGCGGCCAATGCCTGCGAGCGCAGCGGAGCGGGACTGACGCAGCTCATGGTTCCCGAGAGCGTGTATGCGATCGCGGCCGTGCGCTGTGACGGCGCGGTCGTCAAGCCGCTGACCGGGAACGCGGACGGCTGCGCCGCGGCGGAAGCCCTGCCGGAGCTCCTGCCCGCGCTCGAAAAGGCGGATGCCTGTGTCGTCGGCCCGGGGCTCGGCACCGGCCCGGACGCGGAGGCGATCGTACGCGCGCTCCTGCGCGCGGCGGCCTGCCCTCTCGTCCTCGATGCGGACGCGCTGACGGTCTGCGCCGGGCATGCGGAGCTGTTCAAAGAATGCCGCGCCCCGTTGATCCTCACGCCCCATGAGGGGGAGTTTCGCCGCATCGGCGGGGATTTGACGGCGGGGAGGCTCAACGGCGCGCTGCGCTTTACGCAGAAGCATCCCGGCGTGATCCTGGTCCTGAAGGGCTGCGGGACGCTGGTCTGCCGCGGCAGGGAAGCGAGTGTCAACCCCACCGGCGGCCCGGCCATGGCCAAGGGTGGGGTCGGGGACGTGCTGTGCGGGATCCTTTGCGCCCTGCTGGCGCAGGGGCTGGAGCCCCTGCGGGCGGCGCGCAGCGCGGTCTATCTGCACGGACTGGCCGGCGATCTCGCCGCGAAGGCGCTCGGAGAACACGCCCTCGCGCCCTCGGATCTGATCCGCTTCCTGCCGGAAGCGCTCCGGACGGTGGGCTGAGAGGTGAAAAACGAGCGCGTATTTCTTAATTTTTTATAAAATGATAAATTCCCTCTTGCATTATGGTAACCAAGCTTTTATAATTAGCTTACAATGCTCGAAGTGTGGATAGATCTTGGATCTTTCTCTTTCGAAGGGAATTCGGGCTGAAATCAGCCCTGGGAGGAACGATCATGAAAAAACGTCTGCTTTCTGTCCTGCTGAGTCTGGTTCTCGTTATGTCACTCGCGGGCGGCCTGCTGACTACGACCGCTTTCGCCGATGCCACCATCACCTACACCCTCAAGAGCGGGGATACGGTGGCGAAGGTCTGCAAAGATCTGGGCATCGATTTTGTGAAGAACTACGACTGGATCACCAAGACCAATAAAATCACCAACTACACCACGCTGCCCGTGGGCAAGGTGCTGACGCTGCCCGCGCCGGGCACCACGCCCTCGCTGCCCAGCCCCACGCCCTCGACGGCGACCCCGGCTCCGATCGTGAGCCCCGGCGTCATCCCGCCCGGAAGCACGGACGTCGTGGTCTCTTACCTGATCTCGCACACGATGGCCTCGGGCGAAACGGTGTATAAGATCTGCAACGCCTACGGCGTCAGCTTCCAGCAGAACTCCAACACCATCACCAAGCTCAACAACATCACCAACTACGCCAAGCTGAAGGTCGGTCAGGTCCTGCTGCTGCCCAGCCTCACCCCGCCCGCCTCCGGCGCCTACTATAAGGTCGTCGCGCACCGGGTCGTCAAGGGCGACACCGTCGTCGGCATCTGCAAGTCCTTCGGCGTCGACTACGGCAAGAACGAGCGGATCATCAAGGCCATCAACAACAAGGACAACATGGCCAGCATCAAGGTCAACGAGATTGTGTATATCCCCGTCCTGGTCAACGGCGCCGGCGGCAGCCTGGTCCCCGGCTCCGGCTCGACCGTCACCACGCCCACCATCACCTACACCCTCAAGAAGGGCGACACGGTGGCCAAGGTCTGCAAGGATCTGGGCATTGACTTTGCCAAGAACTACAACTGGATCACCACGACCAACAACATCAAGGATTACAGCAAGCTGTACGTGGGCAAGGTCCTGATCCTGCCCGCCCCCGGCACGATCGCGAGCGGCCCCCCGGCCTCGGGCACCGGCACCGGCACCGGCGGCATCGGCAGCACCGGCGCTTACAGCATGCACACCGGCTCCAACGGCACCTATCTGATGCAGGTGGGCGGCAAGACCGTCAACACCGCCGATAAGGGCCAGGTCGTCACGATCTACCCGATCCCCGACAAGGGCTATGTGCTCAACGGCATCTCCGTTACGAAGACCGGCGGCACCGAGGCCGTGGCGGTCACCAACAACAGCTTCACCATGCCGGATTACGAAGTGAGCATTTCCGTGACCTTCAAGCCCGCCTCCTGATCTGCAGCGTTTACAAACACCAACCCCCGGCCGCCGGCCGGGGGTTTTTCTTGACAATCGACTGCGCGGCTCCTACAATAATACCGATACCGGAGCGGATCGGAAAAGCGTCTGCGCCGGCAAAAAACAGCGGAATGGGAGACGGCGGATGGGAAAGAAAGAAATGTCGAAGAAAAAGAGAACGCTGCTGGACGCGGCGCTGATCCTCGGCCTCCTGCTTCTGGCGCTGGTGCTGTACTTCGCTTTCAGCGCCGGCAGGGAAGAGGGCGCCTGCGCCGTCGTGATCATCAACGGCGAGGAGGCCGGCCGCTACCCTCTGGACCGGAACGGCGTCTTTCCGCTCAACGGCGGCACCAACACGCTCGTGATCGAGGATGGCTTCGCGTATCTGTCCGAGGCTACCTGCCCGGATAAAATCTGTGTGCATATGGGTAAGATCCATCTGGACGGTCAGTTGATCGTCTGCCTGCCCAACCAGCTGATCGTCACCGTGGAAGGCGGAGATGACGGCGGCGTGGACATCTTCGGATGAGGGCGGCGGCATGAGGACAAAGAAAGTGACGGTCATGGCGCTTGCGATCGCGCTGGCCATGATCCTGTCCTTCGTGGAGAGCCAGATCCCCGCGTTCGTGTCCATCCCCGGCGTGAAGATGGGGCTGGCCAACATCGCGGTGGTGTTCGTGCTCTATCAGCTGGGCTGGAAGGAGGCCGCGCTGATCTCGCTGATCCGCGTCTTTCTGGTCTCGATCCTGTTCGGCAGCTTCGCCAGCCTCTTTTACAGCCTGGCGGGCGCGGTGCTGAGCCTGATCAGCATGGCCGCGCTGAAAAAGACGGGGCTGTTTTCGGAGATCGCGGTGAGCGTGGCGGGCGGCGTGCTGCACAACGTCGGGCAGATCGCGATGGCCTGCCTGCTGCTGCAGACCGACGTGATCCGCTACTACCTGCCCTTCCTGGTGCTCAGCGGCACGCTCGCCGGCATCGTGATCGGGCTTCTGGCGGGGATCCTGGTCAAACGTATCCGCGTGGAGGGATGACATCATGGAAACTGTGCTGATCGCAGCGGCGATCGTTCCCGCGATCTGGCTGCTGTTCAAAGTCTACCGGGCGGACCGGCTGGAAAAAGAGCCGGTCGGTCTCATCCTGAAGCTCGTGGTGCTGGGGATACTCTCGACGCTGCTCGCCTCGCTGACCGAGCAGATCGGCGATATTGTGCTTTCCTGCTTTTATTCGGAGGGGACGCTTCCCTACGATCTCATCATGTATTTCGGCATCGTGGCCTTTGCGGAGGAGGGCTTCAAGTACCTCCTGCTCAAGAACCGCACCTGGCGCTCGCCGGAGTTCAACTGCCTTTTTGACGGCGTGGTCTACGCCGTGTCCGTCTCGCTTGGCTTTGCGCTTTGGGAGAACATCGGCTACGTGATGCAGTACGGCATCGGCGCCGCCGTGGCCAGAGCGCTGACCGCCGTGCCGGGACATGCCTGCTTCGGCGTGTTCATGGGCGCGTGGTACGGCTCGGCCAAGCGCCGCGATCTGCAGGGCGATCCGAAGCGTTCGGGCCGCTGCCGCAGGATGGCGGTGCTGGTCCCGGCGATCCTCCACGGACTGTACGATTTCATCGCCGTCCGGCAGACCGAGGCGCTGAGCGCCGTGTTCGTCGTGTTTGTGCTGGCCATGTTCATCACGGCCTACCGCCTGGTGCTGCACATCTCGCGCAACGACCAGTATCTGAATCCCCACTGGGACGTTTTCTGAGCGCCCGCCGCGAAAGAAGCGGACAGACAAAGCCTCCGGCCGTTTTTGCCGGAGGCTTTGTCCTTGAGAGCCGCGTCAGGGCGGAGAGGCTTGCTTTTTCCGCGCATATCGTGTAGAATGACGCGGATTCCATATTCCAAGGAACGGGTGCTTCTCATGAACAGATACATCGGGAACAAAGCCTTTTACCGGAAGCTTTTTACGGTGATGATTCCGATCTTCCTTCAAAACCTCATCACGAACTTTGTGAGCCTGCTGGATAACGTCATGGTCGGACAGGTGGGCACGGAGCCCATGTCCGGCGTGGCCATCGTCAACCAGCTCCTCTTCGTGTTCAACCTCTGCGTCTTCGGCGGCCTGGCCGGCCCCGGCATTTTTACCGCGCAGTTCTTCGGCAAGGGCGACCAGGAGGGCGTGCGCCAGACCATGCGCGTCAAGCTCTTTGTGGCGGCGGGCGCGGTGCTGCTGTTCGGCGGCGTGCTGCTCCGCTTCGGCGGCGACCTGATCAGCCTGTTTCTGCACGAGGGTGAGGAGGGGCTCGATCTGGCCGCCACGCTCCGCTACGGCAGGGACTATCTGGCCGTGATGCTCTGGCAGCTCGTGCCCTTCGCCGCCGGCCAGATCTATTCGAGCACGATGCGGCAGGCGGGGGAGACCGTACTGCCCATGAAGGCGGGGATCATCGCGGTCTTCGTCAACCTCGTGTTCAACTACGTCTTCATCTTCGGCAAGCTCGGCGTTCCGGCCATGGGCGTGGTGGGCGCTGCGTGGGCGACGGTGCTGGCCCGCTTTGTGGAGTGCGGCATCGTGATGATCTGGCCTTACCGGCACCGGGATCGCTGCCCCTATGTGGAGGGCGCGTTCCGTTCGCTGCGGGTGAACGGCGCGCTTTTCCGACAGATTGCGGCCATGGGCCTGCCGCTGCTTCTCAATGAGCTGCTCTGGTCCGGCGGCATGACCACGCTCAACCAGTGTTACTCGCTGCGCGGGCTCGAGGTCGTCTCCGCCTTCAACATCTCCTCGACGATCTCCAACCTCTTCTTCTGCGCCTTCATCGCCATGGGCGACGCCATCGCCATCCTCATCGGCCAGCTTCTGGGCGCGGGCGAGCTGGAGAAGGCCCGGGAGGACGACCGGAAGCTGCTCGCCTTTTCCGTGGCGCAGAGCCTCGTGGTGGGCGGCCTGATGGCGCTGGCCGCGCCGCTGCTGCCCGATCTGTACAACACCACGCCGGGCGTGAAGGCGCTCGCGGTGCGGCTTCTGCTGGTGGGCGCGGCGCTGATGCCTGTGCACGCCTATGCCAGCTCCTGCTACTTCACGCTGCGCTCCGGCGGCAAAACCGTGATCACCTTCGTCTTTGACAGCCTCTTTACCTGGCTGGTTTCCATTCCGGCGGCCTTCTTCCTCTCCCGCTTTACCGCGATGCCGATCCTGCCCATGTACGTCGTCGTCGAGTCCCTGGCGCTCATCAAGTGCGTGCTGGGCTTCTGCCTCGTGCGCAGCGGCAGATGGGTCGTGAACCTGGTGAAGTAAGGCCGCGCGGAGAAAACCGGAGGATCTGCCCGCGTCGGCCGGGCGCTTCTCACACCTGCATCTGCCGCAGCATTTCTTTGCGCAGACGGTCGATGATCCGTTTTTCCAGACGGCTGATGTAGCTCTGGGAGATCCCCATCGCGTCCGCCACCTCCTTCTGCGTGTATTCGCGGCCGGAGGGCAGGCCGAAGCGCATGCGGATGATCTGCCGGTCCCTCTCCTCCAGCGTGGAGAGCGCCGCCATCAGCATGGATACCTCCGCGTCGTCCTCCAGCGGACGCGAGACCTCGTCGGCGTCGGTGCCCAGAATGTCGGAGAGCAGGAGCTCGTTGCCGTCCCAATCCGTGTTGAGCGGCTCGTCAAAGCTCAGCTCCCCGCGCTGGGAGCTCACCTTGCGCAGATGCATCAGGATCTCGTTCTCGATGCAGCGGGACGCATAGGTGGCGAGCTTGATGTTCTTGCCGGACTGGAAGGTGTTGACCGCCTTGATCAGCCCGATCGTGCCGATGGAGATCAGATCCTCGATATTGATGCCGGTGTTTTCGAAGCGCTTGGCGATGAACACCACCAGCCGCAGATTATGTTCGATCAGCTTCCTTCGCGCCGCCTCGTCCCCGGCCGAGAGCGCCTCCACGGCGGCGTCCTCTTCGCTCCGGCCCAGGGGAGGGGGGAGCGTGTCGCTCCCGCCGATGTAGAATACCGAGGGCGGACGGATCCCCAGGATACGCAGGAGCTGCTCGCGGAGAAACAGGATTTGTGGTTTACATAACATAAGATACCTCCTGAAGGGAACACAGATAGGGGGGAGGGAGAGCGCCTCCCCGTTACGAAGCTCTGACAGGACGCGAAGCAGCGTTCTGTCAGAGCTTTCTTACAGCAGGGCCTCGAAACCGTCCCCTGCCGCCTGCGGGGAAACGGCGATCAGCAGATCCTCCGCGCGCTCGCCGTCCAGCAGCAGCGATTCCGGCCGGAAAACCGGCAGCACGCCGCTTCCGCTGAGGTTGGAGTAGGGCAGCAGGCGGAAGCGGCCCTTCAGCTCCGGGACGTGTCCGAGCGCCTCCAGCAGCTCCACCGGCGGCAGCTGCTCGAAGAGCGCGCTGTGCTGGCAAAAGAGCGGGCGCAGCGCGTGGGGG
Organism: uncultured Eubacteriales bacterium; assembly: GCA_900319465.1. Classification (GTDB taxonomy): domain Bacteria; phylum Bacillota; class Clostridia; order Oscillospirales; family Oscillospiraceae; genus Limivicinus. Next base: position 15,151 of record ONOL01000011.1, on the reverse strand, counting down.
CAGGCGACCAGCACGTGCCGCCCGGTGAGCGGGTCGGAGAGGGCGTTGCCCGTGTCTACCAGCGCGGGGAAGGCGGCCTCCCGGCCGAGAAAGCGTACGCTGACCAGAACGCGCCTGCGTTCGGTGAGAAGCCGCCTGGCCCGCAGCAGCAGCGCGAGCAGCGCGTAGATGACGGCAAAGCTCAGACCGAGCGCGGGCAGGGACAGGACCGCGCCCGCGCCGCTGTAACCGCCGCCGAGCGAGAGCGAGACCGCCCAGAGCGCGCCGCCGAAGGCCGCGCTGACCAGCAGCAGGACCGCCGTGCATTTCAACGGCTGCCGTTCCCGCCCGAAGGCGACGAGGCCCATGACGATCCCCGCCGCAAGCCTGGCCGCCGGGAGGGAGAGGAAGGACATTCCCGGCAGAAAAACGGCCGCGGCGTAGGCGGCGCCGAACAGGGCCGCCGACAGATAGCGGCCGCGGCGCAGCACCAGTGCGCACAGCCGTCCCGCGCACAGGCACAGCAGATAGTCCGCCAACAGGTTCAGCAGGAACAGGGAATCCAGATAGATCACTTGCATGGCGCTATCGTAGCACAGGGCGGGGATAAAATTTGTCAGACCCGGTTTGGTTACAAATGTGTGACAGAATGTCCCGCGGACGATTGACAGACAGCGGCGTTGTGAGATATAATTACTCTGTATCGTTATTGCTGTCATCACACTTCGATAAAGGTGAGTATATACATGAAAAGAATGCAAAAGATCCTGTCTCTGCTGCTGAGCCTTGTGCTCTTTGCGTCCCTGCTGCCGTCGGCGGCGCTTGCCGCGGAGCCGGCGGAGCTGCCGGAGCCGGCTGCCGTATCCGAGCCGGCCGAGGACGCTGACGCCCGGGAGACAGCCGACGCCCCTGCGGAGCCGGAAGAAACCGGCCTACCGGAGGAGACGGGCACGCCCGAAGAGACCGGCGAGCCGGAGGGGGCGGGCACGTCCGAAGCGGCGGGAGACGCCGCGGACGATGCGGCGAAGGAGGAGCAGCCCGGCGGGCAGACGGCCGACGCCGGGGAACCGGCGGAGCGGGCCCAGGAGCAGGAGCCGGAGGAAAAGACGGACGGCGAGCTCCAGCAGACCGGGGAGAGCCGGGAAGAGGGCAGGGAGAACGACGACTCTGAGGAGGAGCTTGCGCTCTCTGTCGAACAGGCGGTGGAGATCTACGTTCCCGGCGCGGCCGAGGGGGACGATGTGCTGCTCGACGCCTATGCCCGGAAGCAGCTGGATTCCTACAGGAGCTCCGCAAACCGGATGCGCCTGCGCGCGGTCCGCGATCCGGCGGCCAGCCTGACGGGCATCAACAGCACCGTATACGGCATCCTGAAGGATAAGGTCGCCGCCGTGGCCGCCGGGTCGGTCAGCTCTTCCGTGTTCACGATCAGCGTAGAGGAGCTGAACCTGGAGAAAAACTCCTGGACGGCGGAGGAGCTGGGGCTGGAGACTCTGGTCACCGAAGACGCGGACGGCAAAAAGACCTATACCGCCGAGGCCATGGCCGCGGTGAACGCGCAGCTGGGCTTCGAGCTGCGCCGCGTGGTCAACAGCCTGCAGAGCGCCTGCCCCTATGAGATGTACTGGTATGACAAGACCGTGGGCACCGCGCTCAAGTCCTACAGCTTTGCCGGCAACGCGGACAGGATCCGGATCGCCGGCTCCATGGTCTTTACCTTTGCCGTCATCGCGAGCTATTCCGACGAGACCTATGTGGATATCACCAACGCGGACGGGAGCCTTACCCGCTATCTCTGCGGCGTGGACGGCAGCCAGGGCGAGCGGATCAGCAAGGCCGTTGCCAACGCGGCGGCCATCGTTGCGCAGTTCGAGGGCTGCAGCGATCTGGAGAAGCTGAAGGGCTACCGGACCCGTATCTGCGACGCGGTCAGCTACGACGATGCCGCGCTCAACAACGGCAGCGCCTACGGCGACCCCTGGCAGATCATCTCGGTCTTTGATGAAGACCCCCTTACCAATGTGGTATGCGAGGGCTATGCCAAGGCCTTCCAGTACCTCTGCGACCGGACGACGTTCAGCGGCCCGGTGACGGTCTATTGCGTGACCGGAACCATGAGCGGCGGCACGGGCGCCGGGTCCCATATGTGGGACCTCGTGCGCATGGAGGACGGCAGGATCTATCTGGTGGACGTGACCAACTGTGACGCCGGCTCCGTGGGTTACCCGGACGGGCTCTTCCTCGCAAGCTGCAGCAGTGGCAGCGTGGAGGACGGCTATGCCTTTTCCGTCAAATCCAAGGCGATCCGCTACCAGTACGACGACAAGACCCGCGCCATCTTCTCCGACGAAGAGCTCACGGTCTCCGCAACAGCCTATGAGCCGCCCGCCCCCCGGACGCCCGGCATCGTGACGACGGTGGACGAGCTGCTGGAGGATCTGGCCAACGGCGTGACGAAGATCCGCTATCCCGGCACGGGCAGCTTCCTCGTGAGCAAGGACGTGACGATCCCCAGGGGCGTGAGCTTCACGCTCGCGGAGGGGACGCTCACGGTGGCGGACGGCGCTGTGCTGACCGTCGCCGCCGGCGGCAGCGTGACGGCGCAGAAGGCGGAGATCGCCGGCACGATGAGCGTCGGCGGAACGCTGCGGCTGACGGCCGCGTCGGCGCCCCTGAGCGTCTCGGGCAGCCTGACGGTCGAGAAGGGCGGCAGCGCGTATTTCGCGGACCCCGCGTTCCGGCGCACGTCCAGGATGAAGACCGGCGGCGGTTACTACAACGTGGAGCATACGGCCGCCGATGAGAGCTCGCTGCGCAGCGCCTGTGAAATTGCCGCGGCAGACAAGGACGGCGCAGTGCTTCACCGCATCTATCCGAAGGCCGCGATCACGCTCAGCGCCGACCTGACGATGCCGAAAAACAGCCGCGTGATCGTGGACGCGGGCTATTCCGTCGCCCCCGGCGAGGGCGTGACGCTCACGAATATCGGCAATCTCACGGTGTACCAGTCCTTTACCGCACCCGGCAGGATCGTGAACAGCGGCGTGCTGACGCTGGCCAAGGACGTGACCGGAACCTTTACCGGCGGCTACACGGGCAGCGGTACGCTGCGCGTCTCCAACGATGCGGAGGATCCCTTCGCGCAGGTCTCCGGCCTGCCGGCGAACGTGTTCCTCACCGATAAGGACAAGAACGGCTACTGGCTCCTCACACTGAAGGAGTTCAGCCTGCGCTATGATGCAAACGGCGGCAGCGGCAGCCTTGCGGGCCGGACCGTCCGCTACGGCGAAACGGTCACGCTCGGCAGCGAGGAGCCGACGAAGGAAGGCAGCAGCTTCGAGGGCTGGGCGAAAACGGCCGACGCTGCGGCGGCGGAGTACCGGCCCGGCGGCAGCCTGACGGTCACCGGGGATCTTACCCTCTACGCCGTTTGGAAGCTGAAGGAGTTCAGCCTGCGCTACGACGCAAACGGCGGCAGCGGCAGCATCGCGGGCCGGACCGTCCGCTACGGCGAGACGGTCACGCTCAGCAGCGAGGAGCCGACGAAGGAAGGCAGCAGCTTCGAGGGCTGGGCGAAAACGGCCGACGCTGCGGCGGCGGAGTACCAGCCCGGCGGCAGCCTGACGGTTACGGAGGAAACCACCCTCTACGCCGTTTGGAAGCTGAAGGAGTTCAGCCTGCGCTACGACGCGAACGGCGGCAGCGGCAGCATCGCCGAACAGACCGGACGCTACGGCGTGGCGATCACGCTCAGCACCGAACAGCCGACGAAGAACGGCTTCCGCTTCACCGGCTGGGCGAAAGCGGCCGACGCTGCGGCGGCGGAATGCCAGCCCGGCGGCAGCCTCGCGCTTACCGAAAATACCACCCTCTACGCCGTTTGGGAGGAGGGCGACGTCTCCTACGCCTACGCGGACAGCGTCACCTTCAAGGGTGAGCTGAAGCTGAATTTCTACCTGAAGCTCTCCGAGCAGGTTAAGCAGGACGCGAACGCCTATGTGATCATCAACTTCAAGAACACGGACACGAAGCTCAAGCTCTCCGCGGCGCGCATCAACGCCGTCGGCGGCGTGAACTGCCATGTGTTCAGCCTGCCCGTGGTCGCCAAGGAGATGCGCGAGGTGGCGACGCTCCGGCTCTATTACGGCAACAGCAATCCCGTCCCGCTCTACGTCAAGGATAAGGAGATCACCGGCACGGGCTATACCTCCTCGGTCATGTCCTATCTCCAGAAGTCGCAGCAGACGAGCACCAATCCCAAGATGGTCGCGCTCGCCCGGGCGGCCGAGAACTACGGCACCGCCGCCCAGCTCTATTTCGGCTACAAGGCCGACGGGCTCACGGTGGCCGATGAGGTCACGGCCGTGAAGCTCACGCAGCTGAACGATTTCGCGCCGGTCTATGAGTCGGAAAAAACTTCCGGGATGGAGCTGCATACGGCCTCGGTCATGTTCAAGTCCGACAACACCCTGCGCCAGTACTTCACACTCAAATCGGGACAGGTGATCGGCAATTACAGCTTTACGGTCGACAGCAAGACGGCGACGGCGGTCTATTCCTCCGCGAACCGCTACTATGTGGCGCTGCCGAACATCGCGGCGAAGGATCTGGATACCCCCCACGCCTACACGGTCAAGTGCGGCAGCGAGACCTACGCCTTCCGCTTCAGCGCCCTGAGCTATGCCTACCAGATCCTGCAGGTCAGCACAAACAACGACATGGTCAATCTGGCCAAGGCGCTCTATCTCTACAACCAGGCGGCAAATGCGTATTTCAGTTCCTTGACCTGACGCGCAGCAGGAGGCAGACGGCTTTTGCGGGCTTCCCCGCGCCTGATAACGGCGTTTTCGCGCCGCGGCAGAATCATACGGGTACCCAATAAGAACAAGACGATCTTTGCGGCCGGAACGGTGCCAGCCTGCGTTGGGCTCCCTGACCATAACTCTCCCTTGTGCTCTGCGGAGTCCGCCTTGTCCGGCGCAATCCGGTCTCGCAAATCTTTGCCTGCTTTCTGTCGGGTATCCGTATAATAGAAACACGGCGGGAACGTATCCGTGCGATACGTTCCCGCCGTGCTTTGCCTGGCGGCGAGACAATCAGAGTCCGCAGTGCTCGTGCAGCTCCTCCTCGTCCATCTCCCGGAAGTCCGCGGGATCGTAGGCGATGCCTTTGCGGTCGTAGTAGTCCTTGACGGCGGCGCGCACGGCCTGCTCGGCCAGCACGCTGCAGTGGATCTTGTGCGTGGGCAGCCCGTCCAGCGCCTCGACGACCGCCTTGTTCGAGAGCGCGAGCGCCTCGTCGATGGTCTTGCCCTTGATCATCTCGGTGGCCATGGAGCTTGTGGCAATGGCCGAGCCGCAGCCGAAGGTGTTGAACTTGATGTCGGTGATGGTGCGGTTTTCATCCACCTTGATATACATGCGCATGATGTCGCCGCACTTGGCATTGCCGACCTCGCCGATGCCGTCGGCGTCGTCGATCTGGCCGACGTTGCGGGGATTGCGGAAATGATCCATAACTTTTTCACTGTAAAGTGCCATGATTTGCTTTCTCCTTTTCCTTATTTGGAAGGTGACAACCCCTCCGGCCCTGCGGGCCGCCTCCCCGTATCGGGGGAAGGCAAATGAATATGAAACATTGATTTTGCTCAGATCAGATGCTGACGCTGTCCCTTCTGCAGCTCGTCCCAGACCGGGGACATGCCGCGCAGATAGGCCACAACCTTGGGAACGGTCTCAATGATGTGGTCGATCTCCTCCATGGTGTTGTACTCGCCGATGGACAGGCGCAGGGAGCCGTGGGCGACCTCGTGGGGCAGCCCGATGGACAGCAGCACGTGGCTCGGGTCGAGCGAGCCGGAGGTGCAGGCGCTGCCGGAGGAGGCACAGATGCCGTTATCGTCCAGCAGGAGCAGAAGGCTTTCGCCCTCGATGCCCTCAAAGCACATATTCACCGTGCCGGGCACATGATGCGCAAGGCTGCCGTTGATTTTGCTGTGGGGGATCTTCGCAAGCTCCGCAAAGAGCTTGTCGCGCATGGGGAGGATCCTGGCGGTGTTCTCCTCCATGTGCTCGCAGGACTCCTTCAGCGCCGCGGCCAGCGCCACGATGCCGGCTACGTTTTCGGTGCCGGCGCGCTTGCCGCGCTCCTGGGCGCCGCCCTCGATGAGGTTGGTGAGCACCATGCCGCGCCGTGCGTACAGCACGCCCACGCCCTTCGGCGCGTGGAACTTGTGGCCGGACATGGAGAGCATGTCGATGTTCATGGCCTTCACGTCGATGGGCATATGCCCCGCTGCCTGCACGGCGTCGGTATGGAAGGGGACGCCCCTGCTGCGGCAGAGCGCGCCGATCTCCGCGATGGGCTGCACGGTGCCGATCTCGTTGTTGGCGAACATCACGGTCACAAGCGCGGTGTCCGGCCGGATGGCGGCCTCGACGTCCTCCAGGCGGATGACGCCGTCGGCATGGGGATCGAGCAGCGTGACCTCGAAGCCCTCCTTCTCCAGCTTGGCGAGCGTATGCAGCACGGCGTGATGCTCGAAGCGGGTGGAGATCAGATGCTTCCTGCCCTTGCGGGCGCCCAGCTTCGCCGCGGAGACGATGGCCTGGTTGTCCGCCTCGGAGCCGCCGGAGGTGAAGAGGATCTCCCGGGGATCGGCGTTGATGCATCCGGCCACGGTCTCACGGGCGCTCTGCAGCGCCTCGGCGGCCTTCTGGCCGAAGGAGTAAAGACTGGAGGGGTTGCCGTAGTTCTGCGTCAGGTACGGCAGCATGGCCTCCAGCGCGGTTTTGGATACGCTGGTGGTCGCCGCGTTGTCGGCGTAAACAAACATAGGGGGTCTTCCTTTCTATCTGCAGTTTTTATTTCCTATTGTTCCACTGGGAATTATATCACAGGATCAGCCTTTGTCAACCGCTTTCCACTTGTCGCCCGTCAGCAGATCCAGGAGCGTGACCTTGTCGAGATAGGCGTTGGTGATATCGTCCAGCTCCTTCCACATGGGCACGGTCATGCAGGCGGACGCGTGGTCGCATTGGACGACGCCGTCCCTGATGCAGGAGACGGGGGCCAGGTTGTCCTCGATGGAGCGCAGGATCTCGCCCACGCTGTAATCCGCGCTGTCCCGGTTGAGGCGGTAGCCGCCCTCCTTGCCGCGCGTGCTGTCCAGAAGCTCCGCCTTTTTCAGGCAGCCCACGATCATCTCCAGATATTTCATGGAGATCCCCTGCCGCTCCGCCACGGTTTTGAGGGACACGAAGCCCTCCTCCCGGTGCTGGGCAAGATCGAGCATTACGCGCAGCGCGTAGCGGCCTTTACTGGTAATGTTCATATGCGTCCTCCCGTTCTCTGCACTGACTTTATTCTACTATAATTTTAGTAGGAATTAAAGAGACAATTCGCCCGGAATGTCCATTGTGCGAAATTTGCACAACGAAACGAAGAAAAACACTTGCTTTATCGTGCTAATGTGTTATCATGCTGAGGTAAAAATCAACTGGGAGGACGACAACATGAAAAAGATACTTGCAATGCTGATGGCTGCGGCGCTGCTGCTGGCCCTGTGCGCCTGTGGCAATCAGGCCGCTTCCGCGCAGAAGAGGACCAGCCTCATCATGGGCATCGACCCGGAATATCCCCCCTTCAGCTATCTGGGGGACGACGGCGGCTACACCGGCTTTGACGTGGAGGTCTGCAAGGCGGTCTGCGATTCTCTGGGCTGGGAGCTGAAGATCTTCCCCGTGAACTGGGACGAGAAGCTCGTGCAGCTCGACTCCATGGAGTGCGACTGCATCTGGTCCGGCATGACGATCCTTGACACGATGGAAGAAGCCGGCTACGTGATCTCCAAACCCTACTATGACAACTCGCAGGTGCTCGTGGTGAAGACGGACAGCGGCTATGCCTCCTCGGCGGATCTGGCCGGAAAGGTCGTGGCGGTGCAGCTCGGCACCTCCGGCGAGGCCCTGCTGAACGACAGCCTTGCGGATCTGGCTGCCACCTTTGACAGCATCCTGACCTGCGACAGCTTCCTCAAGTGCTTTACGGAGCTTGAGGGCGGCGCCGTGGACGCGGTGTTTGTGGATCTGCCCGTGGCTGAGAGCTATGTCGCCGAGCACGACGGCCTTACGGTCATCAACGAGAGCCTCGGCGCCGAGCAGTACGGCATCGCCTTCCGTTCCGGCGACGGCGAGCTCTGCGCGCAGATCGACGCGGCCGTGCAGGCTCTGGTGGACAGCGGCGCTTATGCCGAGATCGCTTCCAACCCCAAGTATTCCGCGATCGTCAACAACCTGATCTTCCTGAACAAGTGATTTGCTGCCGCAAGGGCGGCGGCCGCTTCGAATGATCGACGAGAGTAATAGGCGAATTCGTATCCGTTTACGAACTCGCCTAACTCTTTTTCAAACAGACGCGCGCCTGAGCAGGCCGCTTCCGTATCAACTACTGTGTCAATTGAGGTTTCCATATGTCGCTGATGACCATGATCGTCAAGATGAGCGAGGGCCTGGGCAAGACCTGCGCCATCTTTTTCCTGACGCTTCTGTTTTCCCTGCCGCTGGGCATGATCGTGGCGCTGCTGCGCATGAGCAAGGCCAAAGTCGTCTCCGCGGTCACGCGCGGCGTGATCACGGTGCTGCGCGGCACGCCTCTGATGCTGCAGCTGCTGGCGGTCACCTACGGCCCCTACTACCTGTTCGGGGCTACCGTGGCGCGCAACAAGCTGATCCCGGTGGTGGTGGCCTTTTCCATCAACTACGCGGCCTACTTCGCGGAGATCTACCGCGGCGGCATCGAGTCCATCCCGGTCGGCCAGTATGAGGCGGCGGAGGTGCTGGGCTACACGAAATTCCAGACCTTCCTGCGCATCATCCTGCCCCAGGTGATCAAGCGTATCCTGCCCAGCGTCACCAATGAGGTCGTCACGTTGGTCAAGGATACCTCGATGGCCTTTACGGTCTCGTATCAGGAGATGTTTACCATCGGCAAACAGATCGCAAATTCCCAGACCAGCTTCCTGCCCTTTATTGTGGCCGGCGTGTTCTATTATCTGTTCAATGTGATCGTCGACTATGTGATGGGCCGGGTGGAGAAGCGGCTGGATTACTATCGGTGAGGGGGAACGAAATGGCAGACGAAAAGAGGAACGGCGCGACGCCCAGCATCCTCAGCATCCGCTCTCTGCAGAAGGCCTTCGGCGAGCTGCCCGTGCTGACAGACATCTCCCTCTCCGTCGAGCGGGGGAACGTTATCTCCATTATCGGGCCCTCCGGCTCGGGCAAATCCACGCTGCTGCGCTGCGCGTCCTTCCTGGAGCGGGCCGACGGCGGGGATATCCTCTACGACGGGAATTACGCCGTGAAGGACGGCGTCTACGCCCCGCGGGCGGAGCTGAACCGCTTCCGCACGCGTTTTGGGCTGGTATTCCAGAATTTCCAGCTCTTCCCCCACTATTCGGTGCTCAGGAACATCTCCGAGGCTCCGATCCTGCACGGGGAGGACAGGGACGAGGTATACGAACGGGCCAATTCCCTTTTGCGGAAGATGGGTCTGGAGGGGAAGGAAAAGGCCTATCCCTACCAGCTCTCCGGCGGCCAGCAGCAGCGCGTGGCCATAGCCCGCGCGCTCGCGATGAAGCCGGAGATCCTCTACTTTGACGAGCCCACCTCGGCGCTCGATCCGGAGCTGACGGGCGAGGTGCTCAAGGTCATCCGGCAGCTTGCCGAGGAGAAGATGACCATGGTGGTCGTCACGCACGAGATGCCCTTTGCCAAGGCGGTCAGCAACCGCGTCATCTTCATGGCCGGCGGCGTGATCGTGGAGCAGGGCGACCCGGTCGAGGTCTTCGAAAACCCCAGGGAGGAGAGAACGAAGCAGTTTCTGCGGGTGTTCGAGCGCTGAACGATGGGGAAGCTTCGATACAGCATCTTTGACCCCACGGGGAATATCACCGCGCTCGTGGAGAGCGAGACGCCGGCCTGCGAGCAGCCAGCCGTCGGCGCGCTGCTGATGCGAAGGCATCCCGAGGTGGAGCAGGTGGGCTTTGTGCGTTTTTCGGAAGACGGGCCCGTGCTGCGCATGGCGGGGGGCGAGTTCTGCGGCAACGCGAGCATGAGCGCCGCCGCGCTCTTCCGGCTTCGCACCGGACGCGGCACGCCGGCGGTGTTCCTTCGCGTCTCCGGAGCGGCGGGGCCGGTCGAGGTGCGCCTGCGGCGGGAGGAGGACGGCGGCTTTTCCGCCGGGGTCCGTATGCCCGCGGCGCTCAGCGTCCGGGAGCTTCCCTACGCCTTCGGCACGCTGCGGGGGACGCTTCCGACGGTCCGGATGCAGGGGATCTCCCATCTCGTCATCACGCCGGAATCTCCCTTTTTCTCGCTTCTCGGCAACCGGGGCGAGGCGGAGCGGGCCGTCCGCGCCTTCTGTGAAACGCTGCTGGCGCAGGGCCTGGGGCTCATGTTCCTCGACGGAGACGCGCTTACCCCGCTGGTGTACATCCCCGGCAGCGGGACGGTATTCTGGGAGAAGGCCTGCGCCAGCGGAAGCGCCGCCGCGGGCATGGCGCTCGCCGCGAAAAGCGGCGCGCCGGTCAGCCTCGCGCTGCGGGAGCCGGGCGGCTGCCTGCGCGTGGAGAGCGATCCCATCGGCGGCCAGACCCTTCTGTGGGGGAGGACACGCCTGACGGGCGAATATCAAATTGAAAAACCGGAGCTGTGAAGAAAGGCTTGCTTCACAGCTCCGGTCCTTGTTTACGCTTCTTTCGGCTCCAGCCGGTGACGCGACAGCACGTCCGCAATGATCGACACCGCCTCGTCCACCTGGGCCTCCGTGTGCGTCGCCATCAGGCTGCAGCGGAGCAGGCACTCGTTGGGCGCCGTGGCGGGGGGCAGGGAGGCGTTGACGTACACCCCGCGCTCGTACAGCTCCTTCTGTACCTGCAGCGTGCGCAGCATATCATAGGTGTAGATGGGGATGATGGGCGTCTTGGCCACGCGGATGCTCACGCCCCGGGCCAGCAGCTGCTCGCGCATGTACTGGGCGATGGCCTGCAGCCGGTCGACCCGCTCGGGATGGGCAATCAGATAACGCAGGGAAGCGGTCGCCACCGCGATGCAGGCGGGCGGGACGGAGGCGGAGAAGATGTACGGCCGCGAATTGCAGCGCACGTAATCGGCCACCTTCGCGCTGGCCGCCATGTAACCGCCCAGGGAGGCGAGGGACTTGGAGAAGGTGCCCATGTAGATGTCCACCTCGTCCTCCAGCCCGAAGTAGCTCGCGGTACCGCGGCCGCCGCGGCCGATCACGCCGAGCGCGTGGGCGTCGTCCACCATGACGCGCGCCCCGTAGCGTTTGGCAAGCGCCACGATCTCGGGCAGCTTCGCGATATCGCCGCCCATCGAGAACACGCCGTCCGTGACGATCAGCGCGCCGGCGCTCTCCGGCACCTTTTTCAGCTGCGCCTCAAGCCCGTCCATGTCGGCGTGGTTATAGCGCAGCATCTTGCCGTAGCTGAGCTTGCAGCCGTCGTAGATCGAAGCGTGGTTCTCCTTGTCGCAGATCACGTAGTCCCCGCGGCCGACGATGGCGCTGATAATGCCGAGGTTGGACTGGAAGCCGGTGGAAAAGGTGACCACGTCGTCCTTGCCGAGGAAGGCGGCCATCTCTTTCTCAAACTGCTGATGCAGGATCAGCGTGCCGTTGAGCAGCCGGGAGCCGGAGCAGCCGGTGCCGTATTCGTCAAGCGCGGCTTTGGCGGCGTTCACGATCTCCGGCACGGTGGTCAGCCCCAGATAGTTGTTGGAGCCGAGCATGATACGCCGCTGCCCCTCCATGATGACCTCGGTGTCCTGCCGGGACTGAAGCTCCCGGAAGTAGGGGAAGAGATCCTGCTGCCGCAGCTCGTCCGCGGCGGTAAATTTCTCGCATTTGGTGAAGATATCCATTGTCTGTACCTCGTTGTATGGGATAGGACTATCATGCAGGATAAGGCCGGCTTTGTCAAGAAAAAATTTTCAAAATTTTAAATAAAAACGGTCCCTCCGCCGCGGCGGAGGGACCGGGGTGAACAGGACGGCTCAGTGGAGCGTGAAGCGCAGGGTACCCAGCATATAGCGCAGGTCGGGGTGGTCGGGGAGCGTGGAGACGTCCTCGTCATATCCCGGGTTCTTCATCAGCGTGACCAGCAGGAAGCTGCTGGCGTCGTTGGGGATGGGCAGCGCCAGACAGACGTTGTCGCCGTCGATGAAGCGGATGCCCTCGACGCCGCCGAAGCGCACGGGCGCGATACCCTGGTACTTTTCGCCCAGCGTTTTCACGTGCCCGGCGAAATCCTCGCCCTTGTAGTAGGCGGCGTACTCGAGCTGCATGTTGAAGTCCTCGCCGTAGACGACGGCGACGTGGGAGTCGCCCGAATAGCTGGGAAACTCGTCTTCGATCACGACAAAGCTGTATTTCTCACTGTCATAGTCCATCTCCATCTCCACGGTCACGGCGTTCTGAAAGCCGGAGATGAAGCTGTAACTGCCGACACAGCGGTGCTTCGGCACGGCGGGCGTTTTGGGCGCGGGGGCTGCGGCGGATTCAGCGGCTTCCGCCGGCTTCTTCAGCAGCGCGGCGACACCCGCGGCCAGCGCCGCGGCGGCGCCCAGCGCCAGCGGGGCGATCAGTTTATACTTCTTCATGGGATACCCTCCTTCGCCGGTCATTTGTATTTTTGTATATTATACCGCAATCGGGGTGCAGATACAATGACCAAAGTGTAAACGTGGCTTACAAATCCAGCGCGCAGATATCCTCCACGCTCTCGCGCAGAACGGCGGTGTAGCTCTCGCCGCCGCGCAGCATCACCACCGGCGGACGGCCGAGGCGGTTGTAGTTGGAGGACATGGAATAGTTGTAGGCGCCCGTGGTACACACGGCGATCCGGTCGCCGGGCGCGGTGTCCTTTGCCAGCGTTACGGCGGGCTGGATGATGTCCCCGCTCTCGCAGCAGCGCCCTGCAAGATCAAATACGGCCGTGTCCGCAGCCTCGCGGTCCGCGTTCAGCACGGTGTACTGCGCCCGGTAGAGGCAGTAGCGGGGATTATCCGCCATGCCGCCGTCCACGATCGCGTAGCGCTTGAAGCCGGGGATGTGCTTGACGGTGGAGACGGTGTAGACCGTCATTCCCGCGTCGGCCACGATGCTGCGCCCCGGCTCCATCAGGAAGAAGGGGAGGGGAAGCCCGGCGTCGGCGCAGAGCTGCTTGAGATGCGCAGCGACCGCGGCGATGCGGCCGGGGATGTCGGCCTGCTTGTCCTGTTCCACATAGCGTACGCCGTAGCCGCCGCCCACGTCCAGCTCCCGCGTCACGAATCCGAGCGTCCGGTACAGCGAGGACATGAAGCCCACCATGATATCGAGTGTGCGCTCGAACACGTCCTCGTCAAAGACCTGGGAGCCCACATGGCAATGGAGCCCGGCCACCTCCAGCCCGGGAAGGAGCAGAGCCTCCTGCACGAAGGCGAAGGCCTGTCCGGTTTCCAGCGGTACGCCGAACTTCACGTCCACCGTCCCGGTGTTGATGGCCTCGTAGGTGTGCGGGTCGATGCCCGGCGTGATGCGCAGCAGCACCTTCTGCCGCCTGCCGCGGCGCAGCGCCTCCGCGTTCACGAGCCGCAGCTCGTTCTCGTTGTCCACCACAAAGCAGCCCACGCCCACCTCCATCGCGAAGCGGACATCGGCCTCGGTTTTGCCGTCGCCGTGGAAGTATACGCGCTCCACGGGGTAGCCCGCCGACAGGGCGGTGTAGATCTCCCCGATCGAGACGGCCTCCACGCCCATGCCCTCGGAGGCCATAATGCGGTACATCTGCTTGAAGGAGGCGGCTTTCCCGGCGTAGAGCGGCAGCGCGCCGTCGCCGAAGTTCCGGCGGAAGGCGTCGAGATACATGCGGCAGTTGGAACGGACCCTGTCCTCGTCCATCAGGTAGAGCGGGGTGCCGTGACGCTTGGCGAGCGCGATAACGCTCTGCCCGGCAAAAAACAGGGTGCCGTCCGGGCTTCGGCGGATGTTGTCGGATAACATGGGATGACCTCCTTGGAAAAAGAAAAACCGCTCCCGTGGAGCGGTAAAGACGGCAGGGGAGCACCCCATATCCGTCGACAGCGCTCCACGGTTGACCGTGACAGTGCCGGAGATCTTCTCCCCGGCCCCAGCGCCGTTTCCCCAGGCGGAATCGCGGCGCTTCGGCGGCGGCCCCTTTCCCCCTCCCGCCGTGCCTGACGTTGCGGGAGGCTACTGATGGACGCCGCGCCTCTTTCAACGTTCGACATACTAACACGCTGCATTATTAAAGTCAATAGGGATTTCACAAGTTTTTCCCGGAAGATTTTTCAGAAAACGGTTGACATGATCCCCCCCAATATGGTATTATTTCTTAGCTTTAAGGGAACGGACGCGCGGGTGTAGTTCAATGGTAGAACACCAGCCTTCCAAGCTGGATACGTGGGTTCGATTCCCATCACCCGCTCCAATGCCATAAAAAGCAAGGGCTGGCGCGGATTGATATGCGCCAATAGCTCAGCAGGATAGAGCAACTGCCTTCTAAGCAGTAGGTCGGGGGTTCGAATCCCTCTTGGCGTGCCAACGTCAGAAGAAGCCTGCTGCATCCTTTCGCAGGCTCCTTCTGCCCCCGGAATCGGGCTTTGTCCGGCCGGGTGTGAAACTGTATATGCGCCGGGCTTGCCCGGACGATTTGGTGGGATTAGCTCAGTTGGCAGAGCACCGGATTGTGGTTCCGGGTGTCGTGGGTTCGAGCCCCATATCCCACCCCACAAGGAAGAGGCCGGCGGCGCCGGCCTCTTTTCCTCCGACATTTTGGGATGTAGTGTAATGGTAACACACCGGACTTTGACTCCGATATAGTGGGTTCGAGTCCCGCCATCCCAGCCAGCGTTTGATGTGGCGGCAGTCACATCAAACGCTAACAAAAGCGCCTTTTTACGGAATCAAATCCCGGAAAAGCGGGGTTGATTCTGAGAGGACGAGCAGCGAAAGGAGCGCGCTTTCGTGATGCAGCACGGAAGTAAGACGACCGGGAGTCTGCTCGGACGACATGCCCCAGTAGCTCAGTAGGCAGAGCACCTGCCTTTTAAGCAGGGTGTCCGGGGTTCGAATCCCCGCTGGAGCACCA
>ONOL01000056.1 GCA_900319465.1 uncultured Eubacteriales bacterium | reverse complement strand
AAGCCGTCGCAGAAGTTCTCCCGCACCAGCTTCGCCTTGCCGTCCACGATGTCGATCGCGCCCTCGTGGCACGCGCTCGCGCACAGGCCGCAGCCGCTGCACTTTTCTTCGTCGATACGGATGATCTTGCGGATCATGGCTTGTCCTCCCTCAGTCTCTCTTTTTTACAACAGTCATTATACCACAGGCCGCTTCCGTTTGGAATGCCTTAAGAACATGCAAATACTCCCGCCCGCCGGTCCATACCGGCGGGCGGGAGTATTCCTTGCGGTTTCGCTGCGGCTTTGCGCAAAGCCCGCGCGTATCAGAACAGATAATCCCACGCGTTCAGGCTCTCACCCGTGCGCTGTTCTTCGTCCGTGACGCCCGGGACAAGCTCTGTGACGGTCGTCTCTCCCGAAACGGGGTCGATATAATACCGGATCTGCGCGCCGGTGTAGGAGCGGAACAACACCACGATCTCATTGCCGTCGGAGGACTGCACTTCCCAGTAGCTCGGGTATTCCCCGTTCTCCACGATCTCCGCCAGCGCCGGATTCTGAATGATGCAGCAGTTCCGGACGGCGGCAGCGGCCTGCTCGTCCGTAAGCTTCTTTTCGCCCTGCACGGGCAGGAGCGAGAGCGTCTGCATCATGTAGCCGAACCGTCTGCCGAAGCCCTCGGACTCGACGATATACGTGCGCTCCCAGGCGATGCGGCAGCCGTCTCCGGCCGGGATCACATACACCGTCTGCAGCTGATCGGGCATATACCCGCCGCCCTTGACTTCGTCCGCGTCAATGCGGATACAGCTTCCGAGCTGTTCGATTTCAAAAGCGTCGTCCCTGCGGACCTCATATTCACCGGAGAGGAATGCGCAGATGTTCGCGGCCACGGTCCCGGCGTCCTGCGGGTTGTATCTCAGCTCGAGATAGTTCTCGGGCTTTTCGGGATCGTCCCAGCACGAGACGAAGATCTCGCGATCCGCTTCGCTGCGGCGCACGAAATTCTCATAATCATAGTCCAGCTCGAAGCCGAGCGCGTCGTTCCGGACGTGCTCGTAGCGGACCGTCTCTTCCATGCCCTCGAGGATGATGACCCCTTCAAAGCGTTCGCCGTCCTGTCTGACGGGCTCGGTCTGCGGCCTCGTCACGGCATTCCAATCCGGTCTCAGTTCGGAACGCGCCATTCCGGCAAAGCGGCGCTCGACGGCGCTGTTGTAGTCCTCCTCGGAGATGGGCTTGCCTTCGCCGTCCGTATAGGTCCGCTGCTCGCCGTCCTCCGTCAGCTGTACGTCCATCGCGGCAAGGGTCTCGATCGTCGCCGTGCCGTCCTTCAGCGAAAGGGCGGCCAACTGTGTCATACCATGCCAGGCGCCGTCGCGGACGTCATTGCTGCAGACGTAATAATACCGGTCCGCGGCGCTGTCGTAGTAACAGGGCAGCGTGTCCAGGATGATCTCCGGCCAGTCGTCCGGGCCCTCGATCTCCTCGTCGGCGCGGTACAGGTTCCGGACTCCGGAGCCGTCGGGCAGGACTTCATAAAAGTGGGCATACGTGAAGACGCCGCTGCCCTGGGTGGAGGCGGAGAGCAGCTCCAGCAGCCCGTTGTGATCCAGATCGGTAAAGGCATAGTACCAGTCCGGCGCATATTCGCCCTCGTCGAAGGCCCAGAGGCCGCGGTTTTCCTCCAGAATACGCCGCTGTTCCTCCTCAGGCAGCACGGAAGAAGCGCTCGTCTCGGGCGCTTTTGTTTCAGCCCGAGTTACGTTGATCTGAATCGTGCCGGTCGCTCTCTCAAGACAGGTGGCTCTGAGATAATACAGCCCGGCGGGCACGGTTCCCGACGCGCCGTCGGTGCGGACAAGATCTGCCGTAAGGATCGCCGTGCCGTCCATCTCGGGAAGCACGTTGATGTCCTGGCCGCCCGCGCCCGCGACGATCTCCACTCTGACCGAGCCTTTCGTCAGGTTTGCCGCGATCTCGATCTGCTCTCCGTCCGCGACGTCAAGGGACCCGACCATAAAGAAAGCGTCCCTGTCGGCATTCCGGGCCGTGATCGTCATATGCTTCCCGTCGTTTTCGCTCAGTCCGAATTCAGACTTCCCGCATGCTGTGAGCGTCAGCATCAGCGCCAGAATCATGATCAATACGATGCTTTTGTTTTTCATTAGCTTTTCTCCTTGCGTAAGGACTATCTTCTTCCTTGCTTTATTCGCGTCGGATTATAATCTCAAAATGGGCGGTTTACAAGCGAACTTAACACTTTTTAAGAAAGCTTGGAGCGTTCATTCAGGGCCGTCTCGACCTTGTTCAGCGTATCGAAAAAGCGCTTCGTCGCGATCATCGGGCCGCAGCACGGGCAGCCGAGCAGGTTCCACCAGAACATGTGCTTCCACGAGGTATGGGGCCCCGGTATTCCGAGCACGATCGCCTTTGCCTTCAGCTCCTCGGCGATCCTCGCCATCCACACCAGCGTGTAAATGAACAGCGTCGGGACGCCCAGGAGATAGGCCTTCCAGTATGGCTGTACCTTGTGCCCCAGGATCTCTTCCAGCTCGTCCTGCAGCCCGCCGAGGGGCATATACAGCAGGAAGAAGAGCCCGGCGGTAAAGAAGTCGATGAAGCCCAGAAGAAAGCCGGGCCTGTTTGTGTGCTTGTATTTCATTCTTCTTCGCTCCGATCGAAAAATGCTTCGGCTTTCTTTGGGAAGCTTCCCGGGCCGTTATTTCAGCGGGTACAGCTTGATCCGCTCGAGGCTGCCGCGGTATTTCCGGAGATCCGAGGTCTTGAAGGGCTTGCCGTGGCCGGGGTAGAGCACGGCGGGCGCTTTCTGCACCATCGCGTCCCAGGACTTTTTATATTGCTCCGGGTTTTCGATCCAGATGATCGTCCTGCGCCGGCTGGGAAAGCCGTTCATGGCCGCGTCGCCGCAGAAGAGCTTGTCGCCTACGAGCAGAGAGATATGGTCCGCCGTGTGCCCCGACGTCTCGAGGATCTCATAGGGGAAGCCGAGAGAGCGGAAGCGCTCGGAGTCGATGGGGATCAGCCTGTCCAGGAACGCGTCCCGGATGGGCGGATAGCGGTGCTCGCCGTGGCCGAACAAGGCCAGGATCTGGCAGAAAAGCCAGGCCGGGTACGAGGAGCAGCCGCCCTCGAAGGAGTTCTGCCCGCGCTTCAAACCCGCGACGGCTTTGGGGTGCAGGATGACCTGCGCGTCCGTCGCGGAGAGCACCTCGTTGAGAAAGCCCGCGTGATCGTCATGGGCGTGGGTGAGAAAGACGAATTTGATCTCTTTCGGGTCGACGCCGTTCTTCCCGAGCATCTTCAAAAAGCGCGGGAAGCTCCCGTCGTACCCGGTGTCGATCAGGATATAGCCGAGGTCGGAGGAGATCAGATAATTGTTGACGACCCGGCTGCCAAGATTGCAGATCATGGCTTCCCTCCTTGAGCGGAAGTATTGCTCAGCGTCCGGAACACCGCTTCGGCGATGCGCTTCGCTCCGGCGGTGCGTGAGCGCGTACAGATCCACGAGCTCCGCGCCGTTCTCCGCCGCGACCGTTTTGACCGCTTCCGCGATCTCCGGGACGCGGTCGAGCCGCGCGTCGTTCGTGATATAGAAGAAGCGGTTGATCGGCTTGAAGGCGCAGGGCGGCGTGCAGATCACGATCCGCGGGGCTGGGGAAAGTGCGCGATACGCCGCGATCAGCTCCGCGTATTGCCGCCGGAAGGCCTCCGCCGAGATCCAGTTGCTGTCCTTGGAATCGTTGGTGCCGAGCAGGATGACGACCGTGTCCGGCCGAAACTCCTTGCTCTGCCGGAAAGCGCGCTCCTTCCGGAAGGGCTTGTTGCCGGTGTCCTGCAGCGTCCGGTCGTTGACCGCAAACGCGGCAATCTGCGCTTCGGAGCCGATCAGGCGCTGCAGCACGGCAGGATAACGGCGCAGGAAGAACAGGGGCAGCGTGCAGCCGTAGGTCACGCTGTCGCCGACACAGGCGATATGCCCTTTTCCCTCTTTGCGCCCGACGGGAAGCCGGATCGTCGTATAGCCGCACAGGACGACCGCCGCGGTCAGGAGCGCCGCAAGTATCAAAACAATCATGTTTATATGTGTCTTTTCTCCGATATTTCGCCGTACAGCTCCGGGCGGCGGTTTTTCATGCCCCAGACTTCACGGCGGCGGTACTCCCGCAGCATGTCCACGTCCAGCTCGGCCGTGTACACGCCCTCTCCCTCCCCCGCCTCGAACACGCAGGTGTCCCGCGAAGCGGGAAGCTCCGGGAGATAGACCACGCCGTCGAACAGGGTGGAACGGCCGTTGCAGTCCGGATGCGGAGACGGATAATTGCAGGTGGCGATGGCCAGCATGTTTTCATAGGCCCGGCCCCGAAGCTGCGCGAGGCGGTTGAGCTCCATCGGGCAGGCGTTGGGGACCAGAAGCAGCTCCGCGCCTTTGAGCATCAGGATCCGGGCACTCTCCGGAAACTCCCGGTCATAACAGATCATCGAACCGACCCTTACGATCCCGTCCTTCGTGTCCAGGTCTGCGACAAAGAAGCTGTCGCCGGCGTCCAGAACGCTTTCGTCGTCCGCTTCTCCGAAATCGCAGATATGGACTTTGGCATAGCGGTACAGCAGTTTTCCGTGCCGGTCGAAAAGGCAGACCGTGTTTCTCGGCTTCGGCTCGTGCCGTTCCAAAAAGGTGATGGCAATGGCCATATCCAGCTCCGCCGCCATCTCCGAAAAGCGCCGCACGAAAAAGCCGTCGCAGGGGGCGGCGCGCTCCCGCAGACTTTCCTTTTCATGCGGAAAGCTGTATCCGCAGCTCCACATTTCCGGGAAAAGCGCAATGTCCGCGCCCTTTTCTTTCGCCTGAAGGCAGGCTTTGATCCCCTTATCCAGGTTTTCTTCCAGGCTCCCCGCCGGAAGGAGCTGCAAAAATGCGATCGTAAGCTTCATTTCGTTCTCCGTATCACCGTCGATGCTTTGCAAATTCCGATTTAGCGACATCACGTCAAACTGGAATTTGCTATTATCTTCTAAGTTCCTTAATAAAGCACACACTGACAACTATCATCATAACAGCTAATGCAT
>ONOL01000017.1 GCA_900319465.1 uncultured Eubacteriales bacterium | reverse complement strand
TACCAGGCCCGCTTCCATGCACTCTTTCAGTATCTTCTGAAAGATCTGCTCAAACAGATCGCTGTCCTTGAACCGGCGCATGTAATTCTTTCCGAAGGTGCTGAAATGCGGCACTGGGTCGTGCAGCCCAAGGCCGAGAAACCAGCGGTATGCCATGTTCACCTTGATCTCCTGGATCGTCTGCCGCATGCTCCGGATTCCGAACATATATTGCACCACCGGCAGCTTGATCAAGATAACAGGGTCAAGGCTGGGGCGTCCGTTGTCCTCGCAGTAGCTGTCCGCCACCATCTCGTAGATGAAACTCCAGTCGATGGCGTTCTCCAGTTTGCGTACAAGATGATCTTCCGGCACCAGCTCGTCCAGACTCGTGAACTCGACCTGATCCCGGTTCTTGCCTCCATCTCGTGTCATCATGTGCCTCGCCCCCTCGTCCCTATTCTACCATAACAAAGTACCCATAGAAAGTGCTTTCGCACTCCCTATGGGTACTTTGTCTACAGTCTGAAAGGGGCGTGTTTCCACGCCCCTTTCCTTCCCCCCTGATAACGGGATGTTTACTTGTACTCCTTCCCGAAGTACGGGATGATGTGCCGCGGGCAGACGTCGGAGCAGTGACCGCACTGGATGCACTTGCTCAGATCTACCTGGGCGAGGTTGTTGACCACGGTGATTGCGTCCGCCGGGCATTCGCGCTGGCACTTCATGCAGCCGATGCAGCCGACCTTGCAGATCTTCATGACCTGCGCGCCCTTGTCCGTATTGCGGCAGGCGGGCATGATCTTCTGGCTTTCGGGGATAAGCTTTACAATACTCTTGGGGCAGGCGTCCACACAGGCGCCGCAGCCCACGCAGTTGTAGCGGTCGACCTTCGCAACGCCGTTGACGATATGCATGGCGTCGAACTGGCAGGCCTTGGCGCAGTTGCCGAGGCCGATGCAGGCGAAGGTGCAGAGCTTGCTGCTCTTGCCGCCGAACAGCATGGCGGCGCGGCAGTCTTCGGGGCCGGTATAGTGGAAGCGGAGCTCGGCGGCCTCATTGCTGCCGGAGCAGGGCACGAACGCAACCATTTTTTCCGCGCCCTCGTCGGACACGCCCATGATCTCCGCCACCTTGGCGGCCGTGGCGGCGCCGCCAGCCACGCACTTGTTGCAGGGGGCTTCGCCCGCGGCGACCGCCTTGGCGTAGCCGTCGCAGCCGGGATAGCCGCATCCGCCGCAGTTGGCGCCGGCCAGCGCCTCGCGTACCGCGGCGACCTTGGGATCGACCTCGACGTGGAAGATCTTCGAGGCAAAGGCAAGCACTGCGCCGAAGACGGCGCCCAGGATGCCGAGAACGAGGATGGATTTCAGAATGGTGATCATATGCCAGCGCCCTCCTTAAAAGATCTTCATGCCGCTGAAGCCCATGAAAGCCAGCGCGACCAGGCCGGCAGAGACCAGGCAGATCGGAAAGCCCTCGAAGCATTCCGGGTAATCGGAGAACTGGATGCGCTCACGCACGGAGGCGAAGAGCACGATAGCGAGCATGAAGCCCAGACCGCCGGTCACGCCGTAGACCACGGACTCGATGAAGTTGTAGTTGTTCTGCACGTTCAGAAGCACTACGCCCAGCACCGCGCAGTTGGTGGTGATCAGGGGCAGGTAAATGCCGAGGGCGGAGTAGAGCGAGGGGACGGACTTCTTGAGGAACATCTCCACAAACTGCACCAGCGAGGCGATGACCAGGATGAAGGCCAGCGTATTGAGGAAGGCCAGGCCCAGCGGCACGAGGATGTAGGTGTAGATGACCCAGCAGATGGCGGAGGCCAGGCCCATGACGAACACGACGGCCAGCCCCATGCCGGTGGCGGTATCCACCTTGCTCGAGCAGCCGAGGAACGGGCAGATACCGAGGAACTGCGAGAAGATGAAGTTATTGGTCAGAATAGCGCCAAGGGAGATGGCAAGAATGTTGGTCAGCATGATTCATCCTCCTTATTGGCCTCCGCTTCCGCGGCGGCGCGTTCGGCAAGGGCTCTCTTTTTCTCGCCCTTCTTCAGCGCGTACTGCATCAGCGCGATCAGCAGCCCAAGCGTGATAAAGCCGCCGAAGGGCAGGTTCATGATCGAAGCGCCGTACTCGGAGGGGAAGAGCTGGATCCCGCCGCCGGTTCCGTCCAGCGTGAAGCGGAAGCCGTTGGCGATGTCGATCAGGCCGCCGCCGAAGCGGCCGGAACCGATCAGCTCGCGGAACACACACATACAGATCAGCACGCAGGTGTAGCCAAGTCCCTGGAAGATACCGTCAAAGAAGCTGGCGGAGACGGTGTTCTTCTGGCAGAAAGCCTCCGCGCGGCCGATGATGATGCAGTTGACGACGATCAGCGGGATAAAGACGCCGAGCGCCGCGGATAGCGCAGGGATGAAAGCCTGCAGCAGCAGGTCGACGATCGTGACGAAGCCCGCGATGACGACCACGAAAATGGCCAGGCGGATCTCGTCGGGAATGATTTTACGGATGGCGGAGACCACAACGTTGCAGCAGGTGAGGATAATCAGCACCGACAGGCCCATACCGACGCCGTTGAAGAGCGTGGTGGTGATGGCCATGGTGGCGCACATGCCGATCTGCTGAACCAGTACGGGGTTGTTGGTGATCAGGCCTTCCCGGAACTGTTTCTTGATATTCATCGTATCCCCTCCTTAGCCCAGAGACTTGACGACCGCAATAGAGGTCGCGGTGGCCTTGGTGACGGCTTCAGACGTGATGGTCGCGCCGGTCAGCGCCTCAATGCTGCCACCGGCGCCGGCAAGGGCGATGTCCTCCCCCTGACCGATAAACTGCGCGCGGAAATTCACGCCGACCTCGGCGGTGCTGGCGGCGTTGGCGCCGAGACCGGAGGTTTCGGAGTGCTCAATGATGGAGATGCCGGTGCACTTATAATCGTTGTCCACGCCGGCGACCATGGTGATGCTGCCCTGCGCGCCGGAGAAGGTGGTCTGCACCACCCAGCCCTCGCCGTTGGAGGCCTTGCTTACCACGTCCACGGTCGGGAAAGCGTCCTTGTCGAAGGTGAGCTCCTCATAGCGCTCGGAGGCGAGCACGGCGGAATAGGCCTCGATGGTCTTGGCGTTCTTCTGCATATAGATGCGGTCCTTCGTGACCTCGTTGACGACGCCGAGAACGCCCGCGGTGACGGCGCAGATTAGGAACAGGATGAAGGTGAGCTTCAGGATCTTTTTACTTTCGCCGTTCATTTCGCAGCCTCCTTTGCGGCCTTCTGCGCAGCCTTCTGCGCTTCGATGTCCTCCCTGGTCACGCCGAACTGGTGGCGGTGGAAGCCCTTGTCGATCGCCCAGGCGCAGAGGTTCATGATCAAAATGGCGTAGGTAACGCCCTCGGGATAGCTGCCGAACTTACGGATCAGCACTGTCAGCACGCCGCAGCCGAAGCCGTACAGGAGCTGGCCCCTGAGCGTGACGGGACTGGTGGCGTAGTCGGTGGCCATGAAGACGGAGGCCAGCATCAGGCCGCCGGAGAGCAGCGCGTACACCGCATACTCACCCTTGCCGAGATTCCCGCCGCCGCCGAAAATCAGGCTCAGCAGGAAGACGGTTCCGAGGAAGGAAGCGGGGATGTGCCAGGTGATGACCTTGCGGCAGAGAAGATACACGCCGCCGATCAGCAGCGCCAGCGTGCTGATCTCACCCAGCGCGCCGGGCATATTGCCGAGGAACATGGACTTGATGGAGTAGATCGCGGGCATGGAGCCGTCGCCGTACAGCACGCTCAGCGGCGTCGCCATCGTGACGGTGTCCACCGCGCTTTTGAGGCTGCGGGGCACCAGATAGCTTCCGCTCAGGGCGGTGGAATAGGAGGCGAGCAGGAAGGCGCGGCCGGCCAGAGCGGGGTTGATGAAGTTCTTGCCGATGCCGCCGTAGAGCTGCTTGACGACGACGATGGCGAAGAAGGTGCCCACCACCGGGATCCACGCCGGGCAGTTGGCCGGCATGGTCAGCGCGAGCAGAAGGCCCGTGACCACGGCGGAAAGATCGTCGATGCTGGCAGTCTTTTTCGTCAGCCTGCGGTAGCCCCACTCGAAGAACACAGCGGAGGCGACGGAGGTCGCCATGACCAGCAGCGCATGGCTGCCGAACTGGTAAACGGCCACGCACGCCGCGGGCAGCAGGGCGATCAGCACGTCCAGCATGATGCGCTGCGTGTTGACATCGGTACGGACCTGCGGCTGGTACGCCACGTCAAGGATGATTCTCTCTTTTTTCTCGTTCATTTCCTGGCCTCCTTTGCTGCTGCGGCCTCGGCGGCGGCCTTTTCCCTGGCGGCCTTGGCCTGGAACATCAGCTTTGCGGTCTTGAAGGCGTGCGTCAGCGGCATACGGGCCGGACAGTTGAAGGCGCAACTGCCGCACTCAAAGCAGTCGTTCACATGGTACTTCTCCAGGTTCTCGAGGTCGCCCTTGCTGTAATACATGTACATGAATACCGGCTCGAGGCGCATGGGGCAGACCTGGATGCACTTGCCGCAGCGGATGCAGTGCGGCTCGTCCTCGTGCCTGTCCTCTTCCTCGGTGAAGAAGAGCACGCCGGAGGTGCCCTTGATGTTGGGCGCCTCAAAGCTTGTGGCGCAGATGCCCATCATCGGGCCGCCGAGAACGATCTTGCGCGGCTCCTTCACAAAGCCGCCGCACTGCTCGGCCAGATACCCGAAGGGCGTGCCCACCCTCGTCAGCGCGTTCACGGGCGCCGCAAGGGCGCTGCCGCCGACGGAGACGATACGCTCGATCACGGGCCTGCCCTCATAGCAGGCCTGATAGATCGCGTAGCAGGTACGGGTCGAGACCACGTTCGCGCCCACGCCGGAGGGCAGTCCGCCGGGCTTGACGCTGCGGCCGGTGACCGCGTAGACCTGCATTTTCTCCGCGCCCTGGGGGTATTTGACCTTTTCGGGCACGATCTCGATGCCGTACTTCGCGGGGTTGAGGGAGTTGAGAAGGTCAATGGCGTCCTGCTTGTTCTCCTCGATGCCATAGTAGGCCTTGTCGACGCCGCTGGCGATGCGGACGAGCTCGATCCCCTTGAGCAGCTGCTCGGGGAAGTTGAGCATGGTCAGATGGTCGCCGTTCAGATACGGCTCGCACTCGGCGCCGTTGATGACCAGCTTGTCCACCTTGCCGATGCCGCCGCGGATCTTGAAAGCCGTGGGGAACATGGCGCCGCCCATGCCGACGACGCCCGCCTCGCGGACGCGGCGGAGGATCGCGTCGGGATCCCTGCGCTCCGCCTCTGTCAGAGGTTCCATGAAATCGGGCTCATCCTGATAGTCGTTCTCAATGACGATAGACATGACCATGTCGCCCAGCGGATGCGGCCGGGGCTCCACCGCCACGACGGTGCCGGAGACCGGGGCGTGGACCGGCGCGGAAACGGGCGCGGGATTGTCGCCGATTTTCTGGCCCATCTTTACATGGTCGCCCTTTTTCACCAACGGCTGGCAGGGCGCGCCGATATGCTGGGCCATGGGGATGACCAACTGGGCAGGCGGAGTGATGACGGTCACCGGAATCTGCGGTGCCTTCATATAGTCGGGGTGCACGCCGCCTATAAACGTTTGGGACATAAGCTTCACCTCATCCTTGTATTGACGCAGTGGGGTAATAATCTATATTAGATATTAACACAATTTGTCGTTTCATGTCTACCCGATTTTCCGTTTTTTTGAGCAATTTACATAGATAAGTTTGTAACAATCCGGTCCGGATTCGGTCAAATCGGAAAAAATGACGAAACTGTGCACACTTCCATGCGCCCGCTCCCCTCTCTTCTTTCTCTGACGATTTTGCGGGGAAAAGAGAACGGCATCTGCGAATCTCCGCAAAAAGACAGCCCATCCCCCGGGATGGACTGTCAAGTATTTCAGGCGCTTTCGCGGTGAACGCCTGCGCTATCTTTTTTTATAAACAACGAGCTCCGGGTCCGCGCCGTCCGGCCCGTAGGTGCAGATCAGGATAAACTCCCGGTTGGCAAGCACACCGAAGCATCTTTCTCCGCCGAATTCGGACTCCAGCTCGTTTCCGAGATAGGTCGCCCGGTCGTCGAGGAACTTTACTTCTCTCCCGTTCGGAAGCCGGAACGCAAGATTCACGTAAGCCCCGACCAGCGCGTTCAGCTTCTCCAGCTTCGGCATGCCCGGAACAGTCAGCCCGTTGATCTCCCCGATCAGTTCCTGCTTGAAGGCCTCGAACGCTCCCCCGTCGCCAAGCTCGCTGTATCGCTTCCAGTAATCCAGCCCGGGCAGGAGCTGCTTCATATAAGCGCGGGCCTGCTCCTCGGAGAACTGCTCGTTCACCATGTGCCGAACACAGACGTCGATCAGATCGTCCATATTGCTGTACGTGTAGGTCCCGTCGGCATAACACCATTTGCAGTAGTCTTCATTGGGCGTTCCGTCTTTGTTCCTGCCGATGAGCGCGTCTTCCAGCGGCATGCCGCAGCATTGGCAGGCAAGCCGGCGCGGCTCGCCGAGCAGGGTGTTGATGGAAACCTGAAAAAGCCCGGAGAGCAGCTTGAGGGTTTCGGTATTCGGTACGGTCTCCCCGTTCTCCCAGCGGGAAACCGCCTGCCGGGTCACAAAGACCCTGGATGCCAGCTCATCCTGCGACAGGCCGCTTTGGGTTCGCAGTTGGAATAATACGTCTTTCGTATCCACAGATCTCACCTCCCGACTACCAAAGTATCACAGACCGCGCCGGATGAACAGCAACCGCCTGTTGCCCCTCCGGACGGAAGCGGGAAGCTCTCGCGCCCGGAGGGGCGGGAGAGCTTCCCGGACGCTTCGGCGCAAGCGCAGCCGCTCAGACCTCAAAAGCCCACCTGCCCCGGCGGAAGATGGGAACGGTCCTCCCGTCGCGGGTGACGGCGTCGATGTCCAGCCCCTCACAGCCGATCATGAAATCGGTGTGCACGATGGAGTCGTTGACGCCCATGGCCCGGCACTCCTCCACTGTTTTCTCCTCGAAGCCGCGGATGGTGTTGGTAAAGCCCATGCCGAACGCGAGGTGGCAGGCGGCGTTCTCGTCAAAGAGGGTGTTGTAGAACAGCAGCCCGGACTCGGAGATCGGGGAATCCACCGGCACCAGCGCGCACTCGCCGAGATAGGCCGCGCCCTCGTCCATGGAGATCATCTGCTCGAGCAGGGCCTGGTTTTTCCGGGCGTGCACCTCGACGGCCCTGCCGCCCTCAAAGCGGACGGAGAAGTCCTCGATCAGCTCGCCTTTGTAGGCGAGGGGCTTGGTGGCGTAGACGACGCCCTCGGCCCTGCCGCGCATGGGCGTGGTGTAGCACTCCTCGGTCGGGATGTTGGAATCGAAGGGCAGGCCGTCGACGGTGGTGTCCGCGCCCCCGATGAAGCAGCCCTCCGGGATCAGGCCGACGGTCAGGTCGGTGCCGTTGTCGCCCCTGTAACGGAGCTCGGCGATGCCCAGGGCGTTGAGGTAGTCACAGCGGTGCTGCAGGTTCTGGTTGTGGGCCTCCCACGCCGCGATGGGATCATCGGTCACCCGGGAGGTGAAGAGGATCGCCTCCCACAGCTTTTCGATGGCTCTGCCCTTCGGAAGCCCCGGGAACACCTTCTTGGCCCAGGCCGCGCCGGGCACGGCGGCGACGCACCACTGATACCGGTTACTCATCTTGTCCCAGTAGGGTTTGACGATGGGCCAGCTCTTCTGGTCGGCCTTGGCGATCTTCTCCTGGTTGATGCCCTTGAGTCCGTCGGGGTCG
Source organism: uncultured Eubacteriales bacterium (assembly GCA_900319465.1). Lineage (GTDB taxonomy): Bacteria > Bacillota > Clostridia > Oscillospirales > Oscillospiraceae > Limivicinus. The sequence goes on along the minus strand of ONOL01000017.1, from coordinate 66,929 downwards.
AAGGACTCCAGATAAATGCGGCAGGGCAGGGTATCCACATAGTGCTGCAGGCGCGCGATCTCCCAGTCCTCCACCTTTGCCAGCCTGGTGACGCTCTGGTGCCGGACGTGCAGCTTTTCCAGGGGCTGATGGTTGAACTCCACCTTGACGCTTCCCGCCCCGGCCTTGTAGCACTCGTCCACCAGCAGCTCCACGAGCCGGGGCTGGTCAAGCTCGCAGAAGATGAGCACGTCCTGCCCCTTCCGGATGTTGGCGCCCATGCGGGCGATCAGGCGGGCGTATTTGCGAAGCTTTGTCTGTTTCATGTTTCTCCTCCTGGCAGAAGTCGTTTGTTTCCGTTCTTGTCTGCGTTTGGGCTCCGGGCCGGTCACGGCTGCTCTTCGGTTTCCGAATACAGCTTCGGATACGCCTTTTTGTCGAGCAAGATCAGCAGGACGGTCAGGGCGGCGGAGACGAAGCCGACCGCAAGGATAAATACCCAGGTCCAGTGGGAACCGGCGCGGTCATAGAGCTGGCCGATGAGGAGGTCGACGCCGCCCGTCAGCAGCGTGTAGGCAACGCTCATGAGTCCGTTGATGCGTCCGCGGTGGCTTGCGGGGATGCGGGTCGAGACGTACGGCCCCTCTGCGATGGTGGCAAAGATCTCGCCCCAGGTAAAGATCAGCATGGCGAGATAGTAGCCGGGCACTCTGCCGAGAAGCAGGAGAAAGACCAGATAGCCCACACAGACCAGCAGGCGGCCGGTGAGCATCTTGCCGGTATCGCGCATTTTGGTGAAGAGCTTCGTAATGAGCGGCGTAAAGATGACGACCGTGATGCAGTTGAGGCTCGAGACCGTTCCGAAGATCACAGCGCCCATGTCCCCGTGGACGGCGGCCATATCGAGGGGCATGATAAAGCTGTACTGCCCGTAAGCGCCGGCATAGAGCGTCCCGCACAGCAGATAGAGGAGGATCATCGGATTCTCTTTGAGGATCGCAAAGACGCTCGCGCCGTCCTGCTTTTTCTGATACGCCGCCTCCTCGCTGGTATCCTCGACGGGCGTGACGTCCTTGATGAGGACGGCGATGAGAACCGTGGAGAGCGCGATGGAGACGCCGCTGATCAGGAAGCTGAGCCACAGGTAGTCCTTGAAGAGCAGCCCCGCGATGGTCGGCGAGAGCACGAGGCCGAGGTTGCCGCCGAGGTAATCGAGCGAGTAGGCGCGCTCCCTGTCCCTGGTCGTCGACAGATCGGCAAAGAGGGCGTCGTACGAGGGGTATTCCACGCTCTGAAAGATCCCCCCAATGACGAAGAGGAAGACGGTGCCTATTCCGAGCGGAATGGCCGCGCAGATGAAAAAGCAGAGGATGCTGACGCTGTCGCAGATCACGATGATCCATTTTTTGTTGAAGCGATCGGCGAGCCTGCCGCCGAGAAGGTTGGCGGGCAGCATGATTAGGCTCGAGCCGACGAAGTAATATGAGATCTCAGCCGCCGAAAGACCGATTTTCTGGCTGAGGATCATAGTCATGACGGGCCAGATCATGCTGCCGAGATTGGTTACGATCCTCCCAAAGACGAGAATGTAGATCTCGCGGCGCAGCCCGCGGTATTGATTGATCAGTTTCATTGTTATCCCCGTTATCCCAAAGGATGATGGTTCCATCATCCCGATTGTTGTTTGTGAGACTCTCGTTTGGAGGCTCCGCAGGGCGGGTCCCGTCTGAAAAGGAAAAAGAAAAAAACCGTGACAGCACGCCACGGTTTCACAGAAAGGCAGAAAAAATCCGTGACGAAAACGCCACGGTTCCCCATCCGGATTCTCCTTTCGGGACTAAAAAGCGCAAACCGAGGTCATCGATCCATATTTACTTTCATTATTTGCCTGATTCATACGCATGGATGATCACCTCCCTTTCTTAACAGTATTTGACAGTGCAAACTATAACAGATAAGCGTTCGGAAGTCAATCCTCATTTTGTGCCCGAAAACGCGAAAAAACAGCCCGACCTTTGGACGGACTGTCTCTTTTGGCCTAAGTACGCCAGCATTTTTGCCATGAGAATGGATAAATCGTGCCTCCGAGCAGCCATGAAGCCGCTCGGAGGTCCGTTTTCTCTCGAAAATGCCGTATTTTTGCTCAAAAAGCACGAAATAGCCGCCTTTGTCCTGATAGACAAAAGCGGCTACTTTTATGTCTAAATGAGCGCCAAACGATACGAGGCGTCCATCTCTATACGATTATATATGTTTACTGCAGATGTGTCAAATTGACACATCTGACACATTTTTTCGGAGAATAACAAACAAGTCTCCGTGTATTTTATCTCCCATCAGACAGTGTTTTCTTCCCTTCCACCATAGCCGTATGGTTTAGGACATTCTATACCTATAAGTTCTATAATATGACCTTGTATATAATGTAAAAATGATTAATAATCATAATCATAATAGGTCATACATTAAAAACGGAGATGTTCATATGAACAACAACATATATATTACGCTCGCAAGTCCGAGCGTATCAGCGCCAGATACAGGTGCTTTTAGTAGTGTCCATAATGGAACTACCGGAACCAACGGTTCCAATTCAATATTAATCCTATCAGGTCTCGCAATCCTGATTCTAATAGTTGCCATGGCAATACTACTGCTTGTTAAAAAATGCAACAAGGACAGAAAAAGCAATGGACGGAACCATAAAGGTCCCTTTATTCGTTTGCTTTCTCGTAAAGCTACGCTTTTCACATGCCTAATGCTATTATTTTCTTTAGCATTTGCTACTGCCAACGCGACACCGGCTGATCCTTCGGAGTCAAACGCTCTTACAATCACAGTAGATGATGTACGCGAAACCATAGAAACCAATAGCAGCGGCGTATATGCTGTCATGCCAAGCATGTAGTTTTGCAAATGCAGCTTTGTGCGGGCGTCAAAGTACACCTTTCGCTCCTTGCCGCCTTTGCCGTAGACCACGCACTCCCGCTCGTCAAAGTTAATATCCCGGATATCCAAATGCACCAGTTCTCCGACACGCATACCAGTTGAGTAAAGAAGGTCTATTATCGCCACGTCACGGGCCACTTCACAGTTGTCCCGTAATCGCTCAATATCCTCGTCGGATATGACTTCTTTCACGGCGGTCTTACTCTTGATTTTATGAATACGCCGGACGGGGCTTTTCAAAATATGGTCTTCTTCCTCCAGCCAGGTAAAAAAGCTGGAGATGTTGCGGCGTATATTGTCCACCGTGGATTTGCCACAGTTGTTGATCTGTTGATAGTCCGCCAGGTAGGCGCGAATCTGATCGGTTGTGATTTTCCGTACCGGCGTACCGATAGCGCGAAGCATATGGGAGACGCTGCTGCGATAATAGGCAATCGTACGCTCGGACAAACCTTCCACCTGTTTCGCATGAAGGAACATCTCCAGGTAGTCCTCATTCCGCGCAGGCTCTGGCTGTGATTCTTTTTCGCTGAATCTCAGGAGCAGCACTTCCTGGAGCTTTTTCAGCTGCGCGACCGTCAGCGTCTCCGCCATATCGTTCAAGATCTCAAAGACCATTTCTTTCATGGTATAACCTCCGTTTTTGCTGGGATTATACCACGAGGTGTTGTTTTCGGGAGATTCAGCTCACCGTTTCGTAAGGCCTTTGATTGCTTTTTCCAGCTTCTCTAGATGATCCTCAATCCCTTTCATGCTGCCAGTGTCAGTATTTCGAGTTGCAAACAGCAGATCAGTATTAACGCTATAATTCTTTGTAACACCATCAACAGAGAGAGCTACAGAAATCGGGCATCCTTGCTTAATTGGCACTTTGTTATCGCCGACAGCAATATTCTCGCCCAACATTTGAAGAAGCTTACCGACAGGAAACACATAAGAGCTGTTAGGCTTAATAAAATTGATGGTAGTTATTTCTTGCCCTTCGATTGTTAGTTTGACATTTCGCGCAACTTTATTTCCCGCATTGTATATTTCTAAAGCATATCCTATAACATGGCCCCCAGATGTGGAATCGTGGATAACCAAATCACATAGAAGGTCATAGTTTCTGCTTGATTCCAGAGCATACGTCCTTTTTGCATAGTAAACAATCAAACCAGTAAGATCCGACAAAAGGAAGACGCCTCCGTTGCCTGGCAAGGTTGGCAGACGGAGGCGGAGCATCGGACCGCCCTGGCCTTCACGACGCTCTTCGGAACGCCGCTTCAACCGCAAACGGTCTATAACCATTTCAAGAAGCTTGCTGTCGAGATCGGTGCACCGAATGCCAAAGTCCATGATCTGCGCCATACTTACGCGGTACTTTCTCTACAAAATGGGGACGATGTGAAGACCGTTCAGGGGAATCTGGGTCACGCTACGGCAGCCTTTACCCTTGACGTATACGGGCATGTCTCCGATGCCATGAAGACGGCCAGTGCAAACCGAATGGAAGAGTACGTGCGGCAAATCCCCGGAATATGACGACCCCAATGCCGAAAAGCCCTGTGTTTATCCCATTTTTTCGGGCTATTTTCATTGCGGTAAGGGTCATAACGATTCAAGCCGATATCTGGCAGCGGGAGAAGGATTCGAACCCTCACATACGGAGTCAGAGTCCGCTGTGCTACCTTTACACAATCCCGCTAAGCGCATAAGCTATTATACGCATTATTTTCCGTTTGTCAAGCAGATTTTTTCTTTTTTCTCATTCTGCGTTTCTCTGCGTTTCTCATTCTGCGCGGAGTTTTTTCAGCAGTGCGTGGAGGGCGTTCGCCCGGTGGCTGATGGCGTTTTTCTCCTCGCTGCTGATCTGGGCGGTCGTACACCCGCGCTCGGGAAGGTAGAACAGCGGATCATATCCAAAGCCGTTGCTGCCAGCCTCCTCCCGGGCAATTTCGCCGTAAAGATAGCCCTCGGCCTCCACAACGCTGCCGTCCGGCCGCGCCAACACCATGGCGCAGGTATAGTGCGCGCCGCGGTCCTCATGCCCTTCCAGCTTCTCGAGGAGCAGTCGGTTGTTCGCCGCGTCGTCTCCGTGCACGCCGGAAAAGCGGGCGGAAAAAATGCCCGGCGCGCCGTCCAGCGCGTCCACACACAGTCCGCTGTCGTCCGCCAGCGCGCAGCTGCCGGAAATCTCCGCGATCTCACGGGCCTTCTTCTCGGCGTTTGCCATGAAGGTGCTGCCGTCTTCGACGGTCTCGTGCTCGATCCCGGCCTCCCGCATGGAGAGGATCTCGTCAAACTCGCCGCCGAGGATCTCCTTGATCTCGACAAGCTTATGCGCGTTATTGGAAGCGATAATCAGTTTCATCTCTTTTTCCCCTTTTTCTTCTTTCTCGCGCCGCTGCGGGCTGTTTTGCTTTCGGACGCCCTGCGCATGGCAAGCTTCTCCCGGAAGCTTTTGACCATGGAATAGCCCAGAACCGGCAGCGACGCCAGATTGGCAAGCCCGACCAGACGCACCGCCCAGGTCGGCAGCGCGATCCCGGCAAGCCCGGTCACGCTCAGGATCAGCGAGGTCACGCCCAACAGTATTACGCTGATGGCGAAAAGCAGTTCAATCCATCTCTTGTCCGCACTCGCCGTTTTCATATCCTTCTCCACGCTCCGTTTTTCCTGTTTTACCGATACAGTATACTTCCTTTCTTCCGGCCGTGCAAGGGAAATTTCCTTGACAAGCCGCGCATTTTTACTATAATTACGGTATTACCGAAAGAAGAAGGAGGCGGCGTATGGACGAAGGGTTCCCCACAGGCGTCCGCGACTTTACCGCGGCTCTGGCCTCTTCCGCGCCCACGCCCGGCGGCGGCGGCGCGGCGGCTCTGTGCGGCGCGCTGGCGGCGGCTCTGTGCGCCATGGCCTCTCGGCTGACGGCCGGGCGGAAGAAGTACGCCGACCGGGCGCAGGAGCTTGGCCGGATCGTAACGGACGCCGACGCGCTGCGCGAAAGGCTGCTCACGCTGATCGGCGAGGACGCGGAAAACTTCGCGCCGCTTGCCAATGCCTACTCCCTGCCGAAGGACGACCCGGCCACAGCCGGGACGCTGCGCCGGGCGACGCTCAACGCCTGCCGTGCGCCGATGGAGATGCTCCGCTGCGCCTGTGAGACGATCGAGCTTCTGGAACGCGCGCGGGAGCTGAGCAGCCCGCTTCTGCTCTCGGACGTCGGCTGCGGTGCCTCGCTCGCGAGGGCGGCGGCGGAATGCGCCGCGATCAACGTGCGCGTCAACACGCGCAGTCTGCCCGGCGATCCGGAAAGCATGGTTTTGGAGGAGGAAGTGGGCCGGCTGGCGGCAGAATACCTGCCCCGCGCGGAAGCGGTGAGCGCTTCCGTGACACGCTGGCTCCTGCGCCTATGAGCGAGATTTATTATGGCACGCCGGTCGCCAGGGCGATCCGCGCGTCGCTGGAGGAACGGATCGCCGCCCTGCGCGGGGAAGGACGGGAGCCGAAGCTTGCGATCCTTCGCTGCGGGGACGAGCCGGGCGCGCTGTCCTATGAGCGTTCGGCGCTGCGATCCTGCGAGCAGGCGGGCATCCGGGTGGAGAGCATCGTCCTTCCCTGGACCGCCGGGACGGCGGAGCTGCTGCGGCAGGTGGACCGCGTCAACGGCGATCAGTCGATCCACGGGGTCCTGGTGCTGCGTCCCCTCCCCCGCCAGATCGATACGCAGCAGATCTTTCGCCGGCTGAGAGCCGACAAGGACGTGGACGGGATCACCGTTCCCTCGCTTGCCCGCGTATTCGTGGGCAGAGGGAGCGGCTTCGGCCCCTGCACGGCTGAGGCCTGTCTCGCCATGCTTGACCACTACGGCGTTCCCCTCTCCGGCTCCCGCGTCGCCATTATCGGAAGAAGCCTGATCGTCGGCCGGCCGCTGAGCATGATGCTCTGTGCGAGAGACGCAACGGTCACCCTCTGCCACAGCAAGACCCGCGACCTTCCATCCATCTGCCGCGAATCCGACATTCTGATCGCCGCGGCGGGCTGCGCCGGCCTTGTGGACGAGCGCTTTGTGCACCCCGGGCAGATCCTTCTCGACGTGGGCGTCAGCGAATCCTTTGATGGCAAGCTCTGCGGCGATGTGGCGTTTGAAGCCGTCTCTCCGCTGGTTCGGGCGATCAGCCCCGTGCCGCGCGGCGTGGGCACCGTGACCACGGCGATCCTCGCCCGCCACGTGGTGGAGGCTGCCGAAGAGCTTCCCTGAGTCCCGGACGCGTGCCGCGTTTTATCCCGGCCGCAACGGGAAACCGATAACGGATCCCCTAAAAACTATATTGTGTCAGAGTAGGAGCAGCGCGTTGGCATCGGGAAACGCCGGCAAACCGCGTTCGGCTTCTTCCGGGTTCTTGTTGGCCTCGTTCGGCCGGACAGTTCCCGAGAGCCGCTCTCGCCGGTTTGTTCGCCGTTCTCCCGCCTGAAGTGCCGCGGGATGGGAAGTTGTCCGCGGACGAAATCGGTGCTGTCTCCGCTTCCGCTGCCACCAAAGGGAACTCCTTTCGTGGCAACTGTCACGAAAGGAGTCTTTTTCATGTCCAGATTCACGACAAGAACGCTGACCGTCATGGCGCTTCTGACGGCGCTGGAGATCGTTCTCTCCCGCTTTCTCTCCATCAGCACCCCGTATACGAAGATCGGCTTCGCCTTTGTGCCCGTCGCCGTCGCCGGGATCCTGCTCGGGCCGCTCTGTGCCGGCGTCGTCGGCGCCCTCGCGGATGTTCTCGGCGCGGTCCTCTTCCCCATCGGCGCCTATTTTCCCGGTTTCACGCTCACAGCCTTCCTGATGGGTCTGTGTTACGGGCTGTTCCTCAAGGGGAAGCAGAGCTTTCCCCGCATTCTCGGCGCGGTGGCCGTGCACCAGCTCGTGCTGAGTCTGCTTTTGAACTCGCTCTGGATCAGCGTGCTCTACGGTTCGCCGTACCGGCCGCTGCTTCTGACCCGCCTTCCGCAGTGTGCGATCCTGTCCGCGGTCCAGCTTGCCCTGATCCCGCTGATCGCCCAGCTTCTGCCGAGGCTGAGGGGGCGCGGCGCATGACGAAAAAGGAACAGCGCGCCGCCGCCCTCGCGGCGAGGCGCGCCATGAGCCCGGAAGCGCGAAAATCCGCCTCCGAGGCGATCTGCCGGAGGCTGGCAGGGCTTGCGCTGCTGGAAGGCGCCGGGACCGTGCTGAGCTACCGCGCGACGGAGGATGAGGCGGATCTGACGCTTCTGCACGAAACGCTCCGCAAGCGCGGCGTACGCCTTGTCTTCCCCGTGGGCCTTCCGCGCGGCGCGATGGAGGCATACCTCCCCGGCGGCTGGCGCCCCGGCGCATACGGCATCGCCGAGCCGGACCCGGAGACTTCCCGGCTCATTCTGCCGGAGGAGATCGATCTGGTGCTCGTCCCCTGCGTGGCCTTTGACGCGCGGCGCCGCCGCCTCGGGCACGGTGGGGGCTGTTACGACCGCTATCTCAGCCGCTGCGCCGCCCCGGCCGTCGCCGCCGCTTTTGCGTGCCAGAGGCTTGATCAGGTCGCCGCGGAGCTGCACGATATTCCCATGGACGCCGTGGTGACGGAGGAAGAGGTCTATCAGCAGTAAAAAACACCCGCTCGAGCGGGTGTTTTTTACTGTGGTCAGATGAGGAACTTGCGGACCGTTTCGCTCACGGTATCGGGATCGGCGGAGATGGAAACGATGAAGCTGATCTTTTCCTGCCCGGAGAACTTGTCCAGCCAGACGAGGAACTGCTCCAGCGCCTCGACGCCCTTGTCGTTGACGAGCTTATAGAAATTATCAATGAAGAAGTGGGTGATGTCGTAGTTGCCGGCGTGCACGCCGCAGATGAGGCCCTTGAGGAACTCATAGCTGCCGATGTCATAATCGCCCGCGTCGATCAGGCGGGCCTGATAAGGGATATCAAAGGTAAGCTTGCGCTCCTTCTCGATCACGACGACGTCGCCGGTTCCCTCGTTGACGGCCTCGCGCACCAGATTGACCAGCTTTTTTGTTTTGCCGGAGCCCTTCAGACCCATGATGATGTTGACCATAGGGATCAACCTCCTTACTTGTATTTCCTTTGTTGTGTTTAGCTTACCATTTTTCCCTGCGCGGTGCAAGTCTTCAAATGTTAAAAGTCTTGTAAATTTCTGCTTCTGATGCGCACTTTGGGAAACTGTCCAATCCCCGTCTTCCGGCGAACCTTTCCCTTGTGAAATCTTACAAGCGCCCGTCAGCCGCCGCGGAGCGGCGTTTCTTCTTCAGCGAAAGCGCCCAGACGGCGGCCGCGGCGAGGGAGAGCGCCGTGACGGCAAGCCCCGGTACCAGCCCGACCGGCGTGAAGCGCAGCGAGATCTCATGTTCTCCCGGCGCAAGGCGCAGCGCCGTCAGCAGCCCCAGCGCCGTTTCCGGCGCGGCGGGCGCTCCGTCCACGCGCACCGCCCATCCTTCATCCGCCGGGATCGTGAGCACAAGCAGCTTCTCCTCGTCTGCCGCCGTTCGGATCTCGATATGCGATGCGCGGAGGATCTTTGTTTCGCACGCTTCGGCCTTCAGGGCTTCGGTACAGCGGGCGAGCGCCGCGCTGTCCTCGTAAAAGAAGACGTTCGCCGGCGCGGGCGGGATCTTCCCTTCTCCGTTCGGCTCGATCTCCAGCCGGTCGCCGGGCTCAAAAACGCCGAGGCAGAGGGCTTCGGGGCAGTAGAGATCGGAGAAAACGGTCTCTGTCTCCCCGTTGCGGCGGAGCGTACAGCCGGCGACGGCCTCGCTCCAGATCTGCAGGTACAGGGGCTCCTCGCTCTCCACGGTCAGGCTCAGGCCATCCGACGCAGCCGGGAGAAATATTAACTGCTCTGCGCCGGTAAGGCGGGAAAACACACGGTTCAGATTGCGGCAGACCTCACTGTCCAGCGCAAGCTCCCCGCCCGCGCCGCTGTCCGCCAGAAAGGCGAGGGGCAGCGCGTTGGGGTTTTCCCAGACGCCCTCGGACCGCTCCCGGTAACCCGCCGGGCCGTTCTTTCCGAGATAGCGCCCGACGCCGAGCAGCGCATCCGCGGCGCGGCTCTCGCCCCTGTCGCCGTTGGCCCAGTATTCCGGGGAGATGCTCAGCCCCACGCGGCTGAGGAAGCGGATCGTGCTGAGCTTTTCGGCGGAGCTGAAATGCACGAGCCCCGCATAGCCGAAGAGCATCGGGTCGTTGTAATTGACGACCGTGCCGCTCTTGCGGATGCGGGTAAAGTCGCCGTCGTCCGTCTTTGCCCGGTCGATGCGCGCCTGCTCCGTCGCTATGCTGTTTTTAAGAGAGCCGACAGATCGCGCATGCTCCGACTGGCCGCGAAAGCTCAGGCCCGTCGTCAGACAGAGGGCGGCGAGCCCCGCAAGGCACAGCAGCCGTCCGGCGAGCCCGCTCCCCCTGCGCCAGCAAAGCAGCAGCACAAGCTCCGCGCATAAAAACGCCGCCGAGACAAGGAGCATCCAATTCTCCTGGAACCAGAGCGGCCGAAGCGCGGCAAACAGCAGGATCGCGCCCGCTGCGGCGCCCGGCAGCAGCAGTGCGGCAGGACGCAGCCCCTCCCGCTTTTCCAAGGAGCGGGCGGCGAGCGTCAGCAGCACGAAGATAAAAACGAAGGACCAGCGGTAATTGAAGCAGTTGTTCTGCTCAAAGCCGTGCCACACCAGGTTCGGCAGATAGAAGCAGGCAGAAGCCAGCAGCGCCAGCAGCAGGCCGAGCCCCGACGCGCGTTCCCTTCCGGGTATGGCGCGGTTGAAGAAAAAGCTCAAGGCGAGCAGCAGCGCCAGCGATCCCGCATACAGGTTGGGGCTGCCGTTGTAAAATTCCCAGAACGGGACGCAGCCGAGCAGGAGCTTGGCCAGGACGCGGCGTTCGGAGAAGCCGAGCTCCCGGCAGACGGGCCGCTCCACCAGGACGTACCAGAGCACGAAACAGCCGAGGCACAGCGCAAACGCCGCGAGTCCGGCGCGCAGCCCCCTCCTGCGGTAAGCAAAGCATACGCCTGCGATCAGCAGGACGAAGAGCGCCGCGCAGCCGAGCAGGACCGGCAGCACAAGCCGGTCGGGATCTGCCGCGCCGGGCAGCAGCAGCCGCAGGATGCGCAGGGCGGCGGGATAGGTATAGCGGGCGACGGACAGATACGGCGTGACCGGGACGCCCCCGCTCAGGGCGAGAAAGCCCGGCACCAGCATCCCGGCCGAAACGCCGCCGGCGAGCAGGGACGCGAGCGCGTAGCGGGCGGGTTTTTTCCACGAAAGCCGGCGCAGCGACGGCGTGTTGGAAAAGACACGGGCGAGATAATACAGGACGGAGAATAGGCAGAGCATATAGCCTGTGTAAAAGCAGCAGACGATAGCGCCGCCGAGGCTCAGGATATACAGCAGCGGCCTGTCCTCGCGCCAGAGCCGCTCGATCCCCAGCGCGACGAGCGGCAGCAGCACCGCCGCGTCCAGCCACATGACACACCAGGCATAGGCGTTGTTGTAGCCGCAGAGGGCGTAGGCTGTCGTCAGCACGAGGCTCTCGGGGCGCAGTCCGAAGCACCGCCGCAGATAGAGGCCCATGGTCAGGCCGCAGGCGCTCATCTTCAGCAGGATCATCCAATCCACGGCAAGCGGGATCTGCTCCTTGGGAAAGAGCAGGAGAATGAGGTTGAAGGGGCTGGCGAGATAGTAGGCGAAGAGGCCGCTCAGGGAGCCGCCGAGCAGCTTGCCGAAGCTGTAAAACCAATCTGCCTTCCCGGCAAACAGGTCCTGATACAGCGCGAAATAGCTCAGATACTGCCCTTGCGCGTCGGAGACGAGCAGGCTGCGGTCGCCGAAGGGCGCAAGCCCGAGCGCGGCAAAGATCCCGAGCAGCAGGAAAAAGGGCAGAAAAAAGGTCGCCGCGGTCAGCAGCGACCCGCGTTTTTCAGACATTCACGGCCTCCTTCCGGCCGATCCGGCACAGCGCCTCCGCCTCTGTCATCCGGTCGGGGCTGGTCAGGAACGCGAGATCGTCCCGGCTGGTCAGCTCCCGGATATCCGCCTCCTCATAGACCGCGCCGGGATGGGCCAGCAGCTCCACACCCCAGCCGCGTCTGGCGGCCTCCGCCTCCGCCTCGGGCAGCAGCAGGCGCATTTTGTCATAGTCGAAGCAACCGGAGAACAGCACCCCGAGGAAGAGCTTTTTCTCCAGCGTGTCGAGATAAGCCCCGTAGCGGCGGAGGTTCCGCCCCGCCAGCAGGTTCAGCAGCAGGGACTTGACGATATTGATCGGGTGAAAGGGCAGGATCGCCGGAAAATGCCGCAGGAAGAGCCCGATGGGTTCCCGGGGGATGCGGATGTAGGCGACCGGGAGCTCTTCCTCCGCGATCACGTCCATCAGCGCGTCAAATACTACGGGGAGCATATGCCAGTGGGCGTGCCCGTCCAGGCGGAGCGCTTCCCCGCGTCCTTCGATGACGGACCGGAGCGCGCGGATCTGCGCGGAGAGCTCCATCTTGATCTCCCGCCGGTATTCCCGGTATTTTCCGGTAAAACGGGAAAAAAGCAGCGAGGAAAAGGAAACCCGGAACACGCCCCGGTCGTCCACGAGCAGCGGAAGCGCTTCCTTCGGTGCCAGACAGCGCCCCTCGATCAGATTCAGATGTACGGTCAGGGCGATCCCCTCCGGGGGGAGCATGTCCAGGCACTCGTCAAGGCAGGGGCTGTTGGGCATGAGGCTCGTCCCGTTCAGCGCGCCTTCCCGCCAGCAGTCCAGGATCCGCCCGCTCTGTGCGGGAAACAGGCCGTAATCATCTGCGTGAAACTCAGTCATCTTTCTTTCTCCCGATGGGCCGGCGTGTTTCAGCCGAATGTAGCAATTTGAATTATTATACCATCAACGCATTGAAAATGCTACCTCTTTCTTGTCCCCTCCGGCAGATCCGGCAGATCCCGCTTGTGCGCGTCGGTCCGGTCTGCTATACTGGAGAAAAGGGGGCATGCCGGATGAACTGCGAATTTGACGAGATCATCGACCGCAACGGCACCAACGCCTTCAACGCGGAGGGCTTTGTGCGCTTGAACCTCGCCCTGCCCCGGAGCCTTCTGGAAGAGGGGCTGCGCCGTATGCGCGACGCGATCAAGGCCTGCAATACCCGAACGATAGAAAGGAGATCCCTATGAAAGACGTTCTCATGTTTTATCTGGACGACTGCGGCTACTGCCGGAACGCACGGCTCGCCCTCGACGAGCTTTTTGCGGAAACGCCGGCATACCGCGATCTGAAGATCACGAAGATCGAGGAATCCCGCGAGCCTGAGCTCGCGGACCGCTACGATTATTACGCCGTCCCCAGCTTTTTCGTGGACGGGGAAAAGCGCTTTGAGGCGCATATCGGCATGCGCTACGGGGACATCAAGGCCGCCGTGAAGGACGTGCTGGACTTCGCGCTGCAGGAATAACGGAACACAAGGGGCAGAAACAGCCAGGCGGACCGCAGAAAGCGGTCCGCCTGGCTGTTTCCTTTCCACCGGACGCAGATCTCATACCGATCCCCGACGGAAAGCAGACAAAGATATGCGGGACAGAACGGCGCCGGACATGGCGGACTGTGCAGCGCGGGAGAGTTATGGTCAAGGAGCCCCCGCAGGTTGGCACCATTCCGGCCGCAGAGATCGTCTTGTTTTACTTGGGTATCCGAATCAATATTCGTAGATCCCGCCGCCGATAAATTCGCGCACCAGCGCGTCGGGCGCGATCACGCTCTCGTCGATGTGGCCGAAGAGCTGCAGCGCCGGGAGCACCTGCCTGAGTTCCTCATAGCGCTCGATCCCCTCGGGCACCGAGGCGAAGAGCTTCGTGGCCGTGGCGTTGAAGAGCGGCGGCTCATAGGCGTGCGAGGTATCAAAGCGCAGGTCCGCCTTGGTCTTGAACGGCGAGATGTTGGCAAGCTCGCCCCGGCGGACGTTGCCCCACATGGCCATGGTCATGGCCGGATCGGAGCCGCGGAAATTGTAATCCCGCACGAGGCGGCGCACGAGGCGGAACCAGGTGCGCTTGAAGACGATGCTGTCGTTGAAGGCGACGTCGCTGCGGGCGGAGATGTACAGCTTGAAGGCGTCGGGATGTCGGTCGGTGATCATGTCGTTGAGCGCGTGGATGCCCTCGAAGACCACCATCTCATCCCGCTTGAGCTTGATGGATTTGGACGGCTCCTGAATGCGCATCTGGCGGGAAAACTCATACTTCGGCACGTAGATGCGCTCGCCCTGCGCGAGCATCGTAAAATGCTTGTTCAGAAGCTCCAGATCCAGACAGAGCGGCGACTCCAGGTCGATGTCGCCCTCCGGCGTGCGCGGGACGGTGGCGGGATCGACGGTATTGAAATAATCGTCCATCGCCACGTAGTGGCAGTACACGCCGCGCTTCTCCAGCTCGCCGGAGATCTTCATGGCCGTGGTCGTCTTGCCGGCGCCGGAGGGGCCGGAGAGCAGGACGATGGGGCTCTTTTTTCGGTTTTCCAGGATCATCTCCGCCGCGGCTTCCACCTCGGTCTGGTAACGGGCGTCGCACTCCTCCACGAAGCCTTTGGGGTCCGCGACCGTGCGGTAATTGATGTCGGTCAGTTGGTAGGTCATCCGTTTCCCTCCTTGCTGTAAAATTCAGCGATTTTGTTTTTTTCCTCACAGGTCTTTTCGATCCCGCCGATGTATTCGAGCGGGTATTTCGGCGCCATCAGGCGGATGTTGCGCCCGTCGCCCGGGGCGATCAGCTTCGTCGAGCCGCCGCCGCCCATGGCGAGGATGCTGCACAGCTCCTCCATGATGCAGATATTGTACAGGTTAGCAAAGCCTTCTTTTGTCCAGCCGACGTTCTCAAAGCCGCCGGACATGAACTTCTGCCGGTAGAGGTAGTAGGGCGCATAGCCCGCGTCGCGCAGCCGCGCCCCGGCAAGCGTGAGCATTTCCGCGACTTCGCCCGCGTCCGGGATCGGCGAGGATTCGAGCGTGATGCGGCTGCCCTTCTTGAGGCTCAGCGTATGCACCGTGACGTTCTCCGGCGCCAGCGCCAGCACCTTCGTCAGCGTCGCGGCAAAGCCGTCGGCGGAGTCCGCGGGGAGTCCCGCGATCAGATCCATATTGACTGCCATGCCGCCCACGGCGCGCACCCTTTCAAGCGCGGAGACGACGTCCGCCGCCGTGTGCCTGCGACCGATGGCCTCGAGCACCGCGTCCGACATGGTCTGCGGGTTCACGCTGACCCGGTCCACGCCGTGACGGCGCAGGACGCGCAGCTTCTCCTCCGTGATCGTATCCGGACGGCCCGCCTCGACGGTGTATTCGCGCAGGGCGGACAGGTCAAACCGCTCTTCAAGCACCGTGCACAGCCGGTCAAGCTGCGCCGCAGAGAGCGTGGTAGGCGTACCGCCGCCCATGTAGACCGACACGGGGCGGAGCCCCAGCGCTCCCGCCGCGGCCGCCGCAGCGGCGATCTCCTGCTCCAGCGCCGCCAGAAAGGGCGGGATCAGCTTCATGCTCTTTTCCACCGACTGGCTGACGAAGCTGCAGTAGGCGCAGCGGGTCGGGCAGAAGGGAATGCCCACATAGAGGCAGACGTCCTTCTCCCCCAGGCTTGCGGCGGCCTTCAT
The DNA here is from genome assembly GCA_900319465.1 of uncultured Eubacteriales bacterium. Lineage (GTDB taxonomy): Bacteria > Bacillota > Clostridia > Oscillospirales > Oscillospiraceae > Limivicinus. The sequence goes on along the minus strand of ONOL01000017.1, from coordinate 51,361 downwards.
GGTCTCGCGGCTCGCGTCGAGGCAGAGCGCCGCGCGCTCCGGGGAGACGTCGAACTCCTCGATGAAGCGGCGCAGGGCCTCCTCCTCGCCGAAGCCCTCCCGCAGCTTCGCCTCAAGCAGCTTCCCCGGCCGCACGCCGGTCAGCGCGCCCCAGACGGGCTTCTGCCGCCCCGCGCGCAGCGCCGCGCGGTACATGGCGTTCTTTACGAGGCGCTGGCATTTCCTGTCCTCCTCCAGCGCGCCGCCGAGAGACGCAAGCACGGCGGAGGCCCGGCCTGAAAAACGCGCACCGTCCAGAACCAGCAGGCAGCTTGCCGTCACGCGCTGTCGGCCCCGGCTCAGGCGGATCTCCATGCGCTCGCCCTCCGGTTTCCCCTCCGGATACTGGGGGCGCTCGGCCGGAAAGAGCGTGAGAAGCATCTGCTCCACCGCATATTTATATTCATGTCCGAAAAGATATAGTTTCATTTGGCAGGTCTTTTCCTTTTTCTCCCCGTACTGCGCCTTCAGGCTGCGGAAAACACCGCTCCGTCCTCAGAAGCGGCCCCGGTCTTTCCCGTCCCGGCCGCCAGGAATCAGTGTGTTTATTGTATCATAGCCGGGCAAGGAAAACAATGAGCAAATCGGCAGCTGTTCTCTTGCCCCGTTTTTCGATTTACGACTGATATCAGACATAAAATTTGAAGGATCAAAACGCAAAAAACCCTTGAAAACAGCGGAAATATCATGTAATATATAGGTATAAGTAATAGGATAGGGGTTTTTTTGGATGTATTCGATCGGAGATAAGATTATATACGGGGAGAACGGCGTCTGCACCGTGGATAGGATCGCCGCTCTGCCCATGGCGGGCTCCCCGCGAGACAAGATGTATTATCACCTCAGCCCCTTTGTCGGCACCGGCGTTTACTTCGCGCCGGTGGATTCCAACGTGTTCATGCGGCCGGTCATCAGCCGCGAGGAGGCGGAGGCGCTGATCGACGCCATGCCCGGCATCGAACCCGCCGTCTGCAACGACAACCGATTCAACCATGTGGACGCCTTTTACAAGGAACTGTTCCGCCGGCACAGCTGCGAAGCGCTGGTCGCCATCGTGAAAGGCCTGCGGCAGCGTATGGCGGAGCGAAAAACCAAGTCCAGCCGTGCGGAGGCCACGCTCAAGCGGGCCAAGGATATGCTGCACGGCGAGCTCGCCGTCGCGCTGGAAATCGACCTGAAAGATGTGGAGGAGTACATCAGATCCCGCATCGGTGAGAAGTAAGAAATTAAAAATACGGATCTTCAGCAGGCCGCCGGTGCGGCCTGCTGACTTTTTGGTCAGCAAAAACTCCCTGTTCCGCCGAACAGGGAGTTTTCCTTCTCTTTTCCTTATCTTACACGTTGAATCGGAACATGGTCACGTCGCCGTCCTGCATGACGTACTCCTTGCCCTCAAGCCGGAACAGGCCCTTCTCCTTGGCCGCCTGCATGGAGCCGCAGGCCTTGAGATCCTCAAAGGCCACGATCTCGGCCCGGATGAAGCCGCGCTCGATATCCGTGTGGATCTTGCCGGCGGCCCGTGGCGCCTTTGTGCCGCGCACGATCGTCCAGGCGTGCACATCGTCCTCGCCGGCGGTGAGGAAGGAAATGTAACCCAGCAGATCGTAAGAGGTGCGGATCAGCCGGTCGAGCCCTGTTTCGCTCAGCCCCAGGTCTTCCATGAACAGCTGCGCCTCCTCGGGCTCCATATCGGCAATATCCTCCTCGAACTTGGCCGCGACCGGCAGCACCGCCGCGCCGTGCTTTTGCGCGTAGGCGGAGAGGGCCTGGAAGTTTTCGTTTTCCCGCACATGGCTCATGCCGTCTTCGTCCAGATTGGCCGCATAGATGACGGGCTTGACCGTGAGCAGGCCGCCGTCCGTAAGGATATCCTGATCCTCTTCGGTGAAGGCAAAGTCGCGGGCAGGCTTCTCCTCGGTCAGATGCGCGATCAGCGCCTCGCACATCTCCGCCTCCCGCCTGTACTTCTTGTCGCCGCCCTTGGCGTTCTTCTTTGCGCGCTCAAGACGGCGTTCGACGATCTCAATATCCGCAAGGATCAGCTCCAGCTCGAAGCTCTCGGCGTCGCGCACCGCGTCGGCCCGCTCAAGAAAGATATCGTCGTTATCGAAGCAGCGGACCACTTCCACCAGCGCGTCCACCTGGCGGATGGCCTGGAAGACCTCGTTGCCCTTTCCGCCGCCGCTCACGCCGGGCACATCCACGAAGTCGATGGTGGCGGGAGAATACTTCTTCGGATGGTAGTACTCCGCCAGCCAGTCGAGCCGCTCGTCGGGCACCTTGGCGGTACCGATGTTGGGCTTGGCGGAAGCGTTGGAGTAGCTGCTGGTCTCGGCTCTCGAGCCGGTCAGCGCGTTAAAAAGCGTCGTCTTGCCGACGTTGGGAAGACCCACGATGCCTAATTTCATCTGTCAACACATCTCCTCAATAATCCGCTCAGCGGCCTTTGGGCCGTTTGGGCCCTCATAGAACAGGAAAGAGCCCGCTGAACCGTGATGATTATATCACAGCCGGGCTCTTTCCTCAACACCGTTTTTCCCGATCTTCCATCGGACGGTCCCTCTTTTCTTCGATCCTTCGCCTCTGGCGCTCACGTGCGCTCCCTTTCGCGCAGCGTATTCAGGAATTCCCGCGCGCGGCGGGTCTTCGGGGCGCTGAAAAATTCCTCGGGCGCGCTGACCTCCAGAATGGCGCCGTCCTCCATGAAAACGACGCGGTCCGCCACGCGGCGGGCGAAGTTCATCTCATGCGTGACGATCACCATCGTCATCCCCTCCTTCGCAAGCTCGGTCATGACGTTGAGCACCTCACCGATCATCTCCGGGTCCAGCGCGCTGGTCGGCTCGTCGAACAGGATCGCTTTGGGGCGCATTGCGAGCGCGCGGGCGATCGCTACGCGCTGCTGCTGGCCGCCGGAGAGCTGCGCGGGCAGCTTGCGCGCCTGCGACGCTACGCCAACGCGGCGCAGCAGGCGCAGGGCCTCCTCCTCGGCCTCCCTTTTCGAGACGCGCAGCACCTCGCGCGGGCCGATGGTCACGTTGTCGAGGACCGTCCTGTGCGCAAAGAGGTTGAAGCTCTGGAACACCATGCCGATCTGCGCGCGCAGCTCGGCAAGCTTTCTGCCCTCCTGGGGCAGAAGCTCCCCGTCGATGACGATCTCGCCGGCGTCGACCGTCTCCAGCCGGTTGATCGTCCGGCAGAGCGTGGATTTTCCGGAGCCGGACGGCCCGATGATGACGACCACTTCCCCCTTGTGCACGGTGAGATTCACCTCTTTCAGGACGTGCTGCGGGCCAAAATGCTTGTCGATATGCCGCAGCTCGATCAGCGGAACGAGTGCAGACTGCTTGTCGCTCATGGGATTTCACTCCTTTCTTCAGATCCGCGCCGCTCCCGCCGTCCCGCTGTGCGCGGCGGCGAACACCGAGAGGCGGTTGAGCAGGTAGTTGATGAGGATGTAGATCACCGCAACCACCAGATACACAGAGAGCAGCGCGTCATGGTTGCTGATGAGCACGCGCGCATTCTGCATCAGATCGGCATAGCTGACGACGTAGGCGAAGGTGGTGTCCTTCAGGACGATTACAAGCTCGGCGATCAGCGAAGGCACCATAAAGCGCAGCCCCTGCGGGAATACGATCCGGAAGAACACCGCGGCGCGCCGCATCCCCAGCGAGAGCGCAGCCTCGGTCTGTCCGGCGGGGACGGCGTTTACGCCGGAGCGGAGCACCTCCGCCACGACGCCCGCCGCCGAGAGGGACACCGGCAGCGCGATCTTCCAGAAGCTCGGCAGCTTCAGCCCGAACTGCGGCGCCACGAGGAAAAAGAAGTAGATGAACAGCAGGGTCGGGATACCGCGGCTCAGCTCGATCAGCACGGTGCCGAGCAGGCGCGTGAGCCGGGCGGCGCTGAGGCGGAGAAGCATCAGCGCCATGCCGAACCCGAAGGCGAGCGCGCTGCTGACCAGGGCGACCTTCAGCGTCCCCGCAAGCCCCTGACCCAGAAAACGCCAGGTGGAAAAGCGGGTGAAGAGCGTCCAGTAACGCGCGCCGAGCTGGCCGGTGACGTAAAAGCGGTGCAGGACGGCGGTCAGGAGTGCCGCCAGCGCGAGCATCGAGAGCGCCGTCGCGGACACGATCCGGCGTTTTGTCCGCGGGCCGGGCGCTTCGTACAGAGCCGCCCGGACGGATAGCTTGGCGTCGTTCATCGCAGGACCCTCACTTTCCGGTCGATGCGGCTGCCGAGCTGGCCGAGGATCACGGCGGTCGTGCAGTAGAGGACGGCAGAGATCAGAAAGGCCGTGACCCCGCCCACCGCGTGGGTGTTGATATAGGAGACGATGCCCGTCAGATCCGTGGGATTGAGCGGCACCTGAGAGGCAAGCGCCGTCGTGAGCATCGTCGCCACCAGAAGATTCGTCATCGGCAGCACGCTCGAGCGCACCGCCTGCGGCAGGACCACGGTCCTGACGATCTGCAGGAACGTCATGCCGAGCGAGCGCGCCGCCTCGATCTGGCCTGCGCCGATGGTGTTGACGCCCGACATGAGATACTCCGAGCAGAAGGCGGAGGGGATCAGCGTCGTGGCAATGAGCACCGCCGCGTAGTAGGAGAGCACCACCTCCAGATAGGGCAGCGCGTATACCAGCAGGATCAGCAGCGAGGCGCCGGGGATGTTGCGAAAGATCTGCACGTACAGCTCCGCCGCGGCGCGCAGCGGCCGGATCGGCGAAACGCGCAGGACCGTGACCGCGATCCCCAGCAGCAGCGCCAGCGCGAACGCGGAGGCGGTCAGCCTGTACGTAGTCAGCAATGCGAGGAGATACCGCTCCCCGAAGCGGGACAAAAGCTCCTGGATACCCATCGTGTTCCTCCGAAATCGGCTCCCGGCCGGGCGGTCGGGAGCCTGCTGCTTATCCGATCACCGGCGCCTCCGGCGCGGTGTCGATGCCGGTACGGTCGCCCAGGGCGATCTTCCAGAGCTTCGCCCAGGTGCCGTCGTCCACCAGCTTCTGCAGGAAGCCGTTCACAAAAGCGACGCCGTCGCTGTCAAGAGGCAGGCCGATGCCGTAATGATCCTCGGGGCCGAAGGTATCGCCCGCGATGGCATAGACGCCGGGATTCTTGACAATGGAATTGAGGAGCAGCGTGTAGTCGGTCACATAGGCGTCCACACGTCCCTGCTCAAGCGCGGTGCGGGCCTCGGCGTCAGTCTCAAACTCCTGCACGACGGCCTCAGGCGCGTACTCCTCCAAGATGCTGGGGCCGGTGGAACCCGCCTGCGTCGCAACGTTCCTTCCGGCAAGATCCGCAAGGCCCTTGATCGCATCGCTTCCGGCCTTCACCAGGATCGCCTGCTTCGAGGTGTAGTAGGGCCCCGCGAAGGAGATCAGCTCCTGGCGGGAAGGCGTGATAGAGTAGGTCGCGAACACCGCGTCGACCTGCCCGCTCTGCAGCACAGACTCGCGCGTGCTGGAGTCGACCTGCGTGAGTTCAAATTTGCTTTCATCCCCGAAGAGATAGCGCGTCAAAAGCTGGTACAGCCCGGCGTCAAAGCCGCGGAGGCTGTTGTCGGTCTCATCGAGCTGGCTGAACAGGAACGAGGTGCGCGTGCCGCCCACGCGAAGCACGCCCGCCGCCTTGACGGCGCTCGCCCACTCGCTTGCCGCGATCGCCGCCTCGTCCGCAACGGGGCCGGACGCGATCAGCGAATCAAACGCCGCCTTGTCGATCGCCGCCGCTTCCGGTGCGGCGGCCGTTCCGCCGTTCGAAGCGTTCTGCGCGCCGCAGGCCGCAAGCGCAAACACCAGAGCGAGAGTAAGCAGCAGAGCAAGAATCTTTTTCTTTTTCATTTTCATTTCCTCCTAATCGGTATCGGATATATCCTACAGATATCGGACAGGAACTATCAGGGAAATTCCCGAGGCAGGATTCCACCGGACAGGGCGGCGGCCGCAGCGCATCACGGACTTACCGTGTCAAAAGCGACGCGGAACACGGCGAAATGCAGATCGGGAAAAGCCGACAAGTTCCATCGGCTATCTGTATCAGAAAGCGATGCCGCTTTCCTGCGAAGAGTAATAGCCGCGCACCCGTTATCGACAGGCGCGCAAAAAAAGACCGGGAGGCGGACGCCTCCCGGTCGCGATCGTACAGGACAGGATCACGCACGGAATATGGGCAGACCGCTCTTCTGCGCATGCGAAAACAGACACATACACACCGGCATGTGTTTGCGGCACATCATGGCAGACGGCAGACGAAGCATTCCGCGATCCTCCCGCATTGTTAATCACTTCCCTACTTTGTATATAGGATTATATTTCGGATTCCTCTTTTTGTCAAGCTTTTTTTCACCAAATGATCCCGCAAATGATCCCGCTGCCGCACAAACGCAGCAGCTCCCGCGGTCAGCGCCGCCGTTTCCGGCCGGGCTGTCCGCGGGAGCCCTCCGATTTTGTTTCCAGGCTCATCGCCTGGACAAGTCTTATTCTGCCGCGGCGCGGCGAAGCTCGTCCGCGAGCTCGGCAAAGCCGCCGTGCCGCCAGCGGGTCAGATCCCCGCCGTCCCGATTGATAAGGCAGTCGGTGAGCAGGAACACGCGTATGCCGATCGTCTCCGCGATCATGTCCTCGGCCGTGTCGTTTCCGACCATGAGGCAGTCCTGTGCGCGCAGGCCGCAGCGATCGAGGAGTTCCCGGTAATAGGCCGGGTTCGGCTTGCAGGTGGTGCTGTTTTCATAGGTAGTGATGTACGCAAAGTCCTCCGGCTCCAGCCCCGCCCAGCGGACGCGGCTCTCGGTGGCGACGGCGGGAAAGAGCGGATTGGTCGCGAGGATCGCCCGCAGCCCCAGCGCCTTCACCAGACGGACCGTCTCCGCGGCGGAAGGGGTAAAGCCGCACAGCGCCCTCGCCTGCTGGAATTCGTTGGCATAAAAGGATTCGAACACCGGGATATGCGCTCTCGCCTGCTCGCCGCAGGCGCGCAGGAAGCAGCGCCAGAAGGCTTCCTCGTTGCGGCAGGAGCCGTCGTTTTTCACCATCGCCGCCGTTCCCGCCCACACGTTTCGGACGAGCGCCTCCGGCTCATAGCCGTACGGCGCCATCTTGCGGGCAAGAAGCTTGAAGTAGCCCTCGACGAAGGCGTCCTGGTCCATGGGAAGGAGCGTGCCGTCCAGATCGAAGAATACCGCTTTCAGCAAGCGCCGTCCCCCTCTCCGAGCCCGAACTCCTTTGCCAGCGCCTCAAAGGCGCGGCGGGAGCGGCGGATGGTCTCCGTCGGGACGCAGTAGGCCAGGCGCAGGTATCCCCCGACGCCGAAATCGTCGCTCGGCACGAGCAGCAGCTCCTGCTTTTTCGCCGCCTCGCTGAAGGCTTTTGCGTCCTCGACGGGCGATTTCAGGAAGAGATAGAAGGCCCCCTCGGGATAGACGCAGCGAAAGCCCAGCTCTGTCAGCATCGCATAGAGCAGGTCGCGGTTCTCCCGGTAGACCGAGACGTCCGCCGTCATGCCGACGCAGCCCACCAGCGCGTGCTGCATGAGGCTCGGCGCGGCGGAATAGCCCAGCGCGGCGGCGGCGCGGCGCAGGGAGGCGAGGACTTCGTCCCTGTTCTCCAGCGCCGGATTCACCGCGAGATAGCCGACGCGCTCCCCGGGCAGGGAGAGGGACTTGCTGAAGGAGTAGCAGAGAAGCGTGTTCTCATAGGCCGTCATCACGCAGGGGATGCTCTCCCTGTCGAAGCAGAGCTCCCGGTACGGCTCGTCGGAGATCAGATAGACGGGCCTGCCCCAGCGTTCCGACGCCTCGCGCAGGATCTCCGCGATCCCCCGCAGGCTCTCCTCGGACAGGATCGCCCCGGTGGGATTGTTCGGGGTGTTCACGATCACAAGGCGGGTCTTCTCCCCGACGGCCTCGCGCAGCGCGTCCAGCTCCGGCTGCATATCCGCCCGTGCGGGCACAACGGCGGCCGTGCCGCCGGCGCCCTCGATAAAGACGCGGTATTCGGGGAAAAACGGCGCGAGCACAACGGCCTCGCTGCCGGGCGACAGCAGCGCGTTCAGGCAGACGGCAAGCCCGCCCGCAGCGCCTGTGACGATCTGGATCTCCTGAGCCGAAAAGTCCAGCGCATAACGCCGGCTCAGATCCCGCGCCACCGCCTCTCTCAGCGCGGGCAGGCCTTCCGGCGGCGTCTTTTCGTGGACGTCGGGGCGCTTGAGCGCTTCCCGCATCGCCTCCCAGACCTCCGCAGGCACCGGCGCGCTGGGGCTTCCGATGCTGAAATCAAAGACCTTGTCCGCTCCGATTTCCGCCTTGCGGGCGCTGCCGTAGGCCGTCAGCTCCCGGATACAGCTCTTGACCCGTCCCCAGGCCGCGTATTTCTGCTGCATGCTTCCGCTCCCCTTTCCCTGTTCTCCCATTTCCTGCCCCCGTCCGGGGGCGCTCCTGCGCGGCGGGCAAGCTCCCCGCCCCGTAATTTCTTTGATTATACACCGCTCCGCGCCGGGGCGCAACGCCCGGGAAAAACAATTTGCGATCCGCGCGCCTCCTCTTGCAAAGCGCGCGCGGATTCCTTATAATGATTTCAGATATGACGGAAACTATCCTGCCCGCTGCGACGGCAGGACCGGGACGGGAGGCACGCATGAAACGAAAGCTGATCTTTTTGGACATTGACGGCACCCTGACCGCACCGGGCAGCAACGTCCCGCCCGAAAGCGCCCTGCAGGCCATCCGCAGCGCGCAGAACGCCGGGCACAAGGTTTTTCTCTGCACCGGGCGCAATCTGGATATGCTCTCGCCCCTGCTCGTCTACGGCTTTGACGGCGCGGTCGCGAGCGGCGGCGGTTACGTCTTTGCGGGCGACAGGGTGCTCTATGACTGCCCCATGACGGAGCGGCAGAAGGACCTCGCGCTGCGCCTGTTTGCCGAGGGCGGTGTGCTTCGCACCATCGAGGCGAAGGACGCGAGCTACTGCGACGCGGGCATGGGCGAATTCCTGCGGCAGGTCTCCGGCGGCAACAGCGAGCTTTTGCGCTGGCGGGAGGCGCTGGAGAAGGATCTCGGCATCCGCCCGATGACGGAATATGACGGCCGCCCGATCTACAAGGTGGTCTTCCTGTGCGCCGACGCTGCGCAGCTTGCCCCGGCGATCAAGGAGCTTGAAGGAGAATTCTATTTTCTGGTTCAGGATCTCGCGGGCGCAAACTGCCTCAACGGCGAGCTTATCAACCGAAAGTTCGACAAAGGAAGCGGCGTCCGCAAAGTCGCGGAGGCCTTCGGCGCCGAGCTTGCCGACACCGTCGGCTTCGGCGACAGCATGAACGATCTGGAAATGATCCAGACCGTAGGAACGGGCGTGTGCATGGAAAATGGCAGCCCCACGCTGAAAAAGCTCAGTTCACTCGTCTGTCCCGCTGTGGAAGATGACGGGCTGGCCTGGGGCTTTTCCCAGCTCGGTTTGTTGGAAATTGACAAAAACGAAGGTTGATTTTTGGAATTCTCGACATTTGAAACGAATTGAACTTCCCCCGCGTTTGAGGTAAGATAGGTACATGGAAAGCGGCCGCCCAGGTTCGGACGGCCGCATTTTGGAAGAAAAAGGAGAAATGCGACTATGGCACTGGATTACCGCAAATGTGCTGAGGAGATCTTTTCCCACCTCGGCGGAAAAGAGAACATCATCAGCGCGGCGCACTGCGCCACAAGGCTTCGTCTCGTAATCGCGGACAACAGCAAGATCGATACCAAGGCGCTGGAAGAGGTCGAAGGCGTAAAAGGCCTGTTCGATTCCAACGGCCAGCTCCAGCTTATCATCGGTACCGGCACCGTGAACAAGGTCTACGACGAATTTCTCTCCGTGACCGGTCTCACCGCCGCCAGCAAGGCTGACGTAAAGGCCGCCGCCGCCTCCCGGATGCCCCTCTGGAAGAAGATCCTCAAGACCCCGGGCGACGTGTTCGTCCCCATCCTCCCCGCCATCGTTGCTTCCGGTCTGATGATGGGTCTTGTGGAAGCGATCCCCAAGTTCTGGCCCGCCTTCGGCAGCAGCGACTGGTACTCCTTCCTCGACCTCGTGGCCAACACCGCCTTTGCCCTGCTGCCCGTGCTGGTGGCCATCAGCGCCGCCCGCGTTTTCGGCGGCAACATCTTCCTCGGCGCCGTCATCGGCCTGATGATGGTCCACCCCGCCCTGATCAACGCCTGGACCGTCGGCAACTACGCCGCCGGCGAGATCCCGACCTGGAATCTGTTCTTCTTCCATGTACAGCAGGTCGGTTATCAGGGTCACGTCATCCCGGTCATATTGGCGGTATTGCTGATGTCAACGGTGGAAAAATGGCTGCATAAAAAGGTGCCTGAGATGATCGACCTCTTTGTGACGCCGCTCTGCACCGTCGTCGTCACCGCCTTCGTCACCTTCACCATCATCGGCCCCGTCTTCTCCATCCTGGAGAACTGGGTGCTCGCCGGCGCCAAGTGGCTGGCCGGTTCCCTGCTCGGCTCCCTGGTCATGGGCGCCATCTACCCCTGGACCGTCGTCATGGGTCTGCACCACATGTACAACGTCATCGAGGCCGGCATGATCGCGCAGACAGGTCTGAACACCTGGATGCCCATCGCCTCCGCCGCGAACTTCGCGCAGTTCGGCGCCTGCCTTGCCGTCGCCGTCAAGTGCGCCAGCCAGAAGACCAAGTCCGTGGCCCTGCCCTCCTCCCTTTCCGCCTCTCTGGGCATCACGGAGCCCGCGATCTTCGGTATCAACTTCCGCTTCATGAAGCCCTTCCTCTGCGGCATGGCCGGCGGCGCGGTCGGCGCTCTGTTCGGCGCCCTGTTCGGGCTGGGCGCGCCCGTCTACGGCGTGACCGGCATCCCCGCCATCCCCGCTGTCAACAACGTCCCCCTGTATCTCGTCGAGCTGCTGATCGCCTCCGGCATCGCCTTTATCCTGACCTGGTTCATCTGGAAGGAAGACGCGCCTGCCAAGAAGGCCGAGGCCGCCCCCGAAGTCCCCGCCGAGCCCATGCCCTCCGTCGTGCGCTGCGCCGCCGGCGAGCTGCTGCAGCCCTGCAAGGGCGAGGTCATCGCGCGTGAGGACATCCCCGATGAGACCTTCGCCGCCGGCATCCTCGGCGACGGCATCGGCGTCGTCCCCGCTGACGGCGTTGTGCTCGCCCCCTTCGACGGCGTCGTGACCTCCGTCTTTGACACGAAGCATGCCGTCACGCTCGAGAAGGACGGGATGGAGGTCCTGATCCACATCGGCGTCAACACCGTCAACATGCAGGGCGAGGGCTTTACCGCCTTTGTCGAAGAAGGTGCCGAGGTCAAGGCCGGCCAGCGTCTGCTGGGCTTTGATCGGGAAGCCATCAAGAAAGCCGGCTACAACGACACCGTCGTCATGCTTCTCACCAACTCCGACGACCTCGAGGGCGTCGAGTGCGGTCTGAAATAATGGAAATACATTTTACGGAGGTAAACAAATGAAATCCTTTGAGTACACCATCACCGATCCTGTCGGTATCCATGCCCGTCCCGCCGGTCTCCTGGTCAAGGAGATCAAAAGCCATGCCGGCTCCGCCGTGAACATCATCAAGGGCGAGAAGAGCGTCAACGCGCTCAAGCTCATGGCGCTGATGCAGATGGGCATCAAGCAGGGCGACACCGTCAAGGTCACCGTCGAAGGTGGAGACGAGGAAGCTGTCGCCGCGGCGATCGAGGCTTTCTTCAAGGCCAACCTGTAAGCAAAAAAGGATACAAAAATACGGCTGCCTCCCCGACAGCCGTATTTTTTACAAGCGAAAGGAGCAATCGATTATGATCACCATTCAGGGCAAAGGCGTTTCGACCGGCGTCGCCGCAGGTCCCCTTTATTTCTATCAGAGAGCGTCCGGCACGCTCCGCCGCTTCGAGGTGGAGGATCGCGAGGCCGAATTCGCGCGCTTCAAAGCGGCGCAGGCCAAGGCGATCGAGCAGCTCGGCGTTCTGGCCGAGAAAGCGCGTGCGGAGGCCGGCGACGAGGCCGCCATGCTTTTTGAAACCCACCAGATGATGTGTGAGGACCTGGATTACGAGGAGGCCATCGAGGGCTTTATCAAGGAATCCGGCCTCAACGCCGAGGCCGCCGTCACCGACGCCGGCGCCTTCCAGGCCGAGGCCTTCGCCGCGATGGAGGACGACTATTTCAAGGCCCGCGCCGCCGACGTCAAGGACATCTCCGGCCGCATCGTGGGCATCCTGATGGGCGTCGTGCAGGGCGGCATCGATTCCGACGTGCCCGTGATCCTCGCCTCCGACGATCTCGCCCCCAGCGAGACCGTGCAGCTCGACAAGTCGAAGATCCTCGGCTTCGTCACCTCCGGCGGCTCCGGCTCCAGCCACACCGCCATCCTCGCCCGCACCATGGGCATCCCCGCCATCATCGGCGTGGGCGACCAGCTCAAGCCCGAGTATCAGGGCCGCGACGTGATCGTGGACGGCGGTACCGGCAGCGTCATCATCGACGCGGACGATGACACCCGCGCCCGCCTGATGCAGAAGCGCGCCGAGATCCTCAAGCGGCAGGAGCTTCTCAACCAGCTCAAGGGCCAGCCCAACGTGTCCAAAGACGGGCAGGAGATCCGCGTCTACTGCAACATCGGCAATCCCGAGGACGTGCACGCCGTGCTGGAAAACGACGGCGGCGGCATCGGTCTGTTCCGCAGCGAGTTCCTCTACCTCAACTGCGACGATTATCCCAGCGAGGATTACCAGTTTGAGGCCTACAAGAAGGTCCTCTCCGACATGGGCGGCAAGGAGGTCGTCATCCGCACGCTGGACATCGGCGCGGACAAGATGATCGGCTATTTCAACCTGCCCCATGAGGAAAACCCGGCGCTGGGCAACCGCGCCCTGCGCATCTGCCTGAGCCGTCCGGAAATCTTCCGCACCCAGCTTCGCGCCCTGTACCGCGCCTCCGCCTACGGCAGGCTCTCCATCATGTTCCCCATGGTCGCCTCCGTGTGGGAAGTGCGGGAGGCCAAGAAGATGTGCGAGCAGGTGAAGAAAGAGCTGCGCGCCGAGGGGATCCCCTACTCCGACGAGGTGGATGTGGGTATCATGATCGAGACCCCGGCCGCCGCGGTCATCAGCGACCGTCTTGCCAAAGAGGTGGACTTCTTCTCCATCGGCACCAACGACCTGACCCAGTACACGACGGCCATCGACCGGCAGAACAACGATCTCGGCCGCTTCTTCAACGCCCATCATCCCGCCGTGCTGCGCCTGATCAAGATGGCCTGCGACAACGCGCACAAGGCCGGTATCTGGTGCGGCATCTGCGGCGAGCTCGGCGCGGATCTCGAACTGACGGAGCTGTTCCTCTCCATCGGCCTGGATGAGCTGTCCGTTTCGCCGCGCGCGGTGCTGCCTCTGCGCCAGAAGGTGCGGGAGGCGCAGGTGCGCAACGTCCGTGAGAAGCTGCTCGCCGATCTGATGAGCGACGAGAACACCATCTGATGATTCCATGGAAATAGAAAAAACAGGAAGCTGCGGCTTCCTGTTTTTTCTATTCTAAGCTTTCAAAGATCCCTCTCCCGCCTTCGGCAGCCGGATCAATCGATGTGGATCAGGGTCTTTGCCAGCTCCTCGGCGCTGATATTGGGGTTGTGGTAGTGCTCGCGCCTGTCGGTGATGCTGCCGAGGGAGATGGCGGCAGTGGGACAGTATTGCAGGCAGCCCAGGCACTGGACGCAGTCGGTGCCGATCACGGCGCGGCCGTTCTCCAGCCGGATGTTGCCCTGCGGGCAGAGGCGCACGCACTGTCCGCAGCCGATGCACTTGTCGCTGACGCGGAAGGCCTCCGCCTTCTTTTTCACGATCATCGGCCACGCCTTGTTTTCCACGGCATTCAGCGGGTTTTTCACAGGGCGCTTCCCGGTCCGGGTCCCCGCCCTCACCTCCGCGCCAATCAGCTGCGCCAGGCGCTCGCTGCGCTCCTGGGCCTTTTCCGCGCTCATTCGCGGCAACATCAGCGTGTGCGGGAAGAGCCAGATGCAGCTGCACTGATGCGTGACGGTCTTCCAGTAGTCCAGCGGGACGATCTTGTCCAGCTCTGCAAGGCCGATGCCCGTATAGCTCGCGGACTGGCTTACGCCGAAGGTGTAGCAGTCCGGAGAGAGGCGGACCTGCTTCACGCTCTCCAGCATGCCGACCGGCGCGCCGCCCGCGTGGCAGGGGAAGACAAAGCCCACGCGTCTGGCGTCCGTCACGTCGGTCTTTACCGGTGCGGAGCGCATCATGATGATGTCGGTATCACCGAGGTAACGGGCGATGTTTTTCGCAAGATCCAGACAGTTTCCGGTTCCGGAATAACAAAAGATGACGTTTTCGCTCATGACAGAAGCTCCTTTCCTCGTATAACAACAGAATACCACAGTTGACCCCGTCCGGCAAGTCTGCCCGGAACGGACTTGTTCCTCTCATTCCCCGCCGGTGGGTCTCCTGCCGTCCTTTTCCGTGATCGCGCGGATCACGCGGCAGGGATTGCCCGCGGCAAATACGCCCGGCGGGACGTCCCGTGTAACGACGCTTCCGGCTCCGATCACGCTTCCGCTGCCGATGGTCACGCCGCCGCAGACGGTGACGTTCCCCGCGAGCCAGCAGTTGTCCTCGATCGTGATCGGCCGGGCGTACTCCAGATCCGTCATAACGCCGTCCTCCCGCCTGAACTGGTTTCTCTCCTGCCAGCGCATCGGATGCACCGGCGTGAGCAGCGATACGTTCGGGCCTATGAACACGTTCGCTCCGATCCGCACCGGCGCGCAGTCCAGACAGGTCAGGTTGAAATTCGCGTAAGAATTATCTCCGAAGGACGTAAAGCAGCCGTAATCAAACTGCATCGGTGCGTTCAGATTGACGTTCCTTCCCCTCAGGGGCAGAAGCTGGGCGAGGATGGCCTCCCGCTGCGCGGCCTGCGTCTCGTCCGTGTCGTTGAATGCCTTGCACAGGACGTGCGCCCGCTGCCGCAGGACGGCAAGCTCCCCGTCCACCGGGTCGTACAGCTCGCCCGCGAGCATTTTTTCCTTTTCCGTCATGTGATCCTCCGTTTTCCGCTCCCCCTTCGTGAATAAGAGAAACCATCGGTTATTCGGGTACGACGATCTCGCGGATCGAGCATTCCTTCCCGCTCAGGATCGTCTTGTCAAAGCTTCCGCAGTTGGGGCAATAGCCTTTGTGCTCCACGACGTTGAAAATCTCATCGCAGTCGTCGCACTCGGCAAGGCCGGGGATCTCGTTGATCCGCAGCGTCGTCCCCTGCAGGATGCTCCCCTTCGTCACGACAGGATAGAGCTCCTGCAGATACTTCGGAATGACGAGCGAAAGCTCCCCGCAGTCCACGACCACCTCGCGGATCTCCCGCACGCCGTTTTCCGCCGCGAAATCCTCCACCGTGCGCCGGATCTGGCGCACGATCCCGATCTCATGCATTTCCGGCACCGTACTTTCCGATGTATTTCCTGGCGATGCTGAGCCCCTTGCCCGGTACGCTCGCCGCGATGCGGCCAAGGGTGTGGAAGTATTCGAGATTGTCCGCGTCGTGGATCTTCTCCAGCCGGATCGCGCCGAAGCGGCACTTGGTGGTGCAGATGCCGCAGCCGACGCACATGAACTGGTCGACGACCGCGGTGCCGCAGCCGAGGCAGCGGCCGCACTCCGTTCGGACCTGCTCCTCGCTCAGCGCGCCGCTCTCATCGGGTCGGCAGCGCGGGACGGGGGAAAGCGAGCTGACCGGGATCTGCGCGCTCCTGCGGGCGAAGGCCTTGTAGTTTTCCGGGTCGCGGCCGAGCAGCTGAGTCTGGCCCGCGTGTACGAAGCGGTGGATGGACGCGGCGGCCTTGCGGCCGGCTGCGATGGCGTGGACGGAGAAGCCCGTCCCCGTCGCGTCTCCGCCGGCAAAGACGTCCTCAACGCTGGTCTGGGCGGTTTTCGCATCTGCCCGAACCATGCCGCGTTCGGTAAGGGCAAGGTCGATCCCGGGCAGGGCGGGTCTTCGGCTGCGGTTTGCCTGCCGCATCGAAGCCTCCGGCTCCATTCCTTCGGGCAGCTCCGCCGCCCCGGCGCCAACGGCAAGATAGAAGGCGCGATACCCCTGCGCGCGCAGCGCGTCCAGCGTCAGATCCTTTCCGATTTCCACGCCGGTCCGGAGCTCAACGCCCATCTGAAGCAGCACGTCGATCTCCGCATCCAGGATCCCGGCGGGCAGCCGCGCGGCGTGCACCGTGCGAAGCAGGCCGCCGGGTCTCTCCGCTTTTTCGAACACCGTCACGGGGTAGCCCATCTCCCGCAAAGCATACGCGCAGCTCAGGCCGGAGGGGCCAGCGCCGATAACGGCGATCCTCTCCTTATAGGCGACGCCGCGCGGGTTGCGCAGCGGGGGGATATACCGCGTTTCCGCCTTTGCATCGAGATCGGCGAGAAAGCGCTTCACATCGTCGATGGCGACGGCCTCGTCCACTTCGCCGCGCAGGCAGGCCTTTTCGCACGGCCTGTGACAGATACGGCCGCAGACAGCGGGCAGCGGATTGTATTGCTTGATCAGCGCGAGCGCCTCGGCATACCGCCCCTCCCCGGCGAGGCGGAGATATGCCTGCACCGGCACATGAGCGGGACAGGCCGCCTTGCAGGGGGCGGTTCCCTCCTCCGTCACGTCCGTGCGGGAGGTGCGGAAGTCCGGCGCAAAGCGCTTGCTCGTCCAGAGGGTGTTGCGCGGCGTCTCGGCAGGACGCGGCTCGTTGGCCGGGCGGTCGCAGAGCTTCTGCCCGAGCTTTACGGCGTTGACCTGGCAGTTCTCCACGCACTGGCCGCAGGCCGTGCATTTGTCCTTGTCCACACGGGCGATGTAGTTGGTGCGCACCGCGTCGGGTGCACGGAAATACGTTGCGATGCGCAGCGCGAAACAGGAGCAGCCGCAGCAGTTGCAGATAGCCGTCGTGTCCTCGTAGCCGGGGGCGACGTTCAGCTCGTGCACAAGGCCGTTGTCTTCCGCGCGCTTCAGGATCTCGAAGGCCTCCTCCTTGCTGATGCGGCGGTGGGCGCCGGTTTCGGAATAGTTGACGGCGTTGTCGTTGAGGTACATGCACATGTCCTCTTCGAGGTGGCCGCAGCCCTCGCCCATGAGCCGTCTGGCGCGGCGGCAGGAGCAGGGCCCGACCGAGATCGCCCAGGCGTTCTCCACAAGCCGCGCCACCTCGTCGTAGCTGGCCTTTCGGGTATTGTTCTCGATGGCGCTCTGAACCGGGATGACGCGCATCATGTTCATGCCCACGTCCATGAAGGGCGCCAGCATCGACACACGGCGGCGGGTGTACTCCTCGAAGCACTCTCCCAGCACCGGATACCGATCGCATTGCTCCCGGTTGGAGAGGATGCCCTCCATAATGCCGGGCACCCAGATGGGGTAGTACCAGCAGTCTTTGCCGTCCACACGGCGGATGCGGATGACGCCCGCCTCGCGCAGCTTCCCAAGCTGCTTCTGCGTAAACTCCACGCTTTTTTTGGCTCTTCGGGCGATCTCTTCGACCGTGCGGTTGGCTTCCAGGCGCAGATGCATCATGATCTGGCACATATCGTCGTCGACGATGGGCTCCAGGATTCTGTATTCGGGATCCTTGTAGGTGATGCCTGTGTAGGTCAGGCTCTCCAGGCTGATTTTTGTGGCAAGCTTCAAGATGTTGGGTCTGTGCGCCATACTGTCCCCTCCCGCATCGGTATGTGTCCGGTATTCCCGTCAAAACGGTCGCTGTTAACAGTATAACATGACTTGGATGACTTGGACAGACGGCAATCTCATTTTTTATAGAGCGGACCGGCCGCGCGCGATCGCGCCGCTCCGCGGCGAAAGCCTCCGGCGGATCATACGTGCTTCGCTCCCGGAGCCCGCGGGTCCACAAACTGCCCGCTATACCGAAAGCAGGCCTCCCCTTCCGGGGACGCCTGTTGCTGGTGCGAGTGTTCATAAGGAACTCAAAATTCCCCGCTTACACCAAAACGGAGGTCCCCCGTGAGACCTCCGTTTTGGAAAGGAAGCAAACCGGGGAAGCGGAACGCAGTTGGCTTCTTCTGACATTGGTACGGCTGACGGGATTCGAACCCACGACCTCCAGAGTCGGAGTCTGGCACTCTATCCAGCTGAGCTACAGCCGCAAATATTCCGGTCAATCCGCTTATTTACTTTCCGTCACAGGTTTGCTATAATGGAACCAGTGGTCTGACCTTTGCGTATTATAGCAAAGATCTGCCGTAAAGGCAAGAGCTGTTTTCAATTTTGTTCATTTCTGAAATGCCCCGATCCTGCGGAGGCCTGTCGATATCGGAGGGATATCCATGAAGAAAATACCGCTCGGCAAGACCGGATTGACGGTCACCAAGACGGCCATGGGCTGTCTGCCCGTACAGCGCTGCAGCCGGGAGGACGCGGTCAAGCTCCTGCGCGCAGCTTTTGAGGGCGGCATCAACTACTTTGACACCGCCAACGCCTACACCGACAGCGAGGAAAAGATCGGCCTTGCGCTCTCCGGCGTACGCGATCAGATCGTGATTTCCACCAAGAGCGCCGCGCGGGATAAAAAGACCGTGTTGGAACACATCGAGCTGAGCCGCCAGCGGATGAAGACCGACTGCATCGACCTCTTCCAGTTCCATCAGGTGCCCGAGGTGCCCGACGCCGCCGATCCCGAAGGCGCCTACGCCGGTGCGCGGGAGGCAAAGGAACGCGGATGGATCCGTCACATCGGCGTCACCACCCACAGGGTCAACGTGGCAGAGGAATGCATCGCCTCCGGGCTGTTTGAAACGCTGCAGTTTCCCTTCAGCTATATCTCCGACGACCGGGACCTCGCGCTCGCGGCGAAGTGCAAAGAGGCCGGTATGGGCTATATTGCCATGAAGGGTCTTGCGGGCGGCATGCTCACAAACGTGCGCGCCTGCCACGCCTTTATGAAACAGTATGACAATGTGGTGCCCATCTGGGGCATCCAGCACATGGAGGAGCTGCATCAGTGGCTCACAGTCGCCGAAGAGGACCCCGATATGGACGAGGCGCTCGCCGCCTTCATCAGGCGGGAGAGGCAGGAGCTCGCCGGCTCCTTCTGCAGAAGCTGCGGCTACTGTATGCCCTGCCCCATGGGGATCGAGATCCGAAACTGCGCGCGCATGAACATGCTGCTGCGCCGTTCCCCCTGGCAGCAGTACATGACGTCCGAATGGCAGGAAAAGATGAACCGCATCGAGGACTGCATCGGCTGCCGGCGCTGCAGCAGCCGCTGCCCCTATCAGCTCGACACGCCCAATCTCCTCAAATACATGCTAAAGGATTACAGAGAATTCTATGAAGCACACAAGGATCCGTTATCGTGACACAAAGCGGCGTCTGATCGCCCTTCTGCTCTGCGCTGTTATGGTCTTTCCCCTCTCCGCCTGCGGGGAGACGAGAATGTCCCAGCGCCAGATCTCGGCCATGAACTCCGCCATGACCCTGACCGCCTACGGCAAAAAGGCCGAGATCGGCCTGAACGCGGCGGAGGGCGTTATCGTGTCCATGGACGCGGCGCTCGACCCGGAAATGCCCAACAGCACCGTCTACGCCATCAACCATGCCCAGGGGCAGAACGTCGTCGTCTCGGCCCAGGTGGCCAAGATGCTCTCCTCCGCCCTCACGGTCTACAAGCAGAGCGGCGGCGCGCTCGATCTCAGCATCTATCCGCTGGTCAAGCGCTGGGGCTTCGTGGACGGCAAATACTACCTCCCCACGGACGAGGAGATCTCCACGGAGATGATGAAGCTCTGCTTTGACAAGCTCGTGCTCACGAGCTTCCCGAGTTCCGGCGCCTATTCGGTCTCCCTGCCCATCGGGGCTGAGCTGACCTTTGCCGCCGTGGCCAAGGGCTGCGCCTGTGAAAACGCCGTCGACGCCATGCGGCAGGCCGGCGTGGAGAGCGCGTTTATCTCCATGGGCGGCAACATCCAGACCCTCGGCGTAAAGCCCGACGGCTCGCTCTGGACCGTCGGCATCTCCGACCCCGCCAACCCCGCCACCCATCTGGGCGTCATCAACGTGGGCGAGACCGCCGTGGTCACCAGCGCCGCCTATCAGGAAAAATTCGTTGCCATGAACGGGAAGACCTATCATCATCTGCTCAACCCCGCCTCCGGCTATCCCGCCAACAACTCCCTGAGCTCCGTGACCATCATCTGTGAGGACGGGACCATGGCCGACTGCCTTTCCACCGCCATGTTCGTCATGGGTGAGACCAAGGCGCTCAACTACTGGCGGCAGTACGGCGGCTTTGAAATGATCCTTGTCACCGATTCCAAACGCGTCGTCTGCACGAGCGGCCTTATTGAGAAATTCACGCTCGTCAACGACAGCTACACCTTAAAGTTCTCGGAATAATGGCAGATCTGTATACCGACGTAAGATACATCAAGGGCATAGGTGAGAAAAAGGCGCTGGCATTCAACAAGCTCGGCGTCTTTACTCTCTATGACCTTGTTTCCTATTTTCCGCGCAAATATGACGACCGTACGCAGTACCGCCCCATCGCCCAGGTCATGGACGGGGAAAGCGTCTGCATCCGCGCCGTCGTGGCGGATACCCCACGGCTTGCGCATATCCGGCGCGGCATGGATCTCGTCAAGCTCAAAGCGGTGGACGACAGCGGTGTTGTTGACATAACTTATTTTAACCAGTCTTATGTAAAGGATAACCTGCATCGCGGCGAGAGCTACGTCTTCTTCGGACGCATGGAGGTCAAAGGCGCGCACCGCAGTATGGCAAACCCGGTCTGCGAGCCCGAGGGGAAAGAAAACGGCGTGACCGGGCGGATCGTACCGATCTACCGGATGAACGCGGGGCTCAGCCAACGGGTCATCCTCCAGGCTGTCCGGCAGGGGCTTGCGCTCTGCGGCGAGCAGCTCCCCGACGTCCTGCCTGAGAGCGTACGGCGCCGCTGCGAGCTTGCGCCCGCGCGCTATGCCTACGAAAACGTCCACTTTCCCGCCGACTACGGCGCGCTGGAGCTGGCGCGGAGGCGGCTCATTTTTGAGGAGCTGTTCGTGCTGGCCTGCGCCCTCGGCCGGATGCGGGGCGAGCGCGTGCGCGAGGGCGGCATCCCCGTGCGTCAAGCCGATCTCTCGGAGTTCTGGAGCACCCTGCCCTTCTCCCCCACCGGCGCCCAGCGCAGGGCTGTGGAGCAGGCCGTCGGCGATCTGCGCGGAGGCGGCGTGATGAACCGGCTGGTACAGGGCGACGTCGGCAGCGGCAAGACGCTGGTGGCGGCGGCGCTGATCTGGTACGTCTGGAAGAGCGGACACGCGAGCGCTTTCATGGCGCCGACGGAGATCCTCGCCGAACAGCATACGCACACGCTCTCCGAAATGCTCACGCCTCTTGGTCTGCGTGTCGGGAAGCTTACGGGCGCGATGAGCGCGAAGGAAAAACGGGAGGTCAAGGCGGCGCTCAAGGCCGGCGCGCTTGACCTCGTCGTCGGTACGCACGCTCTGTTCAGCCAGGACGTGGAGTACGCGAATCTTGCCCTCGTGGTCACGGACGAGCAGCACCGCTTCGGCGTCGGCCAGCGCTCTGCCCTGATCGGCAAGGGGCAGAAGCCGCACGTGCTCGTCATGTCGGCAACGCCCATCCCGCGCACGCTCGCGCTCATCATCTACGGAGATCTGGACGTCTCCGTTATCGACGAGCTGCCGCCCGGCCGCCAGCGGGTGGACACCTTCGCGGTGGACGAGAGCTATCGGGCACGGCTCAACGGCTTTATCCGAAAGCTCTGCGGCGAGGGGCGTCAGGTTTTTGTAGTCTGCCCGATGGTGGAAGAAAACGACGAGCTGCCGACGCCGCTCAAATCCGCAGAGGAGCACGCGAAAGAGCTCGCCGCCGCATTCCCGGGGCTGCGCGTTGCCTGCGTGCACGGCAGGATGAAGCCGAAGGACAAGGACGCGGTCATGACCGCCTTCCTCGCGCACGAGACGGATATCCTCGTGTCCACCACAGTCATTGAGGTCGGCGTGGACGTACCGAACGCGGCGCTGATGATCGTCGAAAACGCGGAGCGTTTCGGCCTCAGCCAGCTCCATCAGCTTCGCGGCCGCGTCGGGCGCGGGCAGCATAAGAGCTGGTGCATCCTCGTCTCCGACGCGGACACGGAGGAGGTCAGGGCGCGGCTCTCGATCATGACGAAAACCAACGACGGCTTCAAGATCTCGGAGGAGGATCTGCGGCTGCGCGGTCCGGGCGATTTCTTCGGGGCAAGGCAGCACGGTCTGCCCGCGATGCACGTGGCCGATCTCGGCGCGGACGCCGGGACGCTGCAGCGCGCCCAGCAGGAGGCGACGATGCTTTTGCGCGAGGACCCCGGGCTGAGCCGGGAGGAGCACCGGCTCCTGCGCGAGCGCGTGGAGCGTCTCTTTTCCGAGAGCGCCGACAGCTTCAACTGAGCGGAACAACAGGAAAGCAGAACGCCCCGCCGGTGACCGCGGTCACCGGCGAGGCGTTCTGTTCTGTTCTTTCGCGGGCAGTTCCTCAATCGAGGAGGTCGAGACAAGCCTTCTCCACGCTCAGGCAGGCGTACAGCGGCCCGTCCACGGCGATGCCCGTATAGCTCTGGTGATAGCTGCGCTCCCCTTCGGTCTCGGCGCGAACGCTCACGTCCGCTTTGCCCGCGCGGTGCGTGACGGTCAGCTCGATGAGCGCGCCGTTCAGATCTCCGGTGAAGCGCTCCCAGTCCCAGTCGCTCTCGGCCACAGCTTCGTCATATCCCTCTCCCCATCCGAAGTGGTCCGCGCGCAGGACGGCGTATTCCCGGTAGTCGGCGTTCTCGTCGGCCGAGTGACCCTCCGGCGTGCTCTGGAGGATCACGAGAAAGTTGTTCCAGATCCCGAGTCCGTCGGTGTAATTGTAGAAGCGCCAGGTCCTGCTCTCCCCCTCCGGGATCTCCTCGATTTCAGAGAACACCGTCCAAAAAGGGGCGTCACAGGCGAGGCTTCCCAGGAGCCGCCCACGAAGCTTCACACCGCTGTTGTCGTTGGGCGTCTTTCCCGCAGGGACGGCCTCCGGCGTCGGCGTCGGCCCCGGCTCCGGCGCGGGAGCTTGTTCCCCGCACGCGCAGAACGCAAGCAGCAGGGCAGCGCACAGGAGGAGCAGGACGCCCTTTCTCATTCGGATTCCATGGCCTCGATGCAGGCCTTGATGATGCGCACGGCGCCTTCCACGCCCACCTTGTCGCTGTTGAGGATCAGGTCGTAATTTTCCCGCTCGCCCCAAACCTGGTCGGTATAGTAGCGGTAATAGCTGGCGCGGTCCTTGTCGACCTGGCGGACGAGCTTTTTGGCCTGTTCCTCGCTCAGCTCGCGGCGCTTCATCATCTCGCGCATACGGCTCTCCTCACCGGCCTGGACAAAGACGCGAAGCAGGTCCGGGCGGTTTCTCAGCACGTAGTCGGCGCAGCGGCCGACAAAGATGCCGTTGCCCTGTTCGGCCAGAGTGCGGATCGCGTCAAACTGGGCGGCCGCCACCTGCATATTCAGGCGGAAGCTCTCCCCCATGCCCACGAAATTGGGCACCGGGACGACGTAGGGAGAAACGCGCTTTTCATCGAAAGAGTCCAGGATCTCCCGGCTGAAACGGGAACTTTCCGCAGCCTGGTCTACGATCTCTTTGTCAAAACAGGTGTAGCCCAGCGCTTCCGCGAGGGCGCGGGCGATGTCGTGGCCGCCGCTGCCGTGTTCTCTGCCGATGGTAACGATCATGGGAACGCCTCCTTCGTATCCTTGGTATGACTGTCTGACAGGGAAACAGCGCCGCTGTTTTCCCGTTTCTTCCTTGCGATGATCTCTATTGATTGATCAGCTGCTCGTACTGTTTGATGGTGGTCCCCCTCGGGATAAAGGCCCGCCAGATCACCACCGGATCGTCCCCGGTCACGTAGGCCGCGCCGGACATCTTCACGCCGAAGCGGTAATACTCCCGGGTGATCTGATAGGTCAGCTCCGTGGCGTCCCCTTCCGGATAGGAGACGACAAAGGGTTCCTTCCCGATCTGCCGGACAAGCATCAGCTTGGCGCTCTCCAGTTCCCGGCGCGTGGAAGGCTCGCCCAGGATGCTCATGGTCAGATGCTCCGCCGTGTGGCTCTGGATCGAGCAGAGGCCGGAGGCGTCCATCTCCCGCAGGTTGTCCCAGGTCAGGTACTGCTCGATGTTGGAGTACCCGGAGCCCTCCGGGCGGCTCAGGTAGTTGGTGATGATGAAGAAGGTGGCCTTGACATTGTACTTCTGCAGCAGCGGGAAGAGGATGTTGTAATTGCAGACGTAGCCGTCGTCAAAGGTCAGGATGATGGGCTTGTCATAATCCTGCACGTGCTCCAGATCCTCAAACCAGATGGGATCCCAGCCGTTATCGAGCAGGTAGACGATCTGCTCCTCCATCTCCGCGGGCGTGACGAAGAGGCTCGGCATCGTCCATGCGTAGTCGTTCACGCCGTGGTACATCAGCACCGGCACCTTGTAGCCCTCGGGCAAGTCCCAGCTGCCGGCGCCGGGGGTGCAGTAAAGGTGCTGCTCCTCCGTATCCTCGAACACGGAGATCTCCAGCGCCTCACAGAAGGAGCGCAGCGGCACCCAGATCGCGCTGTGATAGCGGAACGGCTCCCCGGCCAGCGTCGCGTCCCTGTCCCCGTAACGGAGCGCCGTATCGTCCAGCGCAAGGCGCACGCCGCGCTGCCGCCACACAAAGGAGATCTCGTCCCCCTCCTGTTCCACCGCGAGCTTTAGGACCTCCGCCGCTTCGCTGAGGCTCATATACTCGATCCCGTCGCGCAGGACGGTGCCGCTCTGCTGCGCCCTGCCGTCCACGGTGAGCGCCATCCCGGCGGGAAGCGCCGGCTCCGGCGTGGGTTCCGGGGTAGGCTCCGGCGTCGGCTCCGCAGGCGCCGTCTCGACGACAGGCTCCGGCGTGGGTTCCGGCGCGGCTTCCGCGGGCGCGGCCTGCGGCTGGAGCCCTGTGCTGAAAACGGAAGCCGTTACCGCGAGGATCGCCAGCGCAAGCAGGATCAGAATCAGCTTTTTGAATGCTCTCAAGATCGTGTCCTCTGTCTTTAGTCTTTTTTCATATTTTATCACCGACTGTGCCGCAATGCAAGTGCACAAAGATCCCCGTATGCCGCCGTGGCACGCCGCCGTTTGCGGCGCGCGTCTATTTGGGGCGGGCGGCGCATAGGCTCAGATATGTTATCCCGAAGCCTATTAAAAAACACGCTGCTGCTCACGGGGGTCTCCCTGCTGATGAGCTGCATCGGCATGGCCTTCCAGGCCTGGCTCGCCGTGCGTCTCGGCGCGGCCGGGCTGGGACTCTGCCAGCTCACGTTCTCGGTGACCGGTCTGTGCGCCACGCTCGCGGTCTCCGGAATCCGCTTCGCCTCGACGCGGCTCATCGCCGAGGAGCTCGGCGGCGGGGACGGCGGAAGCGTTGCGTCCGCCATGCGCCGCTGCCTGTTCTACGGGGCGTTCTGCGGCGGCGGTGCCGGGGCGCTGCTGCACCTGCTGGCAGAGCCGCTCGGCTTTCTCTGGATCGGCGATGCGCGCACGGTGCTCTCACTGCGTATCGCCGCCCTCTCGATGCCCTGCATCTCCCTCTGCGCCGCCCTCTCCGGGTATTTCACCGCCTGCGGGCGGGTCTGGAAGCCTGCGCTGGCGCACCTCGCGGAGCAGCTTGCCGGGATCGCGCTGACAGCCTGGCTGCTGACCGGGTCGGAGCCCGGCGATCTGGAGCGGAGCTGCGCCGCCGTCACGATGGGGCGCGCTGCGGCGGAGCTGCTCTCGCTTGCGCTGATGTTCGTCCTGTACCTGCACGACCGCTGCGCCCATTATACCGACCGTAAGGCGGGCGGCGCGCTTTCCGGCCGGATGCTCCGCATCGCGGTGCCGCTTGCGCTCTCAGCCTACACGCGCAGCGCCCTGTCCACCCTGCAGCACCTGCTGGTGCCGCGCGGGCTGCGCTCCTCGGGGCTGACGGCGGACGCCGCTCTCGCCGGTTACGGGGTGGTGCAGGGCATGGTAATGCCGCTGCTGTTCTTTCCCTCCTGCCTGCTCTCCTCGGCAAGCGAGCTGATCGTCCCGGAGCTGACCGCGCATCAGGTGCAGGGCAGGAGCGCGGAGATACGAAACACCGCCGGGGAGCTTCTGCGGCTGAGCCTGCGCTATTCCCTGGCGGTGTCCGGTATTCTGTTCTGTTGTGCGGATCTGCTGGGCGGCCTCATCTTCCACAGCCGCGACGCGGCGCGCTTTTTGCGCCTGCTCGCGCCGCTGGTGCCCGTGATGTACACCGATATGGCGGTGGACGGCTGCCTCAAAGGGCTCGGCCTGCAGGTGTGGAGCATGGGCGTGAATATCGCGGAATCCGCGCTGGGGCTTGTTCTGCTGCGTTTTCTTCTGCCCCGCTGGGGACTCGGCGCTTATCTTGCGATCCTGTATTTCTCCGAGCTTTTCAACCTTGCGCTGAGCGCGCTCAGGCTGCGCTTTTTTCTGTGTGCCGCGCCTTCCGCCGCTCGTCGCCCCGATGCAGGATCGGTGAGATGCGCTTATACAGCAGGAAGGTGAGCAGTGAGACGACGACGCCCTTGAGCAGGTTGAAGGGTACGACCGCAAAAAGGACCAGCGTACTCACGCTCGTGATAGCGGCGTTGACCTTGGTGCCCATGCCGATGATGACCTCCATGGGCATGCCGAAGAGGGCGGCGAACTTGGGCAGCAGATAGACCGCGTTGAAGGCGCTGCCGAACACGGTCATCACGAGGGTGCCGGCAAGCATGCCATACAGGGCGGAGCGGCGGCTGGGCTTTGCGTGGTAAATCACGCTCGCGGGCAGGACGAAGGAGCAGCCCACGGCAAAGTTGGCAAAGTCGCCCACGAAGGCGGTGGAGCTTCCCTTCAGGAGCAGCTTGATCATGACCTTGAGCAGCTCGGCGATCACGCCCGCCACCGGGCCGAGATAGAAGGTGCAGATCAGGATCGGCAGCTCGCTCAGATCCATCTTGTAGAAGCCCGGCGCAAAAAACAGCGGGATCTCCACAAGCATCAGCACGCCCGCCATGCAGGCGAAAATGGCCGTGTAAACGATGTAGTGGGTGTCGGACAAGCGCTTGCGGTCCCGGACAAGCCAGCGCTCCAAGGCCGCCGCAAGCAGCACCAGCCCCGCAAAAATCGCAAGGCACACGAGAATGAACTTCAGGCTTTCCATACGGATTCCTCCTTAAAAAAGATACCCGAAGCGTTCGCTTCGGGCGCACAAAAGGAAGGACAGGAAGATACCGTTTCCCCGTCTTCTTCCATCCAGACTCGGCGAAGTCGGCTTCGCCATACTGTCGGTCCCGGAATCGCACCGGGTCAGCTGCTTTCGCAGGTCGCGGACTGTACCGCCGGTCGGGATTCTCACCCTGCCCTGAAGACAAAACGAGTATAGCACAGGAAAGAGGCTTTGACAAGTCCCCCGCAAGCGATTATACTGTTTTCATTCCAGCAAACACGAAGGAGCGCTTATGGACGAAAAAGCCCTTACCTGCTGCTTTACCGGCCACCGGCCGCAGTCGCTCCCCTGGGGGACGCGCGAGGACGATCCGCGATGCGCGGAGCTGAAAACAGAACTTGCAGCGAGGCTGGAGGCCGTCTATGAGATGGGCTGGCGCCATTTCCTCTGCGGCATGGCGCTGGGCTGCGACACCTATTTTGCCGAGGCGGTCCTGGCCCTGCGGGAGAAACACCCGGACGTGACGCTGGAGGCCGTGATCCCCTGCGGCAGCCAGCCGGAACGGTGGCAGAGCGCGCAGCGGCAGCGCTACAATTCCCTGCTTGACGGCAGCGACCGGGTGACCGTCCTGCAGATTCGGTACACGCCAGACTGTATGCAGAAGCGTAACCGCTACATGGTGGACCACGCCTCCCTGCTTCTGGCCTGTTACAACGGCAACCCCGGCGGCACCCAAAACACGCTGCTCTACGCCGAACGGCAGGGGCTCAGGACGGTAATCATAGAAGTGTAAGAGACAGGGTTTCCCGCCGGGAAACCCTGTCTTCTCTTTTTGTCCTGCCTCATTGCAGCAACAGCCGCGCAAGCTCCCGCGTATCCTCCGCCACCGCGATCACGCCGGCCTCCTCCAACTCTCCGGGAGCGGCGTAGCCATAGCGTACGCCGATGCAGGGGATGCCAACCTGCCGCGCCCCGGCGGCGTCGTACTTCGTGTCGCCGACAAGGACGCTTTTCGCCGGGTCCGCCCCCAGCGTATCCAGCGCGCACCGCACGACCTCCCACTTGGCGCTGCCGCCTCCCGTGGGCTCCGATCCGCAAACCGCGTCGAACAGCTCCCGCATCCCCGAGCGCTCCAGAAGCTGCTCGGCCAGGTAGCGTGGCTTGGAGGTGGCCACCGCCGTCTTTTTCCCGGCGGCGCGCAGTGCGATCAGCAGCTCGCGCACCCCGTCGAAGGGGCGGGACTCATAGACGCCGACGGGCTTATAGCGCTCGCGGAACTCCTCGGTCATCTGCAGCCCCATCTCCCGGCTCACGCCGTACTTCTCCATGAACATCTCGTCAAGCGGCGGTCCGGCAAAGCAGCGGAGCGCATCGAGCTCCGCATCCCAGCCGTGCTTGTTCAGGGCATAGCGCACCGATCGGGTAATGCCCTCCACCGTATCGTAAATGGTGCCGTCAAAGTCAAAAAGTATTGTTTCGTATATCATAATCACACCTTTCCCGCATAGGATAGTGAAGTCAGAACATCTTGTCAATCGGGAGGAAAACAATGAAGCAGACCTATTTTCTCGGCGGGAACTCCTGCCTTGGCTTTACTTCGCTGTACGACAGCTTCCCGCCGGAGGAGAACGCTTTCCTGCATATCATCAAGGGCGGCCCCGGCACCGGAAAATCCAGCTTCATGCGCGCGCTCGGCAAGGCCGCAGAGGAGCGCGGCATGGACGTGCACTACGTCCTCTGCTCCGGCGATCCGGACTCGCTGGACGGCGTATATATCCCCGCGCTGCACGCGGCCTGGGTGGACGGCACGGCGCCCCACGTCGTGGAACCGCGTCACTTTGGCGCGGATTCAGATTATGTAAACCTCGGAAGCTTTGTCCGGGTTCCTATGGCGGAGAAGGACTGCGCGGAGATCCGGCGGATCACGGCGGAATACCGGGCGCTCTACGAGCAGGCCTATGAGAAGCTGCGCGAGGCCAAGGCCCTGCACGACGAGCTGGAGGCGGTCTGCAAACCTTACGTGGACTTTGCCGCGCTGACGGCGTTTACCGAGACGTGCATCAAGGAGACCTTCTCATAACGACAACATGGCGGCGAAACGCCGCAGCGCCTTTCGCCGTTGTTCACGGCAGGGAACATCGGGTGAATCCTTTCGGAATCAAATAGCGCCGGCGCACCGGAGAGGGGCAAAGCCTCTCCCCTGTACGCCGGGCGCTCAATTCCGGACCGTATTTCATCAGCAGCAGATGAACCGATACCCGCACATGGGGCCGAGGCAGAGATTGGCAAGGCACACGGTCATGCACAGGCGGCTCAGGTTCAGGCCGCTGCTGTATTGCTGCTGGTAGCCGCGGTAGAAATCCCCGCCCGTCTGCAGCTGCCGCACAAGGCGCTGATACTCCTCGTTGCCCGGGTCGATGGCGGCGGCCTGCTTGGCCTGCTCCAGCGCGGCGATCTTGTTGCCCATGTAGAGGTTCGCCACCGCGCAGAGATAATACCAGCGTCCGTCCCTCTCCGGGGCGGGAACACCGGCGAGGGCGTTGAGCGCCTCCCGGTAGAGGCCGTTGCGGATAAAGTTGCGCGCGGCCGTGTACTCGCTGCGCTCGGTCTGGCGGCGCTGCTGGGCGCCGGGGTCTCCGTACCAGCCGTTGAAGCCGCCGAAACCGCCGAAGTCCGTCCAGTCGTAAGCGCTCTGTCCGCCGTACTGCTGATAGGCCGAGCCGCCGTAGCCGTAGCTCTGCTGCTGGGCGGTGCCGTTTTTGATCGCGTCGTAGGCGGCATTGATGTCGTTCATCTTCTCTGCCGCCTTCTCGTCTCCCGGATTCAGGTCCGGGTGATATTTTTTTGTGAGATCCCGGTAAGCCTTCTTGACCTCCTCATCGGAGGCGTCCGGCGAGACACCGAGGACTTTATACGGGTCCTGCACCATCTGCGCTTCCCCTTTTCCCTCTATATTTTTGATCAAACTGCTGCCAGAGGCCGGCGCAGAGGATGTTTTTCAGCAGCGGCACGTCCTGCACAAGCGGCAGGCGGTCAAAGGAGAGCAGGCAGTCGCCCAGGATCATCTGCAGGATGTCGCGGAAGCGCTGCTCGTTGCTCGCAAGCCCGTACCAGCGGCGAAAGGGATTGTAGCGGTTGCGGACCGTATCCGCGTCCAGATCCATACAGGCGTCCATCACATACAGAAAGCGTCCGAGACTGCGGCCGACCGCGCGCAGATCCCGACTCCAGCGGTCCTCCCGCCAGACCATCAGCTCCGCCATCAGATCGCCGAAGCTGTCCGCCGCGGCGTCCGCGTCCTCGATCCGGTCCCTCTCCAGCGCGTGCAGCCTGTCGAGTCCCCGGCGGATCGCCTCGCACTGTCTCGGCCAGAGCCGCTCGGTCTCCCGATAGCCGCGCTCCAGGAGCTTCGCTTCGGCGAGCGCGCCGAGATTCCCGTCGTCCTCCCAGTCGTCCAGGCATTTGAGATAAGCCAGGGCGGTGTTCAGATCGGCGGCGTAAGCCGTGATCTCGGACTGCCACCAGGCGCGGGGCTTCACGGGATGGGGCAGGCACGTCCCCTCCCCCGCCGTCTCCTCCGGCTCGTAAAGCGAGCAGAGCAGCAGCACGAGAAAGGCCATGTCATAGGTCAGGGCAAGCCCCGCGTTCTGCCCGTGCCGCTCGCGGATCGAACGGCAGAGGCCGCAGTAGCAGGCGCGGTAGCGCGCAAACTCCTCCTCGCTGAGCTTTCCCGTGTCGGCGACCAGATAGCCGAACATCAGGATTTCCCCGTGAAGGAGCTGCCGCACTTGCGGCAGACGATCCTGATCTTGCCGCGGCCGCGGGGTACCCGCATGACCGCCTTGCAGGAGGGGCAGGTGAAGAACTTGTACTCCCGGCGCTGCACCCAGCGCTCCTTCAGCACGCGGAAGCGGGAGCTGAAGCGGGCGCGCAGGCGCAGATAGGCCTCGTTCTCATTCCGCCGCTTCGCCAGGTTGCGGGAGAGCATGCGGAAATAGATATAGCCCAGCAGCACCAGCAGCAGCGGGTAGAGCAGCCCGCCCAGACGGCGCGAAAACAGCGTCGCCAGCAGCAGAATCGCCACGTCCACGATCAGCAGGAAGAGATTGAACGGGTCGTTGCCGTTGCGGCCGGACATGAAGACGGCCATCCGCTGCCGGGAACGCGTCATAAACTGTTCAAAACGTTCTTTCATGGTCGATCTCACCTTGTTTAGCTTTGTGTTTCTAAACAGAGATTGTATCACATTGCCGGGACAATAAATCAAGAATTTGTTAATTTGTGTCCTATTTCTTCATTGACAGCAGAACGATCTGCTCGCAGAGCTGCGCGTAGCTCATTCCCTCCACGGCGGCGGCCTTCGGGATGAGGCTGTTGGGGGTCATGCCGGGCAGGGTGTTCGTCTCCAGATACCAGAAGAGTCCGTCTTTATCCATGATGAAGTCCGAGCGGGAGTAGATCGACAGGCCCAGCGCCCTGTGCGCGGCAAGGGCTGCGCCGCAGACGCGGCGGGCGGCTTCCTCGCTGATCGGCGCGGGGCAGAGCTCGCGTGCGCCCTCGCTGCCGGACTGGTATTTGGACACGTAATCGAAGCTCGCGCCCTCGGGCGGAACGATCTCGATGGGACTGAGCGCCCGGTCGTCAAAGACAGGCACTGTGAGCTCCCGGCCGACGATCTTCTCCTCCGCCAGGATGCGGTTTCCGTAGGGCAGGATCTCGTGCAGCGCGCGCTCCAGCTCCTCCCGGGTGTCCGGCAGGGCCACGCCGATGGACGAGCCGCCGCCCACGACCTTCACCGCGCAGGGAACGGGGAGCGAGCGGGCAAGCGCCGGGATCTGCTCCTCGGTATAGGTCAGCTCCTGCCACGCCGGGGTACGCACGCCCGCGCTCGCGACGATGCGCTTGGCGACCGCCTTATCCATGGCCATGGCGCTGCCCAGCGGGGCAGAGCCGGTATAGGGCACGCCCAGCAGATCGAGCGCGGCCTGGATCTTGCCGTCCTCCCCGTCCGCTCCGTGCAGGCCAAGGAACACGCAGTCGGCAAGGCGGCAGACCTCCAGCACGTTTTTGCCGAGGCGGCTGGGGCTTTGATCCCGGCGGGAGGCGATCACCGCCTGCAGATCCGGCGCCTCATGCCCAATGGCGACCTCGCCGCAGAAGCCGTCGGGCGCGTCAAAGGCCGTCTCGAGCGGGCCGTCAAAGTCCTCCAGTCCGAGGAACATATCCACAAAGATCGCCTGATGGCCCAGCGAACGCAAGGCCCGGCAGACCGAGGTGGCGGATACGAGCGACACGTGCCGCTCGGTGCTGATGCCGCCGCCCAGAACCACGATTTTCACAGGGCATCCCCCTTTTCCATAAACTACTTCGCTTAGAATACCACCATTCTATGCTCCGCACAAGAAAAAAGTTCCGTTTCGGCAAAAAACGGGACGGCAGCGCCGGTCGTCCGCCGTCGCTGCCGTATAGGATCGGTGATAACGACGAGCTTCCGATCCTCGACCAGCAGGTTCAGATCGTGCAGGATCTCTTTTTTCCCGCCGTCCTCTTCCACGGCGAAGGAGAGATTTTTCAGTTCCAGCATTCCCTTATCCTCTTCCTTATAAAATATTATTTTTCTTCAGTATAACGCATCTTACCGAAAATCTAAAGAGCCCGTCAAAAAGCCGCCCCTTCCGGGGCGGCTTTGTTGCTGTATGCTTTTTCCGCTCAGCGCAGGTTCATCGGGGTGATCTTCAGATACTCCTCGAGCGGCGCGTCGTTGAGGCAGAGCTCAATGATCTGGCGGCCGATGGGATCCAGCTCGTCGGTGAGGAACTCGGAGATCTGCTCCTTCATGAAGTCGGTCAGGATCTTGGCGCCGGCGTCATAGCCCTCGAAGCCCAGCTTGGACTGGAACTCGGGACGCAGGAAAGTGCGGCGGACGTACTGGCCGTCGATCTTCATCTCGTCGAGGGAAAAGCCGAACAGCGGGCAGCGGGCGGGCACCAGATGCTTCATGCGCACCACGCCGTTGCGGCGGGCCAGGTACTCGCGGGTGATCCATTCGCCCATGAAGCCGATGCGGTAGGCGCCGATGTGCTGGTTGGGGATGAGGATGTTCAGCGTGTTGGGCGTCGCCAGCATCTGGCGCAGCAGCAGGTTGGCCTGCGTGACCTTCTTGCCGGTGCAGAAGGGCCAGTAGGAGCCCACGCCCTCGGCTTTCAGGCCGGAGCCGGCGTTGGAGTCGGCGATGGATGGATTTTTGAAGCCGCGCGGGGACACAAGACGCCACAGCCAGGCGATGGACGCGGGCACGAACTGCACCATGCCCATAACGCCGTAGTTGGGCTCCATGATCGTGCTGGGCGGCATCCGCACGCCGAAGGAGCGGACGTTGACCTCCTGGGGCTGGTCGCCGGGCACGATGTTGTCGATCATATCGCGGGGGATGATGACGCGCGGATTGGTGCAGGGCTTGCCGGTGGACTCAATCACATGCTCCCAGATCAGGCAGGTGGCGCCGGGGGTGCCGTCCATGTTGAAGAACTCAAGCGGCTCGGCGGGATGAATGCTGATGCGCTCGTACATGGGGACGTTGCCGTAGTACTGGTCGCCGTCCATACGCAGGAACCAGCCGTCCTCCGCGTCGGCGATGACCAGATGGCCGGAGTCGTTCTGCAGATCCTTGTGGGAAAGGACCATGTCGTCGGCGATGGGATGGATCTTGCAGGTCTCGTTGAGCGTCAGGTAATAATCCTCGCCGCTGACCAGGTGCGTGCCGAGCAGGACCTGCCCGTTCTCTTCCTTGTGCACCTCTTCGAGCATCTCGCTCTTGCCGCCGCCGGAAGCGCCCTCGTGCATGAAGACGACCTCGTTTTCATACGGCGTCTCCAGCACGGCCGCGGAGGCGTGGTTGGTGACCCAGCCCTCATGCTCGCCGATATCCAGCAGCATGGAGAACACGCCCTTCTTGGCGGAGGGGCCGGGATACAGGTTGTAGGCAAAGACCTCGTGCAGATTCTCGCTGCGCTGGTGCACGACGACCTGCTTGCCATCGAAGTGCGTCAGGCGGAAGGGAGGCGCGACGTAGATGATGGCGCGGGGGGTAAAGCCCGCCTCGATGTCGTGGATGCTGACGAAGCCCTGCATATTGGCCAGGGAGAGCGCAAAGAAGGCCGCGTTGGTGGGGCAGACCATCAGCGCGTCATAGCCGAAGTAGCGTCCGCCGGCGTGGAAAGGCAGCAGGATGATGCCCTGGCCTTCGAACCACCGCATGGTCTCGGCGCGCAGCTTGGAGAAGTCATAGCCGTAAACGTCCTTGAAGCGGGGCTTGTCGGTGGGCAGATCGTCGCCGATGCGCATGCAGTCGGGATCGCGGCGGCGCATATAGTCCTCCATGAAGTTGACCACGGGGCCGTTCTTGCAGCGTACGACCTCGGCCTCTTTGAATACGCCGCGGCCGGGGATGGTGTAGGTCACGTCATAGCGGGAGGAGTGCGTGGGGCCGTAGCACAGCTCGAGCAGCTGCTCCTTGGTCTCCGGGTAGCAGCGCCATTTGGCCTTGGACACGGCCGCCTTCAGATCCTCGGGCAGCGTGAAGCGGTTGAAAAAGGAATCGATGAACATAAAAAACCACCTTTCCGGATTAGGATTCTATGGACAACAAAGGGTGAGCCAAGTTTTCGCCATTGTTAAGATTTTACCACGCCTTTTTCAAAATCACAAGAACGAAAGTCGGAGAAAAAAAGCGCCCAAAGCGGGCGCTTTTTTACGAAATTCTGTTCAGTTTGCCGAAAAGCCTCCGTCTCACGCCGGGCCGGCGGATGCAGCGGCCTCAGCGGCCTTCTGCGCCTGCAGCTCCTGCCAGGGCGTGGTGGTGCGGAGCCTGCCGTTTTCATCGTATACGAGGTTATACGGCCGCAGCTCGATGTAGCCGGGCCCGTACCGGTTGCCCTTGGTGTTGTTGACGTAATTGCGGTCGTCGTAGATAAACAGCTCGCGCATACGGATATAGTACTCGAAGAAGTTGTTCGCTCCCTGCCCGCCGTCGTTGTAGCGCCAGGGGTAGCCGTAGGGCTGCTCACCCTCGAAGCCCGCGAGACAGTCGGGGTGCTTCTCGATGAAATGCGCCTGCTGCGCGGGAGGCACCATGCAGTGGAAGGTCACAAGCCGTTCCAGCGGTACGTCCTCCAGCGGGGAGATGTCCGTCACGCCGGTGTAGGAGACGTTCAGATACTTGAGGTTCTCAAGCTCCTCGAGCGGGCTGATATCTTCCAGATAGGTGCAGAAGCAGAACTCCGCCCAGGTGAGATTGGGACACTCGGCGAGACGGCTGATGTCCCGCACGATGGAGCCGGAGGCGATGAAGCACTCCAGCCGGGGCATATTGCCCACAAAGCTGATGTCCGAGAGCTGGTCGTTGTGCCCCACGTCCACATACACGGCGTTGTTGCAATATTTCAGAGGGATGCTGTTATAATCGTTGAGCATGAAGGTGATGCGCAGGATCTCCTCGTCGGTCAGCATACTGACCGACGCGCTGGTCTGCACCGCATACCCCGGGAAATACACACGCCACACCACGCCGCGCTCCGGATAATCCTCCCGGATCTGGCCGAGGATCTCGTCCTTCATGCCGCGGAAGGTCTTGTCCAGCACGATGCGCCTGCAGCCCTGCAGGATGTCAAGCGCCTCGCGCAGCTCCTGCTCGTCCTCATCCTCAAGCGTGACAGGGTCGAAGAGCAGCTCCTCGTCCAGCGTGCTGACCTGCCGGCCGAACAGCTCGAACTCATAGTGGACCTGCGCTTCGGGCATCGCGTCCATGACAGCCTTCACGTCGACCGGGGCCAGGGCGCTTTTGCCTTTCGCGTCCATGAGCTCCACCGTCTCCACATGATCCAGCAGCGCCAGCTTTTCCACAAGCTCCGGCAGCGCCTTTGGCTTCACGGCGCTCAGATCCAGCTCCTGTGCGTCGGAGGGGACGGTCATTTTCCCGATCTGCACGGTATAGGAGATCTCCGTTTCCGGCGCAGCCGCGCGCAGCGCGTCAATCTGCCCGCGCGTGAGGTCGGTCTGTTCGAGCGTAAGGCTCTTCAGCTTCTCCATCTGCGGCAGCGCCGTGAGGAGCGCCTCATACGCAAAGTCCGAGGCCTTCAGACTCAGCGTCTCCCGATCCGCCGGCACGGTCGTCTCCCCGCCGAGGGAGAGCGCCGCGGGCTCGGGCTCCGGTTCTTCGGTCGGCGCGGCCGTCGGTTCTTCGGTCGGCGCAGCTGTGGCTTCTTCAGCGGGCGCGGCCGTTATCTCTGCGGCCGGTACGGCGGGCGCTTTCGGCCCTGCGTCCCGCGCGCTCCCTCCGAGGAAGGCAAGCAGCAGAGCAAAGGCTGCCAGCAGCGCCAGAAGCGCTGCAAGGGTGAGCGGGCGATGTTTCATCTCTTCTTCTCCCTGATGATCTGTCCTGTTTTGCGTGGGTCTGCCTGTTGATAATAGCACCATTCCCCGCAGGATGCAAGCGCAAGGGCAAAGGAAAAACCGCGGTTTTCACCGGGCGGCGGACGCACGCCGAACCAGGCGCCGGCGCCGCGTGCCGGCTCCCGCTTTTCGCTTATTTTCCGTATGAGATCTCCCAGAGCGTCAGGCCCTGCGCCGGGGCGGTAGGCCCCGCAAGGCTGCGGTCGCGCGAGGCGAGGATCGCCGTCATCTCCGTGGGATCGCGCAGGCCCAGCCCGACCTCGAGCAGCGTTCCCGTCAGGATGCGCACCATATGGTACAGAAAGCCGTCGCCCGCGAAAAAGAGGCGCAGCTCCCCCTCCTCCTCCCGCAGCTCGATGCGGCGCAGATCCCGGACGGCGGATTTTTTCATGTTTTTCAGCGAGCAGAAGGCGGAGAAATCCCGCTCGCCCGTGAGCAGCGCCGCCGCCTCGCGCATGGCGTCGAGGTCCAGCCTCCCCGGGTACGGCAGCACGAAGCGGCGGGAGAACACCTCCGGCGTCTCGTCCGTTCTGACGCGGTAGCAGTAGGTCTTGCCGGTGCAGCTCAGGCGTGCGTGGAAGCGGGGCGGCGCCTGCTCAAGCGAGAGCGCGCCGATATCCTCCGGCAGCACCTCCCGCAGGCGGGCGAGCGTTTGCGCACAGTCGACGGCTTTTGCCGTCCGGAAGGAGCAGACCTGGCGGCGCGCGTGCACGCCCGCGTCGGTACGACCGCAGCCCGCGGCCTCGATCGGCTCCGCAAGCAGACGGCTCAGCGCGCCCTCCAGCTTTTCCTGCACCGTGCTGCCGGTGTTCCCCTGCTTCTGCCAGCCGCGATAGCGCGTCCCCTCGTAGCTGAGCGTCAGTTTGTAGTTCGGCATGGGTTCTCCTCCCCTTTCGGCGGTCGTGATATTCATTATACCAGAGAACGCGGGGAAAAAGGAATAGCTTTCTCTCCGGAAACGCTTCTTCTTTTCGATCCCGTCCGCCCCCCGCGTCCGTCCGGCGGGGGCGGGACACCGTTATTCACTTTCCCCTAATTTCTCCCCCGCCTCCCTCTATAAATTAGGAGATATCATCCCTTGACAGCGCCGGGGAATCTTGTTAGAATGAGTCGTCTCAATCGGATAGGGTCTATCTGAAGCAGGATGTCGACCGCAAACGGTGTCGTTCACCGGGAGCCAAGGCCATACGGACAGCCGGGTCGAATGCCGAATCTCCGCGGAACGCGGCGGCAACTTCTGTTGCCTTATTGATTGCGTTAAGAGCGCAGTTTTATAAGTTGGTTACTATAAACCGGTATACAAACTTGTGAAATGGTCAATAAGAGTAGTAAAAGTAATCTTTGCTGTACAGACTCTGAAACCAGCCGAGACGGAAAGGCCCCATCCGTGGGCTGAGAACGTCCAAGCCAAGGTGATGTATACCATGTATACGTCACCTTTTTTGTTTGTGGGAGAGAGAGCATGAAAAAGATCATTGAGCTGAAAAATGTGACCAAATCCTTCGACGGGCAGGTCGTGCTGGACGATATCAATCTCGATATCTATGACAACGAGTTTCTGACGCTGCTGGGACCCTCCGGCTGCGGCAAGACCACGACGCTGCGCCTGATCGCGGGCTTTGAGAGCGCCGATCAGGGCGATATCATCTTCCTCGGCGAGGACATCAAGGACGTGCCGCCCCACAAGCGCAACGTCAACACCGTTTTCCAGCGCTACGCCCTCTTCCCCCATCTGAACGTCTTTGAGAACGTCGCCTTCCCGCTGCGGGAAAAGCGCGTACCCAGGGCCGAGATCGAGGAGAAGGTCAACGAGATGCTCAAGCTCGTCGCCCTCTCCGGCTTTGAGAAGCGCAGCGTCACCAGCCTCTCCGGCGGACAGCAGCAGCGCGTGGCCATCGCCCGCGCGCTCGTGAACAGTCCGAAGGTGCTGCTGCTGGACGAGCCGCTCGCCGCGCTGGACCTCAAGCTGCGCAAGGACATGCAGTCCGAGCTCAAAAAGATCCAGAAGGCCACCGGCATCACTTTTGTCTTCGTCACGCACGACCAGGAGGAAGCGCTCTCGATGTCCGACACGGTCGTGGTCATGTCCGAGGGCCGCATCCAGCAGATCGGCACGCCGGTGGACATCTACAACGAGCCGGAAAACGCCTTCGTGGCCGACTTCATCGGCGAGAGCAACATCCTCGACGGCGTGATGCTCGAGGACAACAAGGTCCGCTTCCACGGGCACGTGTTCACCTGCGTGGACGGCGGCTTTGCCCCGAAGGAGCCGGTGGACGTGGTCGTGCGCCCCGAGGACGTGGACATTGTGCCCGAGGACAAGGGGATGCTCAAGGGCGTCGTCACCAGCGTGACCTTCCTCGGCGTGCACTATGAGATCATTGTGGACATCAACGGCTTCAAGTGGATGATCCAGACCACCGACTTCGTGGACGTGGACGAGCATATCGGCCTCTATATTGAGCCCGACGCGATCCACATCATGAAGAAGTCCGCCTACTCCGGCATGTTCGGCGACTACTCCTCCTTCTCCATGGAGATGGACGAGATCGGCGAGCTGGAGGACACGGATCTGACCGAGCTGGGCGAGGTCGCCGCCGCGGAAAGCGAGGACGAGACGTGAACAACAGGAACGCGGTCTCCCGCCGGGCGAAGCTCATCCAGCGGATGTGCCTTACGCCCTATTCGGTCTGGGCGGCGCTGTTCATTGTGGTGCCGCTGATCTTTGTGGCCTACTACGCCTTTACCGACAACGATTTCCAGTTCACCACCGCGAACATCACCCGGTTCTTTACCGCCACTTCCACGGTCGCCGACGACGCGGGCGCATTGAAAGAGGTGCATACCTACCTGCTGATCTTCATGCGCTCGCTGAAGCTCGCGGTGATCTCCACCTTTATCTGCCTGCTGATGGGCTACCCCGCGGCCTACATCATCTCCAAGGCCAGCTCCCGGGTCCAGAGCATCCTCATCACGCTCATCATGATCCCGATGTGGATGAACTTTTTGATCCGCACCTACGCCTGGATGACGATCCTCCAGGATACCGGCATCTTTAACGGCCTGATCGGGCTGATCGGGCTGAAGCCCGTGCACATCATCGGCACCGAGGCCGCCGTCGTCATCGGCATGGTCTACGACTACTTCCCGTATATGATCCTGCCGATCTATTCGGTGATGGCCAAGATGGACGAGAAGCTCATCGAGGCCGCGCGCGATCTCGGCTGCGGTTCCTTCGGCGTGCTGCGCCGGGTAATCTGGCCGCTGAGCCTGCCGGGCGTGTTCTCCGGCATTACGATGGTGCTGGTGCCCTCCATCTCCACCTTCTATATCTCCCAGAAGCTCGGCAACGGCAAGTTCTATCTGATCGGCGACGCAATCGAGGGGCAGTATACCGCCAACAACCTCCACTTCGCCGCCGCCATCGCGTTTATCCTGATGGTCATTCTGCTCGCCTGCATGGCCGTCTTCCAGCGCGCCGCCAACAAGCGCGCCGCGGTCTGAGAGGAGGGTGCAAAATGAAAATGAAACCGCTTGCCCGCTTCTACACCGTGCTCGTCATGGTCTTCCTCTTCGCGCCGATCGCGATCCTGCTGGTCTTTTCCTTCAACCAATCAAAGAGTCTCTCGGTCTTTTCCGGTTTCTCACTGTACTGGTACAGGGAGCTCTTCCGCGACAGCAACACCCTCGGCGCTGTGCGCAACACTCTGCTGCTCGCCGTGAGCGCCTCGCTGATCTCTACCGCCATGGGCACGGCCGCCGCGGTCGGCATCTTCAAGCTCCGCAACAAGTATCTGCGCACCTTGATGGACTCCGTGACGAACATCCCCATGATCAATCCCGATATCATCACCGGCATTTCCCTGATGCTGATGTTCGTCTTTATCGGCCGTCTCTTCGGCGCCGCCACGAGCCTGAGCTTCTGGACGATGCTGATCGCGCATGTGACCTTCTGCCTGCCCTATGTGATTTTGCAGGTGCTGCCGAAGCTGCAGCAGATGGACAAGTCCCTGCCCGAGGCCGCGCAGGATCTCGGCTGCACGCCGCTGCGCGCCTTCTTCAAGGTGGAGATCCCCGAGATTCTGCCCGGCGTCATCACCGGCCTCATCATGGCCTTCACCCTCTCGCTCGACGACTTCGTCATCAGTTATTTCACCGCCGGCAACGGCTTCCAGACGCTGCCGATCCGTATCTATAACATGACCAAAAAGACGGTCACCCCGAAAATGTACGCACTCGCAACCATCATCTTCTTCGTGATCCTGATCCTGCTCATGCTCTCCAACCTCTCCGACGCGGAGAGCGCCGAGACCGTGCGGAAGGCGCGGAGAAAAAGAAAAGAAACCCGTAAGGAGGCAACAAAATGAAAAAGCTCGTTTCCCTTCTGGCCATCACCGCCGTCCTCTGCGCGCTGCTGCTTACCGGCTGCGGCGGCAAGGACACCCTCACCCTGAACATATACAACTGGGGTGAGTATATCTCCGACGGTTCCGATGATTCCTTCGACACCATTCGCGAATTTGAGAAATGGTATGAGGCGCAGTACGGCCAGAAGGTCAAGGTCAACTACGACACCTATTCCAGCAACGAGGACATGTACAACAAGCTCTCCACCGGCGCAGTGAGCTATGACGTCGTGGTCCCCTCCGACTACATGATCTCCCGCATGGCTTCCGAGAACATGCTCCTCCCGCTCGACTTTGCGAACATCCCCAACTACCAGTACATCGACGAGAGCTTCCGCGGCCTGTACTACGATCCCGATAATCTCTACTCCGTGCCCTACACCTACGGCGTGGTCGGCATCATCTACAACGCCAACGTCGTCGACGAGGCCGACGCCAGCGACTGGGATCTGATGTGGAACGAGAAGTACGCGGGCAACATCGTGCAGTTCAACAACTCCCGCGACGCCTTCGGCACCGCGCAGTACAAGCTGGGCCTCGACGTGAACAGCACCGACCGCGCCAACTGGGACGCCGCGCTGGCTGAGCTCAAGAAACAGGCGCCGCTCGTGAAGAGCTACGTCATGGACGAGATCTATAACATCATGGAGTCCGGCGAGGCCGCCGTAGGCGCCTACTACGCGGGCGACTACTTCACGATGCTCGATGAGCAGAGCGACAGTGTGGACCTGCAATTCTACTATCCCGAGCACACCAACTACTTTGTGGACGCGATGTGCATCCCCTCCTCCTGCCAGCATAAGGAGCTGGCCGAGATCTTCATCAACTACATGCTCTCCGAGGAGCCTGCCATCGCCAACGCCAAGTATATCTACTATGCTTCCCCCAACACCCTCGTGTATCAGAGCGCCGACTACGCGGAGGCGCTCGGCGAGGAGGCCATGCAGATCCTCTATCCCGGCATTGAGGACTTCCGCGCGCTGTACAACGAGTACGCCTACCGCAACCTCGACTCCGACACGCTCGACTACCTCAACACGCTCTGGGAAGAGCTCAAGATCGCGTAATTCCGTTAAAAGGATAATAACCGCTGCCAATTGGCAGCGGTTATTTTTTTCTCATATGCACATAATACTGACAGGAACATGGCAAAACAGCCATGATCACAGGAAGCAAAAGGAGCGAAACGCATGACAAAAAAGATCGGCAGGCAGACCGCCGCGCTCCCATCCGCGCCGGCCGTCCTGTCTTATGCCGCCGTGGTCGGGAAAAAAGAGGGCGAGGGGCCGTTCCGGGACGGCTTCGACCGGATCTCTCAGGACTCCTACTTTGGGCAGGAGAGCTGGGAGAAGGCCGAAAGCCAGATGCTTTGGCAATGCTTTACGCTCGCCTGCGGCAAGGCAAGGCTCTCCCCATCCTCGCTCGACGGCATCTTTGCCGGGGATCTCCTGAACCAGTGCGTCGCCTCGAGCTTTGCGATGAAGGACAGCGGGCTTCCCTACCTCGGGGTGTACGGCGCCTGCTCCACCATAGCCGAGACCCTCATTCTCGCGTCGATGGCCGTTGACGGCGGTTTTGCGGAGCGGGTCTGCGCCGTGACAGGTTCCCACTTCTGCTCTGCCGAGCGGCAGTACCGTTTCCCGCTCGAGTACGGCGGGCAGCGCACGCCCTCTTCCCAGTGGACCGTAACCGGTTCCGGCGCCGTCGTACTGGGGACGGATGGCGGCTGTCTTCGCGTCAGGCTCGTTACGCCGGGCCGCATCGTGGACGCGGGCATCCGCGATCCCAACTGCATGGGAGCCGCCATGGCCCCCGCAGCTTACGATACGCTGCGCGCCCATTTTGCCGATACCGGCCGCAGCCCCGGCGATTACGACGCGATCTTTACCGGCGACCTCGGCGCGCTGGGGCATGACCTTCTGGAGTCGCTCTTTGCCGCGGACGGCGTCTCCCTCGGCAAGGGCTATCAGGACTGTGGGGTCCTGATCTACGATCCGTCTGCGCAGAACGTCAACGCGGGCGGCTCCGGCTGCGGCTGCAGTGCCTCGGTGCTCTGCGGGCACATTCTGCCGGAGATGGAACGCGGCCGCTGGAAACGGGTGCTGTTCGCCGCAACGGGGGCGCTCATGTCCCCTACCAGCGCCATGCAGGGCGAGAGCATCCCCGGCATCTGCCATGCGCTCGTGATCGAGAGGGAGGAATAAACAGATGGACCTGTTCTGGACGTACCTGAAATGCTTTGCCGTGGGCGGTCTGCTGTGTGTGGCGGGCCAGCTTCTCATCGACTATACAAGGCTGACCCCCGCCCGAATTCTGACGATCTTCGTGGTGGCGGGCGTTGTGCTCGGCGCGCTTGGCCTCTATCAGCCGCTGGTCGACTGGGCGGGCGCGGGCGCCACGGTCCCGCTGACGGGCTTCGGCAACGCGCTCGCCAAGGGCGTGAAAAAGGCCGTGGCGGAGTCGGGCCTGCTCGGCGCCTTTACCGGCGGGCTTACCGCCTCCGCGGGAGGCATCTGCGCCGCCGTGCTTTTCGGCCTGCTCGCCGCGCTCCTCTCCCGTCCGAAGGATAAGAATTAGCTTCCGCAGCCGGGAGAACCAGAAACGAGGGACGTCATTTCGACGTCCCTCGTCAAATCATGTCAGATAAATCGCGTCACGGAAATCGCGGAAACGGAATCCCGAATCCTCAATTCAGCAGGGCCGCCGCGGCGGAGCCGGGCAGCGTGGTTTCGTTTCCGATGCGGTACTCTGTACGGATCCCAAGCTTTTCGACG
The DNA here is from genome assembly GCA_900319465.1 of uncultured Eubacteriales bacterium. Lineage (GTDB taxonomy): Bacteria > Bacillota > Clostridia > Oscillospirales > Oscillospiraceae > Limivicinus. The sequence continues at coordinate 7,408 of ONOL01000017.1, read as the reverse complement.
ATCTCCTTTTGGATCAGCGCCTCCAGCACAGGGCGGTAGGAGCGGCCTTTCTGCACCAGAGAGCCCTCGGCGCAGACGCAGGCGGGCTTGCTCTCGCCGCTTCCGGCGCCGGTCAGCAGCAGGATCGCCGCGAGGTTGGTGCACATACAGCGGGCGGAGCGCTCGAACATGGCCCGGCAAATCTCCTGCACGAAGGCTTCGTCCGCCTCCGTCTCGCAGATCTGCTCCAGCCGTTCGCCGCTGGCCCAGGCGTCGATCACCGCGGAGTCGATCCAGCCCAACGCGCGCACGCGCTCGGCCGCCTGCTCGCTCAGCAGGCCCTCATCCGCCGCGGCGTTCAGCATCAGGCGGCACAGCTCGCCCAGATACACGCCGGCGGTCAGCTTCTCAAAGCGCTTCTGGCCGGGGTTGTGGCTCTGCTCGTCGAGCACGCGGTCAAAGTCGCCGCCCTCGATGCCGTTATACATACCCGATTCCAGATTCACGATCATGCTGCGGTCGGAATCCAGTCCCAGCTTGCCGATGCGTCTGGCCGGCAGAGAGCAGCAGGTATTGGTGCCCGTGCCGCTGACCTGGCCGACAAAGCCGCTGTAATCGCTGCGCCGCACGGCGGCAAGGCCGCCCAGCAGCACCGCCACGGTGTCGTTGAGGATCACGACCTTCTTGCCGAACACGCCGCGGCGCTCCAGCTCCGCCTTCAGGGAGGCCGCCACGAGCTGCCCCTCGCAGCCGGTGATGACGACCTCCTTGTCGATCCGCTGGACTCTTCCGTCGATTTCGGGCGTGATGTCCGCCGAGAAAGAGAAGCAGAAGCCGACCTTGTCCGCCTTGTCCATCAGGGAAATGATGTTGTTGGCGGTGAAGGAAATAAATTCTTCCCAGGTCGCCGGGCGCTCGGTGCCGGGCATTTTCCACTTGCTCAGCCCCTCCACCCGGTAGCCGGAGTCGTCAAAGGTGATCAGCGCCTTGCGGAAGTTGGTGCCGCCCGCGTCGATCACTACGACGGGGCGGTTTCTGGGGATCGCGCCGTCGTCGCTTAAGTACGTGGGGATCATGGGCAGCGAGCAGACCTCTCCGGCCAGACCGCGTTCCATCTCCTCTTTCATCTTCCAGGCGTCCCGCGCGGGTTCCACCCGTTCGGGATCCATGCCGTGCCGTTTCAAAAACGCTGCTGCCGTACTCATAGCTCTCAACCGGCAGGCGGCCTCAGCCGCCCGCCGTCCTTCCTCTCTTTTCTCTCTTTTATTCCTTATTTTTCCTTGGACGCCTCGATCACGCCGCTGGCAAGACCGGCAAGACCCTGGATCTCGCTGGGGATGATGATCTTGGTAGCCTGGCCGTTCGCGGCGGCCGCGAAGGACTCCAGCGCCTTGATGCGGATCACCGCGTCGGTCGGGGAGGCCTCGTTGATGAGGCGGATGCCTTCGGCGGTAGCGGTCTGGACCTTCAGGATGGCCTCAGCCTGACCTTCGGCCTCAAGGATCTGCTGCTGCTTCTTGGCGTCGGCACGCAGGATGGCGGATTCCTTCTCGCCTTCGGCCTCCAGAATGGCGGCGCGCTTCTCGCCTTCGGCGCGAAGGATGGCCTCACGGCGTTCACGCTCGGCCTTCATCTGCTTCTCCATCGCGTTCTGGATCTCCTTGGGAGGCAGGATGTTCTTCAGCTCCACGCGGTTGACCTTGATGCCCCAGGGGTCGGTGGCCTCGTCGAGGATGGAGCGCATCTTGGTATTGATGATGTCGCGGCTCGTGAGGCACTGGTCCAGCTCCAGGTCGCCGATGATGTTACGCAGCGTGGTGGCGGCCAGGTTCTCGATGGCGACCATGGGCTGCTCGATGCCGTAGGTGTAGAGCTTGGGGTCGGTGATCTGGAAGTAGACGACCGTGTCGATCTGCATGGTGACGTTATCCTTGGTGATCACCGGCTGGGGCGGGAAGTCGGCAACCTGCTCCTTGAGGGTGACGACCTTGGCGACTCTCTCGATGAAGGGCACCTTCAGATGCATGCCGACGTTCCAGGTCTCCTTGTAGGCTCCCAGACGCTCGATGACGTAGGCCTTCGCCTGCTGCACGATGCGGATGTTGCGGATCAGGATCACAACAATGAGAAGGATAAGCGCTGCAATAACAATAGGCATATTTGATTTCTCCTTTTATAAAATATTTTTTATTTGTCTTCCTGCTTGCTGACGATCAGCTTGACGCCCTCGATGCGCCGGATGCAAAGCACCTCGCCCACCGCTGCGGTCTCGCCGTCGCTTTCCAGCCTGGCGGTCCAGATCTTGCCGCCGACGGAAACGGCGCCGGTGCCGCGGACGTTGTCGATCTCTTCGGTCACGACGCACTCCTTGCCGAGGATCATGTCGGCGTTTGTGGGCTTGACGCGGCTGTTGACGTATTTCTTGGCGAGCGGACGCGTCACCGCCAGCGCGGCGATGGAGACCACGAAAAACCACGCGACCTGCAGCCACAGGGGCGCGTTCAGCGCGGCGGCGATCAGCGCGGCCAGCGCGCCGAGCGCAAACCAGATGGAGATCAGCCCCGGTACGATCGCTTCCACCACGAGCAGCACGACCATTGCGATCAGCCATACCGCCGCCATATTGATATCTGCATACATATGAATGCTCCTTTCCTCAGATATTCTTATCTGAATTGTATTATATATTGCTGTCAGATTTTTCGCAAGGACTTTTGCCGCGCGAAAGAAAATTTTAACCCGCTTTCACTTTAGCCCTTTACTTTTTTCCTGCGCTGATGTAACATAGGGTTTAAACGAAAATAATTCGAAAACGGAGGACTTCATGAATAAACTCAACAGGAAACCCCGTAACGATAAAATGTATGAGGCGATTCTCTCTCTTCGTACCGTTGAGGAATGCAAGAAGTTTTTTGACGACCTCTGCTCCATTTCCGAACTGATGGCCATGGAACAGCGTTTTCAGGTCGCCTCCTGCCTCAGCGAGGGTATGATCTACAACGACATCCTTGCCGAGACCGGCGCCTCCAGCGCTACCATCAGCCGCGTCAACCGCTCCCTGCAGTACGGCAGCGGCGGCTACGACATCGCCTTCAGCCGCATGAAGGAGACGGACAAATGAGCGCTTACGGCCCGCTTGCGGCGTGGTATGACGCGCTCACGGGCGACGTGCCCTATCGGCAGTTTGCGGATCTTTACGAGGCGGAGTTTGCGCGCGACGGCGGCGAATTCCGTCTCCTTTTAGACCTTTGCTGCGGCACCGGCACCCTGACGGCAGAGATGGCCGCGCGCGGGTATGAGATGATCGGGGTGGACGCCTCGCCCGATATGCTCATGCAGGCGCGGGAAAAGTGTGCGGATCTGCCCGTACCGCCGCTTCTGCTGTGCCAGGACGCGGCGGAAATCGACCTCTACGGCACCGTGGACGCCGCGTACTGTTCTCTTGACGGCCTCAACTACATCCCCCCCGATCGTCTCCGGACGGTTTTTTCCCGTCTGCGCTATTTCATCCGTCCCGGCGGCCTTCTCTTATTTGACGTACATACGCCGGAATGGTTCCGTTCTCTGGACGGGGAGGTCTTTGTGGACGAGCGGGAAGACCTGCTCTGCCTCTGGCGCGCGGATTTCGACGAGGAAGAGCAAAAAATCGTATACGGCATGGATCTCTTTGAGCAGCAGGGCCGTCTCTGGCGGCGCAGCGGCGAAGAGCACGTGGAGTATGCCCACGGTCTCAACCGGCTGCGGGCGACGCTGGATGAGCTGGGATATTCGGACGTGCGGCTGATCGCCGACTGCCCGCAGAAGGAGCAGGGCCGGGTATTCCTCTCGGCGATTCGCTGAGCGGGTCGCCGTTCACACGGCATAGGAAAGGATTTCGGTACCATGGATAAAATCATACGCGCGACAGCCGGCGACGGCTTCCTCAAAATGGCGGTCATCACCGCGAGGGATACCGTGGAACGCGCAAGGGCGATCCACAACTGCTCCCCCACCGCCGCCGCAGCGCTCGGGCGCACGCTCTGCGCCGCGTCCCTGCTGGGCGAGAGCATGAAGGAGGAGAACGCAACGCTCACCATCCGCATCAACGGCGGTGGGCCGATCGGCAGCGTGGTCGCCGTGTCCGACTCCGAGGGCTATGTGCGCGGCACCGTGGGCGATCCGAGCGTGGACCCTCCCCGCCGCCCGGACGGCAAGCTCAATGTCGGCGCCGCCGTGGGGCGGGACGGGATGCTCACCGTCAGCCGGGACATCGGGCTCCGGGAGCCCTACGTCGGCTCCACGGAGCTGCGCAGCGGCGAGATCGCCGAAGATCTGACCGCGTACCTGCTTGAGAGCGAGCAGGTGCCCTCCGCCTGCGCGCTCGGCGTGCTCGTGGACACCGACCGCAGTATCAAGGCCGCCGGCGGTTTCATCGTCCAGCTCATGCCCGGCGCCGACGAGGGGCTGATCGGCCGGCTGGAGGACAACATTTTCATGATGGACCAGCTCACCACGATCCTGGACGAGGATGGCCCGGAGACTGTTTTCGCGCAGGTGCTCAAGGGGCTTGAATACCACCTCGTGGGCGAGACGCCCGTGGGCTACCGCTGCTACTGCAGCCGCGAGCGGGTGGAAGAGGCACTTTCCTGCATCGAGCAGGCTGAGCTCCAGGAGATGATCGGCGCGGGCGCGCCTGTGGAGATCAGCTGCCAGTTCTGCGACGCGCGGTATCTCTTTACGCCCGACGATCTGCGTGCGCTGCCGCAGGCGGAAAAAGAAAAATTTTGAAATTGCTTATTGACAATTCCAGTTTTATTTAGTATGATAACAAAGCTGTCGCGGGAGCATAGCTCAGCTGGTTAGAGCACCTGCCTTACAAGCAGGGGGTCACTGGTTCGAGTCCAGTTGTTCCCACCACTTCGTCAGAAGAAGCCCACTCCATTCCGCTTCCGCCGAAGCGGCGAAAGCTCCATATCCGTGGTCTCCTTCTTCCTTCTTAAAATTAAAACCACTTCGTTGGGTTTTGATTTTGGATTTAAGGGCAGGACAGCTTTGAATATGCCTCTGTAGCTCAGTAGGTAGAGCAGCGGACTGAAAATCCGCGTGTCGTTGGTTCAACTCCGACCGGAGGCACCACCCCGTTATCCAACGGGGTATACGCGGGCATAGCTCATCCGGTAGAGCGCCACCTTGCCAAGGTGGAGGTAGCGAGTTCGAGCCTCGTTGCCCGCTCCAAAAAAATGCATTTGCGGGCCATTGATCGCCCGCAAATGTTATATGGCGCCATAGCCAAGTGGTAAGGCAGCGGACTGCAAATCCGCGATTCCCCGGTTCAAGTCCGGGTGGCGCCTCCAAAAAAAGACACGCTTCCGCGTGTCTTTTTTTGGAGGTGCCGTTTCCCGCGCCCGCTTTCCCCTTTTCTCTTCAGAAGGTGTATGATGAAAAAACAAAACAGCCTCAACAGCGGATTTTTCCTCATTCTGCTCGCAGGGGTCCTGTGGGGCGGCATGGGTCTCTTTGTGCGCAGGCTCAGCGCTCTTGGCTTCGATCCTCTTCAAATCACGGCAGGACGGCTCAGCTTCGCCGCGCTCTTTTTCCTGCTGCTCCTTGTCCTGCGTCCCGCGCAAGAGCGCTGCGTCCGGCTGCGCGACCTGCCGCTCTTTCTCGGGCTCGGCCTTGCGAGCATCCTGTTTTTCACCGTTTGCTATTTCTCCGCCATCGAGATCATGCCGCTGTCCACGGCGGCGATCCTGCTCTATACCTCCCCCATCTGGGTCACGCTCCTCTCCGCCCTGCTCTTCCGCGAAAAGCTTACGCCGACGAAGCTGCTCGCGCTCGCCATGGCCTTCGGCGGCTGCGTGCTGGTCTCCGGCGTCGGGGGCGGCGGGCTTACGCCGCGCGGGCTCCTTTTCGGCCTCGGCGCGGGGCTCGGTTACGGTCTTTACAGCATCCTCGGCAGCGTCGCCCTGCGGCGCTACTCCCCGTACACGGTCACGGCCTGCACGTTTCTGATCGCCGCCGTCGGCGCCTGCTGTATCTGCCGCCCCGCGGCGATGCTCTCCACTCTTCTCTCCGCGCCCTCGCCTCTCGGCACGCTGCTCTTCTTCGTGCTCACCGCGTTCGTTACCGCGGTCGTCCCCTTCCTGTGCTATACTCTGGGGCTTCGCAGCGTCGAAGCCGGGAAGGCCGCCATCCTCGCCACGGTGGAGCCCATGGTGGCAAGCCTGCTGGGCGTCGCGGTCTTTCACGAGGCGCTCACGCCGCTCTCCGCGCTGGGGATCCTGCTGATCCTCGCCGCCGTTATCCTTCTCAGCCTTCCGAAAAAGGATCTGTGAAAAATCCCGGTTTTCACAGATCCTTTTTCCCTCTCACCGCCGCGCTGTCCCTTTGTTCGGACAGCACAGCGGATTTCCCGCCCTGTTCCTTAATAAAACTTAAGAAGCATTCCGCTTTCCTTTTGCCATGAAATGTTGTATAATAGTCGTACTGCGAAGGCAAAGGAGCAAATCCGATGAAAAGAAACGAACGAAATACCGAATCCGTTTCCGGGCGGCACGAAGCGCCCGCGATCGGGAAGGAGACCTATTCTTCCTATGAGGAGCAGCCCCGGCCGGAAAAGAGGAAGGCGAAGAAGAAAAGCTTCAACGCCACGCCGATCCTTCTCCTTCTGGTCATCCTTTTCGGCGCGATCTTCGGTTACAGCGCCTATCGCCTGTACGGGATGATGAGTGAATACCACGTGTCGCGGAAACGCTACAACGCCGTGGCCGATTCGGCGATCAGCACCGTCGCTCCCGCTCCCACCACCGTCCCCTTCGCGGCGCAGCCCGGGCAGGAGATCGCGGCCACGCCCGAAGATGTCTCTCCCATCCAGGTGGATTTCGACGCGCTGCTGGAGAAGTGCCCGGACATCGTCGGCTGGATCTACTGCGAAGATACCGTGATCAATTACCCGATGGTCCGCGGCAACGACAACGACTACTATCTGCACCGCTTCATCGACGGCAGCTACAACGGCGGCGGCACCCTGTTCATGGACTTCAAGAACAATCGGGACTTCACGGACCCGAACTCCATCGTCTACGGTCACCACATGAACGACGGCTCCATGTTCGCCAGCCTCAAGAAATACCAGACCGATCCGGAATACTACACCAAGCATCCCGTTCTTTATCTGAATACGCCCACGCAGAACTACCGCGTGGACGTGTTCGCAGGCTTCGTGTGCGACGCGGATTCCGATACCTATACCATCGGCTTTGCCAGCGACCTCAACTATCAGGCCTGGCTCAACCGCATGGCCTCCCAGTCCGATTTCACCACCGACGTGAAGGTGGGCCCCGAAGACCACGTCATCACGCTCTCCACCTGCTCCTACGAATGGTATGACGCCCGCTACGTGGTGCTGGGCAAGCTCGTGCCGATCGGCTGAAACGCTGGAAGATCCTGG
>ONOL01000022.1 GCA_900319465.1 uncultured Eubacteriales bacterium | reverse complement strand
GAAGGGAAGCTGATCCGCGTGAACCGCAGTATCCAGGCCGAGGGCGTCTTCGCCATGACAAAGGAAGACATGCACTTTCGCAGATTCCTGCTCCGCAGCACGGTCAAGGTCGAGGTCGAGTGGGCGCTTCTGAGTCTGGCCTACAACCTGCTCAAGCTGCATCATAAAAACCAAACCGGCCGCTTGGGAACAGGTCTTGTGGTTCCGAAGGCTTTTCCTGCCGGTCTATAGGTTTTCCCACAATTGAATACAGAAAAACACCCGGGAGCGCCGCACCCCTGCGGTACTCCCTGGGTGTTTTCCACATCTCGCCCTGATTCCGTCCCTGCTTGCTTCCTCTTTTCCACAGAAGCCCACCAAATTAAGAGGCGTTGCCTCTCAATAGCCGTTTGGGCTATTTTGAGACAACGCCTTTCGGTCCATGTTCAATTGTTTATATGTGAGCGCAGGAATACGGTCCGATCACTTGCCCTCGCGGCGAGAGAAGCTGACGTAAAATTCCTTGAACAGTTTTTCGATCTTTTTCATGATTTTGATCTCCCTTCGGCCATTTTTTGTTATCCCCTTGGGACGACTTAAGAATACCACCGGAAGGTATAAATATCAAATACCTATTGTTTTGCAAATATCATAGGAAAAAGATATCAAACAGCGCCGCCCTTATTCTTCCGCGACGGCGGCGTCGGCGCACAGAAGCGTCAGCTCGTTGTTGTCCACGCAGGCCACGCCCTCGCTGACGCGCACGCGCACGCCCGTGCCATCGGGAAGCGTACAGCGCAGCTCGCCCCGGCTGACGGCGCAGAGCATCGGCGCGTGGCGGGCGAGGATCCCCACCGAGCCGAAGCTCGTCGGGAGCTTCACGGCCAGGACCTCGGTATCCAGCACGGTGGCGTCCCCGGTCACGACGGAGAGATGAAACAGCTCGTTCGTCATCGCTTCACCTCAGTACTGCCCGCGCTTGGCGACGACCTCGTCGATGCTGCCGCACATCAGGAAGGCCTGCTCCGGCAGATCGTCCACGTCGCCGCCGAGGATGGCCTGGAAGCCCTTGATGGTGTCGGCGAGCCTGACGTACTTGCCCTCCATGCCGGTGAAGGCCTCGGCGACGTGGAAGGGCTGGGACAGGAAGCGCTGGATGCGCCGGGCGCGGTTGACGGTGGCGCGGTCCTCCGCGCCGAGCTCGTCCATGCCGAGCACCGCGATGATATCCTGAAGCTGGCGGTATTTCTCCAGCACCTGCTGCACGGCGCGGGCGGTCTCATAGTGCTCCCGGCCCAGCACGCCGGGCTCGAGGATGCGGGAGCTGGATTCCAGCGGATCGACAGCCGGGTAGATGCCGAGCTCCGCAATGGAGCGGGCCAGCACCGTCGTGGCGTCCAGATGCGCGAAGGCGGTGGCGGGGGCGGGGTCCGTGAGGTCGTCGGCAGGCACGTAGATGGCCTGCACGGAGGTGACGGAGCCGTGGCGGGTGGAGGTGATGCGCTCCTGCAGATCGCCCATCTCGGTGGCGAGCGTCGGCTGGTAGCCGACGGCGGAGGGCATGCGCCCGAGCAGGGCGGAGACCTCGGAGCCCGCCTGGGTAAAGCGGAAGATGTTGTCGATAAAGAGCAGCACATCCTGTCCGCTCTCGTCGCGGAAATTCTCCGCGATGGTCAGGCCGGAGAGCGGCACGCGCAGGCGGGCGCCGGGCGGCTCGTTCATCTGGCCGAAGACGAGGGCGGTCTTGTTGATGACGCCGGACTCGGTCATCTCGTTCCAGAGGTCGTTGCCCTCGCGCGAGCGCTCGCCGACGCCGGCGAAGACGGAGTAGCCGCCGTGCTCGTAGGCCACGTTGCGGATCAGCTCCTGGATCAGCACGGTCTTGCCGACGCCCGCGCCGCCGAAGAGGCCGATCTTGCCGCCGCGGGCATAGGGGGCGAGCAGGTCGATGACCTTGATGCCGGTCTCGAGCAGCTCGGTGGCGGGCAGGATATCGGTAAAGACCGGGGGCTTGCGGTGGATCGGCAGGCGTTTTTCGGCGTTCACGGGGCCCTTGCCGTCGATGGGCTCGCCCACGACGTTGAACATGCGCCCGAGCGTCGCCTCGCCCACGGGCATCGTGATGGAGGAGCCGGTGTTTACGGCCTCGCAGCCGCGGGAGATGCCGTCGGTGGAGGAGAGCGCGATGCAGCGGACGTCGCCGCCGCCGATCTGCTGTACGACCTCCATGACGACCTTGCGCTGCGGCAGGCGCACCTCCACCGCGTGGTACAGCTCCGGGAGCTGCCCCTCGGGGAAGTGAACGTCCACCACCGGGCCGATCACGCGTTTGACAATTGCTTTTTCCATACAAGAAATCCTCCTTATAGGCTCCCTTTTCCCAAGGGAGCTGTCGCGGTGCGTCCCACGGAAGCGCCGTGACTGAGGGGCTTGGCTGTCTTTTTGAGCGCCCGGCTCCCCTGCGAGGGGAGCTGGTATCCGCCGTCTCACGGAAGCGCTGTGACTGAGGGGCTTGCCTGTCCTTTTGCGCGCCCGGCTCCCCTGTAAGGGGAGCTGTCGCCGCAGGCGACTGAGGGGTCTGTTCGTTCTTCTGTGTTGTTCCTTCGGCGCCTCGTACGACAAGCCCTCCGCCCGGTGTGCCCACCGGGCGCCTCCCCCCATTCAGGGGAGGCGGATTCAGGCTTTGTTCTTCAGCGCCTCGGCGCCGCCGGCGATCTCGGAGATCTCCGTGGTGATCGCGGCCTGGCGCGCGTGGTTGAGCTGCAGCGTCAGCTCGCCGATCAGCTCCTCGGTGTTGTCCGCCGCGGCGGTCATGGCCGTCATGCGGGCGGAGTGTTCGCCGGTGCGCGCCTCGAGCAGGGCGGTGTGCACCGTGTTCGTCAGCGCCAGCTCCGCCAGGACGGAAAGCAGGGAATCCCGGTCCGGCTCAAAGAGCCAGCGGCTCCCGTCTTCCCCGCCCGCGGCTTCGAGCGTCATGGGCAGGAGGGACATGCTGACGGGGCGCTGCTGCAGAACGGAGCGGAACTGCTGGTAGACCAGCACGACCTCGTCCGCCTCGCCGCCGCCGTAGAGCTCGCGCAGGAAAGCGGCGACCCGGGCGGCCTCCGCGGCGTCCGGCGTGTCGCTGATCTCAAAGCTCTCCCGGATGGGGAGGCCGAGGCCGGGGATCAGATCCCTGCCCCAGCGGCCGCAGAGCACGAGGAATTTTTCCCGCGCCTCCGCCGCTGCCAGCTCCTCCAGAGAGCGCAGAAGGGCGGAGTTGTACGTCCCGCAGAGGCCGCGGTTGCCCACGATCAGGACGTAGCAGACCTTCTCGTTCTTTTCGTGGCGGCGCAGCAGGGGATCGTCCGGCGGCGCGGCGCCCGCGGCGACCTTCGCGAGCATGTCGGCGCAGCGCCCGGAGAAATCCCGGAGGGAGGAAAAGGCGCTCTGGGTACGGCGAAGCTTGGCCGCCGCGACCATTTTCATGGATTTTGTGATCTGCCGGGTGTTTTCCACACTCTTGATGCGCGTGCGGATGGCGCGCAGATTCGCCATACGATCACCACCTTTGCAGGCTCCCCTGCTCCGGGGGGGCTATGCGGAAGGGTTATTCAAAATTTTCCGCGTATTCCGCGACCACCTGGCGCAGGCATTTGATCTGGCCCTCGTCGAGCTTTTTTCCGGTGCGGATGATGTCGTCGAGCCGGGGGAGCCGCTCGTGCACGAAGCTCAGAAGCCCCTTCTCGAAGCGGGCGACGTCCCTGAGCTCCACCCTGTCGGCGTAGCCCTCGTTGACGCTCCAGATCGAAACCACCTGATCGCAGGCGTCCATGGGGCTGTACTGCGGCTGCTTTAACAGCTCGGTCATGCGGTCGCCGCGGTGCAGGGTCGCGCGCGTGGTCTTGTCCAGATCGCTGCCGAACTGGGAGAAGGCGGCGAGCTCGCGGTACTGTGCGAGATCCATGCGCAGCCGCCCGGCCACCTGCTTCATGGCGCCGAGCTGGGCGCTTCCGCCCACGCGGCTGACGGACAGGCCGACGTTCACCGCCGGGCGCACGCCCGCGTTGAACAGATCGGTCTCCAGAAAGATCTGGCCGTCGGTAATGGAGATGACGTTCGTGGGGATATAGGCCGAGATGTCCCCGGCCTGCGTTTCGATGATGGGCAGGGCGGTCATGCTGCCGCCGCCGGCTTCCTCGCTCAGGCGCGCCGCGCGCTCGAGCAGGCGGGAGTGCAGATAGAACACGTCGCCGGGGTAGGCCTCGCGTCCGGGCGGGCGGTGCAGCAGCAGGGAGATCTCGCGGTAGGCGACGGCCTGCTTGGAGAGGTCGTCGTACACGATCAGGACGTCCTTGCCCTGATGCATGAAGTATTCGCCCATGGCGGCGCCCGCGTAGGGCGCGATATAGAGCATGGGGGCGGACTCGGAGGCGCTGGCGCAGACCACGACGGTATAGTCCATCGCGCCGTGCCGGCGCAGCTTGTCCACCACGCCCGCCACCGTGGACTCCTTCTGCCCGATGGCGACGTAAATGCAGAGCATGTCCTTGCCCTTCTGGTTGATGATGGCGTCGAGCGCGATGGCGGTCTTGCCGGTCTGGCGGTCGCCGATGATCAGCTCGCGCTGGCCGCGCCCGATGGGCACGAGCGCGTCGATGGCCTTGATGCCGGTCTGCATCGGCACCGAGACGCTCCGACGCTCGATGACGCCGGGGGCGGGGCTCTCGATGGGACGCGCCTCGCGGCAGTGCAGCTCGTCCCCGCCGTCAAGCGGGTTGCCCAGCGCGTCCACCACGCGGCCGATGAGCTCATAGCCCACGGGCACCTCGGTGATGCGCCCGGTGCGGCGGACCCAGTGGCCCTCCTGCAGATTGTCGTAATTGCCGAGCAGGACGACGCCGACGTTGTCCGGCTCGAGGTCCATGACCATGCCGCGCAGGCCGCCCTTCATCTCCAGCAGCTCGCCCGCCATCGCGTCGGACACGCCGGAAACGCGGCAAATGCCGTCCGACACGCTGATGACGGTGCCGAGCTGGTAGACCTCCGGGTCCTGCGTGACCTTGCCGAGCGCGCCGCGCAGGGCCTCGATCAGCTCCCCGTCGGTGCTGTCGAAGGACGCAAGCTGCTCGCGGGTGCGTTCCAGAAGCCCGGATGCGCTGCCGTCATACACGGTGTCGCCTAGCTGCACGCGCACGCCCGCGATCAGGTCGGGGCGCCGCTCCGTCTCCACGAGGAGCGCCGGCTCCTCGCCCGTCTCGGCGAGCGCCTGGTCCACGGCGGCGCGGATGCGCCCGAAGTCGTTTTCCTCCAGCTCCTCCGGGCTGCTGACGCGCAGGCGGATGCTGCCCCGGCTGCGTACGGCGCTTAAATCGCCCGGGGTGATGTGCAGCCGCTCCGGGAGCCTGTCGATGAAGCGCTCGGCCATGCGCCTGCGCGCGGCGGCGTTCTCCGGCCGCGCGATCTGCACGGCCGCGGCGGCGGTGATCTCCTCGGCGGCCTTCCGGTTGAGCGAAAGGCGCTGCTGGTGCGCCTGACGGCGCAGATCCTTCCCGGCCTCCGCGGCGATGGCCTCGGCGCTCTTCCGGTCGGCCTCGGCGCTCGCGCGGTGGATCTCCTCGGCGCTCGCGCCGGCCTGCCGGAGGATCTCGCCGCGCTCGCTCTCGCCCCGGGCGTTTTCCTCCCCGATGCCGTCGAGGAGCTTATTCGCGTTTTCGAGGGATGCCGCAGACTTCTGCAGATCCCCGCTCACTTTTTCCCGGTGAGCACGGATGCTCTTTACGACGAGCTTGCGGCCGATGAAATACAGAGCGCCCGCAAGGACCGCAAAGTTGATGAGCGCGTAGAAAATGTTCCAGCCGCCCATATCCGCTCATCTCTCCTTCCCAGTATTCTCCCGGTTTCGTTCAGTCCCCGCCGCCCAGGACCCGGGCGGTAAGGAGCGCGGTGAGCTCGCCGCTCTTTTCCTCGAGCAGCGCCTCCTCCTGCGCGTTCTGCCGGGCAAGCGCGCTCTCGCCCCGGCGGCGTTCGTCGTCGGCCTCGCTGCGGGCCTGCCGCAGGGTATCCGCGCGGCGCGCGGCGTCCTCCGCCTCGGCCCCGGCAAGGATGCGGTTCGCCTCCAGCCGGGCTTCCGCCTTCTCGGCGGCAAGGCGCTCGCGGTTTTCGCGCAGGGTCTGCTGCGCCTGTTTTTCGGCGTTCAGCCCCGCGTCGATCTTCTCCTGCCGCCGGTCCAGCAGCTTGCCCACCGGGTCAAACAGAAAGCGCTTGAGCACGAAATAGAGAAGGAAGAAATTGATGATCGTCCATATGAGCTCGGAAATGTTGATGCTTAACATGGACAGGCCCCTCCCGTTCCGGCTTCTTTCAGATCTTGCCGACCAGCATGAAGGCGACCAGCATGCCGTAGATGGTCAGCGCCTCCATCAGCGCGAGGGAAAGGATCAGGGAGCCGCGGATGTCGCCGGCGGCCTCGGGCTGGCGGGCGATGGCGTCCATGGCGTGGGAGGCGGTTTTGCCCTGGGCGATGGCGGTGCCCAAGGCGGTGACGCAGAGAACGAGAGCGGCGGCGATGGCGATAAGTCCGGATTCCATGAGAGTATCCTCCTAAAATATAGTCTTGTTGTTCCTTCTGGATTATTCTTCTTCCAAAGCCTCGGAGATATAGATCGAGAGCAGCATGGTAAAGACCACGGCCTGCAGCAGGCAGAAGATCAGGCTCAGCACCTGCATGATGAGCGGTGCGAGGACGGGGAAGATCCCGTAGAGCTGCTCGGTCACGTTTTCCTCGCCGTACATATTGCCGTAGAGACGCAGCGCCAGCGACATGGGACGGATGAACTGCTCCAGCAGGTTCAGCGGGAGCATCAGCACCACGAGGATCAGGGGCTTGGCAAAGCTTGCGAGATAGCGCCCTAGCCCGCGCTCCCGGATGCCGATGACGTGAGTGGTGAAGAACGCGATGACGCCCAGGCCGGCCGTCACCGACAGGCAGGCCGTCGGCACCGCGAAGCCCGAAAGATGCCCCGCGCCGGGCAGCAGCCCGGAATAGTTGCAGACGATGATGAAGACGAAGAAGGTGCCGAGGATCGGGAAATACTTGCGCGTGTGCTCCCGGCCCAGCGTCCCCTCGAAGAAATTCCGCAGGGCGCCGACCGCCATTTCCGCCGCGGTCTGCAGCACGCCGGGCTCCTCCCGCAGATTGCGCGTGGCGAGGAAGCTGACGAGCGCCAGCAGCGCGACGATCGCCCACATGGTCGTGACGGTGCTCGTCACCTCCAGCGGCCCGATGCGAAACAGCACATTGGTGGCTTCTTCCATGATATCACCTCGGATCGTATCTGTTAAAATTTATTATACCGTATTTTCCCGGCAAAGGGAAGCCTTCATTTCCAGCGGCAGGACTTTTTTTACGCGGGAGGGCGGGGGGCGGCGCGGCCGGAAGCGGGCTTGCAAAAGCCGCGGCGGAATGGTATGCTATCTCCGCGCCTGTGACAGGCGCGGGCGCAAAAACGCGGATATTCCGCGATTTTTACCGAAATGCCCTTCAGAAAGAACCGGAAAGGACGATGACGATGGACGATTTCCGTCCCGGGCGCTACCGCCACTTCAAGGGAAACGAATACGAGCTGATCTGCACCGCGCGGCACTCCGAAACGGAGGAGCTGATGGTGGTCTACCGCGCGCTCTACGGCGAGCGCGGCGTCTGGGTGCGCCCGGCGGCCATGTGGAACGAGGAGATCGAGCGGGACGGGAAGCGCATGCGGCGCTTTACCCGGATCGGGGACGGCGCGTGAGGCCGCGGGAGAGATGAGCATGGAAGCAAACGAACGCCTGCTTCGGGCTGCGGCGCTCCTCACGGAGTGGTACGCCTCCTCCCGCCGGGCGCTGCCCTGGCGCGAAGCCCCCACGCCCTATCAGGTCTGGATCTCGGAGATCATGCTGCAGCAGACGCGCATCGAGGCCGTGATCCCGTACTACGAGCGCTTTCTGCGGGAGCTGCCCGATATCCGGGCGCTCGCCGAGGCGGATGAGAACCGGCTTTTGAAGCTCTGGGAGGGCCTCGGTTATTACAGCCGCGCCCGCAACCTGCAAAAGGCCGCGCGGCAGGTCATGGCGGCGTACGGCGGCGAGCTGCCGCGCGGGGCGGAGGAACTGAAAAAGCTTCCGGGCATCGGGGATTACACCGCCGGCGCCATCGCCTCCATCGCCTACGGGGAGCCGGAGCCTGCGGTGGACGGGAACGTCCTGCGGGTGCTCTCGCGGCTGCTCGCCCTTGACGAGGACATCATGCAGCAGAAGACCCGCCGCCGCGTCACCGCGCAGCTGCGCGGGATCTATCCCTCCGGGGAGCGCGCCGCGCTTCTGACCGAGGGGATCATGGAACTGGGGGAGACCGTGTGCATCCCCAACGGGGAGGCCAGATGCGGGCTCTGCCCGCTGCGTGCGCTCTGCCTTGCGCGCGCGCAGGACGCCGTGGCGCGCTATCCGGTGAAATCCCCGCCCAGAGCGCGCCGGGTCGAGCAGCGCACGGTGCTTCTGCTGCGCTGCGGGGAACGCTGGGCGATCCGCCGCCGCCCCGGGAAGGGGCTGCTCGCGGGGCTGTGGGAGTTTCCGAACGTCCCCGGCGCGCTCGGGGCGGAGGAGGCCGCCGCGCAGGTCCCCGGCGTGCTCGGCTGCGTCCCGTGCGGGGAGGCGGCGCACGTGTTCACGCACGTGGAATGGCGGATGCGGGGCTATGTGATCGACTGTGCGCAGGAGCTGCCGGAATATACCTGGGCCGCGGCGCGGGAGATCCGGGAGCGCTATTCGATCCCCACCGCTCTGCGGTATTACCGGGAAGCGATCGGAGAATAAACGAAAGCGCCGGCGCCTGCCGAAAGGCAGACGCCGGCGTCTTTTTCCTGTTATGCCGCCCTTCCCGCTTATTCGAAGACCACCACGGCGGGCTGCTGGTATTCCTCGGGGACGGGCGTCTCCTCCTTCTCGCGGCTGAACAGGCCGCAGCCGCTCAGCAGCAGGAGCGCCGCCAGAATCCCGGCAAGAACGGACCTTTTGAAGTGCTTCATATTGTTTCCTCCTTTTCGGTTTCCCGGCGGAGCCATCCTTGCTCAGGCCAGATCGTTCCTGCCCTCGCCCAGCGCAAGGCCGTCCCAAGAGACGTCTCTGCAGCTGCTCAGATAGATGCCGTTGTAATTGCAGTCGCGGACCGCGCAGCCTTCAAAGCTCACGCCGGAGCAGGAGATGAACTGCGCGCCCATGTTCGAGCACTCGTAGATCTCCGTGTCCGCAACGGTGACGTTCTGGCAGCAGTAGGCCATGACGCCGTTGACGCCGCAGCCGAAAAGACCGCAGCCGCGCACCGTGATCTCGCCGCAGTTGTTGAACTCCAGCACGTCTCCCGCGCAGGAGCCCGGCGCTTCCCTGAGGTGCCCCGCGGTCAGGTTCTCCACGGAGATGTTCGAGCAGCACTCGAAATGCAGCACGTCCGCGTAGCGGGGGACGGCCTGCAGCGTGGTCTTGTCCCTGCCCAGACCGATGATATGGAAATTTCTCACACCCGTGATGACGAGGTTGGGGCCGTCGTATTCCGTCTGCCAGCTGTAACTGCTGCCGCCGCCGTAGCCGCCGTAGCCGGAGGCCTGGGAGAAGTCCAGCAGCTCGGTATCCACATAGATCACGGTGTCGCTGCCGACGGCTGCGAGAAAGTCGTCAACGTTGTCCACGTGGAAGACCTTGAGCCCGGTTTCGTCAAGCTCGACGGCGGCGGAGGCGGGGGCCTCCTCCTGGCTCGGGCCGTCGTAGGGCCCGAGAAATTCCGTGCGCTGCATGGCCTTCAGATCCTCGAACGTGAGCGCCGTGCCCTCGTCGTCGACCACGGTGCCGGCTCGCTCCCCGTCGTTGCTGAAGTACATGCAGGAGCCTCCCACCGTATTGCTGGTGAAGGCGCAGCCGGCGACAACGGGGCTGCGGCCGATGATGTGGAAGAGACCGCCGTTGGTCCAGGTGTAGGTGCTGCCGTCCTCGCGGGTGATCTGCTCGGCGGGGGAGGCGATCATGTTGTAGCGCACGTTGCAGCCGCGCATCTGCACCTCGGGGGAGTTGACGCTGTGCAGCAGGGTCTGGGCCTTGTTGCCGTGGATCTCGGTGTTGAAGACCGCAAAGCCCGTGGTGGCCTGCGCGAGAAACAGGTCGAAGGCGGAGAAGTCGTTTTTAACGCCGCAGTCGATGATCTTGCCGCCGACAAAGCGCACGTCGAAGCAGCTCCTCGCCTCCACCGCGCCGTAGCTGCACTCGCGGATCACGGTGTCGGTCGCGGTCACGCGGCGGCAGCTGACCGCTTCGATGCCCAGCGTGCCGCAGCCGTAGAGGTCGCAGTCGGTGACGTTCATGCCGTCGGCGTTTTCGAAGTACAGGACGCCGCCGGCGCAGTAGCCGGGGGCGGGGGTATGCCCCGCCGTGAGGGAGACGAGGTTGACGTTCTCACACCAGGCGAAGTGCAGCACGTTCGCGTAGCGCGGCTCGGTGACGATCCGGGTGTTCCCCTGGCCGTGGCCGACGAGGTAGAGGTTTTCCACGTTCTCCAGAACGAGCTCGTAACCGTCGCCGCAGTCCCGCCAGCGGACAAACTCGCTGCCGGTGTCGCCGCCGTAGCTCCTGGCGTCGGTGAGCTTGAATTCACCGTCGGGCAGCTGGACCACCCGGTCGCTGCCGATAGCGGCGATCAGCTCGTCCACCGTGCGCGCGACGATGTGCTCTTCCGGGACGTTCTCGCCGACGACCTCGGTGACCTCGCTCTCCGGGCTGTCCGCCGGCGCCGCCGCGGCAGCCGTGTCGTCCGGCGCGGGGCTTTCCTCCCCGGAAACGGCAGGCGTCTGCACAATGTCCGTTTCGGAAGCCGCCGCTGTCTGCGCAGCGTCCGCCGCGCCGGCGCCGAAGGCCGTGCCGCAGCCGGAGAGCAGCAGGATCACGGCCAATGCCAGGGCGAGTCCCGCCCGGAGCCGGTATGGTTTTTTCATGATCTGCAGCAACCTTTCTTTCAGGTTTCGCTTTCCGGCGTCAGAGCATCCGGAAAGCCGACGGAAGGGGTCTTTCTTTACTATAACACGATTTCACGGCAAATGGTTGCACAGCCGTGAATTTTTTTCGGCCAATTTATGCCAGCGCGAAATACAGCGCGCCGACAGCCTGCCCGAACTGGGCGACCGTCACGCCCTCGCGCGCGGCGAGCTGCCGCATGAGGGGGGTGTTAGCCATCTCCTCGTCGGCGCTCTCCAGCCGGATGCCGGTCCCCGCCTCGTCGAAGCCCTCGCAGAGCAGCCGGAAGCAGCGCCGGGACTTGACGAAACGCCCGAAGAGGAAGCGCACGGGGGGCGTCTCGCCGAAGAGGAAGCGCATCTCCCGCGCGACGACGGCGAGGTTCCGGCCGATCCGGCGGAAGATCTCTTCCGCCTCCGGCCTGCCCTCGGAGGCGAGCGTCATCAGGTGCTGCAGCGCGGGCTTGCGCAGATCCTCCGGCTCGGTGGGGATGCGCAGGACGCCGTCCCGCCGCTCAAGGAAGCCCTCAAGCAGCGCCGGGTCCCTCTCATAGGCCAGCCGGTAGGCCGCCGCCTGACCCAGGTAGCGGCGTACGCCGGGCATGCCGGAGTTTTCGTTCCGGATGCTGCGCAGATCCTCCGGCGGCAGCGCCGCGGCGGGGCCGCTCCCCAGATCCAGCAGCAGATCGTACATCTCCAGCGGGATCGGCGGGATCGAGCCGTCGGCCAGCAGCCAGCCGGTGCCGAGGTCGGTGCCGAGCGAATGGGCGATCACGCCGCCGCGGATGGCTTCGTCCTCCCCGATGGCGGCCAGCTCCATCGCGGCGGTGAAGGCGGCCATGCTGCCGTCGTTGCAGATGCGGCAGCGCCCGCCGGGCGCGCAGAGGGCGAGGATATCCCGCTTGAGCTCGCGGAGCCGGGCAAACGCGGTCTCGTAATCCAGCGCCGGGTTTTTCCGCATACCGCGGGTCTTGGGCGTCTCGCCGCCCACGATGCGGTCGCCGATCACAACGTCGGGAAAGCTCAGCCCGACGGCGTCGAGCGTCCCGCCCGCGGCCTCGAGCTTTGCCCGCGCGCCGCGCAGAAGGGAGAGGATCGGTTCGATGATCCCCTCGGCGGTGGGGCTCGCCGCCGGGTTCCAGTCAAATTCGTCGGTAAACAGCAGCCGGCCGTCCAGCGCCGCGGCGAGCTTGATGTCGCTGCCGCCCACGTCGAGGCCGACGATCCCGCCGCTTGAGGCGCTGCGGGCGAGCGCGCGCAGCGCCTCGCCGAGCGCGGCGTTCCCCGCGGCCGGGGCTTCGGGCAGCGGCGCGCAGTCGCTCAGCGGCGAAAAGGCAAAGCGGAAGCCGCCGCAGACGCGCCGGGCGACGTTCACGACCTTGCCGAGACCGTCGGGACGGTCAAAGCAGGCGGGGAGCTCCTCCGCCAGCGCGGCGAGCGGCCCGTCGCAGAAAAACCGCAGTTCCCGCCCGCTGTGGGCGGAGAGCAGATTGTACGCGTGCGCGCAGAGGAAGCGCCGCAAAAAGTCCTTCTCCTCCCCGGTCTCCCAGCGCGGGAGCGCGAGGGAAAAGTCCCGCTCGCTGCCGTCCGGGCAGGTGAGGCGCATCGTCAGCGGCGCCGCGCCGGGCGCTGCGGCAAAGGCCGCGCGCAGATCGGCGAGCCACAGCGGTTCGCCCGCCTTGGCTTTTTCTGTCAGGGAAGTGAGAAGCATACGCTTTGTCCTCCGTTTCATTTGGTACCCGTATGGTATCATGTTTCGGCCCATAAAACAAGCGCGTCGTCAAAAAGCGTTGCGCCCGGGCGGCGTATCTGCTATAATTGGAAAAAACGCAGACAGGTGAACGCTATGGCACTGGACAAAGAGTACTTCGACGCGATCAGCATCGACGTGGTGAAAAAGAAATACTACAACGCCAACAAGGTGGAGGCCGTTTTCGCCGATATCCGCCGCCAGGCCGACGAGCTGCGGGAGGAGAACGAGCGGATGCGCGCGGCGCTCTCCGCGCTGGCCGACCGCCGGGTGGAGCTGGGGGACGCCATGCTCTCCGCCCAGGGGGTTTACCGCGGCATCGTGGAAAGGGCCAACGCCCGTGCCGGGGAGATCGTGGCGGAGGCGGAGCGCCGCGCCAAAGAGATCGTGGCGGAGACCCAGCGGCAGCAGGACGCGGCCGTCCAGCGGACGGAGCGGCTCTTCAACGCCATGAAGAAGCAGCACCTGGCCGCCATTGACACGCTCAATGCCGAGTGGCAGGCCTACCTCTGCTCGCTGTACACGGAAGAGCCCGGGCGGGAGGGCGGCGGGGAGGCCGCGCCCGAGGATCTGTCCGCCAAGGTGGACGCCATCGCCCGCCAGCTCTACGCCATGGACGGGGAAGACGGAAGCGGCGGAGCAGAATTCTGAAAAGGAATATCGGGTTTATCCCACAAACGGAGCCCGGCGGTCGAAACCGCCGGGCTCCGTTTATGCTGTTTATTCTATCCTGTTCGATTCTCCGAATTATCCGGCCTGGCTCTCCGAAAACGCGCGGGCGTCACAGATACTCCCTGACCACGGGGATCCTGCGCAGCAGAAAGCTGACGGCGGCGCAGACGAGGACGAGCGTCAGCGCGAAAAGGGCGACGCCGAGACAGACGCTATGCGCATAGACAGCCTGCACGAAGGGCAGGAGAAAGACGCGGTGCTCGAAAACGGGGTGGAGCAGATACACGCCGAAGGTCATGCCGGACAGCTCGCGCAGGGCGCGCTTTCCCCGTTCGCCAAGCCCGCCGCCGACGCCGGACGCGCGGAAGAGACAGACCAGGCTCCCGGCCATCAGCACGGCGGGGAGCAGATCCCAGGAATCCAGCGCGTAGGAGATGCTGCCGGAGGAGAGGAAGGGGAAATAGAAGGACGCGAAAGAGCCGAACCAGCCCAGCAGGAACAGGAGGAGGCTCAGCGCGATCCCGTTTCGCCGCGCCGGGAGCCGGGCGGCAAACGCCCCGCAGACGGCGACGGTCACGAAGCGCGGCAGCACGGAGAGGGAGAAAGCGCCGCTCAGCTCCAGGCCGCAGAAGACGCGCAGGATATCCAGCGCGCAGGGCAGGAGCAGGAACAGACCGCTGAACGCGGCGTAATCGGCAAGGCGGAAGCCGCGCGTCATCTTCTGCAGGAAGGGGAGCAGGAGATAAAAGCCGATCAGCGCATAGAGGTACCAGTACGGCGCGCGGCGGGGATCGCGGAGGAAGGAAGCCAGGAAACGCAGCGGCGCAAGCCCCGCGAGCCCCTCGTCCTTCCACGCCAGCAGCGCGGATACGGCGAGCAGCGGCACGAGGACGCGCAGGATGCGCCGTCCCGTCTTCCGGAAGCCGTCCTCCCTGTCGAGAAGCAGGATGCCGGACACCATGACGAACAGCGTGACGCCCGTCTTGCACAGCGAAAACAGGAGGCAATAGAACAGCTCCGCGCCGGGCGCGCCCGTGTTCAGCGCATAGCCCAGGGTGTGGTTCGCCACGACCAGCAGGCACGCGAGGATCCGCAGGGCGTCGAGGGCGCTGTCGCGCGCCGGCGCGGCGGGATTCGAGAGGCGTCCGTTCACCGACCGATCCTCCTTTTATTTCTTCTTTTTCCCGAAGAGGTTGGATTTGGCGTTGCCGTCATATTCGCCCATGGAGGCCGCGAACTGCCGCAGCAGCTCCTTCTGGGACGGGGTGAGGCCCTTGGGGATGCCGATCTTGACGGAAACGAACTGGTCGCCCCGGCCGCCGCCGCGCAGGTAGGGGATGCCCTTGCCGCGCAGACGGAAGACCGCGCCGGGCTGCGTGCCCTCGGGTATGTTCAGCTTGACCCGTCCGTCGAGCGTGGGGACCTCGATCTCCGCGCCGAGCGTAGCCTGGACGTAGCTGATCTCCTGCTCCATGACGACGGAGCTGCCGTCGCGCTCGAAGATGGCGTGGGGGCGTACGATGACGTTGATGAGCAGGTCGCCGGCGGGGCCGCCGTTGGCGCCCGCGTTGCCGTAGCCCTGGCGCGAGATGGTCTGCCCGTCGTCGATGCCGGCGGGGATCTTCACGGTCATCTTGTGCTGGCGGCGGATGCTGCCCAGGCCGCGGCAGGTCTTGCAGGGCTGGTGGATGATCTTGCCCGTGCCCCGGCACTTCGCGCAGGGGGAAGTGGACTGCATGGCGCCGAAGGGGGTGCGCTGGGTGGTGCGGACCGTGCCGCTGCCCTTGCAGTCCGGGCAGATCTCCGGCGTGGTGCCGGGGGCGCAGCCCGTGCCCTTGCAGTCCGGGCACTGCTCGATGCGCGGCACGCTGAGCTCCTTCTCGCAGCCGAAGGCGGCCTCCTCGAAGGAGATGTTCACGCTCACGCGCACATTGTCGCCCTTCCGGGGGGCGTTGGGGTTGCGGGTCTGGCCGCCGAAGCCGCCAAAACCGCCGAAAATATCCCCGAAGATGTCGCCCAGATCGCCGAAGCCGCCGAAGCCCTCGAAGCCGCCCGCGCCGTAACCGGCGCTGGGGTCGAAGGCCGCGTGGCCGAACTGATCGTATTTTTTGCGTTTGTCCTCGTCGGAGAGGACCTCATAGGCCTCGTTGGCCTCCTTGAAACGCTCCTCGCAGGCCTTGTCGCCCGGATGCAGGTCCGGATGGTTCTCCTTGGTGATCTTTCGGAAAGCCTTTTTGATCTCGTCCTGCGTGGCGCTCCTGGAAACGCCGAGCACCTCATAGTAATCGCGTTTTTCTGCCATATCGTCTCCTTGTCATCCCGCGCATCGCCTTCGTTTGGGGTGACCGTGCCGTTCCCGCCATCCCGAGCAAAGCGAAGGATCCCGGAAATGACAGGCTCAAAATACGCGCCTTTGAGGCGAGGAAATTCCTCGCCTCAAAGGCAGGGTTATGGTGAAAGAGAGGTTCTCGATAGGAAGCTTACTTCTTGTCGTCGTCCACGACGGTGTAGTCGGCGTCGTAGTAGTCCTGGCCGCCGGGGTTCTGGCCGCCGTAGTTCTGCGCCTGGCTGGGATCGAAGCCCTGGCCGCCCTGGGGATTGGCCTGCTGGTAGAGCTTCTCGGAGAGCTTGTAGAAGGCCTGCGTCAGCGCCTCGGTCGCGCTCTTGATGGCGGCGGTGTCGGTGCCGGTGAGGGCCTGCTTGAGCGCGCCCAGCTTGCTCTCAACCTCGGACTTCTCGGCCGGATCGAGCTTGTCGCCCAGCTCCTGCATGGTCTTCTCGGTCTGGTAGACCATCTGGTCGCCCTGGTTGCGCACGTCGACCTCTTCCTTGCGCTTGGCGTCCTCGGCGGCGTACATCTCGGCCTCCTTGACGGCCTTGTCGATGTCCTCCTTGGACATATTGGAGGAGGCGGTGATGGTGATGTGCTGCTCCTTGCCGGTGCCGAGGTCCTTCGCAGAGACGTTCACGATGCCGTTGGCGTCGATGTCGAAGGTGACCTCAATCTGCGGCACGCCGCGGCGGGCCGGGGCGATGCCGTCCAGATGGAAGCGGCCGAGGCTCTTATTGTAAGCGGCCATCTCGCGCTCGCCCTGCAGGACGTTGACCTCCACGGAGGTCTGGTTGTCGGCGGCGGTGGAGAAGACCTGGCTCTTGCGGGTGGGGATGGTGGTGTTGCGCTCGATCAGACGGGTGCATACGCCGCCCAGCGTCTCGATGCCCAGGGACAGGGGCGCCACGTCCAGCAGGACGATGCCGTCCACGTCCTTGTTCAGCACGCCGCCCTGGATGGCCGCGCCGATGGCGACGCACTCGTCGGGGTTGATGCCCTTGAAGCCTTCCTTGCCGGTCAGGGACTTGACCATCTCCTGTACGGCGGGGATACGGCTGGAGCCGCCCACCAGCAGCACCTTGCTGATATCGGCGGGCTTGAGGCCGGAATCGGAGAGCGCCTGCTTCACGGGGCCCATCGTGGCCTCGACCAGATGGTGGGTCAGCTCGTTGAACTTGGCGCGGGAGAGCGTCACGTCCAGATGCTTCGGGCCGGTGGCGTCGGCGGTGATGTAGGGCAGGTTGATGTTGGAGGTGGTCACGCCGGACAGCTCGATCTTCGCCTTCTCGGCGGCCTCGCGCAGACGCTGCATGGCGACCTTGTCGCCGCTGAGGTCGATGCCCTCGGCCTTCTTGAACTCGCTGACCAGATACTTGGTGATGCAGGCGTCGAAGTCGTCGCCGCCGAGGCGGTTGTTGCCCGCGGTCGCCAGCACTTCGATGACGCCGTCGCCGATCTCCAGCACGGACACGTCGAAGGTGCCGCCGCCGAGGTCGTAGACCATGATCTTCTGATCGGTTTCCTTGTCGATGCCGTAGGCCAGAGCGGCCGCGGTCGGCTCGTTGATGATGCGCTTGACCTCAAGACCGGCGATCTTGCCCGCGTCCTTGGTGGCCTGGCGCTGCGCGTCGGTGAAGTAGGCGGGGACGGTGATGACGGCCTCGGTGACGGTCTGGCCCAGATAGGCCTCGGCGTCAGCCTTCAGCTTCTGCAGCACCATGGCGGAGATCTCCTGCGGGGTGTAGGCCTTGCCGTCGATGGTGACCTTGTAGTTGGAGCCCATCTCGCGCTTGATGGAAGAGATGGTGCGGTCGGGATTGGTGACGGCCTGGCGCTTGGCGACCTGGCCGACCATACGCTCGCCGTTCTTGGCGAAGGCCACGACGGACGGCGTGGTGCGCGCGCCCTCGGCATTGGCGATGACGACGGGCTCGCCGCCTTCCAGAACGGCGACGCAGCTGTTGGTAGTACCCAGATCGATACCGATGATTTTACCCATTGTAATGTCCTCCTGTATAAAAAGATGTTTGTATACGAATTGATTTATATTCAAAACAGCTTTGCTGTTTTGCTTCATCTTAGGCTCCCCTGCTTAAGGGGAGCTGGCGCGCAGCGCCTGAGGGGTTGTCAAAACAGCTTTGCTGTTTTGCTTCATCTTAGGCTCCCCTTCGTCAAAGGAAGCTCGCTTCCTTTCGCTTACGCGGTTGCCGTAAGTGCCGCGAAAGCTCCATATCCGCTCCCTCCCTTTTTCTCTTCAACACAAAGCCTTCGCTTTGTGTTGATAATGCTTTGGGGAGCTGTCAGCGAAGCCGATGAGGGGCAGGCACTCAGTTCGCCACCTTGACCATGGCGAAGCGGATGACCTTGTCGCCGAGCTGGAAGCCCTTCTGGAACACCTCGACGATCTCGTTTTCGCCCTTCTCCCCGTCGTCCACGTGCATGACGGCGTTGTGGAGCGCCGGGTCGAACTTCTCGCCCAGGCACTCGATCGGCGTGACGCCGAGCTTTTCGAGCGTGGCGCAGAACTGGTTCATGATCATTTCCACGCCCTTGCGGTAGGCCTCGTCCTCGGTGCCCTGCTTCAGCGCCCGCTCCAGATTGTCGTACACGGGCAGGAACAGCTTCACCGTATCGGCCTTGATCTCGCCGTACAGCCCTTCCTTCTCCTTCTGGCTGCGGCGGCGGAAGTTCTCGTATTCGGCGGCAAGACGGAGGTACTTGTCGTTGAAGGCGGCTTCGAACGCGGCCTTTTCGCCTTCAAGGGCGGCGATGCGCTCCTCCTCCTTCTTTTTGCCG
Organism: uncultured Eubacteriales bacterium; assembly: GCA_900319465.1. GTDB lineage: Bacteria > Bacillota > Clostridia > Oscillospirales > Oscillospiraceae > Limivicinus. The sequence goes on along the minus strand of ONOL01000022.1, from coordinate 10,547 downwards.
GACTTCTTCTCTTTCTTCTCTTCTTTTTTTGCTTCCCCGGAGGGGACGGCTTCTTCCGCCTTGCGCTCCGGCGTCTCTTCTTTAGCTTCCCCGGTCTCTCCGACCGGCGTTTCCTGCTTCTTATCTTCGTTCATTGGGGTCGTCTCCCTTTATAATCAGCTTGTTGTGCATGCCCTCCGGCGGCGCCTCGCCCCCGCCCAGCCGGCGGGACAGGCCCGCGGCCAGAAACTGGAGCTTGGCGGCCACGGCGGAATAGTCCATGCGGGTGGGTCCCACCACGCCGATGAGGCCCCGGGTGTTGTCGCCCGCGTCGTAGCTTGCGATGATGACGCTGGAGTCCTTGAGCTCCTCGGCCACGTTCTCCGGCCCGATCAGCACCCGCACCTCGCTCGCGTCGCCCAGGCCCTCGCCGGGGGGCAGGATGTAGCCGCCGCCGGACAGGTAACTCATCAGCCTGTGCGCTTTGTCCGGATCGCGGAACTCCGGCTGGCTCAGGAGCCGGTTCTCGCCGGAGACGAAAGCGGAGGGCGTGTTGGCCTCCGAGAGCGTCTCAATCACGAAGGCGGCGATCACGGAGGTGATGCCCATCGTGTCGTCCGCCGCGCGTTCGGTGCTGCGGATCAGCAGGGGCGTGATCTGTTCCTCGGTGACGCCGGTGAAGCTGGCGTTGAAGAGGCTCGAGAGCCGCTGCACCAGGTTCTGGTCCACCGATACCGGGAGATGCACCAGCTTGCTCTTGACTGTGCTGCCCGAGAGCATCAGGACGATGATGAAGGTGTTCGCGTCCACATAGATGAGGTCGAAGCGCTTGATGGTAGCCGCCGCGCGGCTTGTCAGCGCGAGCGCGGGGTAGTCGGTCATCTGGGAGGCGAGCCGGCTCACGTCGGAGATCGTGGCGTCCAGCTCCCGGAGCTTCTGCTCCAGGCGGCGGTTCATGTCCTCCGTCTCCTCGAGGGAGAGCTTCTGCTTCTCCATCAGCTCGTTGACATACATACGGTAACCCATCGGGGTGGGCACGCGGCCGGCGGAGGTGTGCGGCTGCTCCAGATAGCCCATCGCGACCAGCTCCGCAAGCTCGTTGCGGATCGTGGCGGAGGAGCAGTGCAGCGCGCCGCTCTGAGCGATGGCTTTGCTGCCGACAGGCTCGGCGGTGCGGATATATTCGTCCACGACCGCGGCCAGAATCTTCTTTTTTCTCTCGCTCAATGACATCTCGGCACTCTCACCCTGCGAGTGTTGGCACTCTCGCTTCACGACTGTTGGCACTCTCGGCTTACGAGTGCTAATATACCACCGCGCTCCGGCCTTGTCAATAGTTTCCGCCGGCCCCCTTGTGAAAATTCACAGTTTGGACACGAAGATTTTGGCGCGTGGCCGCGGATTCTCCATTTACAAACGGGTGATAAAAGAGTAAACTGTATATAATGAATGGAGGCATGCACCATGCTGGAGAAAAAATTCATTGAAGTATACGACAAATTCAAGATCCAGTTCTTCCGCAAGGTATTTGAAAAGGTCAGAGAACGGGACGGCTCCCTCTCCGCGATGGAGGCGCTCTCGCTTGACATCATCCGCGCCCTTGGTGAGCCGACCGTGGGTCAGTTCGCGGATTTCCTGAACATTTCGCAGTCCAATGCCACCTACAAGGTCAACAACCTCATTAAAAAAGGGTACCTCGTCCGCCAGAATTCCGCCACCGACCGCCGGGAGTACCATCTGGTGCTTTCGGACAAGTTCTACCGTTACTCCGAGCTGCTGACCTCCTACGAGCTGACCGTCGTGGACCGCATGAAGAAGCGCTTCAGCGGAGAGGAGATCGAAAAGCTCAACGAGATGCTCACGGTCATCTCCGACGAGCTGATGCCCGAGTGCGAATGACTGGCAGCCCCGGCAAACGGCCCGCCTGTGGGCGGGCCCCGTTTTTTTCATCAAAATGGAAAGGAAGATCGCAATGAATGAAAGCGGCGCCCCCGCCCTGAAGCTCAACTACAAGCGCACGGCGCTCATCGGCTTCGCCTTTTTCGGCATCCTGCTGCTGTGGCAGGTGTACGACTCCTGGTGCCCCACCTTTTTGACGGACATCTTTGCCCGCAACATCTACGGCATGACCTCGGCGGAGCTGAAGGCCGGCTCTCCGGACAAGATCCTGAACGTACAGTGGATCGTCGGCATCATCATGGCCTGCGACAACCTGGCGGCGCTGATCCTGCTGCCCATCTTCGGCAACCTCTCCGACAGGACGCGCACTCCCATCGGCAAGCGTATGCCCTACATCCTGGTGGGCACCTTCGTGTCGGCGGTGGCCTTCCCCTTCATCCCGCTGTTTTTCCACTATAACAATATCGTCGGCATGGTCGTCGCCATGGCCATCGTGCTGATGTTCATGATGATGTACCGCAACCCGGCGGTCGCCCTGATGCCGGACATCACGCCCAAGCCCCTGCGCGCCAAGGCCAACGGCATCATCAATATCATGGGCTACTTCGGCGGCGCCTTCGCCACGGTGCTGGGGCTCTTCCTCGTGCTCTCCCGCTACATCAACGCCCCCATGGCGGAGCGGAACATCTGGACGATCGAGCTTCCCTTCATCATCGCCTCCGTGCTGATGGTGATCTCTGCGCTGGTGCTCTTTGCCACCGTCAAGGAGAACAGGCTTGCCGAGGAACTCAAGGATGAGCTCGCGCTGGGCGAGAGCCTCGCCGCGGTGGAAACCCCGATCGACGACGAGAAGCCCATGTCCAAAGCCAACAGGACGATGCTGCTCGCGATCCTCGGCGCGGAATTCCTCTGGTTCATGTCCGACAACGCGCTCGGCACCTACATCGGCAACTACGTTATCTACCATCTCCAGTCCGTTTCGAGCGCCACGATGATCCTGACGATCCTCGGCGGCCTCGCCTCGGTGATCGGCTTTGCCATCGCCGGCGGCATCGCGGACAGGATCGGCCGCAAGTGGACGATTTCCACGGGCCTCGCCATCACCTTCGCGGGCCTGATCGTCATGTGCTTCGTCGCGCCGACCGGCCGCGCGGTGGGGGAGCGGGGCGAATTCGCCTTCCCGACGCTTCTCTACGCGGTCTGGGTGCTCAAGGGCTTCGGCATGGCGCTGGTCCATAACTGCTCTTTCCCGATGGTCGTGGAGCTGTGCTCGGCCAAAAAGATCGGCAAGTTCACCGGCTACTACTACGCCGCCAGCATGTCCGCGCAGACCGTCACGCCCGTGCTGCTCGGGCTCGTCCTGAACGCCACGCTCGCCTGGCGCGCCCTGCCCGTGTACGCCGCGATCCTGACCGCCCTGAGTTTCACGGTCTTTACCGCGCTCGTGAAGAACATCAAGGCGAAGAAGGTCGCGAACGTCGTGGGGCTGGAGGCGCTCGGGGAAGAGGACTGAGCGCGCGGCCCGCCCCTCTTCGCGCGCGGGGAAGAATACCGTTAATAACAGCGAGGGAGCTTCAATGAACAGGAAATGGAGAAACACGCTTGCGCTGATCGGCGCCGCCGTGGCCGCGCCGCTGTATCTGCTTGCGCCGGGGGCCGCCGCGCCCCGGCAGCGCGCGCCGTTTTATGGGGTGAACTTTGCCCACCGCGGCCTGCACAGCCGGGACAGGTCGGTGCCGGAAAACTCGCTGGCCGCCTTCACGCTGGCCGCCCGCGCGGGCTACGGCGTGGAGCTGGACGTGCAGCTTTCCCGGGACGGGCAGGTGGTCGTCTTCCATGACGTGACGCTCAAGCGCGTCTGCGGCGTGGACAAACGGGTGGAGGAGCTGAGCTTTGAGGAGCTGCGGGCGCTGCGCCTGTGCGGCACGGAGCAGCGCATCCCGCTGCTGACGGAGGCGCTCCGGGCCATCCGCGGCGCAGGGCCGGTGATTGTGGAGCTGAAAAACGGCACGCGCAACCGGGAGCTGTGCGAAAAGACCTGCGCCATCCTCGAACAGTACCGGGGCGACGTGTGCGTCGAGAGCTTCAACCCCTTTATCGTGACCTGGTTCCGTTTCCACGCGCGCGATCTGCTGCGCGGTCAGCTCGCCTCCCCGATGAGTGACTTCCGGAAGGACGGCATGGGCAGGACCATGGCCTTCCTCTTGAGCCACAACCTCTTCAACGTGCTGGCGCGGCCGCAGTTCATCGCCTACAAGATCGGTTACCGGCCGCCCGCGGTGCGCGCGACGGAGCTGCTGGGCGCGATGCGCTTCGGCTGGACCTCCCACGAGCCGCGCAACGAGAAGGGGCGCGACGGCGTGATCTTCGAATACTACAAGCCCCGGCTGAAATTCAAATAAGTAATAAAAAACCGGGGGATGCGGCAAAAAGCATCCCCCTTATCTGCCTCAGATCCCGTCGTCCGTGAGCTCGTCGCTGCGAAACAGCAGCGAGATGCACCAGATGGCCGCCAGTCCCACCAGCGTGTAGACGATGCGGCTGACCGTCGCGGTCTGCCCGCCGAAGAGCCAGGCCACCAGGTCGAAGCGGAACAGGCCGATGCAGCCCCAGTTCAGCCCGCCGATGATGGCGAGGACCAGCGCGATACGATCCATGATCATAGAGCATTCTCCTCTCTTATGGTTTCGGCGATAGTTTGCCCGGCGGCGGGGCGAAATATACGGAAACAAAAAATTTCGCCTTCGACAAAAGCAGTGCGCCTTCGCTCTTTACAAAAAACGCAAACGGGAGTATCATACGCTTACAGCTTATCCAAGTGATTCTCGAAACGCGAGAATCGGCTCATATCTTTATCCCACAACCCTGTTTTTGGCGGACTGTTCGGCAGTCCGCCGCTTTTTTCCGGCAGGCCTTGCTCCGCGCTGCGCCCAGTTCCGCTTCGGACGCGGCAATTTTGCACAGCACTTCGCTGAAGAACAGGGGGGAGATTTGGTAAAGTGTATAAAAATGCACAGCGGATTTTGGAAACAGTTGACAAACGGCGTCGGATGGCTATAATGGCTTTAAACTGAATAGCGCACGATAGAGGCGCGGTTGCCAAGAATAGCTCCGGAGAAGCACCGGGAAGTGCGGGAGCGAAAGGGGTCGCCGCCGAAGGGTATCCGTTTCCCGAGCGGATATGCCTGGGCCGTCGGAGAACATCCGGCGGACTGTCGCAAGGGCTTCGGCCCGGGCGGAGAGCTGTCTGACTTGATCGAACGGATGGGTTGTGAACAGTATCTGCGCTGTTCACAACTTTTTATTTTGGAGGAAAAAACAATGTACGGTACTTTCTGGGCTCTTGTTCCCCCGCTGCTCGCCATCATCCTGGCGCTCATCACCAAGGAGACCTACACCTCGCTCTTCATCGGCATCCTGGTGGGCGCGCTGTTCGTGGCGGGCTTCCAGCCTGTCGCCGCGCTTGACGCCATGATCAACGACGGCTTCATCGGCGCGATCGCCGACGGCTGGAACGCCGGCATCTTCATGTTCCTGGTGCTGCTGGGCATCATGGTCGCGCTGATCAACGCGGCCGGCGGCTCAGCCGCCTTCGGACGCTGGGCTGCCGCCCATGTGCGCACCCGCGTCGGCGCCCTGCTCGCCACCTTCCTGCTCGGCGTTCTGATCTTTATCGACGACTACTTCAACTGCCTGACCGTCGGCTCCGTCATGCGCCCGGTCACCGACAGCCAGAAGATCTCCCGCGCCAAGCTCGCCTTCATTATTGACGCCACCGCCGCCCCGATCTGCATGATCGCCCCGGTCTCCTCCTGGGCTGCCGCCGTCTCCGCGACCGCGCAGGACCTCAACACCGGCGTCTCCGGCATCCAGCTCTTCATCCAGGCCATCCCCTATAACTTCTACTCCCTGCTGACCATCGTGTTCGTCATCGCCATCAGCATCCTCGGCTTTGACTACGGCCCCATGGCCGCCGCCGAGCTGCGCGCCCGTCAGGGCGAGCTCGGCTCCCTCGGCAACGAATCCGAGGAGAGCAATCCCCGCGCTTCCGTCTGGGATATGCTGCTCCCCGTCCTCACCATGATCGTCTTCTGCATCATCGGTATGATGTACGTCGGCGGCTTCTGGAGCGGCGCGAGCGTGATCGACTCCTTCGCCGACACGGACGCTTCCGTCGGCCTGCCCTGGGGCTGCATCGTCGCCCTGCTCATCACCTACGTCTACCTGCTCTGCCGCCGGGTCATCAACTTCAAGGAAGCCTCCGCGTGCATCATCAAGGGCTTTGTGGCCATGGTCCCCTCCATGCTGATCCTGACCTTCGCCCTGACCCTCAAGAACATGACCGGCGCGCTCGGCGCTGCCGATTACGTCGCCGGCCTCGTGCGCGGCGCGGCGGACAGCCTCTTCTCGCTGCTGCCCGCGGTCATCTTCCTCGTGGCGCTCGGCCTTGCCTTTGCCAGCGGCACCTCCTGGGGCACCTTCGGCATCCTGATCCCCATCGTCCTGCCCGTGTTTGAGAACAATCCCGAGCTGCTGATGATCGGCATCTCCGCCTGCCTCGCCGGCGCTGTCTGCGGCGACCACATCTCCCCCATCTCCGACACCACGATCATGGCCTCTGCCGGCGCCAACGTCGACCATGTGGAGCACGTCTCCACGCAGCTGCCCTACGCGCTGACCGTCGCGGGCGTGAGCTTCGTGTGCTACCTGATCGCGGGCTTCGTGCACAACTGGATCCTCTGCCTCGCCGTCGGCACTGTACTCATCGTCGCTGCGCTGCTCATCCTCCGCGCCAACAGCCGCAAGGCCGGCGCCGCCGCGTAAATCCCTGACAACTTAGCCAAAAACTTGTGGAGCTTTCTGTGAAAGTTCCACAAGTTTTTTCTTGCTTTTTGGACCGTTCGGGCTTACAATGGGGCGGCTGAAAAAGAGGTGTATTTGTATCATGACCGAACTGCTGTCTCTTTCCGTCGCTATGTTCGCCGGCCTTCTGATGACCCGGCCCCTGAGCCGCTTCCACCTGCCGGACGTGACGGCGTATCTGATCGCGGGCGTGCTGATCGGGCCCTGCTGCCTGGGGCTGCTGCACATTCCCGGCCTGGGCTTCGGCAGCTTTGAAGAGCTGGAGGGGCTCAAGCTCATCTCCAACGTTGCCCTTGGCTTTATCGCGTTTTCGATCGGCAACGAGTTCCGCCTCTCCCAGTTACGGGAGACCGGGCGGCAGGCGCTGGTGATCGGCATCCTGCAGGCGGTCGCGGCTACGCTGCTGGTGGATCTGGCGCTGCTGCTGTTCCACCTTCTCCGGCCCGACGTGCTCTCCGTGCCGGCGGCCATCACGCTCGGCGCGATCGCGGCCGCCACGGCGCCCGCCGCCACGCTGATGGTGGTGCGCCAGTACAAGGCCAAGGGCAAGCTGACCGACCTGCTGCTGCCCATCGTCGCGCTGGACGACGCGGTGGGCCTCGTGCTCTTCGCCGTGTCCTTCGGCATCGCCAAGGCGATCGGCAGCGGCACGGTGGACGTCGTGGGCATCGTGGTCAACCCGCTGCTGGAGATCCTGTGCTCGCTCGTCCTCGGGGCGGTGGCCGGCTGGCTGCTGACGCAGCTTGAGCGGCTGTTCCATTCCAACACCAACCGTCTGGCGATGACCATCGGCTTCGTGTTCGTGACGGTCGCCCTGTCGATGATGGTGGTCCCGGCGGGCGCCGCGACGCTGGGCTTTTCGCCGCTGCTGGTGTGCATGATGCTCGGGAGCGTCTTCTGCAATCTCTGCCCGCTGTCCGAGGAGATCATGAAGAACGCCGACCGCTGGACGGCGCCGCTGCTGGTGCTGTTCTTCGTCCTCTCCGGCGCGGAGCTGGAGCTCGGCGTCTTTGCAAAGGCGAGCTCCGTGCTGGTCGGCTTGATTTACATCGTGTCCCGTTCGCTGGGCAAGTATTACGGCGCGCGGGAATCCGCCCGGCTGGCGGGCTGCGACCGCAGCGTGGTGACCTACCTCGGCATTACACTTCTGCCGCAGGCCGGCGTGGCGCTCGGTATGTGCGTGACGGCCTCCAGCCTGCCCGGGGACGGCAAGATGATCCGCAACATCGTCCTGTTCGCGGTGCTGGTGTACGAGCTGGTCGGCCCGCTGATGACCAAGTGGGCGCTCACGAAGGCGGGCGATATCCGGCCGAAGAGCGAGGAAGTGCTCCACCGCCGCGAGCGCAAGCTCGCCGCCGTCGAAGCGGGAAAGTAGCGCCCGGCACAAGGCCTCGGCGCTTGCCTGCCGCCGCAGGGGCGGCCCTTGCGGCCGACCGGCGGCACGGAAAATCCCGGGGCAAAAAGATCGGGCGAATTCGTACGGTTTGTACGAATTCGCCCGATCTTTTTTAATACTTGCTTTGACTCAGGCGGAAGCCCGGGCGCGGATTACGCCTTGGCGAGCTCCATGCCGGCGGCCAGAGCCGCCTTGTTGCCTTCGAGGAAGCGGAGCTTGCGCTCGCCCAGCTCGATGCGGATGGCCTCGACCATCTTGTCGGTCTCGACGGCGTCGGGATCGGCGCCCATCATCGCGCCCAGGATGGCGACGTTCGCGCCCTTCGGGTTCTTGACGGACTCGGCGATGCGGTTGGCGTCGCAGTAGACCACGCGCACGTCGTCGCGCATGACCTTGCGGTCGATGATGGAGGAGTTGACGACGATCAGGCCGCCGGGCTTGACCGTGTGCTCAAACTTGTCCAGGGAGGGCAGGTTCATGGCGATCAGCACGTCGGCGTTGTCCACCAGGGGAGAGCCGATCTCCTCGTCGGAGACCGTGACGGAGCAGTTGGCCGTGCCGCCGCGCATTTCGGGACCGTAGGAGGGAAGCCAGGAGACGTGCTTGCCGGCCAGCATATTGGCCATGGCGACAAACTTACCGATCAGAAGCATGCCCTGTCCGCCGAAGCCGGCGAAAACGTACTGTTTCATCATAATTATTCAGCCCCCTTGTCTTTCTTCACGCCGAGGGGATAATAGGGGATCATGTTCTCTTCCAGCCACTTCATGGCCTCCACCGGGTTGAGACCCCAGTTGGTCGGGCAGGTGGACAGAACCTCGATCATGCAGAAGCCCTTCCCCGCGAGCTGGTACTCGAAGGCCTTCTTGATGGCCTTCTTGGTTTTGATGATATTGGCGTTGTTGTTGACCGCGCAGCGCTCGATGTAGTAGGAGCCGGGCACCTCGGCGAGCATCTCGGACATCCGGATGGGCGCGCCGCACCAGGCCTCGTCACGGCCGTAGGGAGAGGTGGTGGTCTTCTGGCCTACCAGCGTGGTGGGGGCCATCTGGCCGCCGGTCATACCGTAGATGGCGTTGTTGACAAACACGGTGACGATCTTTTCGCCGCGGTGGGCGGCGTGGACGATCTCGGCGGTGCCGATGGAGGCAAGGTCGCCGTCGCCCTGATAGGTGAAGACCAGCGTGTCGGGCCGGGCGCGCTTGGCGCCGGTCGCCACGGCGGGCGCGCGGCCGTGCGCAGCCTCGAACATATCGCAGTTGAAGTAATCGTAGGCAAAGACGGAGCAGCCGACGGGGGCCACGCCCATCACGTTGCCGGCCTCCAGCTTGCCTTCCTTGACCAGCTCGTCGATGGATTCGGCGACCAGGCGGTGGATGATGCCGTGGTTGCAGCCGGGGCAGTAATGGAACTGCTTATCGGTAAGCAGCTGGGTTCTCTCGAATACGACAGACATTTACTTACCCTCCTTCATTTCGAGGATCTTGTTCTTGATTTCGGCGGTGGTGGGGAACTGGCTGCCCAGGTGGCCGAAGAAGTCGACGGGCTTGCCGCCTTCGATGGCGAGCTTCACGTCCTCGAGCATCTGGCCCTCGTTGACCTCCACGTCCAGAACGGCCTTCACGCCGTCGCGCAGAACGGTCTCGCGCAGCGCGTCATAGGGGAAGGGCCACACGGAGATGGGGCGGAACAGGCCGACCTTGACGCCCTCCTCGCGGAGCTGGTCCACGGCGGTCTTCACGACGCGGGCGACGGTGCCGAAGGCGGTGATGACGAACTCGGCGTCCTCGGTCTTGTAGCATTCCCACATCTGCTCGTTCTTCTTCGCCTCGGCGTAGACGGCCTGCAGGTCGGCGTTGTGGACGGACAGGGATTCGGTGTCAATGTAGATGGAGTTGATGACGCCGCGCTTCTTGGGGTCGTCGCCGGGCTTCCAGCCGGTGCAGGCCCAGGGCTTGGCCTCGGGATCGACCTTGAAGTCGACCATCTCGGGCATTTCCACGGGCTCCATCATCTGGGCGATGATGCCGTCGGCAAGGAAGAGGACGGGCATGCGGTACTTCTCGGCCTTCTCAAAGGCGAACATCATGATGTCGATGGCTTCCTGCACGGAGGAGGGGGCGTAGGTCAGCAGATGGTAGTCGCCGTTGCCGCCGCCCTTGACGCCCTGGAAATAGTCGGCCTGGGAGGCCTGGATGTTGCCGAGGCCGGGGCCGCCGCGCATGACGTTCAGGATCACGCAGGGGAGCTGCGCGCCGGCGCAGTAGGAGATGCCCTCCTGCTTCAGGGAGACGCCGGGGCTGGAGGAAGAGGTGATGACGCGCGCGCCGGTACCGGCGGCGCCGTACACCATGTTGATCGCCGCGACCTCGCTCTCGGCCTGGAGGAAGCAGCCTCCGACCTCGGGCAT
>ONOL01000048.1 GCA_900319465.1 uncultured Eubacteriales bacterium | reverse complement strand
CGTTCCGATGATCGCCGGGGAGCTGAGGCGGTTTCTGCGCGACCGGAGCGCGGTGCGGGTCTCCCGCTCCATGCGGGACACGGCCTACCGGGTGCTGCAGGTCCGGGAAAAGCTCCAGGCGGAGACCGGGCGGGAACCGGATATCGAGACCGTTGCCCGGGAACTGGGCATCCCGCGGCAGGAGGTGGGCTTTGCGATGGAGGCCATCTGCGACCCGGTGAGCCTCTACGACCCGGTCTACAGCGAGGCGGGCGAGAGCGTCACGGTCATGGACCAGATCGGAGACGCGCGCAACACCGACGAGCACTGGCTGGAGCAGATCGCGCTCGAGGAGGCCATGCGCCGTCTCTCCACGCGCGAGAAACGCATCCTCGCGCTGCGCTTTTACGACGGACGCACCCAGATGGAGGTGGCGAAGGCCGTGGGCATCTCGCAGGCGCAGGTCTCCCGGCTCGAAAAGAATGCGATCCGACAGATCAAAAAGAATATCATAGCCTGAGCATCGCTTGACAGAACGCGGCGGCATATGATATAAGTAGGCAATCATAAATGCCGCCGCACGGTACGAACAAAAGCCGCACCGTCTGCGGGACGAACTGAGCAGGCAGTGTTTCTTCCGGGAAACATGTGGCTGGGCCGTGGAAACGGCAGCAGAAGGAGCATCATGCGCATCTGCGGGACAGAGAGCTGTTCCGGGATGCGCTTTTTTCGGCAGTGCAGTCATTCGGGAGGGATCGCCATGGAGGAAAACAAGATCGTAAGCCGGCTCTCGCGCGTCGGGATCTTCGGAAACATTCTGCTCGCGGCCTTCAAGCTCATCGCTGGCCTGCTGGGAAAATCCGGCGCGATGGTATCGGATGCGGTACATTCGCTCTCGGACGTGTTCGCGACGCTCATCGCATGGATCGGCGTGCGGCTCTCCCGGCAGGAGGAGGACGTGGAGCACCCCTACGGACATGAACGTCTGGAGTGCGCCGCCTCGCTCGTGCTCGGCCTGATCCTCGCCGCGACCGGCCTCGGGATCGGCTGGGGCGGCGTGCGCAAGCTCTTCTGGGAGCGCGGCAGCATCGAGGTCCCCACGATGCTGCCCTTGATCGCCGCACTTGTGTCCATTGCCGTCAAGGAGGGCATGTACCACTACACGATGCACTACGCCAAAAAGCTCGACTCGGCGGCGTTCCGTGCCGACGCCTGGCACCACCGCTCGGACGCGATCTCCTCGGTCGGCTCCTTTATCGGTATCGGCATGGCGAAGCTCGGCTTCCCGATCATGGACCCGATCGCGAGCCTCATCATCTGCGCGCTGATCCTGAAGGTCGCCTATGACATCTCGCACGACGCGCTCAGCAAAATGCTCGACACCTCCTGCGGAAACGACTTAGAGCAGGAGCTTCGCGCCTTCATCGCCGCGCAGAGCGGCGTTGAGCGGGTCGACCTGCTGCGCACGCGGCAGTTCGGCAGCAAGATCTACGTGGATCTTGAGATCGCGGTGGACGAGGAGATTTCGCTGCTCGACGCCCACGGGATCGCCGAGCGCGTCCACAGCGCCGTCGAGCGCGCGTTCCCGCGCGTCAAGCACGTGATGATCCACGTCAATCCCCTGGAGGAGCGCCAGACCTGAGCTTCATCCCCAGAACAGCCTGCACAGCCACGCGGAGGAGACGAAGCACACCAGATCCGCAAACAGAGCCGCCGGGATCGCCCAGCGGCTTTTTTTGCTCCCCGCGGCGGAGAAATAGACCGCCGCGACGTAGAGCGTGGTCTCGCTCGAGCCGAGCATGACCGCCGCGGTGCGGCCGACCAGAGAGTCCGGGCCGAAGCGGCTGATCAGCTCCGAGGCGGCTGCCATGGCGCCGCTGCCCGAAAGCGGGCGCAGCAGGAGCAGGAGGGCGGTCTCCTCCGGGATGCCGAGCGCCGAAAAGACCGGCGAGAGCAGGGCGCCGAGCCGCTCCGGCAGGCCGGAGGCGCGCAGCAGCCCGATCGCCGGGAAGAGCGCGAGCAGCGCCGGCAGCAGGTCAAGACAGACGCGCAGACCTTTTTTCGCCCCCGCGAGCAGCGCGTCGTACACGTCCACGCCGCGCGTCAGGCCCGCCAGCATCAGCGCGCCCATCAGCACGGCGGGCAGCAGCGTCCCCGCCCCGCTCACGGCCAGACACGCCGCAGCAGCGCCGCGGCCAGCAGCCCCGCCGACACGGAGAACAGGGAGCTTGCCAGTACGGCAGGCAGGATGTCGAAGGGCGCGGCGGCGCCTGCCGCCGCGCGCAGGGCGGCGATCGTGGTGGGCAGGAGCTGGAGGGAGGCGGTGTTGAGCACGACGAAAAGCCCCAGCTCGTCCGCCGCGCCCGCGCCCAGCTCCCCCATGCGCCGCACGGCGCGGATGCCCGCCGGGGTGGCGGCGTTGCCCAGCCCGAGGAGGTTTGCGCTCACGTTTTCCGTCAGCGCCGAAAAGGCTTCCCGGTCGGCGGCGCTCACGGGAAACAGCCGCCCCAGCGCCGGTCGCAGCGCTCTCGAGAGCACGGCGCTTCCGCCGCAGCGCTCCAGAAGCTCCAGCGCGCCGCTCCAGAGGCAGAGCGGCCCGACGAGCGCAAGGCAGAATTCGACCGCTTTTTCCGCGCCCTCCATCACGGCGCCGCCCGCGTCCGCGTTCCCGCCCGCGGCGGCGGCCAGGATCCCGGCCAGATACAGGGCGGTAAGAGCATAGGACAGCATCGGCAAATCCTCCAAATGAAAATTTTAGGAATTTATGGTTGCAGACTTTGTCGAATATGGTATAATAATTTACATCACACGAGAAGCGCCGCGGATCTCCGCCGGAGAAACGGGGTTTTTTACGGCCTTTCGCAAGAGAAAAATGGGTATTAGGAGGAAGAGGATGAAATCTACTGGTATCGTCCGCAAGGTCGACGAGCTCGGGCGAATCGTTCTGCCGATCGAAATGCGCCGCACCCTGGACATTGCGGAAAAGGATGCGCTGGAAATATATGTTGAGGGAGATAACATTATTCTGCATAAGTATCAGGCCGCCTGCGTTTTTTGCGACAGCACCCGAAACATCGTGAGCTTCAAGGGGCGCAACGTCTGCGCGGACTGTATCGCAAAGCTCAACGGAAAACAATAATTCGGATGGCGCGCTTGCTGTGCAGGCGCAGCCTGCATAGAAATAAGCGGGGGATGCGAGCAGTCGCGGTGCCTCCGGGGAAAGGAAAGCAGACACGGAAGAAGCGTCTGCTTTCCTTTTTTGACCTGAGCGCGCCGGCAGGGAAAAAGAAAGAGCAAAGGCCCGGTTCCGTACATGACGGGACCGGGCCTTCCTTGGCTTGTGCTTTTTCTGTCTGCTTTTGCTTGACGGGGGCAGAAACGATTGCCGCTTACCGTTTGATTTTTACAATTTTCCCTTTTTCGTTGCGCTCGTACTTCTGCGCGAACGCGGGGTTGATGCTGCGCAGCTCCTCATAGGCCTCCGGGTACTGCATGCAGTACGTTGCGGCAAAGTTCGCCTTGGTGCGGATGTTTTGATCCGCTTCCCGCTGCGCCATTTCCGGAATCTTCTTCCGGTAGACGAAGATGTACAGAAACGCCGTCAGCGCCAGCAGGAGAATCGCGCCGATGAGAGCAAGGGGGTGATGATAGAGGGAGGTCCCGATGCCGTTGGCGTTGAGTACAAAGAACAGATAGCCCAAAACAATGGCGCCGAGGACTGCGAACATCTGGAACATACTGCAGAACCCAGACAGGAGCGTGGCCTTGGGCGCACAGGGATAGCTCTTGTACATGAATGTGATCATAGCTCTCTTCCTTTCCCCGCGGCGTCTGACGTGCCGCGGCCTGGGGATTATTATACAATATTCCTCCTCCCTCCGCAAGGGTATTTTCAGGCAATCCCGAAAAATGAAGGGAAAAAAGACGGTCGTTCTCTGTATTGCGGCAAAAGGCCGATCCGGCCTCTGCGGCTTTTTCCGCGGCGCAAGCGATCAAGCCGGCGGGCAGCGCGTGTCAGCCGGAATAAGCGCTGCCGGGGCAAACAACGGTAGCCGCGATCCGTGTTCCCTCAGCGTCCGAACCCGCCCCTTCCTCTGACAGGAAAAAAGGGAGAGCGGAAGTCCGGGGCCGTTTGCCTGACCGGTGCGATGCGAACGCCCGCGTCCTCCGGTTTTTTCGGCAGGCTCCCTCCGGCGCTGGTCAAAGCGCCGGGCGTGTGATATAATAAAAAATAACAGGATTTGTGAGGCGCCCGCCCCGTTCGGGGCAGGCGAAAAACCGGGAAGAGGAGGCGGCAGAAGGGATGAGAGAGATCCTCGGGACGCAGGGATGGAAGGGTGTTGTACTGGATGTGGTCTATTCTTTGCTCGGCAGCGCGACCGTGGCGCTGGCCGTCGCGGTGTTCACCGTGCCGAACGACATCGCGCCGGGCGGCGTGTCGGGCCTTGCTACGGCGCTTGCCTACGTCTCGCCCGTCAGCGTCGGCGTCTGGACGCTGCTGCTGAACGTGCCGCTGCTGCTGACGGCGTGGCGGCTGCTGGGACCGCGGGCGCTCGCGATGACGCTGCTGGCCACGGTGCTGCTGTCCGTGTTCATCGATCTCTTCGCCGCGCTCCTGCCCGGCTACACCAACAACGTCCTGCTCGCGGCGGTGGCGGGCGGCGTGCTTTCCGGGCTGGGGGTCGGCGTGCTGTTCCTGCGCGGCATCAGCACCGGCGGCACCGATCTTGCGGCGCTGCTGCTGAAAAACCCCTTCCCCAACCTCCCGAACGGCATCATGCTCCTGCTCATTGACGCCTGCGTCGTGGCGGTGGCGGTGGTCATTTTCCGGGATATCGAGGTGGCGCTCTATTCCGCGATCACGATCTACCTCTCCTCCAAGGTCATCGACGCGCTGGCGCAGGGCGTGGATTACGCCAAGGTGATCTACGTCGTCTCCGAGCGCGGGGAGGAGATCTCCCGCGTGCTCAACGAGTGCACGGACCGGGGGACCACGCTGCTGAACGCGCAGGGGGGCTACACCGGGAAGGACAAGCAGTTGGTCGTCACCGTGACGCGGCGCAACGTCCTTGCCCAGACCCTGCGCCTCATCCGGCAGACCGATCCGAGGGCTTTCGTCTTTGTCACCGACTCCACCGAAGTCCACGGCGAGGGCTTCAAGATCGACGCCTGATCCGAAACGAAAACGGGGATGTGATGGTTTCACATCCCCGTTTTTTCAGCGGTGGAACAGCTTTTTGGCCTGGTATTTCGGCTCGAAGGAGAGATTGACGCCGATTTTTTTGAACAGCTCCTCGTCCACATGGGAGAGGATCACGCTCGAGTGCGCCTCGCAGCCGCGCAGCTTGTCGAGCTGGTCGATGGCGTAGGCCGCCATGGGGTTGGTGACCGCGCAGATCGAAAGCGCGATCAGCAGCTCGTCGGTGTGCAGGCGGGGGTTGTGGTTGCCCAGGTGCTCCACCTTCAGATGCTGGATGGGCTGGATGACGCCCGGGGCGATCAGCAGAAGCTTCTTGTCGATCCCCGCGAGCTTTTTGAGCGCGTTGAGGAGGCAGGCGGAGGCGGCGCCGAGCAGGGAGCTGGTCTTCCCGGTGACGATGCTGCCGTCGGGCAGCTCGAGAGCCATGGCGGGCGCGCCGGTCTCCTCCGCGCGCTGCAGCGCGGCGGCCACGACCGGGCGGTCCTGCGGGCCGATCCCCATGGAATTCATGATCAGCTCGATCTTGCGCACCTCGCTCTGGTCGCTCAGACCCTGGCGGACGGAGACGGCGGCGGCGTAGTAGCGGCGGATGATCTCCTGCCGGCTCGCCTCGCAGCAGGCCTCGTCGTCAAAGAGGCAGAAGCCCGCCATGTTGACGCCCATGTCCGTGGGGCTCTTATAGGGGGTCTCGCCGTAGATCTGGCGGAACATGGCGGCCAGCACGGGATAGATCTCCACGTCGCGGTTGTAGTTGACGGTCGTGACGCCGTAGGCCTCCAGGTGGAAGGGGTCGATCATGTTCACGTCGTCGAGATCGGCGGTGGCGGCCTCGTAGGCGAGGTTCACCGGGTGCTTGAGCGGCAGGTTCCAGATCGGGAAGGTCTCGAACTTGGCGTAGCCGGCCGCGATGCCGCGCTTGTGCTCGTGGTAGAGCTGGCTGAGGCAGGTGGCCATCTTGCCGCTGCCGGGGCCGGGGGCGGTGATGACCACGAGGCTGCGCTCGGTCTCGATATACTCGTTGCGCCCGAAGCCCTCATCGGAGACGATGAGCGGGATGTTGGAGGGGTAATCGGGGATGATGTAGTGCTTGTAAGTCTTGATGCCCAGCGCGGAGAGGCGGGTCATAAACTTGTCGGCGATGGCCTGTCCGCGGTAGTGGGTGATGACCACGCTGCCCACGTAGAGGCCGATGCCGCGGAAGGCGTCGATCAGGCGGAGGGTATCCTCGTCGTAGGTGATGCCGAGGTCGCCGCGGCGCTTGCTGCGCTCGATATCGTCGGCCGAGATGGCGATGACGATCTCCGCCTCGTCCTTCATCTCCAGCAGCATCCGCACCTTGCTGTCCGGCTTGAAGCCCGGCAGCACGCGGGAGGCGTGATAGTCGTCGAAGAGCTTGCCGCCGAATTCCAGATACAGCTTGCCGCCGAACTTGGCGATCCGGTCGCGGATGTTCTGGGACTGCAGCTTAACGTACTTTTCGTTGTCAAAGCCCTGTTTGTTCATGGCGTTCTCTCCCGAAATCTCTTTCTGTTACAACAAAGCATTGTAGCACAGATCGCCCGACAGGACAAGAAACAAAGCGGAAACATAAGTCCGGCGGCGAAAAAGGAGGGAGCCCGGCGGCGGGCGGGCGCGCCCTTTCGCGCCGCCGCGGCAAAAAGAGGGCGGCTTTTTTCCCGCCGGAGACTTTTTTTCTTCATAAACTTGTGCTATACTCTTACATTGTATTATTATGGTCGCGGCGCCGCGCCCCGCGAAGGGCGCCCCGCAAGACCGCAGAGGAGTCGTTTATGGGACTGTTAAACAAGCTCTTCGGCAGTTATTCTGACCGGGAACTGAAACGGATCTATCCGATCGCAGATAAAATCGAAAAGCTCGAGCCGGCGATGCAGGCGCTCTCCGACGGCGAGCTTCGGGACAAAACCGAGGAATTCAAGGACCGCCTTCAAAACGGCGAGACGCTGGACGACATCCTGCCCGAGGCCTTCGCCGCCGTGCGCGAGGCGAGCTGGCGCGTGCTGGGCATGAAGCCCTTCCGCGTGCAGCTCATCGGCGGCATCGTGCTGCACCAGGGCCGCATCGCCGAGATGAAGACCGGCGAGGGCAAGACCCTCGTCGCCGTGCTGCCCGCCTACTTAAACGCGCTGACCGGCGAGGGCGTGCACATCGTTACCGTCAACGACTATCTGGCCCGCCGCGACAGCGAGTGGATGGGCAAGGTGCACCGCTTCATGGGCCTGTCCGTGGGCCTGATCGTCCACGGCCTCGACAACGACGAGCGCCGCGCCGCTTACAACTGCGACATCACCTACGGCACGAACAACGAGATGGGCTTCGACTACCTGCGCGACAACATGGCGCTCTACAAGGAGCAGATGGTGCAGCGCGGGCACGCCTTCGCGATCGTGGACGAGGTGGACTCCATCCTCATCGACGAGGCGAGGACGCCGCTCATCATCTCCGGCCAGGGCGACGAGAGCACTGACCTCTACCGCCAGGCGGACGATTTCGTGTGCCGCCTCAAGAAGGTGGTCTATGCCTCCGTCGACGAGAAGGAGGAGGAGAGCGAGGATCTGGACGCCGACTACGTCGTGGACGAGAAGGCGCGCAGCGCCACCCTCACCGCGCGCGGCATCGCCAAGGCCGAGCGCGCCTTCGGGCTGGAAAACCTCGCCGACATGGAAAACGCCACCCTTTCGCACCACATCAACCAGGCGCTCAAGGCCCACGGCATCATGAAGCGCGACATCGACTACATCGTCAAGGACGGCGAGATCATCATCGTCGACGAGTTC
>ONOL01000018.1 GCA_900319465.1 uncultured Eubacteriales bacterium | reverse complement strand
GGCGATCACGCGGTGGCGCGTCTGCGGGAAGGGATTGATCTTCTTCTCGACGCACTTGTACATGATCTTCTTGACCTTCTCGCTGGCTTCCTCCCAGAACGTGCCCTGGATGCCGTACTGGGTGGAGTAGATGCGGAACAGAGCCTGGGCGACGCCGTTGATCGGGTAGAAATCGGTCTTGGAAGCGACTTCCCACTTCTCCCACTCGTCGCGCTGCAGCTTGTTCTGGCGCTCAAGCAGCTTGACCATGGACTCCCAGTTGAACGGGGTGCCGGTCTGCTCCTCGATGAACTTCCAGCACTCCTCGATCTCGTTCATGCAGTACTTCTTGACCAGCGGATCGTCGAACTGCATCGGGACGGGAAGCGCGAAGAGCGGCTTGTCGGCGAACCAGTCCTGCAGGGTGTGGGTGGAAACGGAGGCGTCGCAGGCCTCGTTGCAGGTGATGATCATCGGGGAGGAATCGGGCACGTCGTCAAGCACGAAGAGGCCGGACTCCGCCTGGCACATCGGGCAGGGGTCGCCGGGCAGGCCGATGGACTGCACCGCGTCGATGTAGTTGAGAACGGTGTGGGAGTTGACGTGGCAGGTGACGAAGTAGGGGATCATCTCCATGGACACGTACTGGTAGCCCGCGTCCTTCCAGGGATAGAACAGGGTGCCGCAGGTCGTCTCGTTGGCGAAGATGGTGTGCTTGTAGGCGTTGTTCTCTTTGCCGCCGTGCAGACGGGTATCGGCGTTGAAGAAGGTGCAGATCTGATGGATGGAAGCGCTGACCATCGCGCGGTAGTGCCACGCGGAGGCGGCCAGAGCCTCGCCGCGCATGCCCTGCAGGCCGCGCTCGAACCAGTGGATGACGGGCAGATAGGTCTGGCCCATCCAGCGGTAGCGCCAGGTGCCCTTGAAGAAATCAATGGGGTTGTTGGCGTATTTGAGGATATCCGTGACCATGGTGACCATGTGGAGGTAGTTGTACCCCCAGATCATGTACATGTAGTAGAAGGTATCCTTGACGCCGCGCCACTCTCTGTGCTTGAGAAGGCCGGTCTTGTCCTCGTACAGCTCGCCCAGACGGCGGCCGCCCTCTTCGGCGGTATGGGGCTTGCCGTACCAGAAATCCTTCAGCGCTTTCTTGATATCTTTCTTAGCCATTTTACTTGCCCTCCTGGATGTGCTTGATTTCTACGCTCTCCACGAAGGCCTGGAAACGGGTGCGGAGCTGGCCGGACGCGGAGTTGATGTATTCCTTCTCGATAGAGCAGACGGGGAGGCCAAAATCACGCTTGAGGATGAAGGTGTCGATAACGCGCTCGTAGCTCCAGTACTCGCAGAACTTGTTGGAGGCAATGATGACGCCGTCGGCATGATACTCCTTCGCCAGATCGGCGAGTCTCTTCTTGCGGGCGCGCATCTCGTCCTGAGGCATGAAGCGCGGGCAGTTGGAGGTCTTGAGGTAGTGCTCGGCGATGCATCTGAGCGGGCTCTTGCCCTCCTCGAGCACGATGGGGATACGGCTCTCCACCGCGCCGTAGCAGAAACGGTCGCACACGACGAGCGCGCCGCAGCTCTCGATCAGCTTGGTGAAGTCGGGGTCGTCGTTCTCGGAGCCGGCCAGAACGACCTTGCAGCGGAAGTTCTTCCGGTCGTCGGGCTCGCGGGTCTTCATCTCTTCGGCGGTCTCGCGCAGGTAAGGCAGGATCAGATGCTTCGGGCAGACAAGGCTCACCAGCTGGATCACGTGGAACTCATAGCCGGTGATGGTGGGGTTATCGAGCTTGCGGTAGTCGCCGATCTCGTTGATGAGGCGGCAGACCTCGTTGTGCTCCTCGACGGTCTTGCGGATCGCCTCGTCGGAGATATCGACGCCGAAGTGCTCATGCAGGGGCAGCAGCACATGGGCGCGCAGCTGGGTCTCGAAATGCCGGTAGCTGTTTTCCGAGTTTTTGAACGGAATGTCGGTGAACTCGCAGAAGAAATCATCGTTGTCGATGATGCGCATGTCTTCGACGGAGTCGAGGTGCTTCTGCTGCAGGTGCTCCTGGAAGCGGCAGGTGGCGGTGCAGGTCTCGGTGCCCATCTGGGCGTCGAGGAAGTTGTAGCCGCCCTCAAGGGCGCGCTCCAGCAGGGAGCGGGCATAGTGGCAGACACGGCCGGACAGGTAATAGGTCGCGATGTCGGGGGAAGTGCAGCGAGGCGCTCTCAGGCGGACGGAGAAGCAGCCGGGCAGGTCGAGAAGTACTTCAGGCATAAAATAGCAGGTATAGCCGATCGCTCTCTTGCCCTCGGCCTTGGCCTGCTTGACAAGATCGTTATTGGCTTCCTGAAGCAGATTCTCAAAGTAGATCAGATGTTTGAGATCTCTCACAGATAACCCTCCATATTCATTTCCGATTGTTGGACAATTCGTCACAGGGCAAGAATCGCCCACTTTCACGCTATTTATTATATCCGCGCGTCAGATAATTGTCAATTATCTTTTGGCAATAGTGCCAAAAAAGATTTCATTTCTCCCGGCGTTTGTTATACATTTTCGTCATTAGTGTCTAAACTTTTGTATTTTTTCAGGAAGTTGCCGATCTGCGCGGCGTCGGCGGAGGCGCGCCCCCGGATCATGGCGCCGCTGCCGCCGCCGCGGCCGCCGATCCCGGCGTTGATCTCCTTCGCGCAGCGGCGCAGGTCGACGGCGCGGCTGCCGATGACGTAGCGCCAGCCGCCCTCGGCCGCGGAAAAGACCGCCGCGATACGGCACTTTTCCATGAGGAGGTTCACGAGCTCGCGCTGCGCGATCTCGTCGAGCAGTTCGTCAAAAACGACAAGGTTGCCCGCAGTCTCCGGCTGCGCCGCGGCCATGCGCGCGCAGAGCGCCATGCTGAGGCCCGCAATGCGCTCCTTCTGCCTCGTCTGGTTCTCGAGCTGCCGCCCGACGGCCTCGGCGATCTTCTCCTTCGGCACGCTCAGCAGCCGCGATACCGCGGCGGACTCCTCCTGCCGCCGGCGGTAATCGTCCAGCGCGTCCAGCCCGCACAGCAGCGTCAGGCGCACACCGCCCCGGTGCCGCTCCGCGGAGAGGAGCTTGACGAGGCCGATCTCCCCGGTGGCGGCCACGTGCGGCGCGCAGCAGGCGCAGAGGTCGACGCCGGCGATCTCCACAAGCCGCACCGCACCCTCCAGTTCCTTCTTGCTGCGGTAGGAAAGCCGTTCGAGCTCCTCCCGCGCCGGGAAGAAGCAGCGGATGGGGAGGTTGTCGCGCACCGCCCCGTTCGCCTCGTCTTCGGCGCGCCGCAGCTCCTTTTCGTCGAGCTCGCCGTCGAAGTCGATCGTCATGCACGCTTCCCCCATGTGAAAGCCCACGTTGTTGAGGCCGAAGAGGCGGTGGACCGTGCCGGAAAATACATGCTCGCCGGAGTGGTTCTGCATCCGGCGGCGGCGCTGCTCCCAGTCGAGGGCGCAGGCGAAGCTCTCCCCCACCGGCAGCGCCATGTCGGTGCTGTGCAGGATGCGCCCGCCCTTCTCCTGCACGTCGCAGACGCGCGCAGGGCCGATCGTCCCGGTGTCCGCCGGCTGCCCGCCGCCCTCGGGAAAAAAGGCCGTGCGGTCCAGCTCGATGAAAAAGCCGGTTTTCCCCGGCTCGCAGGCGGTGACACGGGCGGTGAATTCGTGCAGATACGCATCGGCGTAATAGAGCTTTTCGGTCATAGTAACCTCCTTTTACGATTCTCCGGCAGAAAGCTTTTGTAGCCGCTTTTAATCGTATTAAAAAACTTGTCACCCCGAACGAAGCGCAGCGACGCCGATGCCTCTCGTTGAGACGCTTCGCCGCCTTGCAGCCGCTCAGAATGACAAAGTCACGGTATTTACAGTTCTCTGATAATCTTATCGGCCACCGCGAGGCAGAGCTCGGAGGTATGCCGCAGGGCGACGCCGAACTCTTCCGCCCCGCCGGCAAGCCCGTCGGAAACGGTCTTGATGAGCAGGCAGGGCACGCCGCTTCGGTTGCAGGTGAGCACCACGGCCGCGGCCTCCATCTCGCAGATGTCGGCACCGAAGCGCTCATGCAGGGCGCTCTTGGCCTCTTTGCCGTCGACGAACTTGTCCGCCGAGGCGCAGATCACAGGCTTGAGCTCGGGCGCGATCTCTCTCGCCCGTCTTACAAGCTCAGCCGTCGCAGGCAGGTACACGTCCGGATACTCGCAGTACTGGCCGGGCACGGTGCCGTCGTAGGCGCTGGTGTCGAAGTCGTAGTGCACGACCTTCTCGACCACACAGGTTTTGGTCCGGGCCATCTCCGCGGTGAGTCCCCCCACCACGCCGAAATTCACCACCAGCTCCGCCTCATAGCGGTCGATCAGGAGCTGGCAGGCGGCGGCCGCGGCGATCTCGCCCGCGCCGGAGCCGATTACGTACAGCAGGTACTCCCCCATGTCATAGGTGAACACCCGGAAGCCGCAGCGCGTCTCCTCCGCCATGGCCTTGCCGTAGCGGGAGAGCACGGCTCCCATCTCCACGGCGACCAGCATGCCGATCCTTTTCATATCACGCGCACCCTCACCACGTCGTTCATGCGGCGGATCGCGTCGGCCACGTCTTCGCCGATGGGCTCGGACAGATCCACGATGGTCACGGCGTAGCCGCCGCGGGGCTTGTTGATCATGTGCTCGACGTTGATGTTCTTCTGGCTGATGAAGTCGAGGATGCTTGTGATCATGCGGGGCACGTTGTGGTGGATGACGCACAGACGGCAGACGCCCATGCGGCTCAGGGACACGTCGGGCAGGTTGACGCTGTTGCGGATGTTGCCGTTGAGGAGGTAATCGTACATCTCCTCGGCGGCCATGACGGCGCAGCGGTCCTCGCTCTCGGGCGTGCAGGCGCCGATATGGGGCAGGGCGATCACGTTGGGCGCCTTAAGGATGACCTCATTGGGGAAGTCGGTGACATACTTGGCGACCCTGCCGCTCTGCAGCGCGCGGGTCATGGCCTCGTCGTCCACCACCTCGGCGCGGCTCTCGTTGATGATGCGCACCCCGTCGCGCATCTTGGAGAAGGCCTCGTCGTTGAGCATATGGTGGGTGCTCTCGGTATGGGGGACGTTGATGCTGATGTAATCGCAGTTTTCAAAGATCTCGTCGAGCGTGGAGGCGTGCAGCACCGCGCGGCTCAGGCGCCAGGCGGCGTCCACGGACATGAAGGGATCGTAGCCCCAGACCTGCATATCGAGGCTCACGGCCGCGTTGGCGACCAGCGCGCCGACGGCGCCGAGGCCGATCACGCCGATGGACTTGCCCATGAGCTCCGGCCCGGTGAAGGCGGACTTGCCCTTCTCCACGAGCTTCGGGATCTCCTCGCCCTTGTCGGCGATGGATTTCACATAGTCGATACTGCCCAGCACGTCGCGGGAGGCCAGCACCAGCGAGGCGATCTCCTGCTCCTTGACGGCCACAGCGTTGGCGCCGGGGGCGTTGAAGACCACGATGCCGCGGTTGGCGCACTCGGCGACGGGGATGTTGTTGTAGCCCGCTCCGGCTCTGGCGATGGCGAGAAGCTCCCGGTTCATCGGGTACTCGTGCAGGTCGGCCGAACGCAGCAGGATGCCCTCGGGCGCTTCCACGTTCTCCCCGACGGTGCAGCCCCGGCGCTCCAGCGTTTCGATCCCGGCGGGGGCGATGGCGTTCATGGTTTTGATCTTAAACATGATCTCGTTCAAACTCCTTCATATAGGCGATCAGAGCGTCCACGCCCTCCATGGGCATGGCGTTGTAGAGGCTCGCGCGCATACCGCCGGTGATCCGGTGGCCCTTGACGTTCACAAGGCCGCGGGCAGCGGCTCCCTTGACGAATTCCGCGTCCAGCTCTTTGCTGTCGGTGCGGAAGGTCACGTTCATGTCGCTGCGGCTGCCTGGCAGGGCGTGGGCGCGGTAGAGGGCGCTGTTGTCGAGAAAGTCATAGAGCTTCGCGGCGCGCGCCCGTTTGATCTGCTCCATCCCCTTCACGCCCCCCTGTTCGGCCAGCCAGTCCAGCACGAGGCCGAGCATGTAGATGCACCAGCAGGGCGGGGTGTTGAGCATGGAATCGTGCTTCACAAGCGTCCGGTAGCTCATGATCTCGGGGGTAAAGGGCAGCTCGCGGCCGCAGAGGGCCTTGTCGAGGATCACGACGGTCAGGCCCGCAGGCGCCATGTTCTTCTGCGCCCCGGCGTAGATGAGGCCGTATCGGCTCACGTCCACGGGCTTGGAGAGGATGTCGGAGGACATATCGCAGACCAGCGGCGCCGCCGTCCGGGGCACATACTGCCACTCGGTCCCGTAGATCGTGTTGTTCGCACAGTAGTAGAAATACTTCGCATCGGCGCTGAGGCGGAGCTCCTCCTGCGCCGGGATGCGGTCGTGGCCGGTGTCGGCGGTGCTTGCCGCAACGTGCACCGTGCCGTACTTTTCGGCCTCCGCGGCCGCTTTGTGGGAGAAGTTCCCGGTCACGGCGTAGTCGGCCGTGCCGCCCTCGATGAGGTTCATCGGGATGGCCGCAAACTGCAGCGTCGCGCCGCCCTGCAGGAAGAGGATCTCATGGCTGTCGGGCACCGAGAGCGCTTCCTTCAGCTTCTGCTTGGTGGAGTCAAAGATCTCCTGGAACATCGGACTCCGGTGGCTCATCTCCATCACGGACATACCGCAGCCGCGGTAATCGAGCAGGTCCGCCTTCGCGCGCTCCAGCGCGGACGCGGGCAGCACCGACGGGCCGGCGGAAAAATTGAACACCTGTTCTCTGGCCATAGCAGCTCCCTCTCTTTATGAAACGATCCGCGCGGCGGCCTCCGCTGCACGAGCCGTTTCCCAATCGGTTCTGGAAATTTCACCAAAACAGTATATGATATTTTGTCGAATATGTCAAACGATTTCGCCCAGTAAAACGTCATTTTCAACGCTGGTCACGCGCACGTTCCGAAGCTGGCCGCGAAGCCCCGTCTCCGGCACGCGCACGAGCTGGTAGGTGTCGCTGTGGCCGACGCTCCCCTCCTGCGCGGTCTCGAACAGGACGGGCAGGGTCCGGCCTACGCTCGCGTCCAGAAAAGCCCGGTGCATCCGCTGCGCCGCCGCCTGCGCCTCGTGGGCGCGGCTGGCCTTGAGGGCGTTGGGACACTGGTCTGGCATCTTGTCCGCCGGGGTGCCGGGGCGGCGGGAATACGGGAAGATGTGCATATCCGCGAAGGCGCACTTCCCGATAAAGGCGAGCGTTTCGCGGTGGTCCTCGTCCGTCTCGCCGGGAAAGCCGGTAATCAGGTCGGTGGTCAGCGCGCAGCCCGGGAAATACCGGCGCAGCAGCTCCGTGACGGCGGTAAACCGCGCTGTGTCGTACTTGCGGTTCATCGCCTTCAGGGTCCGGTCGCAGCCGGACTGGAGC
Source organism: uncultured Eubacteriales bacterium (assembly GCA_900319465.1). GTDB lineage: Bacteria > Bacillota > Clostridia > Oscillospirales > Oscillospiraceae > Limivicinus. The sequence continues at coordinate 26,506 of ONOL01000018.1, read as the reverse complement.
GAAAGATGGAAATGGCGGCAGAGCTTCCCCGTCGCCGCCAGGCGGCGGCAAAAGTCCTCGGTGACGACCGTGGGCTCGAGCGAGCCGAGGCGCAGGCGCATATCCCCGGCGTTTGCGGCGACAAGCTCAATCAGGTCGGCCAGGCCGGGCTTTCCGGGCAGGTCGGCGCCGTAGGAGGCGACCTCGATCCCGGTCAGCACCAGCTCGCGGTAGCCCTCGTCCCGGATGCGGCGGGTCTCGCGTGCGGCGTCCTTCGCCGGCAGGCTGCGGAGCCGGCCGCGGGTGTAAGGGATGATGCAGTAGGAGCAGAAGTTGACGCAGCCGTCCTGGATCTTCAGCATAGCGCGCGTCCGTCCTGAGACCGCCCCGGCGGGCAGCACCTCGAACTCCCGGCGGCGGAAGGGCGCGTCGATCTCGCGGCTGCCCCCGCCTTTCTCGGCCGCCTTTTCCACGGCGCGCACGAAGCCAGCGCGGTCGTTGGTGCCGAAGATCACGTCCGCGCCGATCTCCGCGCTCTCCTCCGGGCTGAGCTGCGAGTAGCAGCCGGAGACCGCCACAACCGCGCCCGGGTTCTCGTCCCGCAGGCGGCGGATGGTCTGGCGGGACTTGCGCCCGGACTCGGCGGTGACCGCACAGGTGTTGACGATCACGGCGTCCGCGAGTTCCCCCGGAGCCGCGCTCTCATGCCCGTCGGCCTGCAGCATCGCTTCCATCGCCTGCGTCTCATATTGGTTGACCTTGCAGCCAAGAGTGGTTATAATGTACTTCATACAATCTCCTTACAGGCCCCTCTCTGTGCAGGGGCAGTCACGGCAAAGCCATGGTTGCGGGGCTGTGCAAACATAACAAAGAACTGCTTTCCGGGCGCGGCAAACGCCTGCGCGGCCCCGCCGGCCCTGCATGCCGCCTCCCCTTGCGCCGGGGAGGCAAAAAGGAAAGGATCGAACATGGATCATTATCTGGATAACTCCGCCACCACGAAGGTCTGCCCGGAAGCGGCGGAAGCCGCCCTGCGCGCCATGACGGAGGTCTACGGCAATCCCAGCTCCACCCACACCCCCGGCCGCGAGGCAAAGAAGCTGCTGGAGCAGAGCCGCAGGCAGGTCGCCGACGCGCTGGGCTGCCAGCCGAAGGAGCTTGTCTTTACCTCCTGCGGCTCCGAAAGCGACAACTGGGCGCTGCTGGCCGGCGCGGAGGCCATGAAACGGAAGGGCCGGCATATCGTCAGCTCCGCCGTGGAACACGACGCGATCCGCAGGAGCCTTGACGAGCTGGAGGCCCGCGGCTTCGAGGTGACGCGGCTCATGCCGGAAAGCAGCGGCGCCATCCCCGTCCCGGCCGTCAGGGAGGCCCTGCGGGCGGATACCGTGCTCGTGAGCCTGATGCTTGTGAACAACGAGACCGGCGCCGTCACCGATATCGCGGGCGTCTCCCGCGTCTTGCGCGAGGCGGCTTCCCCCGCCCTGCTGCACACCGACGCGGTGCAGGCCTTTCTCAAAGTCCCCTTTACGCCCAAAAGCCTCGGCGCGGATATGATCAGCGTCAGCGGCCATAAGATCCACGCCCCGAAGGGCGTCGGCGCGCTGTACGTGAAAAGCGGCCTGCGCCTCAAGCCCTTCGTGCTCGGCGGCGGACAGGAGGACGGCCGGCGCGCGGGAACCGAGGCCATGCCGCAGATCGCGGCCTTCGGCGCCGCCTGCGCCGTCGGCAAGGCGGGGATGGCGGAGAACACCGCGCGCATGGCCGCGTATAAGCGCGGGATCGTCGAACGGCTCGAAGCCGCGATCCCGGAGCTGCGCCATATCCCCACCGACGCGCCGCATATCCTCTCCCTCTCCCTGCCGGGCTTCCGCAGCGAGGTGCTGATGAACTTCCTCGAGGCGAGGGAGATCTACGTGTCAAAAAGCTCCGCCTGCAAGAAGGGCGGGCGGAGCCATGTATTGGAAGCCATCGGGCTGGACGCGAAGACGATCGACGGCGCCATCCGCGTCGGGCTGTCCCGCGAAACGACGCAGGAGGACGTGGACGCGCTTTGCCAGGGGCTTATCGACGCCCGCGCATGCCTGCGGCACCGGTGAGCCTCGCAAAGCCGTCAGCACCGGACGCCGGGAAGAGCGTTTTCTCCCGACAGTCTGGCGCTACTCCTCCGCCTCGGGCTTTTTGATGATCTCCCGGGTCACGGGGTCAATGCTTTCCAGATCCACATATTCGGCGGTCTCCCACGGGAGATCGCTTTTTTTGAGCTTTTTGACCACCGCGCCGTCGATCAGCGTGTAGATCAGCACAAACACCGGCACGCCCAAAAGCATGCCCCAGAAGCCGAACAGGCCGGCGCCGAGGATGATCGAGAACATGACCCAGAAGCCGTTGATGCCGATGGAGCTGCCGAGGATCTTCGGTCCGATGAGGTTGCCGTCGATCTGCTGCAGCACGATGATAAAGATCACGAAGATCAGCGTTTTCATCGGATCCACCATCAGGATGATGAGCGCGGAGGGCACCGCGCCGATGAAGGGGCCGAAGAAGGGGATGATATTCGTCACGCCCACGATCACGCTGACGAGCAGGGCGTAGGGCATATTCAGGATGGCGCAGACGATGTAGCAGATCAGGCCGATGATCGCCGAATCGAGGAGCTTGCCGTTGATGAAGCCCATAAAGGTCTTGTCCGTGAAGGCAAGGCCGTCGCGGATCTTTTCGGCGGTCTCGATGCCGAAGAGGCTGTAGGTCAGGCGGCGCACCCCGGCGATGAAGCGCTCCATATTGCTGAGGATATAGACCGAAACGATGATGCCGATGATCAGGTTGTAGACGCCCTTGACCACGTAGGCCAGGCCGGCGGTCAGATTGCTGACCATGCTGCCGAGCCCCGGCAGCAGCGTCGTGCGCGCCCAGTCCATCACGTTGGTATTGATGGACTGCAGGGCGTCGGATATGTAGGTCTCCAGTTCGGGGAAGTCCTGCAGCGTCTGCTCGACCCATTTGGTGAGGTTCGCGATATAAATCGGGCTGTTGTCGACGATCATGACGATGCTGCTGTACAACTGCGGCAGGATCAGATAGAACAGGGCGACGATCACGGCCAGCAGCACGATCTCCGACGCCAGCACCGCCATGCCGCGGGCGAAGCCCTCGGCCTTCGCGGCGCGCTTGCCCTTATACAGGCGTTTCGCCAGCGGCTGGAAAAGGTGGCGTTCGATCCCCCGCGTCAGCGGGTTCAGCAGGTAGCTGAGCACGAGGCCCCATACGAAGGGTCCCAGAATGCCGAACAGGCGCTTGATCCCCGCCCCCAGCACAGAAAGATAACTCAGCGCCAGATAAAACACGATCGCCGCGGCGATCACCAGAAAAGCGGTGACGCCCCAGTACAGATACTTTTTATCCCAATGGAATTGACGACGCATCCTTCATCCTCCGTTTCCATGTTTTCGTTCTATCTATTTTACTATCGGGGCATTTTCCCGTCAACTGCTATTTTTGTCTTTTCCTCCGTCAAGAAAACGATATGTTATGTAAACTTTCCTTTCATTTCTTTCCTGATTATGCAGATCGCAAGCTGTGGAAAAGCCTGTGGAAAATGTTCAAAACTCACGGAATTCCTCAGATTTTTCTCCCGGGTCTCTGTGCAGCTTCCCGTCGGGTTTTGTCGAAATATGCATAATTCCGTCAACCGCCGCATGTCTCTCCCACCCCGCGCATAGTCTGGCAGCAGAACCGAAAGGAGAGGACTCCCATGAAAACGCTTCGACTGCTGCTGTGCCTGTGTCTGACCGTCACCTTTCTGCTCGTCCCCTGCCGCGCCTTCGCGCTCGAGCCGCTGCGGGACGACGCCATCGCCATCGCCGCTCCGAGCGCGATCCTGATGGAGAAGGTCACGGGGCAGGTGCTCTACGAGAAAAACGCCGACGAGCGAATGCTCCCCGCGAGCGTCACCAAGATCATGACGCTGCTGCTCATCGTGGAGGACATCGAGGCCGGGAAGCTCTCCCTCGAGGACACCGTCACGGCCAGCGCCCGCGCGGCCTCCTTCGGGGGAAGCTGCGTGTATCTGGAGGAGGGCGAGCAGATGAGCGTGCACGAGATGCTCAAATGCATCGCCGTCGCCTCCGCCAACGACTGCGCGGTGGCGATGGCGGAGCAGCTTGCCGGGACCGAGGCGCTGTTCGTGGAGCGTATGAACGCCCGCGCGCAGGAGCTGGGGCTGGAGAACACGCACTTCACCAACTGCACCGGGCTTTTCGAGGACGCGGAGCATTACAGCTCGGCGCGGGACATCGCCGTCATGTCGCGGGCGCTGATCTCCCACGATCTCATCAAGGATTACAGCACGATCTGGATGGACAGTATCCGGGACGGGAGCTTCGGGCTGACGAACACCAACAAGCTCGTGTATTGGTACGAGGGCTGCACCGGTCTCAAGACCGGCTTTACCAGCGGCGCGATGTACTGTCTCTCCGCCACGGCGGAGCGCGGCGGCACCGAGTACATTGCCGTCGTGATGCACGGGCAGAGCATCGAGAGCCGCAACGCGGACGCCACCGCGCTGCTCAATTACGGCTTTTCCCGTTACGAGCTCTGTTCCCTGCTGCCGGAGGAGCCGCTCCCGGCACTGCCGGTGGAGCTCGGCACGGCGGAGAGCGTTCCGCTGCGGCTGGAGGGCGAGGCGGCGGCGCTGATCCCCAAAGGGAGTGTGAAGCCGGACTACCTGCTGGAGCTGCCCGAGCGCGTCGCCGCGCCGGTGGCGGAGGGACAGCCGCTCGGGACGCTGACCGTCACGCTCGGGGAGGAGACGCTGGCCGAGCTGCCCCTGCTCGCGGCGCAGCCGGTCGGGAAGCTCGGCGTGTTCCCGCTCTTCACGCGCCTGTTCGGCAGTTTATTCGGCCTGTAAAGCGGAAAAGCATCTTGCATATTTTTCCGGATCGGATATAATAGGAGTGTTAATTCAGATACATAGGAGGAACACTCTATGGTTAAAGTAGATCTCTCCGGTGCCGAACGCTTTTTCACCGGCGCAGGCCCCGACTATGCCGCCGCCGAGCGCGCCCACAAGGTGCTCAGCGAGGGCAGCGGTCTCGGCGCGGACTTTACCGGCTGGCTGGGCCTGCCCCAGCGCATGAAGGATACGGAGCTCCCCGCCGTCCTTGATGCCGCCAAAACCATTCGCAGCCGCTCCCAGGCGCTCGTCGTCATCGGCATCGGCGGCTCGTACCTCGGCGCCCGCGGCGCCATCGAGCTTCTCAAGCCCATCCCCGGCAAGGACGATCCCCGCGTCTTCTTCGCCGGCAACGGCCTGTCTGCCGACGCGCTCTGCGACATCATCGAGCTGCTCGGCGACAAGGATTTTGACGTGAATGTCATCTCCAAGTCCGGCACCACGCTGGAGCCTGCGGCCTCCTTCCGCGTGTTCCGCGAGCTGCTCGCCAAAAAGTACGACGACAAGGCCGACGAGCACATCTTCGCCACCACCGACGCGCGCCGCGGCGTGCTCAAATCCCTGGCCGACGCCCACGGCTGGCCGACCTTTGTGGTGCCCGACGACGTGGGCGGCCGCTTCAGCGTGCTGTCCGCCGTGGGCCTGCTGCCCATGGCCGTGGCCGGCATCGACGTTCAGCGCGTGGTGAACGCCGCCATTGAGGAGTTCAGGGCACTCGATCTCAGAAGCCCCGAGAACCCCGCCTGGCAGTACGCCGCCGCCCGCCAGAACCTCTATAACAAGGGCTACGGCATCGAGATCCTCGGCTGCTATGAGCCCAGCTTCCGTTTCATGGCCGAGTGGTGGAAGCAGCTCTACGGCGAGAGCGAGGGCAAGGACGGCAAGGGCATCTTCCCCGCGAGCGTCGAATTCACCGCCGACCTGCACTCGATGGGCCAGTTTATCCAGCAGGGTCCCCGGACGCTGATGGAGTCCATCGTCCGCTTTGACAAGAGCCGCTGCGCCTACCCCTTCCCCTTTGAGGAGGCCAACGCCGACGGCCTCAACTACATCGCCGGGCGCGATATGGCCGAGGTGTGCAACATCGCCGCCGACGCCGTGCGCGAGGCCCACATCTCCGGCGGCGTGCCCAACATGGTCATCCGCGTTCCCGCGCGCAACGAAGAGGGCTTTGCCGCGATGGTCTGCTTCTTCGAGCTGGCCTGCGCCCTGTCCGGCTATATGTCCGGCGTCAACCCCTTCGACCAGCCGGGCGTGGAAGCCTACAAGAAGAATATGTTCCGTATGCTGGGCAAGCCCGGCGCCTGAGCGGTCTTGCGCGTCAGGAGAACGCTTTCCGCCCTCCCGCCGCGCTTGACAAAACTTGCGCGGCTGTGGTAAAATTCAGCAAGGATATTTTTGGCTTGGCGGCTGTGGATTCCCACAGCCGCCCGTTTTTTTGGAGGGATCACCATGTTTTACGACGTTATCATCGTCGGCGCGGGCCCCGGCGGCATCTTCACCGCCTACGAGCTGAAAAAGCGCGCGCCGGAAAAGAAAGTGGCCGTTTTTGAGCTGGGGCGGGAGCTTTCGCGCCGCAAGTGCCCCATCGACGGCGAAAAAGTCAAAAGCTGCGTCAAGTGCCCGGTGTGCAGCATTATGAGCGGCTTCGGGGGCGCGGGCGCCTTCTCCGACGGCAAATACAACATCACCAACCAGTTCGGCGGCACGCTCTACGAGTACGTGGGCAAGCAGAAAGCCATCGAGCTGATGCGCTACGTGGACGAGATCAATCTCTCCCACGGCGGCGCGGGCACGAAGCTCTATTCCACCGCCAACACCCGGATCAAGCGGATGTGCCTCGAAAACGGGCTGCACCTGCTGGACGCGCAGGTGCGCCACCTCGGCACCGACATCAACTATGTGGTGCTGGAGAATCTGTATGCCGAGCTCAAAGAGCAGGTGGACTTCTATTTCAACACCGCCGTCGAAGGGCTCTCGCGCACGGAGGACGGCTTCGTCGTGCGCACCGCGAAGGGCGACTTCTCCTGCGTCAGGTGCGTCGTCTCCGTCGGCCGCAGCGGCAGCAAATGGATGGAGAGCGTCTGCCAGGGCCTCGACATCCCCACGCTCTCCAACCGTGTGGACATCGGCGTGCGCGTCGAGCTGCCGGCGGACGTCTTCTCCCATCTGACCGATGAGCTGTACGAGAGCAAGATCGTCTACCGCACGGAGAAGTTTGAGGACCTGGTGCGCACCTTCTGCATGAACCCGCACGGCGTCGTCGTCAACGAGAACACCAACGGCATCGTCACCGTCAACGGCCACAGCTACGAGGATCCGAGCAAGCACACCGAGAACACCAACTTCGCCCTGCTCGTCTCCAAGCACTTCTCCGTCCCCTTCAAGGACTCCAACGGCTACGGCGAGAGCATCGCCCGCCTCAGCAATATGCTGGGCGGCGGAGTGATCGTGCAGCGCTTCGGCGACCTGGTGCGCGGCCGCCGCAGCACCGAGAGCCGCATCCGCGGCAGCTTCGTCACGCCCACGCTCGCCGCGACTCCGGGCGATCTGAGCCTCGTCATCCCCAAGCGCATCCTCGACGGCATCATCGAGATGATCTACGCCCTCGACAAGATCGCCCCCGGCACCGCCAACGACGACACGCTGCTTTACGGCGTGGAGGTCAAGTTCTACAACATGGAGGTCCGGATCGACGAGAACCTGGAGACCGCCTGCAAGGGCCTCTACGTCATCGGGGACTGCTCCGGCGTGACCCACTCGCTCAGCCATGCCTCCGCCAGCGGCGTTCACGTCGCCCGCCAGATCGCCCAGGGCTGAACAAGGCCGCGGCGCTGCCGGTCTCAAAGATCCCGGCAAATACTTGATTTCGTAACACTTTGCTATTATAGTTAATAGTTGCAGTATCGACCCACTACTTTCCTCACAGGAGGCCTCGGCATGGCGGAACATAAAGGCCAGAACTATCTGCACGGCGCGGCGATCCTGACGCTCGGCGTCATCATCATGAAGATCCTGGGCTTCCTGTACAAGATGCCCGTTGCCAACATCATCGGGCCGGACGGGTATTCCATGTTCATGCAGACCTACAACGTCTACAACGTCTTTCTGACGCTGTCCACGGCGGGTCTGCCGATTGCGCTTGCCCGCATGATCTCCGAGGCGAATGCCGAAGACCGCCCCATGCAGGCGCGCCGCATCTTCCACGTGGCCTGGTGGACCTTCTTCGTTATCGGTCTGTTTTTCTCCCTGATCATGCTCCTGTTCCCGGATTTCATCGCCCACCGCATCCTCCACAACCCGCCGGCCGCCATGAGCATCCGCACCATGGCGCCCTCGGTCCTGCTGGTGTGCCTGGTCTCCGCCTACCGCGGCTACTGCCAGGGCTACGGCAACATGATCCCCACCACGGTAGGGCAGGTGCTGGAGGTGCTGGTCAAGGTCGTCGTGGGTCTGGCGCTGGCCTGGGTGGTCATCCACGCGGCGCACGGCAAGCCCATGGGCTCCGCCGCCGCCATCTTCGGCGTCACCGCCGGCTCCGCCGCCGCGCTGCTGTATATGTGGCTCTACAAGCGCCGCCACTACGGCTGCGCCGTGCTCGAGAATCCGGACGTCCCCGACCATGACTGGAAGATCTTCTCCCGCTTCCTGCGCATCGGCATCCCCATCGCGCTGGGCAGCAGCGTGCTCGCCATCCTGAATCTGGTGGACTCCGGCCTCACCATGGACCGGCTGCAGTCCGCCGCCGGCTTCGAACTCGACGCGGCCAACGTCTTAAACGGCGTTTACGGCGAGGCACAGACCATCTTCAACCTCCCCGCCGCCATCATCACCCCGCTGACCATCTCGGTCGTCCCGGCCATCACCGCCGCCTCCGTGCGGGGCGAAAACGACCTGGCGACCAAGATCTCCGAGGACTCCATGCGTATCGCCGCCGTGCTGGCCATGCCGATGGGCGTGGGGCTCGCGGTGCTCTCCGAGCCGATCATGCGCGTTATCTATCACGACAACCATCCCGCGGGTCCCACCCTGCTCGCCGTGATGGGCGTCGCCGCCTTCTTCGTGTGCATGGTCCTGATGGAGAACGCCATCCTCCAGGCCAACGGCCGGGAGATGCTCCCCATGATCACGATGATCGTCGGCGGCGTGATCAAGGTCGCGCTCAACTACTTCCTCGTCGCCCAGCCGCGCATCAACATCTACGGCGCGCCGGTGGGCACGCTCGCGAGCTATATGGTCATGGCGGTCATGAATTTCGTGTTCATGTGCTTTGTGCTCGACAAGAACCCCAAGCTGCGCCACATTCTCATCAAGCCCTTCCTCTGCAGCGCGGTGATGGGCGGCTGCGCCTGGGGGCTTTACGGACTGGCCGACCGCTTCCTGCGCTTCGGGACGCCGCGGCTCCACAAGCTGCTGTGCATGGGCGTCGCCATCGCGGCCGCGGTCGTCGTCTACCTTGTTTTCGCCATCGCGATGAAGATGATCACAAAAGAGGATATGCATTTGATCCCCGGTGGGGAAAAAATTGCGAAAATCCTGCATATGCGCTGAAAAATGTGGGAAAAATGCGAAAAAAGACTTGATTATCCCGTCAAAATATGGTAGATTAACATGGCTGTCCGACAGACAGAAAAAAAGTGAGTAATTTGCCCGAAATCCGGGCAGACTCATCATAAACACGGCAATTTGCCAGATTTATACTTTTAGGAGGAACCCATACATGAACAAGGCAGAACTCGTTGCAGCAGTCGCTGAGAAAACCGCTCTGTCCAAGAAGGACAGCGAGAAGGCTATCAACGCCGCTTTTGACGCCATCACCGCCGCCCTTGTCGCCGGTGAGAAGGTTCAGCTGGTCGGCTTCGGTGCTTTTGAAGTCAAGGAGCGCGGCGAGCGCGTTGGCCGCAACCCCCAGACCAAGGAAGAGATCACCATCCCCGCTTCCCGCGTTGCCAGCTTCAAGGTCGGCAAGGCTCTGAAGGACGCCGTCGCCAAGTAAGAATCTCTGTAAGCTCAAAAGCTGCGTGTACCTGCACGCAGCTTTTCCTTTTATGACAGGAGGAGAATACCGTGCGTCTGGACAAATATCTGAAGGTTTCGCGCCTCATCAAGCGCCGCACCGTGGCCAACGAGGCCTGCGACGGGGAGCGCGTCTCCGTCAACGGCAGGCAGGTCAAGGCCAGCTATCAGGTCAAGGTGGGCGACGTGATCGAGATCGCCTTCGGCAAGGGAGCGCTGAAGGTAGAGGTCACGGAGATCAACGAGACCGCAAACAAGGCCAGCGCCCCGGCCATGTACCGGGAGCTGACGGAATAAAAAGGACTGTGCAGGCTCGCTGCACAGTCCTTTTTCTGTCTCTTTGCCTTCTGCGGGATCATTTCCTCGTCGGGATGATCTCGATCCAGTAGCCGTCCGGATCCTCCAGGAAATAGATGCCCATGGACGGGTTTTCATAGCAGATGCAGCCCATGGCCTCGTGCTTTTTATGGGCAGCCTCCATATCGTCGGTGCGGAAGGCCAGATGATACTCCTGCTCGCCGAGGTCGTAGGCCTCGGTGCGTCCGGTCATCCATGTCAGCTCGAGCCGGAAATCCGTGACCCCGTCGCCCAGGAAGACGATCTTGAAGCTGCCGTCGGCGGCGTTCTTCTCCCGCACGGGCTTGAGTCCCAGCGCCTCGTCGTAAAACTTCAGGCTGCGCTCCAGGTCCAGGACATTGAAATTGAAATGGTTGAATGTAAACAGCATCGGTCTCACCTCCCCTGTATCCTACCAAAATTCACGCAAAAAAGCAAGGCGGCATACAATGGGGCAGAGGTGGAAACCATGGATCAGGAATTGACGCTGTGCGCCCTCCGCCCCGGCGAGCAGGGCCGTGTTCGCCTTCTGCGCCTGACCGGCCCCATGCGGCGGCGTCTGCGGGAGCTGGGGCTCATCGAGGGCGCGCAGCTTTGTTGTCTCGGCCGGAGCCCGCTGGGCGATCCGGCCGCTTACAGTCTGTACGGCGCCGTCCTTGCCCTGCGCGACCGGGACAGCCGCCGCATCGTGATCGAACGAAGGGAGGGATGAGATGGAGACGCGCGTGATCGCCCTTGCGGGGCTGCCGAACGTCGGGAAAAGCACGGTCTTCAACCGGCTGACCGGGCTGCGCCAGCACACGGGCAACTGGACAGGCAAGACCGTCGCCTCCGCCCGCGGGAGCTTCGAGACGCCCCGCCGCCGCTGCCTGCTGGTGGACGTTCCCGGGGCCTATTCCCTGTCCGCCCGCTCCGCGGAGGAACAGGTCGCGCGGGATTTCCTGCTCTCCGACGAGGCGGAGGCTATCCTTCTGGTGTGCGATGCGGGGCTTCTGGAGCGCAACCTCTTCTACGCCCTGCAGGTGCTTGCGCTGGGCAAGCCGGTGCTGCTGTGCGTCAATCTCATGGACGAGGCGCGGCGGCGGGGGCTTTCGCTCGACCTTCCCCTGCTTTCCGAGCGTCTGGGCGTGCCGGTGATCGGCCTGAGCGCGCGAAAGCGCAGCAGCCGGCGGCTGCTGCTCGACGCGATCGACCGGCTCTTCGACGAGCCGCAGGCGGAGCGCCCGCTACCCCCGCTCCCGCCCGAGGGCGAGGACCGGCGCGCGCAGGATCTGCGCACCGCGGCGCTGGTGCGCGGGGCGGAAGCGATCTGCCGCAGCGTGGTGCGGGGCGACCCGGCAAGCCCGGCGAGGGAGGCGCGCATCGACCGGATCGTGACCGGGCGCCGGCTCGCCTTTCCGCTGATGCTCGCGCTGCTGGCGCTGATCTTCTATCTGACCGTCGCCGGGGCAAACGTCCCGTCCGCGTTTCTCTCGCGCTGGCTGTTCGCGCTTGAGGCGCCGCTGCGCAGACTGCTGACGCGCGCGCAGCTGCCCGCGTTTGCCGCCGCCATGCTGACCGAGGGCGCGTGGCGCACGCTCAGTTGGGTCGTGTCGGTGATGCTGCCGCCGATGGCGATCTTCTTCCCGCTCTTTACGCTGCTGGAGGATCTGGGCTATCTGCCGCGCGTAGCCTACAACCTGGATCTGCCCTTCCAGCGCTGCGGCGCCTGCGGCAAGCAGTGCCTGACCATGGCGATGGGCTTCGGCTGCAACGCCGCGGGGGTCACCGGCTGCCGGATCATCGACTCCGGGCGGGAGCGGCTGCTCGCGATCCTGACCAACAGCTTCGTGCCCTGCAACGGCCGCTTTCCCCTGCTGATCGCGCTGATCACCATGTTCTTTGCGGGCATCGGGGCCTCCCCGCTGCTCTCCTCGGCGCTGCTGACCGGGGTCGTTGCGGGAAGCGTCCTGCTGAGCTTCGCGGCGACGAAGCTGCTGTCCTCCACGCTGCTGCGCGGCGAGAGCAGCTCCTACGTGCTCGAGCTGCCGCCCTACCGCCGTCCGCAGTTCGGGCAGATCCTGCTGCGCTCGCTGCTCGACCGGACGCTCAAGGTGCTCGGCAGGGCGGCGGCGGTCGCGGCTCCCGCCGGGGCGGCGCTGTGGCTGCTGGCCAATACACAGCCCGGCGGCGAGAGCACGCTCGCGCGCTGCGCGGCGCTGCTGGACGGCGCGGGACGCTTTTTCGGCATGGACGGCGCGATCCTGCTCGCTTTTCTGCTGGGGCTGCCCGCAAACGAGACGGTGCTCCCGATCCTGCTGATGACCTACACGGCGCAGGGCAGCCTGAGCGACCCCGGCGCGCTCGCGGACGTACGGGCGATCCTGCTCGCAAACGGCTGGACGAGGCTTACCGCTGCCTGTGTGCTGAGCTTCACGGTCCTGCACTGGCCCTGCTCCACGACGCTGCTGACGGTAAAAAAAGAGACCGGAAGCTGGGGCTGGACGGCGCTGGCCGCCCTGCTTCCCACAGCCTTCGGTCTTCTTCTCTGCGCGCTGCTTGCGCACGTGATTCCCTGAATCGGCAAAGGGGCCGGCGGTCTCGCCAGGCCCCTTTCACTTCGCTGCGCCGATGGCGATCCCGGGGGCGTTCGCTGCGATCGCTTCGAGTGCGCTGTCCATCAGCTTCTCGTCCTCGCTCATCGCGGCGCAGTACTCCCTGCCGCCGCAAACAAGGATCATGCGGAAATAGGCGAAAAACGCCTGCGCGCAGCACATGCGGCCGCGCACCTCCTGCACGCGCACAAAGGCCCGCTCCGTCTCCTCATAGGCAAGAAAGCGGGTCCTGAAGCCGTCGCGGGAATAGACGCCGAGCCTTCCTACCTTCAGCTCGCCAAAGCGCTGCGCCGTCTCAAAGTCCGCGCTGACCGCGCCGCTCTCCACCGGGCCGTTTACACCCGCAAATTTTTTCTCCGCCATGGTCCTGCCTCCCGTAAATCATTGTGTGCAATCCAATGGGGATTATAGCAGATTTCTCTTGCATGTAAAGCCTTTTCTTTTTATAATGGAAACGGAAAACTGCACAATCCCTCCGCCGCTTCGCGGCACCTCCCCTTGTACAGGGGGGAGGCAAGAATGAAAGGAGCTTACCATGTACTGCACGAGAAAAGTTTTGGACGATCTGATCTGGGTCGGCGCAGACGACCGGCGCCTCGCCTGCTTTGAGGGCGTGTACGGCGTTCCCGACGGTGTTTCCTATAACGCGTACCTGCTGCTGGATGAGAGAACCGTGCTTTTTGACACGGTGGACAAGGCCGTTTCCAGCGTGTTTCTGGAGAACGTGGCAAAGACGCTGGACGGGCGGAAGCTCGACTACCTGGTCGTGCACCATATGGAGCCCGACCACGCCGCCACGCTGGAGCTGCTGCTGCAGCGCTACCCGGAGACCACCGTGGTCTGCAACGCGAAGATCAAGGCCATGATCGGCCAGTTCTTCCCCCTGGATCTGACGGACCGCTTCCTGCTTGTCAAGGAGGGCGACACGCTCTGTACCGGCAGACACAGCTTCCACTTCGTCATGGCGCCGATGGTGCACTGGCCCGAGGTCATGATGAGCTACGACGAGACCGACAAGATTCTCTTCACCGCCGACGCCTTCGGCACCTTCGGCGCGCTCAACGGCCGTCTTTTCGCCGATGAGACCGACTTCTTCGCGGAGCATCTCGACGAGGCGCGGCGCTACTACACGAACATCGTGGGCAAATACGGCCCGCAGGTACAGGCCGTGCTGAAGAAAGCCGCCAAGCTGGACATTGCCTTCGTCTGCCCGCTGCACGGCTTCGTCTGGCGCAGCCACTTCGGCGATTTCCTCGAGAAGTACCTGCTCTGGAGCAGCTATACCCCGGAGGAGAAGAGCGTGCTGATCGCCTACGCCTCCGTCTACGGCCACACCGAGAACGCGGCGAATATCCTCGCCTGCAAGCTCGCGGAGAAGGGCGTGCGCGTGCGCATGCACGACACCTCCGTCATTCCCGCAAGCTATATCCTCTCCGACGCCTTCCGCTGCAGCCACCTCGTCTTTGCCGCGACCACCTACAACGCCGGCGTGTTTGTGACGATGGAGAACCTCCTGCACGACCTCGCGGCGCACAACCTGCAAAACCGCAAGGTCGCCGTCATTGAAAACGGCTCCTGGGCGCCCACGAGCGGCAAGGTCATGCGCGAGCTGCTCGCCCCCTGCAAAAACATCGCGTTCATTGCCGAGAACATCACGCTCAAGTCCGCTCTCGCCCCCGGTCAGGAGGCGCAGCTTGAGGCGCTGGCCCAGGCCTTTGCCGACGAGCTGAACCCGGCCCCCGCCCCGGTCGAGGCGCCGGTGATCCCCGCCGCGGGCGAGTACAGGCCCGAGGCCGTCAACACCAAGGCGTTCAACAAGCTCTCCTACGGCGTGGAGCTGCTGACCACCTGCGTGGACGGGAAGGATTACGGCTGCATCATCAACTCCGCCTCGCAGGCCGCCTCCGGCGATCCGAAGAAGCTCACGATCTCCGTCATCAAGAAGAACCACACCTGCGACATGGTGCTGAAGTCCGGCCGTTTCAACGTCTCCGTTCTGACCGAGGACGCCCCTTACAGCCTCTTCCAGCAGTTCGGCTTCCAGTCCGGGCGCGATGTGGACAAGTTCAAGGATGTGAGCTGGGCGGAGCGCACGGCGAACGGCATCCGCTATCTGCCCGTCTACACCAACGCCGTCCTCTCCTGCGAGGTCATCGAGACCTTTGATCTGGAGACTTCGATGCTCTTCGTCGCCAACGTCGTGGAGGCCCGGGTGCTCTCGAACGCCCCCTCCGCCACATACAGCTACTACCACGCCCACATCAAGCCCAAGAAAAACCCCGCCCCCGAGCAGAAGGAGTGCTGGGTCTGCCGGGTCTGCGGCTACGTCTACGAGGGCGCGGAGTTGCCCGACGATTTCGTCTGCCCGCTGTGCAAGCACGGCAAGGAGGACTTCGATCACGTCGTCCCGGAGAGCAAGGAGAAGCAGAAGGGCTGGATCTGCAAGATCTGCGGTCACTTCGAGCCCTGCGAGGGCGAGCTGCCCGAGGGTTACACCTGCCCGCTGTGCAAGCACGGGAGAGAGGATTTCGAGCCGGCAGAGCAGTAATACGGATACCCAACAAAAACGAGCCCGGGAAGCCCCGGGCTCGTTTTTTTCGTTATTTTCCGCGTTCCAAGATCCAGTCCCCGAGCGCTTCCGGGCTCTCGAACAGATGCGCCGCGCCGGCGTTTTCCAGCTCTTTGCGGCTGCGGAAGCCCCAGCAGACGGAAGCGCAGTCGAGCCCTGCGTTTCGGGCGGTCAGCACGTCGACCTCGGAATCCCCCACGTATAGGCAGCGCTCCTTCCGGAGCCCCAGCCGCGCGCAGGCCTCCTCGACCATGTCCGGCCACGGCTTGCGGCGCAGGCGCGCCGTCTCCCCCACCGCCAGATCGAGAAGCCCGGCAAAGTGCTCCTGCGCGAGGAGCGCCACCGCCGGGTCGGGCTTGTTGGAGATCACCGCGAGCCGGAGCCCCGCCGCGCGCAGCCGCCGAAGCAGCGGCAGGATGCCGTCGTAAGGCCGGGTCTTGATCTGGCAGTGCGCGTCATAGTAGGGCTTGTACCAGGCCAGCACCTCATCGCGCCGCGCCTCGTCGGTCCCCGCGGGAACAGCCTGCTCCACCAGCCGCTTCGCGCCGTTTCCCACGAAAGCGCGCACCTCCGCGAGGCTCCGCTCCGGCATACCGAAGTGCCGCAGCGCCGCGTTCATCGCGTCGGCCAGATCCTCAATGGTATTGAGCACCGTTCCGTCCATATCCAGCAGGATCGCGTCGTAGCGCATCGTCATGCCTCCTCCCTTTCCAGCAGCTCCGGCAGCTCGGAGATGCTGCGGATGACCGGGACGCCCGCCGGCAGCGCGGCGCCGGGTTTCCGCTCGAAATACACCGGCCGCAGGCCGGCCGAGAGCGCGCCGAGGATATCCTTCTGCGCGTCGTCCCCTACGAAGAGGCAGTCCCCCGCCGGGCAGCCCGCCTTCTCCACGCAGCAGGCGAAGAGCCGTCCGTCCGGCTTTTCGGCGCTGACCTCCTCGCTGCTCACAAGAAAGTCCGCCAGTTCCGTAAGGCCCAGCCGTCTGAGCTTTTCAAACTGCTGCAAGGCCGTCATGTTGGTGCCGACGCCGAGACGGCAGCCGCGCTCCCGCAGCGCGCTCAGCGTCTCCCGCACGCCGGGCTCCGGACGGACTTCCGCAAAAAAGGCCGTCCAGTACACCTCCTCCATGCGCGGCGCGTGGGCGATCGTCAGCCCCAGCCCTTCCAGCAGGAGCTGGTATCGGATCAGGCGGCTGTGGATCGCGGCGGCATCCTCCCCCGCGTGGCGGCGCAGGACACGGTCCGCCTCGCGGTGGAGCGAGCGGAAGCGCTCCGGCGCAAGGCCGAGCTGCGCCGCGGCATACTCCGTCACCGCGGCAAAGCCCGCGGCATGGGCGGGGTCGTAGGCATAGAGCGTATTGTCCAGATCAAATATGATTGCTTGGATCATCGGGAAACCACCAATCCGTTTTTATTCGGCAGGATAGAAGATCATGTTCATATCCGCTTGGCCCGAGATGCCCGGCACGGTCTCGTCAAAGCTGTACTGCCACATATCCACCTCGTAGTAGAAGCTGGGATAACCCATCTCCGGCAGCGCGAACCACCACACATAGTCCCCCATACGCGTCAGATCGAAGCCGTAATAGCCCAGATGGCGGTTGAAGTAGAGCCCGGGGGTATAGCCCGCGCGCTTGACGGTCTCGCAGAAGGCCACCGCGCAGTCCGAGAGCGTGGCGGAATTCCAGTCGTTGGTGCGGGCGTTTTCCGCGCCCTCCACCTTCTCCCAGTCAAACACCACCGGCAGGGTCACGTCATAGCCGGCGATCCGGTCGAGCACGAAGCGCGCTTCCTGCATGGCCTCCTGTACGTTGACCGCCTGGGAAAAGAAATACACGCCCACCTTCAGGCCGTTGCGCAGCGCGCCCTCGATGTTCCGCTGGAACCAGGGGTCCTCGAACAGGCCGCCCTCGGAATAGCCGCGGCGTCCCACGCGGATCATCGCAAAATCCACGCCGGAGGCGGCGACCTGGTCCCAATCCACCTCATACTGGTGCTCGGACACGTCCACGCCCCGGATCGTCGTATACTTGCTGCCCATATAGGTCAGATGTCCGTTGATCTCGCTGAAATCCTCCCGGGTCAGCGTGGCCGCGGGGATGCCCTCCAGCGGCGTCATCCAGACCCAGTCGAAGCCGTCGTAGATATAGACCTGCCCGGCATGGGGGTCGGGCGTTTCTTTCGGTTTTGGCGGAAAGAGCTTGCCCACGATCAGCGCCACCACCCCGGCGAGCAGCAGCAGGAGAATGAGAAGCCCAACACGATATCGAACCGCAGTTTTCATGAATTTCCTCGAAACAGCAATAGATTCGACAGGATTGTACCATATCTGCGGCACTTTTTCAATCGCGCAGCGGCCGGAAGAAAAATACGGAAAAAGCGCAATTTTGATGTTGACAAAAAGCCCCGGATTTGCTATTATAGTCGAGCCGGTTAAATGCTGGTGTAGCTCAGTCGGTAGAGCAGCTGATTTGTAATCAGCAGGTCGGGGGTTCGAGTCCGTCCACCAGCTCCACCGCCGATACGGGCGAAGGGCGTTTTGTTTCCGGCAACGGTATAGGGGGGAATTCCCGAGTGGCCAAAGGGGACAGACTGTAAATCTGCTGGCAATGCCTTCGGTGGTTCGAATCCACCTTCCCCCACCAAGCACCGAAAAGGTTCTGAAAAGTTCCGATTCGGTGCTTTTTTATCACTTGAACAGCGGATTTTCTCGTCACCAGTTATGATATTTAGATTCTCCAAAAAGCAAAAAAGTTGATAAAACGCCGCAAAACCGGATACCGCAAGCGTTTTCAGCTCCTGCGGATTGATGGCAAATTTGATGGCAGATTAAAGGGCAGTTCATTTCGGCCTCAATTTTTGTGCAGTTTGTCACAGCAAAAATCCCTGTTTGTGCGCCTCGATCATGGCAAGGGCAAGCGCCCGGAAAAACTCGATTATGTTCTGCTTCTCTTCTCCTCCTGCGCCCTCGGCTCCGGGGCTGGTGTGTGCTTTTACTGCATGATCAATCCGACAAACTTGTAACCGTTTTCAGAAATGTAATTTATGACTTCGTTTTCTCTTCTCCCGGCACAGCCGGGAGTATTCGCTCAGCAATCAAAAAACAGGAGATGGAAAACCGGTCGTTTCCGGTCGTTTCCCATCCCCTGTTTTTTGTTTTCCTTGGGTATCCGTATCAATACTCGATCTCCCGGTTTTCCGCCCATACGGTATCCAGGCACCTCAGACGCTGATACACGGTGATCTTCGCCGCGCCGTGCTCGGGCGCGTCCTCCGGACGCGGGATCACAAGCGTGGTGTAATAATAGCTCTGTCCGGTCTCGCTCAGTTCGCCGTCTTCAAAGGTCATGATCGGCTCCTCCCGCGTTACGACGCGGCAGCTTGCCGGATCGACAGGCACGCCGCCCACGGTCGCCTCGACACAGATCGCGTTTTCTTCCCATGCGAGCCCGGAGCTGCCGGCACGAATATCAGGCGGAGCCTCCAGGGATTCATAGCTCATCACGGCAAAGCAGCCGGGATAATACTCCTGCCCGTCCCAAAGCGGCTCATAGTCGAACGGCCAGTAGCTGACGCCCCAGCCCTGCTCGGCACTCGCCTTCTCGGTGTAAGTCAGCTGCCCGCCCGTGTCCATTGTCAGCGTCACGCACAGCTCGAGCTCGGGCATGCCGTTATTCTCCTCGTAGTAGTCCAGGTGCTTGAAATAGGTGTCGCTGTCGTCGAAGGCGGGAACGCGGTAGTAGCCCACCGCAATCTCGTCACCCGGGATCTCTGCGCTCCACTCCGTCGAGTGAAGATGGATCTCCCGGATCTCCGCAACAGCAGAAACGACGTGCTCCTGGTTGATAAGCTTGACAAAACCGTTGTGAACGGCAGAGAAGTTAAAGAAGCAGAGATGGCACTCCAGTTCACCCGGCTCCGGCGTCGGTTCCGGCGTCGGTTCCGGCGTGGGCTCCGGTGTGGGTGCCGGTGTGGGTTCCGGTGTGGGCACCGGGCTTGGCGAAGAGGAAGCTTCCGGCGTGGGCGTCGGCGTTGCGATGGTCACCGGCGCGCTCACAGCAGGTTTCGCGGTGAGCAGCGTAAAGCCCAGCATGACGGCAGCCGCCGCATAAAGCGCGCGCCGCCAGCGCCGTTTCCGATCCCCCGGCGCGGCGCTGTCCCCCGCCGTGCTGCCCGGAGGGGAAAATTCCCGCGCGGGATTCGGGGGGGAGAATTCCTCCGCCTGCCCCGGCGGATGGAACTCCGCCTCCGGCAGAAGGGGCGAGGGTTCCTCGCGCCTCCGATATTCCGTATCCTTTTCGTCCATGGCGCTCAGCAGTTGTGCACGTCAAGCTGCGGGAACGGGCACTCCACTCCCAGCTTTTTAAAGCCGATCAGCAAATCGCGGTTAAGGACGCGGGGGCCGGAAAAGATGTTCTCCTCGGGCACCTCTGCCACGAACTTCAGCGTGACGCCGGAGGCGCCCAGCTCCTGCACGCCCAGATAGCGGGGTGCGGAGAGCATGATGTCCTTGTGGGCGGCGTAGATCTCCTCCATCAGCTTCGGAAGCTTCTTCTCCAGCTCCTCCAGATCCGTGCTGTACGGAATGTCGATGCAGCTGACGGCGATGGAGGCGTTGTCCGAGCGGTTGAGGATGTTCTTCATCTCGGAGTTGTTGACGATCTTGATGTTTTTGCCGGTATCCACGATCTGCGTGGTGCGGATGCCGATCTCCCTGACGGTGCCGCGGAAGCCGTTGACCTCGACGATATCGCCGACGTTGTACTGGTTTTCAAACAGCATGAACACGCCGGTCACCACGTCTGCGATCAGGCTCTCCGCACCGAAGCCAACGATCAGCGCCACGATCCCGACGCTGGCCACGATGGTGGTCACGTCCACGCCGAGGAGGGAGAGCCCCCAGCAGAGGATGACGAGCGCCGCCGCGTAGCGGCTGAGGCTTGAAAGCAGCGTGACCATCGTGCGGCCGCGGTGCGACTTGGGCTTGAGCAGGCTGAGGGTCCAGATAAAGAAGTTGGCGCAGGCGAGCACCAGCGCCGCCATGGTCAGCACGCGCACGACGGCATGGCTGAACACAAAGCGGTCAACGGCGAACAGCGCCGCTGCAAGCGCGAGGAATACCAGCCACTTGACGAGGCTACCGCTTTTGTTTCCCTCTTGTTTGTTCATGAGCAAGCTCCTTCTCCTGCCAGCGCAGGTTCTATTTTTCATTTTCTTCCGACGGGCGGCGCGGAGGGGCGCTTTTCACCCGCTCTCTGCCCTCCGTTTGTATTATAGCGTGATTTTCCGTTCTTTGGAAGCGGTTTTTGCTGGCTCGCCCCGGTTTTTTATCACGCCCGGAGCTTGCCGGACAGCAGACGGTGCGGGAGCGCCGTCCGGCGCTCCCGCACCGGAGCATACCGTCTGCGGTCACATTTCCACGATGCTCTCCACGCCCTCCAGCGCGGCCACGGCGGGGATCACGTTCCTGCCGAGATCCTCTTTCCCGGCCTGCATCGCGAGGATCGCGCAGCAGTGCATCTTCCCGTCCTCGCCCTGGATACGCGAGATCTCCAGATCGCCCACCTCCAGGCCGAAGCCGGCGAGGGTCGTCATGATCTCCTGGATATCGTCGGCGCTCTCATACTCCACGTAGAGGTTCGTGTCCTTGATATGGCGCACGAAGCGGTACTCCAGCCGGGAAAGCACGAGCTCCGCGAAGAGCACCATCGCGCTCGCGAAAAGCGCCATCTCCAGATACCCCGCGCCGCAGACGAGGCCGATGATGCCCACCGCCCAGAGTCCCGCGGCGGTGGTCAGGCCCTTGACGCGGCGGCGCTTGGTGACGATGATCGTGCCCGCGCCGATGAAGGAGATGCCCGTGATGACCTGCGCGCCCATGCGGGACACGTCGGTGTACAGATGCATGACCTGATACAGGAAGAGGTTGGTGAGGACGGTGATGGACGCGCCGACGCAGATCAGGATATGCGTGCGGAAGCCCGCGGGTCTGCGCTTGAGCTCGCGTTCGATGCCGATCACACCGCCGCAGGCCATCGCCGTCAGCATCCGTGCCGCGACGGCAAGCAGCGTCATTTCCCTCGTAAAATCAAAGACAGGCAGCATTTCTCACACCTCCTCGATCGCCGCGACGCCGGGCAGCATCGCAAGATCCGCCAGCACCTCGGTATGTTTCTTCCGACGGGGCAGCCGGATGCTGAACACGCCCGTCACGTGATCGACGCCGGCCTTCTCCGCCTTTCCCATCTCCACGTCGTACACCGTCACGCCCTGGGTCTTGATCCATTCGGATACCAGGTACAGGTCCCTCACGCTGTCAAGCTCCATGAAGATGTTCATGTATGTGGAGCTGGAGAGCATTACGCGGTCCAGCGGGCTGAGCACGCGCAGCGCGATGAAGATGATCAGGAAACCCACCAGCACGCACTCGTAGAAGCCCGCGCCGATGGCAAGCCCCATGCACCCGGCAGCCCAGAGGCAGCAGGCGGTCGTCAGTCCGGTGACCTCCTTGCGCTGGGTGATGAGGATCGTGCCCGTGCCGAGAAAGCCGATGCCGGAGACGACCTGCGCGCCGAAACGCACGACGTCCGTCCGGTTTCCGACGGCGCTGTACGCCTCCTTCCAGCAGGTGTCCAGCATCAGATTGAGATACTGGCTCAGAATCGAGGTCGCGGCCGCCGCCATGGCCACCAGCATGTAGGTGCGAAAACCCGCCGGCCGGCCCCAGATCTCCCGGTCAAAGCCGAGGAAGCCGCCCAGCAGCATGGCGAGCATGATCCGCAGGCACATGGTGCCGAAGGTCAGCTCCCGAAGAGAACTCAGGAACGCTTCCATTGAATCCCTCCCCGTATAGGTTTTTATCCGTCCGCAAACAGCCGGTCGATCAGCGCCGGCAGTTTGGAAAGCGCATCGATTTCAAAATCGGGCACGACGTCCCCGCGCGGCGGACGCCGCCTGGGGTTGTACCAGCACCCGGGCACCCCGGCGTTCTTCGCGCCGCGGATGTCGGAGCTCAGGCTGTCCCCCACCAGAAGGGTACGGGACAGGTCGAGAGCGGGGATGCGGGCAAAGCAGCGGTCAAAAAACGCCCGCTGCGGTTTGTCCGCGCCGATTTCCTCGGAAATGAAAATCTGTTCAAAATACGGCGCCATGCCGGCGGAGGCGATGCGCGCCTCCTGCACTTTGGCCGAACCGTTGGATACGATGAAGAGCCGGCAGCGGCCGCGGAGCGTCTCCAGCAGCGCTTCCGCGCCGGGCATGAACCAGTGGCCGAAGCAGAGCTCGTTTTCATAGCGCTCGGCGGCCTCTTCCCCGGAAGCCTCGATCCCCAATTCCCCGAAGAGCAGCTCAAAGCGGCGCACGAGCACCTGCTCGCGCGTCAGCACGCCCTCCTCCAGCAGCTCCCATTGGCTGCGGTTGATGTCGCTGTAGCGCGCGATCAGCGCGTCCGTCACCGGGATGCCCAGCGCGGCAAAGGCGCGGCGGATGGCCCCGGCCTCGGCCTTCTGAAAGTCCAGGATAGTATCGTCCACGTCCAGAAGGATCACAGGGCGCGCATCCCTCACGCTTTCAGCTCCTTCAATGCCTCGCTGACGCGCTCGAAGCGCGCGCCGCGGCTGGCCTTGACGAGGATCGCGTCGCCCCTGCGCACAAGCTGCGGCAGCGCCGCGATCAGCGCCTCGGTATCGGGGAAGTATTTCCCCTTCTCCCCTGCGCCCGCAGCGAGATCCGCACCGTACACGCCGCTGCTCCAGACCGCGTCCACGCCCTTTTCGGCGGCATAGCGCCCCACGTCGAAATGCATGGCCGGGGAATCCTCCCCCAGCTCGCGCATATCACCGAGGATGCAGACGTGCCGCCCCGGCAGCGTCATCAGCGAATCCACGCCGCACTTGACCGAATCGGGGTTGGCGTTGTAGCTGTCGTCCACCAGGGTGACACTCCCGGTATCGCAGACGGCAGCCCGGCGGCCGACCGTCTCGAAGGCGCGGATGCCCGCGGCGATCTCCTCGTCCGTCATCTCCTGCAAAATGCCCACGGCCGCGCCCTCCAGCGCGGCGTAGACCATATGTTTTCCGAAAGCGGGGATCACGGCCTCGATCTGACGTCCCATACCGAGGATCGTGCAGCGGGTGCCGCCGGGCTCCTGCGTGATCCCGACCGCGCGGAGCATGTTCCCCCCGTCCAGCCCGACCGTCAGCTTCCGCTGGGCGCAGGGGAAGCCGCGCAGCAGCGGATCGTCCCCGTTGACGACGATCCAGGCGTCCGCCGCCATATTTTCCAGCATCTCGGTCTTGGCGGCGAGCACGCCGTCCAGATCGTGCAGAAACGCGAGATGCGCGTGGCCGATCACCGTGAACACGCCCAGCGTCGGGCGGGCGATACGGCTGAGCGCGCGCATTTCTCCGAAGCCGGAAATGCCCATTTCCACGACGGCCATCTCATGCCGACGCGTGATGCGGGAGACGGTCATGGGCACGCCGATCTGGTTGTTCAGGTTCCCCTCGGTCTTGAGCACAGCAAAGCGGCGCTGCAGCACCGCGGCGATCATCTCCTTGGCGGAGGTCTTGCCCACGCTGCCGGTGATGCCGATGACCGGGAGCGTCAGCGTGGCGCGATAGGCCGACGCGATCTGCTCCAGCGCCGTCTGCACGTCGTCCACGAGCAGCACCGGCCCGTCCACGCCCTCGGGCAAACGCTCCGCAAGGCAGCAGGCCGCGCCCCTCTGCAGCGCGGACGCGATGTAGTCGTGCCCGTCCGCCTTCTCGCCCCGGTAGGCCGCGAAGAGGTCGCCGGGCTGGACGGCGCGGCTGTCGATAATGATGCGCCCGAGCTCGGTATCCGAATGGGAAACGCCGCAAAGCCGGCCTCCGCAGGCCGCCGCGGCGCGTTCGATTGTCATTGCGTCCATGAACAGCGTCTCCTTATCAGTAAAATCATCATACCACACCCATCCACAATATGCAAGAATCCGCGGCGCCGACCTTTGTCTTCCGGAGAGGGAGAAGAAAGCAAAAAAAGTCGTGCATTCCGTTGGGGAGTATGCTATACTGATTGAGTTACAACAGGAAATGAGGAAATTGTCTATGAATTACGTCGTGGTGGATCTGGAGTGGAACCAGGCGATGAGCTCCAAATCCTCCGTTTTCAATAAGCTGCCCATCCACCTGCGCGGCGAAATCATCGAGATCGGCGCCGTGAAGCTGGACGGGAACATGCGCCCCACCGAGGAATTTACGATCGACGTCAGGCCCGTTTACTTCCGGCGTATGCACTACAAGGTCAAAAAGATCACCGGCTTTGACAAGGACAGGCTCGCCCACGGTGTCTCCTTCCCCGAAGCGCTGGAGCAGTTTCGCGCCTGGTGCGGGGAGGACGTGACTTTCCTGACCTGGGGCTGCGACGACCAGGGTATTCTGGAGCAGAACATCATCATCCACGATCTGGATTGGGACTGGATCGCCGGCTGGATCAACCTCCAGCTCATCTACAACTTGCAGACCGGCGGGGACAAGAACCAGAAGTCCCTCGCCAGCGCCATGGAGCATTTCGAGATCGAGCAGACCCGCATCGCGCACGACGCGCTGGGCGACGCGTACAACACCGCGCTCGTGAGCACGCACCTCGACATGCGGGAGGGGCTGCGCATGTACTCCGATGCAGCGCGCATCCTCGCCACCAGGATGCCGAACTACAAGCCGCCCGCCGAGAACGCCGGCCCGGAGGCCGTCGCCCACGAGAGCTTTGACGGCTTTGAGAGCAAGGCCGCGGCCTTTGCCGACGAGCGCGTGGACAGGCTCGTCTGCCCCCATTGCGGCAGGGCGCTGGCGGGCCTTCGCTGGGTCAACCAGGGCGATCAGCGCTATATGAACCTCTTTCCCTGCGAGGAGCACGGGCAGTTTCTGGTGCGCGTGCGCTTCCGCCGGAACGCGGACGACAACAGCTGGTGCGCCAACAAGCTGGTCTATGAGGCCGACAGCGGGATGCAGGAGTATTACAAGAACAAGTCCACCCAGTCCCGCCGCCGCGGGCGGGGGCACTCCTCGCGCAAAAACCGTCCGGCGAGCAAACAGTGAGCAAAACCCGCCCCCATCTGGTTCACTGGATGGGGGCGGGTTTCCTTTCGCCGCTTTCTCACAGCTTCAGCTCAAAGCTGAAGCCTCTTTTTTTGTCCTTCAGGTTGGAGCGGAAGTCGCCGTCGCTCTGCACCTCGCCCGCAGCGTTCTTGCACACAACGCTGCCGCCTGCGCTCACGCTTCCCTCGACGTCGCGGCAGACCACGTTGCCGCCCGCGCTCAGATTGCCTTCAACGTTGCCGCAATCGACGTTGCCCCCGGCGTTCAGATGCCCGGCCACATCGTCGCAGTCCACGTCTCCGCCCGCCTGCACGTCGCCGCCGACCGCGTCGCAGTCGACGTCGCCCCCGGCGTTCACGCTGCCCTGCACCTGGTCGCAGGACACGTTGAAGTCGCTCCAGATGTTCATCGCCGGCCCCTCGTATTGGAAGGTGACCTGCTTGCGGGAAAAGATGCCCTCGCCCTTCTCGTCCCCTCCGAGCAGCTTGTGCCCGGCAAAGAGCACGACATGCAGCATATCCTCGTCGTCCGGCCACGGGAGCGTCACGCCCTGTGCGGGCGCAGCCTCCCCCTCCCCGCTCTTCTCTTCCGCTTTCTCCGCGGGCGCGGCGCGGCCGAAAAGCTCGTCAATGCTCACGCCGAACAGATCGGCCAGCAGCGGCAGCGTGGAGACGTCCGGGCAGGAGACGCCCGTCTCCCATTTGCTCACCGCCTGATAGGTGATGCCCAGCACATGGGCCAGCTCCTCCTGCGTCAGATCGTTTTCCTTGCGAAGACGCAAAATATTGTTGCCCAGGATCTCATTCATGATTATACCTCCTGTCGATGTCCGGCGGCGCCTGCCTTGCTGGCCAAAGCGTAGCAGAACAGGATGCTTCCTGCCAATAACTTATCCGTTGAGTGTGTAAATTCAACCGTTGGTTGAGTTGATGGCTGTAAGAAAAACGGCCCTGTCAGCCGTTTTTCTTAAAATATGCCCGCGC
>ONOL01000021.1 GCA_900319465.1 uncultured Eubacteriales bacterium | reverse complement strand
GTGATCTCAGCGAAATGATTTCTCAGATCGGAAACAGGACGAATATTCGGCATCTCGCCACCTCCTTACTTAGCATTATTATATGCATAATTACGCTAATTGTCAACGGCAGATTGTTCTTGCATATTAAACTTGCGGCAATCGCGAAAAAATATATTTATATTGAAATTTGATATAAAATATATTATGCTATACTGTCGAAACATAAGCAATCTTATTTCTGGGTGAAGGAGTTATTCTATGGAAGTAACGAATGAAACATATCTTTTATACTGTATTGACTGTGGTGCAGGCTTTTTTACTGAGGGAGAAAAAGAATTCTACGAATCTAAAGGACTGACTATACCTACGAGATGCAAAAATTGCAGAGAGAAGCGCAAGAACGCAATGTTGCATCAACCAAAAAAGGCCGAACTCCCTGAAAACGCTCGAGTTTTATATGAGGAGATTCTTACAAATTGGAGTGTTGAAGCCCGTAAAGAGCAGAATAATTATTTTTACTATATTCAAGAAGTGAATGATATTATAAGTATTTGACTTCTTGATGTAAAGTTTTTTATTCCGGCTTGCCCTGGCCCTGCTTCCTGCGCTCGATCAGGCCGATCCGCTCCAGCTCCGAAAGCAGCTTTCCGGCGGTGACGCGGCTGCAGCCAAAGTCCTCGCAGATCTCCGCAATGGCATAATACACATACGCCCGGCCCTCCCCGTCCTGCCAGCTGTTCCTGACGGACAGGCTCACGCGGTCGAGCAGGAGGCCGAACAGCAGCTTCCCTGCGGGCGACAGCGGGCGGTATTCCCGCCCTTTGACAAGCTGCTTGGGGATTCGGTAAAAAGAAAAGCCCTCGCTCTGAGGGCGTAAGTCTGTCATAAAACCTCCTTATACTAAACGCTAATAGAAATTAGGCAATCTTTGCGGTCAGATTTGCGCCGTGCTTCGTTGGCGGCCTTGCAAATATATCTCCATTATTCGCTGCGGCCGCCGCCTCGCCTGGCACAAATATGCCTCGCAAATCTTTGCCTTCATCTTATTAGTGTTTAGTATTTGACGCAGCAAGAGCGCAGCTTACCCGCCGCGCTCTTGTTGCTATTTCCGTATCTTCGCTCTTCCGTGACTATGTAATCTTGTATGAGGAAACGCCTGTTTTTTGGTAGGTATCATGTGGGTACTGACACATGCGTCACCGCGCCGACGAGCTTCCCGTCTTGCAGGATGGGGCTTCCGCTCATGCCCTGCACGATGCCGCCCGTGCGGGCGCAGAGCTCCGGATCGGTCACGCTGAGCATGACGTGCTCGCCGTCGCCGTCGCGGTAAATGCGGCTGACGCGCGCGGAGAACTCCCGTGTCTGCCCGCCGTCCACGGTGGCGAGGATGGTGGCCGGGCCGGTGCGGATCTCGCCCGTCTCCACCAGCCGGCCGTCGCCCGTCCGGTTCATGTGGCCGTAGATGCCGTGCTCGGTGTTGCGTTCGATGCTGCCCAGCACCCGACCGAGATCGGCGCAGCCGTTGAGCTCGCCGGGGACGCCCGCCGCGCCCGGCTTAACGGAGACGATCTCCGCCTCGGTGATGCTGCCGTTCTCCATCGGCACCATCGCGCCGCTCTCCGCGTCGCTGATGCTGTGGCCGAGCGCGCCGTAGAGCCCGGTCGCCGGATCGCAGAAGGTCACCGTGCCGATGCCGGAGATCCCGTCCCGCAGCCACATACCCAGCATCCACTGGTCCTCGGCGGAGCGCGCCGGCTCCACGGTCAGCAGCAGGAGCTTTCCGCTGCGCAGGACGGTCAGCTCCGCGCGCCCGCCTTCGAGCGCGCCGACCGCCGCGATCAGCTCGCCCGCGTTCCTCACCTTTTCGCCCGCGACCGCGACGATCATATCGCCCTGACGGACGCCGGCCTCCTCCGCCGGGGACCGGCTGCCCTCGGCGGTTTCCACCGCGCCGACGCCCGCCACCAGCACGCCCTCGGTCTGGATCTGGATGCCGACGATCTGCCCGCCGAGCTCCAGTTCCCGGGCGAAGGCCGTGGGCGCCGCCGCGGCCATCGCAAAGACGGCAAGCGCCGTCAAAATCCATTTTTTCATAAAAAATCTCCCCTCCGCAGATACTGCTTGCAAGGCATTGTCCGCAAAAAACAGTATGTGCGGCAGGAGAAAAAGAAAACGCGGCACTTTTTAGTTGGAAAAACTCGCCGCATTTTTTTGCTGAACGCTGGGCGGAGCTTGCGTTTTACGCGCCGACGGCTTTCTTCGTCTTGCTTCTCCGACAGACAAACGCGGGAAGCAGATGCTTCCCGCGTCGATCGGTTTGTGTCATTCGTGAAATACTGCTTCCGCTCATCCGGCCTGCTGGACAAAGCTCATGAGCAGCTCGGCAAGCTCGGCGCGGGTGACGGCCTCGTCCGCGGCGCCCTGCGCCGTGTAGGGCACCTCGGCAGCCGTGCCGAAGACGGTGAGGATCTCCTCCGCCTGCGCGCCGGTCAGGGGATCGTCCGGCGCGCTGCCCGCAGGCAGGATCTCGTAGAGGCTCAGGGTATCCAGCGCGTCCTGCTGCGCGGAAGCGTCGCCGCCGATCAAGGCGTACAGCGCGCCGGCGAGGTCGCCCATGGTGCCGGGCTCGTCGACGCCGAAGCTGTCCTCGCCCAGCGGGTTCATCAGCTTGTTCTCAAAGACGAAGCGGACGGCCTCGTAGTGCTCCGCGTCCTCGGGCAGATCGGTTAAGACGACCTGGGTGCTGTCGACCGAGCCGAAGGGGTTGAGGATCGCGTCGTAGAGCTCGGCATTTTCGTTGATGGCAGCCGCGCCGCCGGCCGTGAAGCGGACGCCCTCCTCCAGCAGCTTCGCATAGACGTCGGCATAGCTTTGCAGCGCCTCGGGCGTGAGGGCCTTGAGCTCGCGCATATGCTGGAGCTTGAGATCCTCCGGTTCTTCGGACAGGCGGGAGAGGATCGCGCTGAGCGCGCCGCTCAGCTCGCCCTCGGGCATGGCGTAGCCGGAGTAGGAGGAAAGGATATAGCCGTCAAGGCTCTCCTGGTCGAGCTCCAGGCCGGAGACATATCCGGCCATGTCTTCGAGGACCGCGAAGCTCTCCTTGACGTTCGGGTCGCGGTAGGTGACCACATAGGTCCCCACATCCTCGGAGAAGGCGTGGAACACGCTGTATACGCCGTACTGATCGCGCAGCATGGGGTAGAGATAGGAATCGCTGATGAGGGAGGCGACGGCGTCCTGCGCGGCGGAGTAGCCGTCCAGCCCGAGCGCTTTGAAGTCGGCGATGACGCCGTTGAACTGCACGGAGCTGTCCACGACCAGCGCCTCGCTGGCGGCGCAGGGTTCAAAGCGGTAGCTCTGCGGCTCGATGGGCTCGGCGTCGAGCTTTTCGAGGAAGGCGTCGGCGAGCGGGGCGTTGACGGCGATGCCGTCGGCGCTGGCGGCGCAGGCCGCGATGGCGTTCGTGCGGTTGTGGAAGTACTGCTGCACCTCCTGCAGCTTCCCTGCCACCGCCGCGGGATTCTCGGCCATCAAGGCCTCGACCTGCTCAAGGAAGGCGTAGTAGTCCAGGTAGTTGAAGTAGCTGTAGTAGGCGTAGAGCGGGGAGTACGCGCCGAAGGCGCGGTAGATCATGACGTTGTAGGGGGCGTTGTTGACGTCGTTCTTGAGGGAGGCCTTGTTCTGCTGGATCAGGCCCAGCAGGGTCTCGCTGTCTTCAAAGGAGGTCTCATACAGCAGCTCGTAGAGCAGGCCGTAGCCCTCGTCCAGATCCTCGTCCTCGGCGATCCAGGAGGCGCGCAGGTTCGGACGGTACTCGTCGGTGCCGTAGCGGTCCATCAGGGAGAGGCGGATCTCGCCGTCGTAGAAGTAGCGGCCGGTCAGCGCGGCCAGCTCCTCGCGGCTGTGTTCGGCGGTTTCCAGCTCGCCCAGCAGGGCCGTGTAGAGCGCGAACCAGTGGATGTCCTCCTGCGGCAGGCCGGAGGCGTCCAGCAGGAGCATGACCTGGCTGACGCCGTCCACGCCGGCCTCGGCGCTGATGCGCCGCACGCCGTCGTCCCCGGTTTCGTCCGTGATCGCGTAGCTGCGCATCTCCTCCGGGAGGGAGGCGGCGTTCACGGCCTGTAGCGCGGCGACGTAGGCGGAGGCGTCGTCCTCCTCGTCTTCGGCGTTGGTGGCGTCAATAATGGCCTGGAGCTCCTCGGCGCTCATGGCCGCCTTGACCTCGGCCAGACGGGCGGCCTCCGCGGCGTCAAGCTCCTCGCGCAGGCCCGGCTCGGGATAGGTGCTGACCAGAGCGGTGAGCCCGTCGGTCAGATGCTCGGCGACGGCCTTCCGATACAGGCCCTCCCGGTTCCAGTCGTCCAGCTTGCCCATCGCGTCCACATAGTCCATGTAGTCGAAGACGCGGCCGGAGGAGGCGTGGGAATACGCGATCTGGGAGATCACGTTCACGCCCACGTCGTCGCCTTCGCCGATGAGCTTCATGCTCAGCGACAGGGAGGACGTCACGCTGTCCACCAGCTCCTGGGCGAAGCCCTTTTCGGCGATCTCGGCGAGCGCCGCGTCCACCGTCTCACGGAAGACGGGCGCATCCTCGGCGTTGACGTTCTGCGCGTAGAAGACGATCGCGTCCTCGGGGCCCGTGGTCTCGATATAGGTGGCGAAGGAGCCGCTGGGCAGCGCCTTCTTGAGCCGCTGCTGCAGAGGCGAGGCGTCGTCGGCCATCAGATCGGTCAGGGTGTTGAGGACGAGCTCGGTCTTCGGATCGTCCTTCACGCCGGGGCAGAGGAAGGCGTAGTAGATCGCGGAGCGGTTCTCCGTATTGGCGGAGGCCTCAACCGGGAAAGCGAAGCTCTCCTCCACGCTCTCGGTGAGCGGGACGTAGTCGGGATCCTCGAAGCGGAACTCCTGCTTTTCGAAGGGCGCGAAGGCCTCGTCGAGGAGCTTGAGGAAGGCGGTGTAGTCCTCAAACTGGCCGTAGAGATAGGCGATGCAGTTGGAGGGGTGATAGTATTGGTTGTGGAAATCCTGCAGGGATTCCCAGGTCATATCCGGAATGAATTCCGGCTCGCCGCCGGAGACGTTGCCGATCAGGGAACCGGGGAAGGCCGTGCGCAGGTAGTTGCGGGAGGCGGTGCTCTGCAGGTCCATGGCGCCCTTCATCTCGGAGTAGACCGTGCCCTCGATGGCAAGCTCGTCCTCCGCGTCGGCCAGACGGTAGCGCCAGGCCTCTTCCCGGAAGATGCTCTCGTCCGTCATGATGCTCGGGTGCAGGCAGCTGTCGGTATAGTAATCGGCGTAGCGGAGAAGCTGCGCCTCCGACAGGCTCCCCACCGGGTAGGAGGTGAAGAGCGGATAGGTGAAGGCGTTCATGTAGCTGTTGTAGGTCTGGTAGATCAGGTTGAAGAAGAGCGCCTTGGAGGGGTATTTCTCCGAGCCGTCGAGCGTGGAGTGCTCGAAGACGTGGGGAAGGCCCGTGTTGTCCACCGCGCGGGTGAAGAAGGTCAGATCAAAGATCCGGTTCGTATCGCTGTTGGCGATGTACATGAGCTGCGCGCCGGTGCGGTCATGCTCGAAGAGGACAGCCGTCGCGCCGACCAGCGGGAAATCGCGAAGCTCCTTCACGGTGAAGCCCTCCACCGTGTCGCCCACGGCGGGCAGCGCGGCGTCGGGCGTCTCGGCAGAGGCCGCGCTGCGGCCGTCGGCAAACCCCGCGCCGAGCAGCAGCGCCAGCGCCAGGAAGACGGAAAGCAGTTTTTTCATCGGATCACACGCTCCTTTTTTGAGGATGATTTATTGTAGCCTCTGCACTCTCCCCTGTCAAGAAAAAGGAGCTCTGCATCGCTGCAAAGCTCCCCGAAAAACTCTCTGTTTCTTATTTCTCCACGATGTGGACGTTAACGTGCTCGTAGCTGAACTCGACGCCTCTGGCGGCGAAGCTCTCGCGCACGTTCTCATTGAGGTCGAAGTAGACGTTCCAGTAATCGGCGTTCTTGCACCAGACGCGCACGACATAGTCCACGGTGCTGTTCTTGTACTCGAGCAGGCGGACGAAGGGCGCGGGGTCGGCGAGGATGCGCTCGTCCTTGGCAACGGCGTCAAGGATGGCGGCCTTCACATCCTCCGTAGCGTCCTGATAAGAGGCGGAGAATACACGGTCCACCCGGCGCAGGGGCTCGCGGCTGAAGTTGTTCACAGCGGAGCCGGTCACGTCGCTGTTGGGGATGGAGACGGCCACATTGTCGAGCGTGTCGAGCTGGGTGTAGAACAGGCCAACGGTCTTGATCGTGCCCGTCTTGCCGGCCACCTCGACGAAATCACCGGCCGCGAAGGGCTTGGTGAGGAGCAGCGTGATGCCGGAGAAGAGGTTTGACATGATGTTCTGCACCGACAGGGACAGGGCGACGCCGGCGACGCTGACCAGAGCCACAAGGGAAGCGGTGTTGATGCCGAGGGCGTTGGCGACGATGATCACCGTCAGCACCCACATGAGCGTCCGTGCGGCGGAGCTGATATAGTGGCGCAGATTGCTGTCCATCTTGGCGTTGCGGGCAAGAACCTTGTCGAGAAGGTTGGTTACGACCTTGATGGCGATGAGGCAGACAAGCATCGTCAAGGCCGCGGAGAAAACTGCGCCGGCAGAGCTGATGCCAAGCGCTTCAAGAACTTGATCCATGGAAACCACTCCTTAACTTTATTCTTTTGATATTGTAGTACAATAAGGGTAGAAAGTAAATCTTCATTTTGTATACTTTTGGCTGTCAAGGTAGCCCTCGAGGATCAGGCTCGCGGCGACGGCGTCCACAGTCCCGCGGTGGGCGCGCTCCTTCTTTCCGGCGGCGTGCAGGATGGCGTGCGCCTCGATGCTGCTGCGGCGCTCGTCCCAGAGCACCACGGGCAGCCCCGCCGCCTCCTCCAGCATCGCCTTGAATTCCCGGCTCAGCGCGGCCCGCGGGCCCTCCGTGCCGTCCATGTTCTTCGGAAGCCCCAGCACCAGCGTGCCGACCTCCCGCCGCTTCGCCTCCTCGGCGATGCGCCGCGCGGCGCGCTCCCGGTCCCACTCCTGCATGGTCCAGGCTTCGCCCGCCAGCATCCCCAGCAGGTCCGAGACCGCAAGGCCGATCCGCCGGTCGCCGTAATCGATCGCCATGATTCGCATATCTTCACTCCTTCCGCTTTGGCTCCCCTGTGCAAGGGGAGGCTCAGTACAGTCCGAAGCAGGCGCGCACCGCGCCGGCCATATACAGCGAGCCCACCGCGCAGGCGACGCCGTCCTCCCCGGCTGCGGCGGAGGCGGCCTCCACCCCGGCGGGGATGTCGGGGCACACCGTGACGGGCTTGCCATAGCGCGAGAGGAAGGCCGCGAGGCGGTCCGCCGGCAGCGCCCGCGCGCTTGCGGGCGTGACGCAGAAATAGGCGTCCGCCGCGACGTCCAGAATGTCAAACAGCCCTTCGTAATCCTTGTCCGCCAGTACGCCGACGAGCAGTACGCGCCGCCTGTCGGGGAAATAGCGCAGCAGGCTCTCCGCCACGGTCATGGCGCACTGGGGGTTGTGCCCGCCGTCCACCACAAAGGGCGGCTCGGCGCGCAGCAGCTCGAAGCGCGCGGGCCAGGAGACGGCATAGAGCCCGTGCTCCACCGCCTCGTGCGGCAGCTTCCAGCCCTTTTCGCGCAGGATCTCCGCGACCTCCAGCACCACGGCGGCGTTCCTGAGCTGATGCTCCCCCAGCAGGGGGATGGCGTAGGACGCGCCGCGATAGCGGAAGACCTGCCCCTCGAGGCTGTCAAACTCCCCCTGCAGCTGCGTCAGATCCGCCACGCGCAGGGACGCGCCCACCGCCTCGCAGCGCTCGCGCACCACGGCCTCCGCCTCCGGCGTCTGCGGGTAGAGCGCGACCGCGCAGCCGGGCTTTACGATCCCCGCCTTCTCCGCGGCGATCTGCTCCACGGTGTCGCCGAGGACGGCGGTATGGTCGAGGCCGATGTTCATGATGACGGCGGCCTCGGGCGCGCCGATGACGTTCGTCGCATCGAGCCGGCCGCCGAGCCCGACCTCGAGCACCACGATCTCGCAGCGCTCGCGCAGGTACCAGAGCAGGGCCACGGCGGTCATCAGCTCGAACTCCGTGGGGTGATCCTCCATCGCGTCGGCAATCGGGCGGATCTGGGTTACGAGCGCGGCGAGCTCTTCGTCGCCGATGGGCTCGCCGTTGATCTGCATGCGCTCGTTGAAGCGGAAGAGGTAGGGCGAGGTAAACAGCCCCGTGCGGTAGCCCGCAGCCCTGAGCACCGAGGCCGTCATCGCCGCGCAGCTCCCCTTGCCGTTGGTGCCCGCGATGTGGACAAATCTGAGCTTCTCCTGGGGGTCGCCCAGGCGGTGCAGCAGCGCCGCCACCCGCTCGAGCCCCGGCCGCGAGCCGAGCCAGCTGACCCCGTCGATATACTGTAAGGCTTCCCTGTAATCCATACGCACGATCTCCTTTATCTGCGCACAGTGTAGCACGATTTGCGCTTCGGCGCAAGAAGGCCGCGGGAAGCGCCTCTCCCGCCCCGGACGCGGGAAAAACCGTGATTTCCCCCTCATTTTTCCCGAAAAAACTGTTGACCTCGGCCGCGCGCTGTGTTATAGTATGCATTACCTGTCGGACGAGAGGTGTTTTTTTCGCGCGCTTTTTTGCGAGAACGCGGCTTTCGTTCCATACAGGGAGGCAATGCCCGCGCTGCGCGGGTAAATAATATAGGAGGTGCCGAAATATGGCTGCAGGCGCAAGAGTTAAGATTACACTCAGATGCGAAGAATGCAAGCAGAGAAACTACAACACGGTCAAGAACAAGAAGAATACCTCAGACCGTTTGGAGCGGAGCAAGTACTGCCCCTTCTGCAGAAAGCACACCAAGCATGTTGAGACCAAGTGAGTTCGGAAAGGATGTGTGAAAATGGCTGAAGAAAAGAAAAGCAACGCTGCTCCGACCAAGGCCGTCACCGCCGTGAAGAAGGACGAGACCAAGTCCAATTTCTTCCAGAAGATTGGCAAGTGGTTCCGCGAAATGAAGAGTGAGCTCAAGAAGGTCATTTGGCCGACTCACAAGCAGCTCACCCAGAATTCGCTGATCGCCGTTGGCGTGATGCTGGTCTCCTCCGTGGTGCTTTGGGGCTTTGACGAGCTGGCGCAGATGCTGGTTCGCCTCCTCTTTACGCTGGCGGGTTAAGCGATGGCGGAAGAGGCAAAATGGTACGTGGTCCACACGTACTCCGGTTATGAAAACGCAGTCGCCGCCGCCGTGATGAAGGCTGCGGAAAACCGCCGCATG
Source organism: uncultured Eubacteriales bacterium (assembly GCA_900319465.1). Classification (GTDB taxonomy): domain Bacteria; phylum Bacillota; class Clostridia; order Oscillospirales; family Oscillospiraceae; genus Limivicinus. The sequence continues at coordinate 40,491 of ONOL01000021.1, read as the reverse complement.
ACGGACCTGATCCGCGAGGTCAACATCCCCATGGAGACCGTCACCGAGATCACCGAGAGCGGCGAGGCCAAGACGGTGGAGCGCAAGGTGTTCCCCGGCTACGTGCTGGTGAAGATGATCCTCACCGACGACAGTTGGCACCTGATCCACAACGTGCGCGGCGCGACGGGCTTCGTAGGCTCCGACGGCAAGGCCGTCCCCCTGACGGAGCAGGAAATTCTGGACCTGGGCGTGGAACACAGAGAGATCGTCGTCGGTTACGCCGTCGGCGACAGCGTGAAGGTCAACGACGGCCCGCTCGCCGGCTTCATCGGCGTGGTGGACGAGCTGGAGCCCGACAAGGATCGGGTCCGCGTGGTCGTTTCCATGTTCGGCAGAGAGACTCCGGTGGATCTGGAGCTCGACCAGGTCGAAGTGATTAAAGATTAATAAGAAAGAGGTGCTCTTATGGCACAGAAAGTAGTTGGATACGTAAGATTCCAGGTTCCCGCCGGCAAAGCTACGCCGGCGCCCCCCGTCGGCCCCGCTCTGGGCCAGTACGGCGTGAACATCGGTCAGTTCACCAAGGACTTCAACGAGCGCACCAAGGGCGATATGGGTCTGATGATCCCCGTCGTCATCACCGTGTACTCCGACCGCAGCTTCACCTTCATCACCAAGACTCCTCCTGCCGCCCTTCTGATCAAGAAGGCCTGCGGCATTGATACCGCTTCCGGTGTTCCCCAGCGCGACAAGGTCGCCACGATCAGCAAGGAAGACGTCCGCAAGATCGCCGAGCAGAAGATGCCCGACCTGAACTGCACCGACATCGAATCCGCCATGAGCATGATCGCCGGCACCTGCCGCTCCATGGGCGTCGTCGTCGGCGACTAAGGGAGCCCAGTGGGAGGATCGTTTCAATCCATTACACCACACTTTTAGGAGGAAACAACATTGTTTAGAGGTAAAAATTATAAAGAGAGCGCAAAGCTCATCGATAAGCAGGCCCTGTATGATCCCCAGGAGGCCCTCCAGCTGGTCATCAACGCCAGCAAGGCCAAGTTCGACGAGACCGTCGAGCTGCACGTGAAGCTCGGCGTCGACGGCCGCCACGCCGACCAGCAGGTCCGCGGCGCCATCGTGCTGCCCAACGGCACCGGCAAGACCGTCCGCGTCCTCGTGTTCTGCCCGCCCGAACAGGTCGAGGAAGCCCTCGCCGCAGGCGCCGACTATGCCGGCGGCATGGAGTACGTTGAGAAGATCCAGAAGGAGAACTGGTTCGAGTTCGACACCGTCATCGCCAACCCCAAAATGATGGGCACCGTCGGCCGTCTCGGTAAGATCCTCGGGCCCAAGGGTCTGATGCCCTCCCCCAAGGCCGGCACCGTCACCCCCAACGTCAGCCAGGCTGTCAAGGAAGCCAAGGCCGGTAAGGTCGAGTACCGTCTGGACAAGACCAATATCATCCACTGCCCCATCGGCAAGGTCAGCTTCGGCGCCGAGAAGCTGTACGAGAACTACGCGGCTCTGCTGAGCGCCATCATCAAGGCCAAGCCCGCCGCCGCGAAGGGTCAGTACATCCGCTCCTGCGTCACCGCCTCCACCATGGGCCCCGGCGTGAAGATCAACGCCCAGAAGCAGCTGTAATCGCTCCCATACGGACGAAAAAGCTCCCGTTCTCTCGAACGGGAGCTTTTCAGCTTGTCAAAGAAGTCCGATCGGACTTTTTTACGGACGCCTCCGAAGCGGCGTCCGTTTTATTGTTCACCGCGAAGCGGTTCCGTGCTTCCTTTATTTTTCCTTTTCCATCACGCCCTGCGCCGTGCCCGGATAGTAGTGCGCGAGGATCTCCCGGTAGTTCGCGCCGCCCTCCGCCATCAGCCGCGCGCCGTACTGGCTCATCCCCACGCCGTGGCCGAAGCCCGCCACGGTAAAGACAAACCAGCCCTCCTCATACGCAAGCGTGAAGGCCGTCGAGCGCAGGGAGAAGAGGCTGCGCAGCGCCGTCCCCCGGAGCTCCGCCCCGCCGACCGTGACGCTGGCCACGCGGCCGCTCGCGTCCCGGCGCAGCTCCCCGACCCACTCCTCCTCCGGACCGGAGAAGTCCGCCTCCGGGCAGGCCGAGAGGATGGTATCCCGGAAATCCAGCGCCGCGCAGCGCAGGCTGCTGATGAAATTCGGCACGGTCTCCGCCGTCTCCGGGCTGGATACGCTCACGAGGTAGGGGCGGGGGTTCCAGACCTCGCCGCAGTCCTCGGTCGCCCCGGCGGAGGAGGAGTGGAAGGCCGCGAACACCGGCCTGCCCTCGTAGAGCAGGATCTCCCCCGCCGTGTCCGAGACGGCCGCCGCCAGACGGGTCTCGCAGCGCTCCCAGTCCCCGCCCCACTTGTCCCGGCGCGCCTGCCCGTCCTGCCAGGCCTGGCAGCAGCCGGGGTCCGCGCAGACGTCCGCCCCGCCGTGCTTGCCGCCGTCGGCGCAGTAGAGGGCGTAGGTGCGCGCCGCCACCGCCTGTGCCTTCAGCGCCTCCTCGGGAAAGTCCGCGGGCATCTCCGCCGCCAGCACGCCGACGAGATAGTCCTGCATGTCCATCTCCGTAACCGTGCCGTCCGGCTTCAGCAGCCGCAGCGTCTCCGGCGCCGGGAAGCCCGCCGTCCCCGGCGAGGGGGCGGCGCTCTCCGCCGCAGGCGCCGGGGGCGCCGGCTCCCGCGGCGTCCCCGGCACGCAGAGCAGCAGGAAGCAGGCAAGCAGGCAGAGATACGCGCACAGGATCGATTTTTTCATCGGTTCCTCCGTTTCAAGCCGCAAGTCTTGACGCAGGATGGAAATGCGTATAAAATATAAGATACGCATTTTCATGCCGGGAATCCCCGGCGATCCGTCAGGAGCTCTTTTGATTTCTCTATACTCTATGGGATGGGAACGAACAATATGCAAAAAAAAGCTTTGGAGATCACCTGCTATGTGGCCGGCGCCGGCGCCTTCGGCGTCTTCCTGCGCTGGCTGCAGGTCATGATCGCTTTCAACGACCTCGGCCTCGTCGACCGCAGCGCCTTCAACGTCCTGGTGCCCGCCTTCCTCATCGCCGCCGCCGTGGTTTTTTACCGTTTTCTGGATAAGGACAGAACGCGGCATCTCGCCGTCCCGGAGGACTTCGTCGGCGCGCTCGGCAACGACTACCGCCTCTTCAGCGTCCTCTGCTGGGTCGCCGGCGCCGTCCTCGTGCTCGGGTCGCTGGCCCTGCTGGCCAGGTCCGAGACCGACAAGTTCGCGGGCTTTCTGCGCCTGCTCTCCGTCCTCGGCGTCCTCAGCGGCCTGTCCGCGCCGCTGCTGCTCGAGCTTGCCCACCGGGAGGAGGACCGCTCCGGCCTCCTGTGCCTTGTGAGCCTGCCGCCCATCCTGCTCTTCGCGGCCTGGATCGTCTATCTCTACCGCGCCAACTCCATCAACAGCGTCCTCTGGGCCTACGTGCCCGAAATGTTCACCGCCGCGGTGGTCATGTTCGCCTTCACCCGCTTTGCGGGCTTCGTTTTCGGCGCTCCCAAACCTGAGCGCGCCCGTTTTGACGCCATGCTCGGCGGGACGCTCTGCCTGCTCTGCCTCGCGGACAACCGCCACACCGGCATGCAGATCATGCTGATCGGCACCTCGATGCTGCTGATGCTCTATAACTGGGCCATGGTCTGCAACCTGCGCGAAGTCCGCGCCGCGCCCGCGCCGCAGCCCGAAGACGGCTTCGAGCGCCTCGGTTAAGGCATGGAATCCGTCGGCGTTCTGAACAGCCCCAAAGCCCTCCTCGACGCGGTGCGCCGCCTGGGCTTTCTGCCCTTCTTCAAAAACGAGATCCCCGGCTTCTCCATCGCCGAGCATACGCCGCCGGAGCTCTGGTTTTCCGACGAGCGGGAGGGCCCGTGGGAATGGAAGGGGCCCGTCGCCCGCACGGGCGAGGCCGTATACGGCAAGTTTTTCCGGGGGCGCGCGGGCTTCATCCGCCGGGATCTCTTCCCGGTCTTCGCCAACTACCGCCGCCGCGGCTACGATTTCGACGCCCTGTACGACGACGGCTTCGCCCCCTTTGCCGACAAGCAGATCTATGACGCGCTGGCGCAGCGGGGGACGCTCCTGAGCAGGGAGCTCAAGCTCCTCTCCGGCTTCGGCAAGGGCGGGGAGAAGGGCTTCGATCCGCGCATCACCCGCCTGCAGATGCAGTGCTACGTCGTGATCGCCGATTTCGCGTATATGCGCGACCGGCTGGGGAAAGAATACGGCTGGGGCGTGGCGCGCTATGCCGTGCCGGAGGCGCTCTTCGGCGCGGATTTCATGCGCGAGGCCTATCGGGAAGACCCGGCCCTCTCCCGGGAGCGCGTCTGCGCGCTGCTGCGGGCGGTCTGCCCGGAGGCGGGCGAACGGCAGATCAAAAGGCTCCTGGGCGACTGAGTCTATACGGATTCTCTTCATTATCGCCCTTCGGGGCGCTGGCAGGAAAGGAAAAGGAACGATGAGTACCAAAGAGATCTCCCGTCTGGTCGTGCTGCTTGCGGTGCTGGTGTTCGGCTTTCTGCTGATCGTCAAGCTCATCCAGGGCACCGCCGGCGTCGTCGGCAGTCTGTTCAACCTGATCCTCGGCATTGTGGTAGCCGTCGTCCTGGTCTGTATCGTGATTTGGATGTTCTGGTACGCCAAAAAGATGCGCAAAAAGTAAACCGTGGAACGCTGGAAGCTTGTGCGCCCCTGCGAGGAACATCTGGAGCAGGTGCGCGAATACCGGCAGGCCTTTCTGGCCGCCGGGGACGGCCTCGACGGTGCGGGGCCGCTGCGCCGTTTCGAGGACCCCGCCGACTGGCTGCGGCAGGTGCGGCTCTACGAGGACCCCGCGACTGTGCCGCCGCATCTCGTGCAGGCCACGCAGTTTCTCTGCGTGCGCAAGGACGACGGGCGCGTGCTCGGCATGCTCCAGGTGCGCCACCGGCTCAACGAGTACCTCGCGCAGTACGCGGGGCATATCGGCTACTCCGTCCGACCGGACGAGCGGCGCAAGGGCGTCGCAAAATGGATGCTGCGCGAATCGCTGGACTATTGCCGCGCGCTGGGGCTCGAAAAAGTCATGGTGGCCTGTCTGCCGGATAACGAGGGCAGCCGCCGCACGATCCTCGCAAACGGCGGGGTGTACGAGCGCACGGTCTTTGAGCCGGACGACGGCGAGCTGCTCGAGCAGTACTGGATCACGCTCTGACACGCGCCCGCGCCCCTTTCCCGGCCGCGCCGCCTTATAAAAAATTCTCCTGCAAAAGCTGTCTGAACCAACAGATGGAACGGCAGGAGGATTTTTGCCTTTTACGGTAATTCATGCGCCATCCCGCCGCGTCACCGCTTGGCGTTCTTCTTATAACCCCGGACGGCTATGTACCGGATCTGCGCCAGCGGCAGCTCCTTATCGTGCGGAAGCCGGATTGTTCCTTTGCTCGTGTGGTAATCGCCCTGCCGGTCCGCGAACACCTCGGTGCCTCGCCGCCGGGATAGATCCCGATATACCTCCGGAAGGCCGCGAAACGGATGATATTCTACCTCTTCCAGCAGGCGGGCACGGACCATCTGATCTTCCCGCGTCCGTCCTTTCCCGTACTTCGGACAATTCCGCATATTCCTTTCTCTATGACCCCGTTTTTTTGTTCGGCAAACCGGTATTTAACGAATCGGCTTTCCTATCATCATTTCCTTGCGCCATGTTGGCGCATCACCGTCAGCAGCCCAGTATTCGTCCAGTTCGGAGATTTTCCTCTCCCTCAGCTTGATAAAACTAACAACATGGAAGGATGCTCTTTCCTCTGCCGGAAATACACGTCCCGCCAAAATGACGGTATCTCCCATTTCCTCCATACGTTCAATCTCTCCGTCCCATTTGCCCGGATACTCGCAATTTGCCCTCACATACTCCGAAACGGTGAAACACTCATTGGAGCAATGCCAGCGAATGATGGCGTCGTCCCAAAAATATGTAAGTAACGCTTCTCGCTTCTTTGACAATACATCGTGCCAAAAAGCCTTCGTGTCCATCTGCTCAGCCTCCTCAAATGCCGATTTTTTCCGTTGATCCCTCGTTCCGGCGCTTTCCCTGCCGCACGCCGTCCCGCTCAAAGGCTTGGTGGATCGCGTTGAGCGCCCGCTTCTTGTCCGCGCTCCAGAGCGGGGCGATCAGCTCACGCTTGGCGCCGACTTCGTCACGGCGTGAAGTCAAAACGGCAGATCTCGCCGTTCTTTACCCCGAAGTCCGCAAATTCCTCGTTGCCCATGTCCCGGAAATAGGATTTTACGAAGCGGGCGATCCCGTTGTGCGCGACGAGGATAACCGTATGCTCATCAAGCCTGAGCTCATCGAGCAGATTGTAGATCCGCTGCGCGACCCGGAACATCGACTCGCCGCCGCCGAAGGAATCAATGAAGTTCTGCTTGGCCCGAAAGAAGGCCTCGCTGTTTCGCGGGCTGCTGCCCTCCCAGATCCCGAAGGCCTGCTCGATCAGCCGCGGCTCCTCCCGGAGCGGAAGCCCGGTCATCTCCGAAATGTGCTGCGCGGTCGCAAAAGCCCTTTTAAGAGGGGAGCTGAGGATCCAATCGGCGCGGACCCCGGCCGCGAGGATCGCTTTGCCCGTTTCGATCGCCTGCCGATGGCCTTTTTCCGTGAGAGGAGAATCCGTCACGCCGCAGATCCTGTCCTCTACATTCCACCGGGATTCGCCGTGGCGAACAAAGTAGACGCTTTTCATGTCCCGCTCCCTCGCTTTCCCGTTTAAAAAGTCGCGTCAAAAAGACTTCCTGCCGCCCAACCGTCCAAGGACGATCGGAATCCTTCGCCCAATGCCCATGGCAATGAACATCGGGTAAAGCAGCCCCGCTGTTTTGCTGCGCCGCAACACGGCGCGCGAGACGCTTTGCGGCGTTTCATCATTTGATATTCATTATATCATCCGGCGAAGCTTCTTTCAACACGCCGCCGACGCAAGTGTCCGGCACGGGTCTGTATAACGAAAAATCCTCCTGCAAATACTATCTGAGACAACAGATAGAAAAACAGGAGGAATTTTGCATATGAAGGCAACAGGGATCGTGCGGCGCATCGACGACCTGGGAAGGGTGGTCATCCCGAAGGAGATCCGCCGCACCATGCGCATCCGCGAGGGCGACCCGCTGGAGATCTTCACCGACAAAGACGGGGAGCTGATTTTCAAGAAATACTCCCCCATCGGGGAGCTGACGGACTTCGCCGCGCAGGTCTGCGAGAGCCTGCGCAAGAGCGCGGACGCCATCGCCGCCGTCTGCGACCGGGACGCGGTGATCGCCATTTCGGGCGGCGCAAAAAAAGAGCTGCTGGAGAAGGCCGTCAGCCCCCAGCTCGGCGAGATCATGGACGGGCGCAGCGCCTACCGGCAGCTCACCGGCGGCAGCACCCTGCCCGTATCCCCGGCGGACGAGAAATTCTGTCTGTCCGTCGCCGTGCCGATCCTCGCCGAGGGCGACGTGCTCGGCTGCGTGCTCTTCATCACACCCAGAGGCAGCGCGCCCGGCGGCGAGGTGGAATACAAGCTCGCCATGGCGGCCGCTCTCTTTCTCGGGCGGCAGATGGAGGCGTGACAAACGAGGCGGCGACCGAACGGTCGCCGCCTCGTTTGTCAGTTTTCAGTTTTCAGGCAAAGTCTTCTGCGCCTCCGGCAGGGCCGTGCAGAAGTAGATCACGTCGCTGATCGGCTTCTCCCAGCCGAACTGCACCGGGTTCACCCGCTCGCCGCCGAAGACCGTTGTCGCGGTCTGACCGCCGTCGAGCGCGTAAGCCTTGACGCAGCCGCGCGCGAGCATCGCGTCCGCCTCCTGCCGCAGCGTCGCCAGATAGTAGTACTCCGTGCCGGGTCTGCCGCAGTTGAGGTTCATGGTCAGGTAGTGGTGCCGGTCCAGAAGTCCCAGCGCACTGCGGGCATAGGTATCGTTGATCTCGCCCCACTGGTAGCTCGTGGGCGTGACGTCCACCCCGTCGTCAATGAGCACCGGCCCGAAGCAGAGGGAAAAGAGCACGTCGTTTTCCGCAAGGAAGCGCTCCGCCTCCTCCTGCGTCGCAAACTGGCCGCGATAGCTAAAGAGCATATCCCCGTCCGCCGTGATATAGCAATTGTCGCTCGTCACCGGCTCAAAGCGCAGGATCTGCCTCTGATACACCACCACACCGCAGGCGCGGCCGTGGTGATAGAAGTCGCCGCCGAGGCACAGCACGGCGTTGGAGTCCTGTGCAAAGTCCGTGGTCGTGGCAAACTGGAGGCTGAAGGGCTCGTCCCCGGCGATGCGGCGGCGAAGCTGCGAGCCGTCCGCCACGATCACCTCGGCAAAGGTGCCGACCTCGCGCGCCTCCACCTCCTGCCAGACGATGCAGAGGATCGTCTCGTCAAAATACCAGCGCACCGTAGAGCCGGGGAAGCGCTCGATCTCCGGGTTCCATACCAGCTCCCGCCCCGCGATCAGGCGCTGCGCCTCCTCCGTCTGCAGGAGCGACACAAGCTCCGCCGTTTCCTCGCTCTCGCCGAAGCGGGCGGGGTCGGGCGCGGGGGCGATCAGCACGTTCTCGTCGATCGTATAGGGGATCGGTTCCGGCGTCGGCTCCGGGGTCGGCTCAGGCGTGGGTTCGGGGGTGGGTTCCGGGGTCGGGTCGGGCGTCGGCTCCGGCGTGGGCGCGGGCGTCACGGTCTCGACGGGCGCCGTCGGCGCGGGCGCGCCGCCGCGCACGCGCAGAAGCAGCAGCGCACACGCCGCAAGCAGCAACAACAGCAGAAGCAGCGCCGGGACGACGCTGTTTTTTCTTTTCCTTTGTCTTGCCATGATGCTCTCTCCGTATAGAAAAATGTCATTCTGAGAGATCCTTCGCTTCGCTCAGAATGACATTTCCTGTGATCAATCAGAAGTCGGCGTTGCCGGTGGTGCGGGGGTGAAGCTCCACGTCGCGGATGTTCGACACGCCCGTCAGGTACATGACCATGCGCTCAAAGCCGAGGCCGAAGCCCGCGTGGCGGCAGCTGCCGTAGCGGCGCAGGTCCAGATACCACCAGTAATCCTCTTCCTTCATGCCGAGCTCTGATCTCGCCGATGCCGGGCACGAGGCAGTCCGCCGCGGCGACGGTCTTCCCGTCGTCGTTGAGGCGCATGTAGAAGGCCTTGATCTCCTTGGGGTAGTCGGTGACGAAGATGGGCTTTTTAAAGACCTCTTCGGTCAGATAGCGCTCATGCTCGGTCTGCAGGTCGATACCCCACTGCACGGGGTAATCGAATTTCTTCCCGCTCTTGAGCAGGAGCTCGACCGCCTCGGTGTAGCTGACGCGCCCGAACTCGTTGGATACGACGTTCTGCAGGCGCTCAAGCAGGCCCTTGTCCACGAAGGCATTGAAGAACTGCATCTCCTGCGGGCACTTTTCGAGCACCGAGTTGATGATGTACTTGACCATCGCCTCGGCGGTGTCCATGTAGTCGCCCAGATCGGCAAAGGCCATCTCCGGCTCGATCATCCAGAACTCGGCCGCGTGGCGCTGGGTGTAGGAGACCTCGGCGCGGAAGGTCGGGCCGAAGGTGTATACGTCGCCGAAGGCCATGGCAAAGTTCTCGGCGTTGAGCTGGCCGGAAACGGTCAGGTTCGTGGCCTTGCCGAAGAAGTCCTTGCTGAAGTCGACCTTGCCGTCCTCGGTGCGGGGCGGGTTGTCGGGATCGAGCGTGGTCACGCGGAACATCTGCCCCGCGCCTTCGGCGTCGGAGCCGGTGATGATGGGCGTGTGCACATACACAAAGCCGCGGCTCTGGAAGAATTCATGCACCGCGTTGGCCGCCACGCTGCGCACGCGGAAGACCGCGGAGAACAGGTTGGTGCGGGGGCGCAGGTGCTGGATCGTGCGCAGGAATTCCACGCTGTGGCGCTTCTTCTGCAGCGGATAGTCGGGCGTGGAGACGCCCTCCACCGCGATCTCGTCCGCCTTGAGCTCAAAGGGCTGCTTGGCCTCCGGGGTCAGCACCAGCGTGCCGCGCACGATCAGGGCGGCGCCCACGTTCTGCCGGGCGATCTCATCGTAATTGTTCAGGCCGGACCTCTCAAATACGACCTGCAGCGGCTTGAAGTTGCTGCCGTCGTTGAGCTCGATAAAGCCGAAGTTCTTCATGTCCCGCACCGTGCGGACCCAGCCGCAGACGGTCATGCGCTGTCCGTCGTAAGCCTTGGGATCGGCAAAGATCGCGGAGATTTTCACTCGTTCCATGGGACGCCATCCTTTCTTTGTGCCGCTTTTGCGGCACTCAAATTTAACAGGGCTTTATTATACCATTCTCTCCCGGGATTGCAAGAAAAACCTGCGTCTTTGCACTTCGCCGAAAAAAATGTCATCCCGGGCGGCGCGAAGGATCTCAAATCCGTGCGTAAACGCCGAGATTCTTCGCTGCGCTCAGAATGACAGGTTCGAAGGCTTTGCGATTCAGAAGATAAACTCGATCGGCGCGTGGTAGTTGCACAGCTCCACGCTCCTGTGCTCGCCGCCGGCCTCGCCGTCCCGCGTCCAGGCCACCGGACGGGTGAAGGTGAAGCGGGCCTTCTTCGTGTGCAGGATGATCAGCTTTTCGCTCTCATAGCTCTGGCTTAAAACGCTCCCCACCAGATCGCCCAGACCGTCCACGGTCTTGGGGTCCTTCACCAGCACAAGCTCGCTCATGCCGTCGCCGAGGCCGACCATCTCCTCCGTGAAACGGACCAGCCCGCCGACCGAGGTGGAGTTGGACATGCTGCCGTACAGCAGATCCTCCTCGATCACGCCGTCGTCGTACTCGACGAGCGTGTGATAGGTCTCCAGCTTGGACAGGGAGGCCATGCCCTGCAGCACATAGGCCAGATGCCCCAGCGCCTTCTTCTGGTCCTGCGGCGTGGCGTAGCTCACATCCGTAAAGGCGCCAAAGGCCGCGATATAGGCGAAATACTCCTTCCCGCCGAAGCCGCCCACGTCGTAGGGGTGCGGCGTGCCGCTCAGGATGCGCCGCGCGGCGCCCACCGTGTCGTTCTTCGGCAGGTTGAGCGTCGTGGCCACGTCGTTCGCGGTACCCATGGGGATATACCCGATGCGCGGCTTGCGCTCGAGCCGCATCAGCCCGGCGATCACCTCGCTGAGCGTCCCGTCGCCGCCGATGCAGGCCACCACGTCGTACGCCGCGCCGTACTGCGCGGCAAAGCGGGTGGCGTCGGTCGGCGCGGCGGTATAGTAGAGCGTGGTGCGGTATCCGCCCGCGTCCAGAATCTGCAGCGCGTCGCCGATATTCAGCTTGTACGCCCCGCGGCCTGCCGCGGGATTGATGATCAGCATCAGCTTTTTTTCCATGGAAGCGTCTCCTTTGCGATGAACAAAGAAAAGTATACCCGCTCCGCTCCGCCGCGTCAAGCCGGGAGGCGCGCCGGCCGCCGCCGGATTCGTAAACAATCTGTGAAAAAACGCAAAGGGGACGCTTTCGCGTCCCCTTACGTTGCCATTTCGGCAGATTACGCCATCTCGTTGAGCTTGCCTGCCATCGCGGACTTCTTGTGCGCTGCGTTGTTCTTGTGCAGCAGACCCTTACCGGCCGCGCGGTCAACAGTCTTAACAGCAACTTTATAGGCACTGACGGCTGTCTCGCGGTTGCCTTCGGCAACAGCTGCGTCAAACTTTTTCATCATGGTCTTGAGCTCGGTCTTGTCGGCGCGGTTCTTCGCTCTGAGCTGCTTGGACTTTTCGTCTCTCTTGGCGGAAGACTTAATGTTGGCCATGTTTCAATCGCCACCTCCTCCTACAAAAATTGCCTGCGATGCTGTAATCATAACATTCGCGTTTAGAGATTATAGCAAAGAAAGCCTTGAAAAGCAAGCATTTTTTCACAATTTTTTTGAGTTTTTTTCTTCTTGTAGCAAGGGTTATTTTTTCGCAAATTTCACCACAATATATAGATCCATCATGAGAGGAGCCCGGGAAATATATGGAAATCTTTGGAAGAACTGACCTCGCCAGCGAGGCGAGGAGCCTCTGGCTGCGCGGCGAGGGAGAGACGGCGGCGCTGCCCGGCGTGCGCGCCGAGAGCGGAGAACTGCACGGACTGCCCTTGACCGCCGTGGAGATCCTGGACGCGCGGGGCGCCGCGGCGCTGGGGAAGGCGCCGGGCCGGTATTACACGCTGGAGCTCCCTTCCCCGCTCTCGCGGGGGGACGGGCGTTTTGTCGACGGCGCGGCCGCCGTGGCGGAGCTTCTTCGGCGCTGCCTGCCGGAGACGGGGGAGCGCTGCGTCCTGATCGCGGCGCTGGGCAACCCCGACGTCACGCCCGACGCGCTCGGCTCGCTGGCCGCCGGGAGCCTGCTGGTGACCCGCCATCTCAAGGAACGCGGAGATCCCGCCTTCGCCGCCTTTTCCCCGACCCTGCTCTGCCGCACCGGGGTGCTGGGGACCACGGGGCTGGAGAGCGCCGCGCAGGTGCGCGCACTCTGCGACGCTGTGCACCCCGCCTGCGTCATCGCCATCGACGCGCTGGCCGGTTCGGCGCTGGAGGGTCTGTGCCGCTCCGTCCAGATCTGCAGCACCGGGATCGCGCCCGGCTCCGGCGTGGGCAACGACCGGGAGGCACTCAACGAGCGCTCGCTGGGGGTACCCGTGATCGCGGTCGGCGTGCCGACCGTGATCGACGCCTCGGCGCTTTCGCCCTGCGGCGAGCTGGGCGACCTGTTCGTCACACCGCGCTTTATCGACAGCGCGGTGCGCTCGGTCGCCCGGGTGCTGGCATACGGGATCAACCTCGCGCTGCATCCGGGTCTCAGCATCGAGGACGTCGACCTGTTGGTGGGATGATCGGATGATTTTCCGCCTACCCCCCTGTCGTTCCGGGCGAAGCGAAGGATCTCGCATCCGCGCGAGATCCTTCGTCGCTATGCTCCTCAGGATGACATAGGAGACGCGCGGTTTTCGCGGCGCTTTGCGGAAACGGAGCGGATCGTTTTCCCTCCAATGTGTTTCACGTGAAACATTGGGGTAAAAAACGCAGAAAGTTTCACGTGAAACATTGAATTTAGCGCCCAGTCCTGCTATAATGCACTCACTGAAACAGGAGAGAGCCTATGGCAAAGATTATCGCTTTTGCAAACCAAAAGGGCGGCGTGGGAAAAACCACAAGCTGCGTCAATCTGACGGCTGCACTCAGCAGCATGGGCAAGCGCGTGCTGCTTGTGGACTGCGACCCGCAGGGCAACGCGAGCTCCGGCATGGGTGTGGCCAAAAGCAGCCGTCCCAACACCTATGACATGCTGATCAACGGCGTCCTGCCCGAGGCCTGCGTCCGTCATACAGACTGCGGCGACGTGATCCCCACCGGGAAGGAGCTGGCCGCCGCCTCAGTAGAGCTGATCGAGGCGGACCGTCGCGAGTTTATCCTGAAAGACGCGCTGCAGAAGCTTTACAGCGACTATGATTACATTTTTATCGATTGTCCGCCGTCTCTGGAGCTGCTGACGGTCAACGCCCTTGTGGCGGCCGACAGCGTGCTGATCCCGATGCAGTGCGAATATTACGCGCTGGAGGGGATCGCGGATCTCATGACGAGCATCCGCATGTGCTCCAAAAAGCTCAATCGCAAGCTGCAGGTTGAGGGCATCATCCTCACCATGTACGACGCGCGCGCCAACCTCACCACGCAGGTGGCCAACGAGCTGCGCAGGCACCTGCCCGACAAGGTCTACGAGACGGTGGTCCCGCGCAGCATCCGTCTGTCCGAGGCCCCCAGCCACGGCATCCCCGGCGTGTTCTACGACCGCAGCAACAAGGGGAGCCGGGCGTATATGGCGCTCGCGGCGGAATTTCTGGCCAAACAGAAGGAGTAAAGCATGGCAAAAGAGAAAAAAGGCCTCGGTACCGGTCTGGACGCGCTCTTCGGCGGCGACGCCTACGAGGACGAGGCCGGGGAACTGCTGACGCTGCCGATCAGCAAGGTGGAGCCGCGCAGCGAGCAGCCCCGGGAATACTTTGACGAGCAGGCGCTCAGCGAGCTGGCGGACTCGATCGCGCAGTACGGCGTGATCCAGCCCATCGTCGCGCGCAGGCTGGAGAGCGGTTACTACCAGATCATCGCCGGCGAGCGCCGCTGGCGCGCGGCGAGGATGGCAGGGCTGGAGGAAGTCCCGGTCCGCGTCCTGGAGGCCGACGACCGCCGCACCGCGGAGCTGGCACTGGTCGAGAACCTGCTGCGCGAGGATCTGAACCCGATCGAGGAGGCGAAGGGCTACCAAAGCCTCATCAACGACTACGGTCTGACGCAGGAGGAGGCGGCGCGGAGCGTGGGCCGCTCCCGTCCCGCCGTGACCAATTCCCTGCGCCTGCTGAGCCTGAGTCCCGCGGTCATGGAGCTGGTGGAGAAGAAGGAGCTCTCCGCCGGCCATGCGCGTGCCCTCATCCCCATCACCGACAGCGCGCGGCAGCTCGACGCGGCCAGAGAGGTCATCAGCAAGTCCCTCTCCGTACGGCGTACCGAGCAGCTCGCCAACCGCCTCCTGCGGCAGACCTCCGCAAAGAAGGGCGGGGAGAAGGACGGCCTCGCCGTGGATTACGCGGCGGAGATCTCCGACGAGCTCAGCCGCATCCTCGGCCGCCGCGTCCATCTGAACGACGGGCGCAAGGGCGGCAGGATCGAATTGGAATACTACGACGCAGACGATCGGGAAAAGCTGATCGACGCGCTGCGCCATCTCAGATAGAATAGGAGAATACTTATGCTGGACATTCGCTTTATCAGAGAAAATCCCGAGATCGTCAAGGAAAATATCAGGAAAAAGTTCCAGGACGCCAAGCTCCCGATGGTGGACGAGGTGCTGGATCTTGACGCGAAGAACCGCGCCGCCATCACCGAGGCAAGCGATCTGCGCGCCAAAAAGAACCAGCTCAGCAAGGCAAACGGTCCCCTTTTCGGCAAACTGAAAAAGGCGGACGGGGATGAGAAAGCCGCCATCCAGGCGCAGATCGACGCCAACATGGCCGCCGTCAAGGCCAACGACGAGCGGCTCGCGGAGCTTGAGCGCCTCGAGGACGAGTACGCCGCGCGCATCCGCACGCTCCTGCTCAATATCCCGAACATCATCGACCCCTCCGTGCCCATCGGCCCGGATGACAGCGCCAACGTCGAGGTCGAGCGCTTCGGCGAGCCCGTCGTGCCAGATTTTGAGATCCCCTACCACACCGAGATCATGGAGCGCTTCAACGGCGTGGACATGGACGCCGCCGGCCGCGTCTCCGGCAACGGCTTCTATTATCTCATGGGCGATATCGCGCGGCTGCACTCCGCCGTGCTGGCCTACGCGCGCGACTTCATGATCGACAAGGGCTTTATCTACTGCATCCCGCCCTTCATGATCCACGGCAACGTCGTCGAGGGCGTGATGAGCCAGACCGATATGGACGCTATGATGTACAAGATCGAGGGCGAGGATCTGTATCTGATCGGCACCTCCGAGCATTCGATGATCGGAAAATTCATCGACCAGATCATCCCCGAGGAGAGCCTGCCCCAGACGCTCACGAGTTACAGCCCCTGCTTCCGCAAAGAAAAGGGCGCGCACGGCATCGAGGAGCGCGGCGTCTACCGCATCCACCAGTTCGAGAAGCAGGAGATGATCGTCGTCTGCAAGCCCGAGGATTCCATGGCCTGGTACGAAAAGATGTGGCGCTTCTCCGTCGAGCTGTTCCGCAGCCTGGAAATCCCCGTCCGCCAGCTCGAGTGCTGCTCCGGCGACCTGGCAGACCTGAAGGTCAAGTCCTGCGATATCGAAGCCTGGTCCCCGCGCCAGCAGAAATACTTTGAGGTCTGCTCCTGCTCCAACCTCGGCGACGCACAGGCCCGCCGCCTGAAGATGCGCGTCAAGGGCGCCGACGGCAAGACCTACCTGCCCCACACCCTCAACAACACCGTCGTCGCACCGCCGCGCATGCTCATCGCCTTCCTCGAAAACCACCTGCAGGCCGACGGCAGCGTCACGGTCCCCGAGGTGCTCTGGCCGTACATGGGCGGGAAAAAAGTTCTGGTTCCTCAAAAGTGAATCTGCGTTTTACTTTTTAATACTCGCTCTTATCGCACTCGGCTTGCGGGGGAACGCCTCGTTTGGTCGGAACGAGGGCTCGCTCGGCTCGCCTATCAGAGTTTTTCCCGCGGCAAAGCTGCGGGAAAAACAAATTGAATATCAAGTAAAATACATAAATATCCAAAATTTTATATATATTGGAGGAAAATAAAATGAAAAAGTTCTTTGATGAATTCAAGGCCTTCATCTCCCGCGGCAACGTCATCGACATGGCGATCGGCGTGATCGTCGGCGGCGCCTTCGGCAAGATCACGGGCTCCCTCGTTTCCGACGTCATTACCCCGCTGCTGGCGTGGATCTTCGGCTCTCCGAACACCGACGCCCTGAACGTCACCCTGCGCGCGGCGGACGAAGCGGCCGGCACCGAGGCCATCGTGCTCGGCTTCGGCACCTTCGTGGGCGCTATCATCAACTTCCTCGTCATCGCGCTTGTGCTCTTCTCCGTCATCAAAGCGATCAACAAGGCGCACGAGATGTCCGAGAACATGAAGAAGAAGGAAGAGGAAGCTGCAGCAGCAGCCGAGGCGGAGGACCCCAAGCCCACTTCCGAGGAGCTGCTCACCGCCATCCTCGAGGAGCTGAAGAAAAAGTAAGACAAAGAAACGGCAACGGCAGAAAGAGGACGCACCCTTCGGTGAGTCCTCTTTCTATATTATATTTAGTTCTTGAAAGTTTTCTGTTTTTGTGGTAAAATAATTTGAATTAGATTACGCTTCGCGCATGCATTATTTGAGGTGCTCGCCATGAATTCTCTCCAGGAACTTTGGGAAGAAATATTAAAGATCCTCTCCCGCCAGCTTACGCCCACGGCCATCAACGCATGGTTTGCCGACTGCAGGCCCGTCGAGCTGGAGGACTGCCGGCTGATCCTGCACACCAGCACCGATTTCAAGCGGACCATCATCACGCAGCGCTACGGGGAGGCCATCCGTTCCGCCCTTTCCGACCTGTTTTCCGCGAATTTCGAGCTGCTGGTGCTGGCCGGGGACGAGATCAACGATTTTGAGTCCACCGCCCGGGAGGAAAACGCCCTGCCCGAGATGGAAGGCTACACCTTCGACCGCTTCATCGTCGGCAACTCCAACAAGTTCGCCCACGCGGCAGCCATCGCCGTGGCGGACAAGCCGGGCAAGAACTACAACCCCCTGTTCATTTACGGAAACTCCGGTCTCGGCAAGACCCATCTGCTTCTGGCGATCGGCCAGGCGATCCACACCCGCGACCCGAGGCAGCGCATCGCCTACATCAAGGGCGACGAGTTCACCAACCAGATGGTCAAGGCAATCCGCGAGGGCACGGCGGAGGAGTTCCGCACCAAATACCGCAACGTCGACCTGTTTCTGGTGGACGACATCCAGTTCATCGCCGGCAAGCAGAGCACGCAGGAGGAGTTCTTCCATACCTTCAATAATATCTACGAGGCCGGTCACCAGATCGTCATCACCTCCGACCGACCGCCTCTGGAGATGTCCCTGCTGGACGACCGCCTGCGCACCCGCTTCGAGGGCGGCCTGATGGCGAGCATCGACCCGCCCGATCTGGAGACGCGCATCGCCATCACGCGCAACAAGGCCGCGCAGCTCGGCCTCATCCTCTCCGACGAGGCGGTGGAGCACGTGGCGAAGAACATCACTGCGAACGTGCGCCAGCTCGAGGGCGTCATCAAGCGCCTGACGGCCTATAAGGAGATCCTGAACGACGTGATCAACAAGGACGCCGTGGAGCGCGCCATCAAGGACGTCACGCGCAACGGCCCCGATATCCCCAAGCCCGAGCGCATCATCCGGGAAACCGCGAAATACTACTCCCTCCGGGAAGAGGATCTGCGCGGGCAGAGCCGCTCGAAAAATACCGCCATGGCCCGCCAGGTCTCCATGTATCTGATCCGGACGCTCACCAGCCTCTCCCTCAAGGACATCGGCGAGCAGTACGAGGGCAGGAACCACGCCACCGTGCTCTCCTCCATCCGGAAGGTGGAGGACTTGACGCTCAAGGACCCGCAGATGGCCGAGATCATCCGCGACATCACGTCGAACATCACCACCAACAGCGCCGTGCTCTGACCACAATTTCATGTGGAAAGTGGAAAAGCCCCGTGTGGAGAACGTTTTGACGAGGCGCCGTGTGGACAAGTCATTTTTTGTTCACAATTTTCTCAACAGCGCAAGGCCGCCCGCTCCCAGGCTTTTTCCGACTTTTCCACAAAAAATCGCTCTACTACGAGCGCTACTAAAAAAATAAGATTGATTGACAGACAGAAAGCGTTTTGATTAACGGAGGAAATGAAATGAAGTTCTCTTGTGAAAAGTACGTCCTGCAGGCCGCTATCGCCGTCGCTTCCCGCGCGGCAGCCTCCAAAAGCCCCATCCAGGCCCTCGAGGGCCTGCTGCTGCAGGCGGACAGCGATCTGAAAATTACGGGCTACGACCTGAAAAAGGGCATCTACACCTTTGTGCAGGCGGATATCGCCGAGGCCGGCTCCGTTGTGATCGGCGCCCGCTTCCTGGGTGAGATGATCCGCAAGCTGCCCGACGGCATCGTAACCATCAGCACCGACGGCGGCTGCGGCGTCAAGGTCAAATGCGGACGCAGCGAGTTCAATTTCATGGGTATGAGCGCGGAGGATTACCCCGAGATCCCCGGTGTGGACGGTCTTAATACCCTGCGACTGCCAGAGAAGACCCTGCGCAGCATGATCAACCAGACCATCTTCGCCGTTTCCGACAGCGACGTGCGCCCCATCTACACCGGCACGCTGTTTGAGAAGAAGGGCAGCGAGCTGACGCTCGTCTCCGTGGACGGCTACCGCCTCGCCAAGCGCAGCGAAACGCTTGAAGACGGGGAGGGCAGCGACTGCAGCTTTGTCGTGCCCGGCTCCGCCCTCTCCGATATCGAACGCATCTGCGAAGATAAGGACGATCCCGTCGCCATCGCCGTCGGGGCCAAGCATATCTCCTTCTCCATCGGCGACACGGTGGTCATCTCCCGCCGCCTCGAAGGCGACTTCCTCAACTACCGCAAGTCCATCCCGGAGAACTTCCGCTATATCGTCAAGGTCGACCGCGGCGAGTTCATGTCCGTCATCGACCGCGTGGCCCTCATCATCAGCGAGCGCAACAGCAGCCCCGTCCATATGTTCTTCAACGAGGACAGCATCGACTGCGCCTGCGCCACGCCCATCGGCAAGGCCGAGGACGTCTGCGGCTGCGAGGGCAGCGGCGACGGGCTGGAGATCGGCTTCAACGACCGCTATCTGATGGACGCGCTCAAGGCCGCCGGGACCGACGAGCTGAACGTCTGCCTCAACACCGCCTCGTCCCCCTGCGTGCTCCGCGCGGCCGACGGCAGCGACAGCTTCACTTATATGATCCTGCCGGTCCGTCTGCGGGCGGGGGACTGAGCGGTCAAAGTCCAAAACGCCATTATATAAGAGAAAACCCCTCTGCCGCGGCAGCTCCCACGAAAGGGGAGCCTGTAAGGAATAAATTAGATGGAAAAAATTGCCATTCAAACCGAATACATCAAGCTGGATTCCCTGCTGAAATACGCCGCGCTGGTCGGGACCGGCGGCGAGGCCAAAACGGTCATCAGCGAGGGACTGGTCACAGTCAACGGGGAAGTATGCACCATGAGGGGCAAGAAGCTGCGCCCCGGCGACGTGGTGCGCTTCGAGCGCTTCACCCTCGAAGTGACGCAGGCATGAGGATCGACAAAATCGCCCTCAACGGCTTTCGCAATTACGAGTGGGAGACGGTGGATTTCGCGCCGGGCACCAACGTGATCTCCGGGCAGAACGCCCAGGGGAAGACCAATCTGCTGGAGGCCGTTTATATGCTCTCGTGCGGGCGGAGCTTCCGCACCCGCTTCGACCGGGAGCTGGTGGGCTTCGGCTATTCCGAGGCGGAGATCCTAGCCGAGATCCGCAGCCATGAGCGGGATCAGACCGTATCGATCCGCCTGAAGCCGGGGCAAACCAAGAAGATCCTCGTCAACGGCGTGAAAAAGACCGCCGCGGAGCTGTCCGGACAGGTAAACGCCGTGCTCTTCTGCCCGGACGATCTGAACCTCATCAAGGACGGCGCCGCCGTGCGCCGGCGGCTGCTGGACAACGCCATCTCCCAGATCCGGCCGCGCTACGCGGAGATCCTGTCGGACTTCAACAGGCTCTACGAGCACAAGACGCGCATCCTGAAGGACTGGCGGGAGAAGCCCTCCCTGCTCGATACGCTCGACGAGTTTTCCGACGGGATGGCCCGCGCCTCCGCCCACCTGATCCGCTACCGGGCGGCCTTCGCGGCCCGGCTCAACGAGGCCGCGCCCCCCATCCACCGGGCGTTTTCCGGGGAGGGTGAGGAGCTTGCGATCCGCTATCAGACGGTCAGCACCGTGCGCGACCCCGCCGCCCCGGCGCGGGAGATCTATTACGATATTTGTGAGCACCAGGAGAAGCACCGGCAGGCCGAGCTCGAGAGCGGCCAGTGCCTGACCGGCGCGCACAAGGACGATCTGGAGATCGACATCAACGGCCGTCCGGCCCGCAGCTTCGCCTCCCAGGGGCAGACGCGCACCGCCGCGCTGAGCCTGAAGCTCGCCGAGCGGGAGATCTTCCTCGCGGAGACCGGGGAGACCCCGATCCTGCTGCTGGACGACGTGCTCTCCGAGCTGGACACCCGGCGGCAGGAATTTGTCCTCAACCGCATCGGCGGCGGACAGACGCTGATCACCTGCTGCGAGGACGACGAGATCTCCAGCCGCACCGGCGGCCGGGTGATCTTTGTCGAAAAAGGAAGAATCCGGGGATAGCTTTGAGTCGTGCGTTTTGAGAAAAGGATCCGTTTCCCTCGGCTCCGCAACACTCAAATCTCAAAACCGCGGAGCCGGAGGCGAGCGCATGTATTTGCATTTAGGAAAAGGAACGGTCGTGCGGACCGACAGCATCGTCGGTATCTTCGACCTTGACATCACCTCCCAGTCCCACCTGACGCGAAAATACCTCTCCTCCGCCGAAAAGGCCGGACAGGTCGTGAACGCCGCCGAGGACATTCCCAAGTCCTTCGTTGTGTGCCGGGAGGGGGAGAGGAGCAGCGTGTATCTGAGCCAGATGGCCTCGTCCACGCTGCTGCGCCGCGCGGAAAGCGGCATACTTTAGATTTTTTTACCCTGTCATCCCGCGCGAAGCGGAGGATCTCCCTTTGATACCCTGTGGGCTTCTACGCTGCGCTCAGAATGACACTTTGGAGGAAACTATGGCAGATATCACGGAAAAAGTCACACAGGAATACGACGCTTCGCAGATCCAGGTCCTCGAGGGCCTGGAGGCCGTGCGCAAGCGGCCGGGCATGTACATCGGCTCCACCTCGTCCTCGGGCCTGCACCACCTCGTATATGAGATCGTGGATAACTCCATCGACGAGGCCCTGGCCGGCTACTGCACGCAGATCGACGTCGTCATCGAGCCGGGGGACATCATCCGCGTGTCCGACAACGGGCGCGGCATCCCGGTGGATATCCAGGAGCAGACCGGCAAGAGCGCGCTTGAGGTCGTCTTTACGGTCCTGCACGCCGGCGGCAAGTTCGGCGGCGGGGGCTACAAGGTCTCCGGCGGTCTGCACGGCGTCGGTGCCTCGGTGGTCAACGCCCTGTCCGAGTGGCTGGAG
Organism: uncultured Eubacteriales bacterium; assembly: GCA_900319465.1. Lineage (GTDB taxonomy): Bacteria > Bacillota > Clostridia > Oscillospirales > Oscillospiraceae > Limivicinus. The sequence goes on along the minus strand of ONOL01000021.1, from coordinate 18,719 downwards.
GTCCAGGTCCACAAGGACGGAAAGATCTACCAGATGCGCTTCAGCCGCGGCGACATCCTCGAGCCTATCCACGTGGTCGGCGAGACCGACAGGAGCGGCACCACCGTGCGCTTCAAGCCCGACCCCGAGATGTTCGACGACACGGTCTACGACTATGAGATCCTGCACACGCGCATGCGCGAGCAGGCCTTCCTCAACGGCGGCCTTACGATCGCCATCGAGGACCGGCGCGAGGGACGCGAGCGCCGCGAGCAGATGTGCTATCAGGGCGGCATCCGGGAGTACGTGAGCTTCCTCAACAAGAACAAGAACCCCATCCACAGCGAGGTCATCTATCTCTCCGGCTCGAAGGGGGACGCCATCGCCGAGGTCGCCATGCAGTACAACGACGGCTTCAGCGAGATCCTCGTCTCCTTCGCCAACGATATCCACACCCCCGAGGGCGGCATGCACGAAACGGGCTTCAAGACGGCCCTGACCCGCGTCATCAACGCCTACGGGCAGAAAAACAACATCATCAAGGGCGACGACAAGGTCTCCGGCGACGACGTGCGCGAGGGTATCTCCGCCGTCATCTCCGTCAAGCTCCCCGAGGCGCAGTTTGAGGGCCAGACCAAGCAGAAGCTCGGCAACGCCTACATCCGCACGCTCGTGGACAGCATCGTCAACGACCAGCTCACCGAATACTTCGAGGAACACCCGGCGGCGGCCAAGTCCATTCTCGAAAAGGCCATGATGGCCAACCGCGCCCGCGAGGCCGCGCGCAAGGCCCGCGAGTCCGTGCGCCGCAAGACGGGGCTGGAGAGCGGCCAGATGCCGGACAAGCTGCAGGACTGCAACGAGCGCGACCCGTCGCTCTGCGAGATCTACATCGTCGAGGGCGATTCCGCCGCGGGCTCCGCCATCCAGGGCCGCGACAGCCGCTTCCAGGCCATCCTCGCCATGTGGGGCAAAATGCTCAACGTGGAGAAGGCGCGGGCTGACAAAATTTACGGCAACGACAAGCTCTATCCCCTGATCGTCGCGCTCGGCGCCGGCATCGGGGACGAGTTCAACATCGACAAGCTCCGTTATCACAAGATCATCATCATGGCCGATGCCGACGTCGACGGCAGCCATATCCGCACCCTGCTGCTGACCTTCTTCTTCCGCTATATGCGCCCGCTCATCGAGCACGGCTACGTCTACTCCGCGGTGCCGCCGCTCTATAAGCTCACGCGCGGCAAGACCCAGCGCGTCGCCTATTCCGACGAGCAGCGCGATCGGATCAGCGCCGAGCTGCGCGCCGACAATCCCAACGCGAAGGTCGACATCAACCGCTTCAAGGGCCTCGGCGAGATGGACCCGCACGAGCTGTGGGAGACCACCATGGACCCGGAAAAGCGCTCCCTGCGCCGCATCACGCTCGGCGACGCCATCATGGCCGACCAGGTGTTTACGGTGCTCATGGGCGAGGAGGTCGAGCCGCGCCGCGAGTGGATCGAGCAGAACGCCAAATACGTTGTGAATCTGGATATCTGATCAAAAAATTCCGCTTTGCCTCCCCTGTGTAAGGGCAAAGGTGCCCCGGTGCTCACACGGGGGCGGAGGGCTTGTCCGTAGCGGTACAACGCCCCGAATTATCGCGTCGGAAGAACGGACAAACCCCTCAGTCATCCGCCTTGCGTGAGACGGCGGCTGACAGCTCCCCTTTCGGGGGAGCCAATAAGGAAAGGATTGAGTATGGCACATAAAAGAGATTACAAACCGGAGGATATCGCGTTTCCCAATCAGGCCATCACCGAATCGGAGCTGGTCGGGGAAATGCAGACCAGCTATATCGATTACGCGATGTCGGTCATCGTCGGGCGCGCCCTGCCCGACGTGCGCGACGGCCTCAAGCCGGTTCACCGCCGCATCCTCTATACCATGTACGAGGGCGGCCTGACCTCCGACAAGCCCTTTAAGAAGTCGGCGACCTGCGTCGGCGACGTGCTGGGCCACTACCACCCCCACGGCGACGCCTCCGTATACGACGCGATGGTGCGTCTCGCGCAGGACTTCTCCATGCGCTACATGCTTGTCGACGGGCACGGCAACTTCGGCTCCGTGGACGGCGACCCCCCGGCCGCCTACCGATACACCGAGGCGAGGCTCTCGAAGATCTCCAACGAGATGCTGCGCGATATCGACAAGGAGACCGTGGACTGGGACCCCAACTTCGACGAGAGCCGGAAGGAGCCGCGCGTGCTCCCCTCCCGCTTCCCGAACCTGCTGGTCAACGGCTCCTCGGGCATCGCCGTCGGCATGGCCACCAACATCCCGCCCCACAACCTGACCGAGGTCATCAACGCCTGCGTCTGCGTGCTGGACGATCCGGAGGCGACGCTTGCCGATCTCATGCAGCACATCACGGGGCCGGATTTTCCCACGAAGGGCATCATCATGGGCCGCGCCGGCATCCGGCAGGCCTACGCCACCGGCCGCGGCAAGGTCGTCATCCGCGCGCGCACCGAGTTTGAAGAGCACGGCCAGGGCCGCACCCGCATCATCGTGACGGAGCTGCCCTATCAGGTCAACAAGCGCCAGCTCATCCGCAACATCGCCGACCAGGTGCACGAAAAGCGGCTCGAGGGCATCTCCGACCTCAGAGACGAGACCGACCGCAACGGCATGCGCATCGTCATCGAGCTCAAGCGCGACGCGAACCCCCAGGTGGTCCTGAACCGCCTCTTCGCCCAGACCGCGCTGCAGTCGAGCTTCTCGATCAATATGCTCGCGCTCGTGAACAACCAGACCCAGCCGAAGATCCTCTCCCTGCGGCACATCCTCGACGAGTATCTGAACTTCCAGGAGGACGTGATCGTCCGCCGTACCCGCTTTGACCTGCGCAAGGCCGAGGAGCGCGCCCATCTGCTGGAGGGCCTGCTGATCGCGCAGGACAACATCGATGAGGTCATCCGCATCATCCGCTCAAGCTACGACAACGCCAAGCAGAACCTGATGGAGCGCTTCGGCCTGGACGACGTGCAGGCGCAGGCCATCTGCGATATGCGCCTGATCGCGCTGCAGGGCCTCAACCGGGAAAAGCTCGAAAACGAGTACAAGGAGCTTGAGGAGAGGATCGCCTATTTCAAGGACCTGCTCGCGGACCCCGAAAAGATCAAGGGCGTGCTCAAGGACGAGCTGCTCGCCCTGCGCGACAGGTACGGCGACAGCCGCAAGACCGAGATCCAGGACGTGGCCGACGAGATCGACGTCGAGGACCTCATCGAGGAGCAGCAGTGCGTCTTTACCCTGACCCACGGCGGCTACATCAAGCGCCTGCCGGTGAAGGAATACCGCGCCCAGGGCCGCGGCGGCAAGGGCGTGCGCGCCATGGCCACCAAGGAGGAGGACTACGTGGAGACCGTGTTCACCGCCTCCACACACGACAACATCCTCTTCTTCACCGATCTGGGCCGCGTCTTCATCAAGAAGGGCTACCACATCCCCGAGGCCGGACGCAACGCCCGCGGCAGCAACATCATCAACATCATCCAGACCGAGAGCGGCGAGAAAGTCAGCGCGATGATCCGCGCCCGCGGGCTGGAGGAGGACAAGTTCCTCTTCTTCGTCACCCGCTTCGGCACCGTCAAGCGCATGGCCCAGTCCGCCCTGCGCAACATCCGCGCCAACGGCATCCGCGCCCTGACGCTCGACGAGGGCGACCATCTGATCTCCGTCATCCCCACCGACGGCAGTGAGAACATCCTCATCGCCACGCGCAACGGCCTCGCCGTCTGCTTCGACGAAAACGACGTGCGTCCCATGGGCCGCACCGCCGTCGGCGTGCGCGGCATCCGCCTGCGCGAGGGCGACTACGTCATCGGCGCGGGCAGCGCCGCCGCCGGGGAGAGCCTGCTGTCCATTACCGAGAAGGGCTACGGCAAGCGCACCGCGGTGGAGGAATACAGCGTCCACGGCCGCGGCGGCCTCGGCATGAAGAACTACAACGTTACCGAAAAGACCGGCCCCGTGGCCGACGTGAAGATGGTCCGGCCCGGCGACGATATCCTGGTCATCTCCAACGACGGCACCATCATCCGCCTCGCGGCCGACAGCGTTTCCCTGCTCAGCCGCGCCACCCAGGGCGTGCGCGTCATGCGCGTGCTGCCGGGCAGCCGCGTGATCTCCATGGAAAAGACCGAGCCGGAGGCCGAAGAGACGGCGGCGGAGGAGAACGAAGCGGAACAGGGGGAGAAGGAATGAGTCTCCCCCAGCCAAACAAGGCGGCTTCCGTGCTCGCCGCCCTGATCGGCGTCTGCGCCGTGATCGGGAAGCGCCTGCTCGCCCGCCGCGCCGCGCCGGCGATCCTGTACGGGTTCACCGCTTTCTTGATCCTGCTCGCGCTTGCGTATCTTGCCTGCGTGTTTCTGATCAGGGACAAAAGGAAAAACAAAGCTCCCGTCGGCCGGACGGCCTCCGGAAAGAAGACCGGCCGGGGCTTCGATGGAAAAAACGAAAGCCGACGATAACAAACCAGTCTGTTTTAACGGAGGAAGGAGAAAGCCATGGAGAACATGAACAAAAAGAAAAAGAGCGGCGGCGGAGGCGTGGTGATCGTATTTCTGGCGATCATGCTCATATCGCGGCTCTTTGCGGCTCTCAACGACGCGGATTTTGAGACCCTTCGCTGGCGCCTCCGCCGCTGGGCGATCATGAACCATATCGACCCCGGCCTGCTGCCGGTGATGTTCATCGGCCTCGTGGTATTCCTCGTGGTGCTGATTGCCGTCGTGAAGGCGTCGTCCAGGAGGAAGGCGGGCCGCACGGCCTATTCCTCCGCAGCGGGAAGGACGACCAATTCCGCGGCCGGACGCACCTCCGCCGCCGCCCAGCGCCCCGATCCGCGCACCCGCAGCTTTACCGCGCCGGAGCCGAGCTGCATCGTCTGCGACCATACCGGGGAGGACCACTTCGTCCGGGATAAGGCCCAGCGCATCGCGCAGCTCGACGAGTGGCTGAAAAACGGCCTGATCGACCGCGAGGAATACCGGGTGCTCAGAGACCGCTACGAGCGGGATCTGTAAATGGCTCTCCTTGCACAGGGGAGGCAATCGGGAACTTTGCTATGAAAACCGTTGAAATCTACACCGACGGGGCGTGCAGCGGGAACCCCGGCCCGGGCGGCTGGGGCGCGATCCTCGTCTACCGCGGCGCGGAAAAGGAGCTCTCCGGCGGCGAGGCGCAGACCACCAACAACCGCATGGAGCTGACCGCCGTCATCATGGCCCTGCTCGCCCTGCGCGAAAAGTGCGCCGTGGAGCTCTACTCCGACTCCAAGTACGTCATCGACGCGCTGGAGAAGGGCTGGGCCTGGGGCTGGCGCAAAAAGGGCTGGATCAAGTCCGACAAAAAGCCCGCGCTCAACCCCGACCTCTGGGAGAAGCTGCTCGACCTGACGAGCCAGCACGAGATGCGCTACCACTGGGTCAAGGGCCACGCCGAGAATGAGTACAACAACCGCTGCGACGCCATGGCCGTCGCCGAGCGGGAAAAGTATCAATAAGGGATCATCATGAACATCGCAGGAGAAAGCAATCGAGAATCGATTGCTTTCTCCGCAGCTTGTCAAAGAAGCCCGGTCCGGGCTTCTTTGACGGTGCTTCCGCCGCCCTTTTTTGACGGTCTGGCGGCAAAGGATGGATAATTCTTTCTTAGGACTTAGGATCGTATCGTATGAATTACAACGAAGCCAATCTTAAAATCTTCCTGCGCTACCTTTCGCGGCACAAAACGCTCTTCTTCCTTGACATGAGCTGCGCGGTTCTGGTCGCGGTGATCGACCTCGTGTTCCCCTACGCCTCGCGCAGCGCCATGAACGCGCTGCTGCCGCAGAAGCTGTTCGGCGCGTTTTTTGCCGTGATGGCCGTTCTGGTGCTGTCCTACGTGCTCAAGAGCGTGCTGTATTACGTCATCACCGTGCTCGGGCACAAGATGGGCGTGCTGACCGAGGCGGATATGCGGCGCGACCTCTTCGCCCATTTGCAGGAGCTGTCCTTCAGCTTCTACGACCACAACCGCACCGGCGTGCTGCTCAGCCGCGTGGTCAGCGACCTCTTCGAGGTGACGGAGCTTGCCCACCACGGGCCGGAGAACGTCCTGATCTGCTCGCTGAGCATCGTCGGCGCGCTCGTGATGATGTTCACGATCCGCTGGCAGCTCGCGCTCGTGCTGAGCGTGGCGCTGCCGCTGTGCGTATGGTTCACGCTCTCCCAGCGGATCCGGATGCGGAAAACCAACGTCGAGGTCAAACGCAAGACCGCCGAGATCACCGCCGCCATCGAGAGCAGCATCTCCGGCGTGCGCACGGCCAAGGCCTTCGCCAACGAGCACAGGGAGCTTGACAAGTTTGACGAGGCCAACACCCTCTTCAAGGGCGCCAAGGTCGAGTACTACCGCAGCATGGGCCTGTATATGAGCGGGATGGAGTTTACCACCGGCGTCATGCAGGTGCTGGTCATCGCCGCGGGCGGTCTGCTCATCATGCGGGGACAGATGGACTACGTGGATCTCGTGACCTTCACGCTCTACGTTTCCACCTTCCTCTCTCCCCTGCGCCGGCTCGTCATGTTCGCCGAGCAGTATATGCAGGGCACGGCGGGCTTCGAGCGCTTCCTTGAGATCATGCGCACCGAGCCGGAGATCCGGGACGCGCCGGACGCCGAAGAGCTGGGCGAGGTCGAGGGGCGCATCGACCTCAACGACGTGAGCTTCCACTACGACAACGGCGTGCCGGTCCTCCGCCACGTGGACCTGCATATCGCCCCGGGCGAGACGCTCGCGGTCGTGGGCTCCTCCGGCGGCGGCAAGACCACCATGTGCCAGCTGATCCCCCGCTTTTACGATGTGACGGGCGGCAGCGTCTGCGTGGACGGGCGGGACGTGCGCTCTCTGACGCAGCGCTCCCTGCGCCGCAGCATCGGCATTCTGCAGCAGGACGTATTCCTCTTTGCCGGGACGATCCGGGAAAACATCCGCTACGGGCGGCTCGACGCGAGCGACGCGGAGATCGAGGAGGCGGCAAAACGCGCCGAGATCCACGAGGAGATCATGGCCATGCCCGACGGCTATGACAGCTACATAGGCGAGCGGGGCGTCATGCTCTCCGGCGGGCAGAAGCAGCGCGTCTCCATCGCCCGGGTCTTTCTGAAAAACCCGAAGGTGCTGATCCTGGACGAGGCCACCTCGGCCCTCGACACCGTCACCGAGCAGCGCATCCAGAGATCCATGGATGCGCTGAGCGAGGGGCGCACCAGCATCGTCATCGCCCACCGCCTTTCCACCGTGCGCCATGCCGACTGCATCGCCGTGGTGGAGGACGAGCGCATCGTGGAGCTGGGCAGCCACGAGGAACTGATGAATCGAAACGGGATCTACGCGTCCCTGTGCCGGGCGCAGGATCTGGGAGGTTGAAAGGATGCTTACGATACGAAAAGGCGGACACCGCGATCTGGAGCGGCTCTATTCCGCCATGGAGATGGATTTTGACAAACGGGAGCTGCTGCCGAAGCTGGCGATCCACAAGGCCATGATGCGCGGCGAGCAGGAGCTGCTGGTCTTTTACGACGAGGAAAGCGAAATGACCCTCGGCTATGCGCTGGTGATGTGCCGCAGCGTGTACGGTTATGTGCTGCTCAAATACTTCGCCATCCTGCCATGGTTCCGGGAACAGGGGCTGGGCGTGCTGGCCATGCGGCTTCTGAACAAGCGCTACGCCGACCGGCAGGGGATCCTCGCGGAGCTCACGGTCTTTGACGACGAGTCCGGGGACTATCTGCGCAAGCTGCGGAAATTCTTCGCCCGCTTCGGCTATCAGGATGTGCCGAGCGACTACCGGCTCGGCGGCGCGATGGTGGACCTCATGTGCAAGCCCATCCGGGGCACGGCGGAGATCGCCCCCGTTGCGCCGCGCATGATCCTCGACTTCTATTCCCGGGTCCTGCGCCCCGTGAGCTACGAGAGGATGGTCGAGCTGCATCCGGTGGAATAAGGGCAGAGAGGAAGGCCTGCGGAGGAGCAGAAAGCGCCGAACGGACACAGGAGCGGGCGGGCTGCCGGTCGCCCTGCCCGCCCCGCCGGTCGCCTCGACCAGCCCCGCCGCTCGCTTTGACAGCACGGCCGGTCAGCTTGACAGCACGGCCGGTCGCCTCGACCAACCCCGCCGGTCGCATTGCCCGCCCCCGCCGGTCATCCTGAGGAGCGGAGCGACGAAGGATCTCAAAACAGAGGAAAGCGCAGAAGAAGCATGAATTATTACGTTTATATCCTGACCAATAAGAGCGACCGTGTCATGTATATCGGCGTAACAAACAATTTGGAGCGCAGAGTTTTTGAACATAAGCAGGAATTGGTTGAGGGCTTTACAAAGCGGTATCACGTCCACAAGCTTGTGTATTATGAGACGACTCCTGACGTACGTGCCGCCATCGGGCGGGAAAAACAGCTGAAAGGCTGGCTGCGGTCGAGAAAGAATGCCCTGGTAGAGAGCGTAAACCCGGAGTGGCGGGATTTATCGGAAGAATGGCGGTAGGACCCGGCTTGCGCCGGGGGCGGGATCCTTCGCTGCGCTCAGGATGACAGAGGGGAAGGCCTGCGCGGGGAGCAGAAAGCGCCGAACGGACACAGGAGCGGGCGGGCGGCCGGTCAGCTTGCCCGCCCTGCCGGTCGCCTCGACCAACCCCGCCGGTCGCCTCGACCAGCCCCGCCGCTCGCTTTGACAGCACGGCCGGTCGCCTCGACCAACCCCGCCTGTCGCTTTGCCCGCCCCCGCTTGTCATCCTGAGGAGCGGAGCGACGAAGGATCTCATCAGGAAGAGGATACCAAATGGAAAAACATTCTGCCGTGCTGTTCGACATGGACGGCGTGATTTTTGACTCCGAACGGGCGCTGATGGGCTGCTGGCTGGCGCTCGCGGCCGAGGACGGCCTTGCGGACATGGAGCGCGTCTATCACCGCTGCATCGGCGTGACCGAGGAGGTGACGGGCGGCATCCTCTGCGAGGCCTACGGCGGGGACTTTCCCTGGCGGGACTTCCGCCGCCGCAGCACCGCGCTCTACCGGGAACGCTACGCGGGCGGCAGGCTGCCGCTCAAGCCCGGCGCGCGCGAGCTGCTGCTGTCGCTGCGCGCGAAACGCGTGCCGCTGGCGCTCGCTTCCTCGACGAAGGGAGAGCTCGTGCGCTGCTGGCTCTCCGAGGCGGGGCTGCTCGACTGCTTCGACGCGGTCGTGAGCGGCGATATGGTGACGAAAAGCAAGCCGGACCCGGAGATCTTTCTCAGAGCTTGCGCGGCGCTGCGCGTACAGCCCGCGGACGCCTTTGTGATCGAGGACTCGTACAACGGTGTGCGCGCCGCCTGCGCCGGCGGGATGCGCGTGCTGATGGTGCCCGACCTGCTCGCACCCGATGAGGAGATGCGCGCGAAGGCCGAGCGGATCTTTCCGAGTCTGTACGAGGCCGGGGAATATCTGAGAGAGAAAATGAATATTGAAGAATGACGGTATTCGCCTGCGGCGAACGAATTGCCATCGTCGCGAAGCGAAACCGCAGTTTTTCAGTATTCATTCTTCGTTTTTCCGTCATTTCCGTTTGCTTCCCCTCGGAGAATCTGCTATAATAGCCCCTGCTATGAATCTGCTGATCAACCAAATATTCGAAAACAAGGAAGCCGCCGCCCTCCCCTGCCTGCCGGAGAGCGGAGGACTTCCTGCGCTCGTTTCCGGGCTTTCGGCGGTGCACCGGGCGAATCTCGCCGCGGCTCTGCGCGACCGGACGGGCGCTCCCCTCTTCGTGATCTGCCCGGACGACACCGCGGCGGAGAACTTCGCCAACGACCTGCGCGCCATGCTCGGCGAGGACTGCCGCGTGCTGGGCATGCGGGACTTCACCTTCTACGCCGCGGAGGCCGTCTCCCGGCAGGCCGAGCAGAAGCGCCTCGACACGCTCTACGCGCTCGCGCAGGGCGCAAGCCCGGTGACGGCGGTGTCCGTCTCGGGGCTGCTGCAGCGCACGATCCCCCCGGAGACGCTGCGGCAGGCCGCCTTTACGATCGAGGACGGCGGCAGCTATCCGATCGAGGACGTCGAGGACGCGCTCCTGCGCTGCGGCTACGGCCGCTGCACGCAGGTGGAGGGGCCCGGCCAGTTCGCGCGGCGCGGCGGCATCCTCGATTTCTTCTCCCCCTCGGACACGGAGCCGGTGCGCATCGAATTCTGGGGCGACGAGATCGACTCCATGGGCCGCTTCGACGTCTCCACCCAGCGGCGCACCGAGCAGATCGGGCGCTGCACGATTCTGCCCGCGGCGGAGACGCTGCCGACCATGACCGTGGGCGGCTGCGAGACGCTCGCGCGGCAGATCGAGAGCTTTGCCGACCGGTACGCCAGGCGCCGCACGGGCGAAAACGCCGCGGCGCTCGCCGCCGTGCTGCGCGCCGACGCGGAGCGGCTGCGCGGGGGCGTCAACATGTCCGACGCCGACCGCTATCTGCCGGTCATCTATCCCCCGGCGACCGCCATGGATTACATCCCGGCCGACGCGATCGTCCTTCTCGACCAGCCGGGGCGCTGCAGCGAGCGCGCGCGGGATTACGCCAAACAGCTCGCCGAGGACATCCGGGAGCTGCAGAAGCGCGGCCAGCTCGCAATGTCGCCCGACGGTTTCTGCGCGGGCTTTGAGGCGCTCGCAAAGCGCCTCGAGGACTTTCCCGTCTACATGGCCGACGCCTTCACCGTGGGCAGGGCGCCCCTGCCGCCGAAGACGCTCGTCAGCATCCCGGCCAAGCAGCTCCCCTCCTACGCCGGCAGCGCGCAGGCCGCCGCCGAGGATGTGAAGCTCTACGTCAGGCAGGACTACCGCGTCGTCGTCCTCGCCGGGGACGAGCGCCGCGCCAAAGTGCTGCAGGACTTCTTCAAGGAGCACGGGCTCCCGGCGCTGATCCGGGAAAAGCTCGAAAAGCTCCCCGAGCCGGGCGCGTGCTGCATCGCGATCGGCGCGATCTCGGCGGGCATCGAATACCCGGGGCTGAAGCTCGCCGTCCTCACCGACAGCCAGCTGCTGCGCCGGGGCGGCCATAAGAAAAAGAGCGCCAAAAAGCTCCCCGCCAACCGCCAGCGCATCGAATCCTACGGCGACCTCTCGGTCGGGGACTACGTGGTGCATGAAAACCACGGCATCGGCCGCTTCGCCGGCATCATCAAGATGCAGGTGGACGGCTTTGAGAAGGACTACGTCAAGATCGCCTACGCCGGGACGGATTGCCTGTACGTCCCCGCAACACAGCTCGATCTGGTGACCAAATACACCGGCGGCGGGGAGGAAAAGCCCGTCAAGCTCTCCCGGATGGGCGGGGCCGAGTGGGCGAAGACCCGCTCGCGCGCCAAGAGCGCGGCCAGGGATATGGCCAAAAAGCTCATCGCCCTCTACGCCGAGCGCCAGCGGCTCCCCGGCTTCGCCTTCTCGCCGGATTCCGAGTGGCAGCGGGAGTTCGAGGAAAACTTCGGCTACACCGAGACCGACGACCAGCTCCGCTGCACCGCGGAGATCAAGGCGGACATGGAATCGGGCGTGCCGATGGACCGGCTGCTCTGCGGCGACGTGGGCTTCGGCAAGACCGAGGTCGCGCTGCGCGCGGTGATGAAGTGCGTGCTCGACGGCAAGCAGGCCGCCATCCTCGTACCGACCACGGTGCTCGCCCAGCAGCATTACCAGACCGCGCTGCAGCGCTTTTTCGGCTTCCCGGTGGAGATCGCGGTGCTCTCGCGCTTCCGCACCGGCGCGCAGATGACCAAAACCCTCTCGGACATCGCGACCGGAAAGGTCGATCTCGTGATCGGCACCCACCGCCTGCTCTCGAAGGACGTGCGCTTCCACGACCTCGGGCTGCTGGTGGTGGACGAGGAGCAGCGCTTCGGCGTGACGCACAAGGAGCACATCAAGGAGCTCTCGCGGGGGATCGACGTGCTGACCCTCTCGGCCACGCCCATCCCCCGTACGCTCAACATGGCCATGTCCGGCATCCGGGATATGTCCAGCATCGAGGAGCCGCCGGAGGACCGCCTGCCCGTGCAGACCTTCGTGATGGAGCACGACTGGGGCGTGCTGGCCGACGCGATCCGCCGCGAGATCCAGCGCGGCGGGCAGGTCTACTACCTGCACAACCGCATCGACGACATCGAGCGCACCGCCACGAAGCTCATGGCGCTGCTGGACGACGTGACGGTCGCCGTGGCGCACGGGCAGATGGATAAAAACATGCTCGCCTCCGTGATGGAGAGCGTCGCGAGCGGCGAGACGCAGGTGCTCGTGTGCACCACCATCATCGAGACCGGCATCGACATCCCCAACGTCAACACCCTCATCATCGAGGACGCGGATAAGCTCGGCCTCGCACAGCTGCACCAGATCCGCGGGCGCGTCGGCCGCTCGACGCGCAAGGCCAGCGCTTATCTCACCTTCCGGCGCGACAAGGTGCTCACCGAGATCGCCGAGAAGCGCCTCACCGCCATCCGGGACTTCGCCGCCTTCGGCTCCGGCTTCAAGATCGCCATGCGCGACCTCGAGATCCGCGGCGCGGGCAACCTGCTCGGCGCGGAGCAGTCGGGCCACATGATCGACGTGGGATACGATATGTACATGAAGCTCTTGAGCGAGGCCGTGCTGGAGGCGCGGGGCGTCGAGGTGCCGAAGCCCGCCGAGTGCTCGGCGGATCTCGCCGTCGCGGCGAACATCCCCGACCGCTACGTCTCCTCCTCCGAGCAGCGCATGGACCTCTACCGCCGTATCGCCGCCATCCGCACCGAGGCGGAGGCCGACGATCTGACCGACGAGCTCATCGACCGCTTCGGCGATCCGCCGCCGGGCGTGAACGCCCTCGTACACGTGGCGCTGCTGCGCGGCGAGGCGGGCAGGGCCGGCGTCACCGACATCGCGCAGAAGCAGGGCTGCCTGCGCTTTACCGTGAAGGATTTCGACATGGAGAAGGTCTCCGCGCTCTACGCCCGGCCCGAATACAAGGGACGGCTGCGGGTCGAGGCGGGCTCCAAGCCCTGCCTGAGCCTGAAGATCAAGGCCAAGAGCCGCGTCATCGACGAGGCGCGCAGATTCGTGCGCGACTGGGGCGCGTCCGGCGCCCGGGACAGCGCGCCGCCAACCTGACGCCCGACAGCGCGCGGCCAACCTGACGCCCGGGACAGCGCGCGGCCTCGCCGGCGCTCTTGAAGAGTCTGTGAATTCTTCCGTTTCCCTCTTGTTTGCCCGCGCCTGGCGTGGTATAGTCAACGGGAATGCAGAAAGGATCTGATACCAATGAAAAAAATGATTATCGCACTGCTGGCCGTCTGCCTGCTTGCGGCGGGCGCGCTCGGCTTCCTGGCCTCCTGTGGGGAGAAGAGCGGCACCGTCACGCTGGCCGATTCCGTCGTCACGGCCGCCCCCGCGCAGGACGCCGACGCTTCCGGGCCTTCCGACGCCGATGCTTCCGCACAGGACGCGGAGGCCTACCAGCTCCGCGTGCCCGATTACGAGGCCATGTACGCCCTGCACGAGCCCGACGAGGTCGTCGCGGCCGTGGACGGGAAGGACGTGACCTGGGGCGAGCTTTTCTACCTCTATTTCTCCCAGGCCAAGCAGATCGAGACCTATTTCAGCAACATGGCCGCCTACTACGGCGCCGCGCCCGACTGGGATTCGCAGATCAGCGAAGACAGCGACCGGACCTTCGCCGACTCCGTGGCTGAGGGCGCGGAATCCACCCTCAAGGAGATCTGTGCGATCGAGGGTCTCGCCGCGCAGAGCAAGGTGGAGCTGAGCGACGAGCAGCTTGCCGCCATCCGCACGCAGGAGGAGCAGGACATCGCCGGCGCCGTCGGTGAGAACGGGACGGAGGAGGACTTCAACGCCTATATCAAAACCATCTTCCTGCCCCGCACGCTCTATGACCGCATGAACCGCATCAACTTCCTCTACCGCCAGAGCTTCGTGCAGGCCTACGGCGAAAACGGCGAGCTGGTGGAGGACGAGGCCGCCGTCCGGTACCTCACGGACAACAACTACCTCGCCGCCACCCACATCCTGCTCATGACCATCGACCCGGATACCTTCAAGGCGCTCGACGAGGAGACCGCTGCCGCCAGGAAGGCGCAGGCGGAGGAGATCGCCGCCGAGCTGCAGGCCATCGGGGACGACGCGGAGCGGCTCGCCCGTTTTTCCGAACTCAAGGAGAAGTATTGCGAGGATACGGGCAAGACCGCCTATCCCGACGGCTATACCTTCCTGCCCGGCAAGATGGAGCCGGTGTTTGAAAACGCGGTGCTCGCCCTTGAGGACTACCAGGTCTCCGACCCGGTGCTGTCCGACTACGGGTACCATGTGGTCATGCGCCTGCCCCTCGACCCGGACGGCGTCATCGAATACTCGAGCGCGGGCACGCCCCTGACTGCCCGCAGCAAGGCCGCCAACGAGGCTTACGGCCAGCAGCTCCAGGACTATTACGACGGCCTGACGGTGAGCTACGCCGACGGCTTCGCCCTGCCGAAGCTCACGGACTATCTGCAGTAAGCGTATCCGAGCATAAAACATAAGCGCCTGTGACCAAGCGGTCACAGGCGCTTTTTTACAGTTCCTACCATATATATAATAAGGAAGAGCCCGGCGGCGAGATACTGGCCGGCGGGGACGATGCGCTCGGACCAGAGCGTGAGCGCGCTCCCGGTCGGCGCGAGCAGCAGTCCCGCCGTGACCGCCGCCGCGCCGCCCGGCCAGATCATCCAGCGCCCGGCGGCAGGAACGGCGGGTTCCTCTCCCCCGCCGGCCGGCGCCGCGCCCGGCAGCAGCCGCAGGCAGCGATGCGCCGCGAGCAGGCTCAGAGACGCGAGCAGGAAATCCGGGAAGAGCCAGAGCGCGACCACCAGCGCCTCCATGCGCTCAAGGGTGCGGAAGAAGACGAGGTTGCGCACCAGCGTGAAAAAGGGCAGCGAGAGCCGGGCGGTGATCTCCGCGCCGAAGCAGCCCAGCACCGCCGCGCAGAGCCCCGCCAGCAGCAGGCACATCCCCGTCAGCCAGAGCGCGAGCGCGCGGAAGGCGCCCGGCCGTTTTTCCAGCCCGCCCAGCAGGAAGCCGGGCGCGTAGAGGCCGAGCAGCAGCACCTCCGCCACGGGCAGCGCGCCGCGGAGCGCCGGCAGCGCGTCCCGCCCGGCGAGGGGCAGCAGGTTTTCCGCTTCGATCTGCCGCAGGGAAACCAGAAGCAGCAGCAGGATCACCCCGAGCAGCGCCGGGAAGAGCATCCGGGCCATGCGCGCGAGCGCCCGCGGCGGACAGAGCGAGGCTGCCAGCGCCGCAAGCCCCAGCGTCAGCACGAAGAAGGCGGGCTCGCTCTGGGGAAAGAGCGCGACCGTGAAGCGCTCCGCCGCCGCGCGCAGCACGAAGCCCGCGTACAGCAGCAGCCACAGCCCGTACAGCAGCAGCGCCGCCCTGCCGGCTTTATCGCCGAGGGCGCGCAGCGTCAGCTCCGCGAGGCCCTCGCCGTCCCGCCGCCGCCCGATCAGGCGGCCAAACAGCCAGGCGTAGAGCAGCAGCGGGGGCAGGCAGCAGAGCGCGGAGAGCCAGGCCGCCCGCCCCGCAATGGAGGCGGAGGCGGCGGGATAGAGCCGCAGCGCGGGCGACAGCGCGGCCGCCGCGCCGAGGCTCAGAAGCTGCCGCCGGGAAAGACGAGCATCGTTCATGGTTCAAACATCCTTTGCGTCATAGCTGTGCGTCAGCTCGCCCTGCACGGCGATGCGGATCTCCAGCGAGGGCAGCAGCGCGCCGAGCTGCTGATCCGAAACGGAATAGCGCTTGGGGTCGGCGCGCGCGAGCCTTCCGCCGAGCCCCGCCAGATCCAGCTCCTGCTGCCGCGCAAGCTGCAGGACGCGCCCGATCCGCTCGGAGACCGCGGCCTCGAGCTGCCCGGTCAGATAATCGTCGTAGCGGGCGAGGCCGTCTGCGCTGCCGGCGGCGGTCTCAAGCACGCAGGCGCGCACCTTCGCTGTCACGTCGAGCCCGCGCAGGCTCCCGTCCGTGTTCCAGACGGGCGCGACGGCGCTCTCGCCGCGCTCCAGCTCCAGGCTGACCGGCAGACCGCCCAGATCCAGCACGCTCAGCTCCCGGCTGGCGGTGCCGCCGCAGAGCAGCTCCGCGCCGACGGCGTCCTCCGGCTCGATCCAGGCGCAGAGCTTCCCGTCCTGCAGAACCCCGAAGCCCGCGGGCACGGCGCTTTTTTCCCCTGCCTCGGCCGCGTCGCCGAAGCGGAGCGCGGTGACCAGCGCGCTGCCGCTGCGGATCAGGGAGCGCTCAACGGCGTCCGCCGTGCTCCGTTTTTCGCCCCGGCGGCGCTCCTCCCGGAGGCGCGCGGCCTGCAGGATCTCCGTGATGCCGAGCTTTTCCCCGGCGGTGCCGTTCATCAGCTCCTCTGCCGTGCCGCCCCGCACGAGATAGAGCGGGATGTCCAGCCGCAGGTCCGCGGAGCGGGAGATCGCGGCCAGCAGATCGTCCAGCCCGTGCTCGGCGGCCTCCTGCCCCACGAGGATCGCGCGGACGTGACCGAGGAACAGCTCCTCCTCCACGGAGCTTTCGCGGATCTGCTCCATGGCGGCGGAGAGGGTGCGCCCCGTGCCGCTGAGTCCGGCGCCGGGGCTCTCTCCCTCCGGCCCGGCCGCGGCGGCCAGCGTCAGGCGCACGCCGCCCGGCGCATAGTCTACGCCCACGGTCTGGATGATGCGAAGCTGCTCCACCTCCCGCCGCTGCCCCGTCAGGGACGCGCAGCCGCAAAGCTGCGGCAGCAGGAGCAGCAGGAGCGCGAGCGCAAATTCACGAAAGCCTTTTTTCCTCATTTCTGTTTTCTCCGGTCCGGTGTGTTCAAATGCGGATCGCGGAACTTTTCGGCGGGCTGCGGCGGCAAAAACAGCAGCCTCCGCAGCCCGCCCCGCAGCCCGTCGCTGAGCGGCGCGGTGTAATCCACGCCGAAGCTGTCGAGGCTCGCCAGATGCAGCAGGAGCAGCGCCGCGATAAGCGCCGTGCCGTAGAGCCCGGCGAAGATCGCGCCGAGCAGCAGCAGAAAGCGCGCCAGCCGTACCGCCGCGGCCAGATCCTGGCTCGGCAGCGCGTAGCAGGCGATCGCCGAAAAGGCCACCACGATGATCGCGATCGGGGAGACGATCTTGGCCTCTACGGCCGCCTGCCCCACGATCAGCGCCCCGATGATCGAGACCGTATCCCCGATGGGATTCGGCAGCCGCAGCCCCGCCTCCTGCACGAGGCAGAAGGCCGCCAGCATCCCCAGCACCTCCAGCGCCGTGGAGAAGGGAACGTCCTGCTCAGCCTCGATGATCGACAGCAGCAGCCTCGTCGGGATCATCTCCTGGTGGTACATCGCCACGGCCACGTAAAAGGCCGGCAGCAGCGCCGCGACGGCCAGCGCCGTCCAGCGCATCAGCGAAAGCGCGCTGCTCACGAGGAAATGGCTGCCGGCGTCGTCGGTGACCTTCATGAACTCCGCAAGCGTCACCGGCAGCACGAGCCCGACCGGCAGCCCGTCCACCAGCAGCCCGATCCGCCCCTGTATCAGGTACATGGCGAAGCGGTCGGGCCGCTCGGTGTGCAGGAGCTGGGGAAAGGGCGAGAGCGGCGCGTCCACAATAGCTTCCTCGAGCGAGCCGAGGGAGAGCAGCGCGTCCACGTCCAGTTTGTCCAGGCGCCGCGCGAGCTCGCGCAGCGTGTCCGGCGAGACAAGCCCCTCCATAAACAGGACGGAAAGGCGGGTGTTCGAGCGCCGTCCCAGCGTGCTCTCGGCGAGCTTCAGCTTCGGGGAGGCGATGCGGCGGCGCACGAGGGCCGTGTTTGTGCGCAGGGTTTCGGTAAAGGCGTCCTTGCCGCCCTTGAGGGACTTCTCCAGCGTGGGCTCGCCCACGGCGCGCACGTCCGCGGAGCGGATCTCAAAGCTCAGGGCGACCGCGCTCCCGTCAAAGATGAGCGCGAGATACCCGTGGCAGAGGTCGGACACCAGCAGGTCCATGTCGGAGCGCCGGTGCACCGCGCCGCGGTACACGCCGCCTGCCAGGATGCGTTCGATGACGGCAGCCTCGCCGTCGGCCTCTCCCGCGCGGAGCCTGTCTGTCAGCGGGCGCAGGATCTCGTCGGCGGCGTCCGCGCCGGAGACCAGCCCGTCCAGCCAGCAGGCACGGACCGCAACGCGCCCCTCCAGCCCGAAATCCAGCAGCCGCGATTCAAAATCGCCGCAGGAGGAAAAAACGGCGTCCAGCGCGAAGGAGGAGATCGGCCCCCGGTATTCCGGGTCCTTTTTCGGCCGCGGACGGGGGTAGGAAATCGGTTCGGTATACATGTGGTGTAGTATTTCCCGAATCATACCACAATATTTAGTGCCTGCAAAAAAAGTGTAAAAAAACGAAAAAAAGCAGTTGACAATCGCCGTTTTGGGTGGTATATTAGCCAAGCGCGCGAGAGAGGCGCAGGCCGATCCCGAAAGCGCCGGGAAAAAAGTTTTGAAAAGTTTTGAAAAGAATAAAAAAGTTCTTGACAAAGCGAAACTCCTGTGATAACCTATATAAGCTGCCACCGAGAAGGCGGGCAGTGAAAGCGTGTACCTTGAAAATTGAACAATGTAAGAAAAGCTTATGCAAATAAGCACCAGAGAAGGGTTCTTGA
>ONOL01000049.1 GCA_900319465.1 uncultured Eubacteriales bacterium | reverse complement strand
CCTGCTCCATGTAAGCGCCGAAGTCGGACTTGGCGAGGTAGTAGCTCTGCATCTCTTCCCGCGCAGCGCCGAGCTCCACGGCCAGCGTGTCTGCGTCGGACGCCGTCTTGACGATCAGGGCGCGCAGATTGGCCGCGTTTCGCCGGATGGACGCGAGCTTGTCCTCTTCGCTCTGCTCTTTTGCGGTTCCGGCGGGCGTTGTGGCCGCTGTCTGTGTGGTGCTGACTGTGACCTGTGACGTGGAGGAAACGTCGCCGAGATTGCGTGCCAGACGTACAAGATAGTCCCGGATCGCTACGATCTGGTCTTTTTCGGGCCCTCGCAGGATCGGGGGAAGTTCAAACATCATTTTACATGTCACTCCCAATCTCGACGATGCGCGTAATGGCATACAGCTTCAGGTCTCCGGTGCCGGTCAGTCGAATCTGCAAATGATCGCAGCGCCTGGGCCGGATGGGGACTGTTACGGTGCCAAGCCCGGAGAAGGTCACATGCCCTCTATCATGCCAAACGCCGTCAGAATCATACTGAATCCAGATGGTCAGCGTGTCGCCGGCAGCCATCCGCAGCGAAAGATTAAAGCGGGAGACGTATTTCCGGTCCGCCGTCTCATAGGCAAGCGTCCCGGTCTCTGCTATCCAGTCGATGCTTCCCTCCAGCGTCCCCACGCTGCCGCGCATGGCCAGCAAATGGCCGTCAGAATCGACGCAGAACAGCTCGCCGTCAACTGTGTCGAAATACAGCGCGTGCAAGTTGTCTTCCCGATACCACATGTCGCGTGCTGCGTCATAGGTGAACAGGTGATAGTTTCCCGCCCCGTCTCGCATGGACAGGTAATACAGCCCGAAAGCCGTACCGGCCACAGCGCTGTCATACTTCACGTCGCCGAGCTGGGCGCTGATGCCGATGGGGAAGCCGCCCTGCCACGTGCACACATCGTCGCGGGATTTGTAATACAGGCTCTCGCCTACTACCTTGAGGCTGCGGAAGCTGCCCTTCTGCACGCCCCTGCAGATCGTCTCGTCGATGCGGTGGCCGCCTGTCGCCGAGATCGTGACCTGATGGATGCGGTTTTCCTTGAAGAAGGTAGGCCTGCCCAGGTAGTTGATTGCCCCGGTCCACTGACCGTCAGAGCCGACAGATGCCGTCCAGGAGTCCGTGGACAGCCCCATATACTGCCGGAAGTTCTTGAAGTCGCCCAGCGCGGAGCAATAGATTTCGTTTAGATTCTTCTCTCCGTCGTTGCCGTAGAAACAGCCCCACAGCCGGTTCTGGCACTCGCAGACGTAGTCCATCTGCGGGATCGTGCGGCTGACAGTGATGCTGCCCTCTTCGTCGGTGTAGGCGTCGTAGAGCCCTACGAGCACGATATAGTCCTGCTCGTTCGAATCTCCGCCGACGGCATAAATTACTTTCTGCCCGTTTAGGTCCTCATAGTGCGCGCCGCTGACGGTAACGCCGTCGTACTGCTTGAAGAGATCAGGCACATTGCCGTGGTCTGAGAAAGTAATGCGCGTGTATACGTTCGTGATCTCCGTCCAGCCGGAGAATGACGAGCTGTACTGCCGCAGCACCATCCCGCCGTCACTCGTGTCGATCCACAATGCGCCGTTGGTTGGCGTAGGCTCAGACTCGCCCTTCGTGATGTTCTCATAGACCGTGCCGTCCACGCGGCAGGGCGCGTAGGTGATGGTGCCGACGCTCGAATACGTGGCCTCCATGTTGCCGTAGTCCGTCGGATCCTCGGTGTTGTAATAGACCTTATCCGGGAAGATCACGACGTAGGCGCCCATGCTGACAAGCTGCTTCTCGCCGGCAGAGAGGCCGGTGACCGGCGTTGCCAGATCGTTGACGTACAGCGTGCCGTCGGCAACGTAGCAGAGCGCGTCCTTGCCGATGATGCCGCCTGGATTCGTCAGCGTCTTTACGGTGCCTCTGTGCGGGCGCGTAGACATGAGCGGATAATGCTGAGACGATAGATTCTTGGTGTCGAAGAACGCGCCGTCTGCGATTTTCAGCCGGTGGTCATAGCCGGAAAACACATCGGTCACATGGCGCGAAGTGTTCCCGGACTCCAGGATCGGGAGCCTCATCAGAACACCCACTTTCCGCTAGGCTTCGGCATGTGCGTCCGGTTGTACCAGCTCGTCCACTCGTTGTAGGCGGTGTTATAGAGCGTCGCAAACTGATTGTATTTGACGATCTCCGCGTTTGCCGCTGCGATCTTGCTTTGCAGATACGCCACGTAGAGGTCGCTGGCATACGGTTCCTCCACGATCAGCTCCTGGTCTGCGACCGTATACCCGCCGTCAGGATAGTCGTAGAGCATACAGCCGCAGTGCGTCAGGATAACGTCGTGGAAGATTTTCCCGTCCAGGCTGGAAAGCCACTGGATTTTGTGATTATCGGTATACTGGTTGGGAGACAGATCATCCACCAGCGTGATAACGTCTTGAATTGTCATACTGCCTCCTATAGCAAAGGCCACCTTGCGGTGGCCGGGGGATTAGCCTGGGTTCTTGGCTCTCTTCGCGTCGCTGTATTCGTCCTGGTAATCCTTGGCCCCCTCGGACCGTTTGATTTCTTCCGCGACGAAAGCGGGGACACTGGAAGTCTTTCCCTTCGGCAGGATATAGTTGACGCCGTTGATCCCGACAAAAAGGTTGGGATCCTCGCCGGCTCTGGCGCGCGGAATCGTTACGTCTACGCGCTCGATCGTTTCAGCGGTTTCGTTCTTTGCCATGTTATGCTCCTTTCATAAAGCCCGGCGGGGAATCCGGGAGGGAGGAACCCGGCCCCGCCGGAGGGAGGATTTAATAATTGCTGACGTCGGTAGCGGAGAAGCTGCTGACGGACATGACGCGCAGCACGCGCTCAGGGTAGAGGATGGTGGCGCCGTTGGTCTCGAACTTGTAGCCGATGGTGCTGAACTGCTCCAGCGGGCCGCCGACCTGGCCCTTATCCTTGATAATCATCTCCAGCGCGCCGCCCTCCGGGTCGATGATGCCGAAAGCGTCTTTGCCGAAGAAGTAGGTTGCATACACAGCGCCGCCGCTCTTGTTGTCGTAGCTGGTGCCGCCGATCGTGCCCTTCAGAACGGGCGCGAAGACGTTCTCGATAAAGCGCACGCCGTGCAGCTCGCCGATCTCGCCGTTGAAAATTTCCTCGGGAGCGGCGTACTTGTGCGCCTCGATCCAGCCGTCAACCTCGCGCAGATCATGGGCAACGCTGGGATGGATCACAGCGTAGTATCTGCCGTTGATGCGGGGCACTCGGTTCTTCTTCATAATGGTGGCGGCCTTGTTGACCATCTCCGGGGTCAGGAAGGACCAACCGTCAGCACCGCCGGTGCCGCCGCCAGCGCCCATAGTGGCGGGAGTGGTGGGGGTGCTGACATAGCCGGAAGCGCCGATATTGTCGCAGTACAGAACGTTGGTGCCTGCCAGCAGGGCGTTTCGGATCAGGGACTCCTGCGTCTCGGCAGCGGATGCGCCCATTTCCTCGGTAGCGCCCAGGATCACATCGTCACAGGCCCGCAGCTCCAGCACATCGGAGATCGCGGTGTAGGTGCCGTACTGGTCGATGGTTCCGTTCAGGCTGGTCATGCCGAAGGTCTGGCCGGTGGGGATCACAGCCTCGACGAGCTTACCGGCGCGCGCAAAGGTGTTCCATTTGCGCCACTCCACCTGGCCCTTGTGGCGGGCGGGGAGATTCTGCCGCTTGGCAAACTGCGCATAGTACATATCCACGCGGGCGTTTTCCAGCAGCTCGGTGTCGTAGAACGCTTTCAGCTCGGGCGACATCTCGTTTGCGGTGGTACGCGGGGTCTGCGTGCCATCGTAGGCGTTCGTCATGTTCGCGGTGGCGTTGACATTGCTGCCCGCATCCGCGAAAAACTGGAGGCTGAACAGCCTCTTGATGAAGTCTTTCATGGTATTCTCCTTATCTCAGATTTTTGATGTAGGCAAGGCGCTCCTTGTGCGTCATGCTCCGCATGAGCGCATAGGGGTCCTGCTCCATGATTACGGCAGCGCTACTGCTGCCATTCTCGCGGGGCCGCGCCTGATTCGCAGACCGTGCGCGTGCGGCATCCGCAAGGGCGCGCTCTGCGATGGCGTCAACCTGTGCCTTTTCCAGATCGTCCTGGTGCAGCGCGCGGTAGGCTCTGCGCGCGTCCCAGCCGAGGCCGCCGTATTCGGTCGGCAGCGTCATGTTGACGAATTCCGGGTGCATCAGTTCCGCGTTCAGGTCAAAGCCGGGGTATTCCTGCTGGATGGCGGGGGTCTGCTGGAGCATGGAGTGGAACCGCTCGTCAAGCACGCGGCGGCGCTCTTCCGCCTGCCGCTGCGCTTCCTCGCGCTCCTGCTGCCAATCGGACTTTACTTTCTCCACACTCTCTCCTTTTTCAAGGGCTTCGTCCTCAAAAAAGTAGTCGTCCTCCGTGGCGGCCTTTACGATGGCGTCAATGTCCACGTTCCCGTCCTTGGCCTCGATCTTGTAGTGCTTGGCGAAAAGCTGTACAAGCGGGTCGATCTTGCGCATCGTCTCCGTCGCCTGATTGCGTGCCTCCGTAGCTTTCTTGCCGCGGTCGGCGATCATGGCCTGCAAAAGGTTCTGGTGCTCTGGATCGGCCATGAAGTCGTCGAATTCCTTCTGCGGATCGCGCTTCGTCTCCTGGGCGGGCGGCTCTTCGGCCGGCGGCTCATCGGGAGCTTCGGGAGGCTTCGCGCCTCTTCGCTCCATCGACTTGCGGAATCGTTCCGCCTTTTCCTTCGGGACTCCCAGCTTCTCAAGTCTCTGACCGGCGTCGTCAGTCGTTACGCCCGCGCTCTGCCCGGCGTCGGCAGAAGTAACGCCCGTTCCGGCTCCATCGCCGCCGTCGCCTCCGGAAGCGCCGTCTGCAAAGAACTGGAGCCATTTCCAAACTTTAGACATAAATACTCCTTTCGTGGCTTTGCGCCTGCTTCATGTCTGGCTCCATTGTAAAAAACAAAGGTGGGGATATTTAATCCCCACCTTGCCGGTTTTTGCTCGAAATTATTTTTTGTTTTTGGCCGCCCACTTGGTGTAGGTCTTGCTCCCCGGCTCGTTCCAGAACACCAGGAACCATGCGTTTGCTTCATCCTCGGTCATCTGTCCGCTCTGCACGGCCTCATACAGCTTTTCCCCCAGCTCTGCCTGCTTGACGCTGCTGTTGCCGTCCGTGTTTGCCTCGTTGATGAACTGCGTGAAATCGGCCAGGTTGACGCCCAGAGGCTGCACGTACTGCAGATACCCGTTGTATACGGCCTCCTTGTCGTAGACCGTCGCGGTTTTCTTGAAGTCCTCAAAGCTCATTGAAGTTCCGGCTGGCTTCTCGGTCTTTCCGGTCGCCGTGGCCTTGCCCTGAGAGGGTGCCGCTGCGCCGCTCCACTTGGCAAAGGTCTTGCTGTTCTCCCCGTTCCACTTGGTTTTCCAGATCGCCTCCGCCTGCGCGTTGGTGATCTCACCGGCCTTGACCGCGCGGGACAGCTCCGTTCCAAGTTCGTCCTGCGTGAGGCTCCCGTTACCGCTGGTGTCGGCGGCGGTGAGGATGCTCTGGAATTGCCGTTTGGAAACGCCGGTTTCCTTCACATACTCGTTGTAGGCTGCCAGTTTGCTCTGGCTGAGACGGTCCGCGTCGTAGGTGCGGATCTTCCACTCCTGCTTCCCGGCCACGTCCATCGCCGTGTTCCAGATCGCCGTTGCGTCGCGGGTCAGGTTGTACACGGCAAAGCCGCTCAACTGCGACAGCGCCTGCAGCGTCTTCTGGACCTTGCCCCACTCTGTCATCTTGCCGTAGTACGTGATCTTCGTCGCCTTGTCCTGCGTCCCTGTGTTCAGCTTAATCGTCTCCGCCCAGATGTTGAATACGTTTACCAGATTGTTAAACGCAGCTACGGACATGTCGCCGCTGGAATATCCCTGCAGCGTGGAGATGAAATTCTTCACATAGGGAATCTTGCCGAGGATCGTCAAGTCTTGCATAAAATTGCCTGTCCACAACTTGCCGTCTTCGCCCCACAGCGCCTGGTTGAACTTCTCCCAGAACTCTTCGTCGTCATCGTCCCGGATCGCATCGGCGATGGACTCCACCACAGCGGCGAAGGCCGCGCTTGCCACGTATACGGAGACCGCTTTGCCGATCTTCCCGGAGTTCCGCTTCCACGCTCCCGCCTTGCCGTTCTCCCGAACATCAAGGACGAGCTCACTTGCCGCATCCATCAGAATGTTGTAACTCAGTGTCGGCTCCGCCATGAACGCGGACATGGCTTTGGTCCATCCGGTTTTGCCGCGCATGATCTCGGACCGTGTCAGCGTGGAGTCCATGACCTGGGAGGAATACACAACTTCTCGGAACAGCGCCACCGTTTTCTCCATCAGCGCGTCGTGAGAGAGCGCCGGGCTTTCTGCTTTTGACTGCCGCTTGCATGCCTGCCAAAGCATGGACCATGTGATCTGGTCGCCCTTCTCTGCCGGGGCCAGTGAGGCTTCGGCGAACTTGTCCCGGAAACTGTCGTCGTGCGTGATCTGCTGGCGCATGCTCTTGGAAATATCCGTCTCGTAGAAGCCGTGAGATTTCCATACGGCGGTGCCGGAGTATTTCATCGCCTCCCGGTATGCGGCCTTGCTCGGCAGTATACCGACCATGTACTGCGGCTTGAGTACGGTCATCGCCCTGACGTAGGAAGTCGGCTGCAAGAGGAAAACACGCAGGTTTCCTGCCACGGCGGCGATCTTGTAGTTGCTCATCATCTTGGACGGCAGGCTGGTCCCACGGTCGCCGGACTCGTTCACGCCGTTGATGTCCTTAATCAGAGTTCGGAAATATCTGCTTGCTTGTGCGCCGAATGCCTGCTGCATTGCTCCCTGCAGCGTGACCGTGTCGTAGGTGCCATCCTCGTGGTTGATGCGCTCCTTGTAGTTGAACCACTTGATAGCGTCGAGCAATGGGAGGCCCATACCGTTGAGCTTTGCCATGTCGCTCATGTGGTCGGCAAACGTGTCAAAGATGTCGCCAATCACAAGCGCGTTGGTCGCTTTTGGATTCCTGGCATGGCTCGAACTGAGATTCAGAAGCCGGAACATGCTGTCCGTTGGCGTGTCCATCTCCGACATCGGCCTGTCAAGATCGTCCGTACGGTTCGGGTAGTAAGTTTCTCCTTCTGTATAGAACTTGTACCCAAAGCGCCGCATGGAAATCTCATTCCCCCACTCGGCACCCTTGACCGCCATGAAATGCTGCATTTTCTTGGCAACTTCCAACTGCCTGGGCGTGAGGACTCCGAGGATGCTCGCTCTGTCCTCCTCTGACATGTGATAGTGCTTAGTGTCAGTGATGACTCCCTTCTTCGTCTTAATGTCGTCGATGCGACCGCCGCCTTTGAGGAGATGCTGCGGGGCCTGCTTATCGTTCAGCAACTGTGAAAACTCCATGATCTGCGCTGTGGTCATTTTGACTTTGGAGCCGTCGGAAAGCGTAATTTCGTGAATATCGCGCTTCCAATCTCGGACTTCTTCATCCGTGTACAGATCTTTCGTGAAGTCGATGATCTCCTGCGCGTTGAACGCCAGCCGCTCCCAG
>ONOL01000050.1 GCA_900319465.1 uncultured Eubacteriales bacterium | reverse complement strand
GCGGTCATCCATGAGCTTTGGATGGCCAACGATGCCAGTGCTATGATTATGCCCGGTTCTTTCCCGCTGGATATTCCAACCGTAAAGGACGAACTGGTAACTGATTTCGGGGTCTGAATGTAAAAAATCGGGCTCCGGAGAAGCTGATCGCCCGCTCCGAAGCCCGATTTCACTGTATTTTGCCCGTTTTTCGCCCAAAATGCACGAAAAAACCTCTTTTGCCTTGGCAGACAAAAGCAAGAGCATTTCCTCTTTCCCGGTTCCGCTGTCACCGTATGTGTGTCATATATTTGAACAATTTATGAAATGTTTCATTTATAGAAAAATCCTATTGACACACTCGCGCAGCCGTGGTATGATGCGATCACAACGACGAAAGAGGTGCTTGTATGGGAACCGTCCGCTTTGACAATCGGAACGATTTGGAGTCTGCGCTTGCATGGATCGCACCGGGCGACTGCGTGGAGCTCGACAGTCTCGACCTGTTTGCCGACAAGGGAAAGGAAATGCTGACAGCCCTTGCGGCGATCGGCGAGCGCGGCGCGGACTTCGTTAGTCTGAAGGAAGGCATCGACACCCGCAGAGGCCAGGGGCAAAGCTTTTTTGCCCTGTGCCGGGCTTTGAGCAATTCGGAGCTGTTTGCGCGCCGCCGCGTCGGCGTCGAGCGCGCGAAGGCGGAGGGCCGCTACAAGGGCCGCAAGCCGATCGCCGTGGACGAAGGCCTGTTCGATTCCGTCGTCGCGCTCTGGCAGAGCGGCCAGATCACCGCGCGCGAGGCCATGGCCCGGCTGGACTTGAAGCCGAACACCTTTTATCGCCGCATCAAGGAAATGGAGGAACTGAAAATGAAAGACTATAAGAAAGTGCAGCACGAGATCAAAGAGGAGATCAAGGAGGCGGCCAAGCAGAGCCGCAAGGATCTCGACGAGCTGAAAAAGCAGGTCAAGGCCGAGGCCAAAGAGGTCAAGAAGGCCGCAGACGAGAAGCTGGAGCTCCACGACGTCGAGCGCGAGATGCGCCACGACCGCATCCGCGCCGAGGTCGAGCAGCGCGACGCCGTCCGCCAGATGAAGAAGGACGTCGAGGCCGAGGCCAAGGAACTCAAAAAGCTCATGGAGGAGAACTGATCTCGCTTGACGATCACAAAAACGGCGCCCTGTATTACACAGCGCGCCGTTTTTTTACCCGACGGGCAAAGGAGGTACCGGTATGGAACGCACCCCCCTGCGGGAGAGAAAACTCCCCGACTATACGCGCGGCGAGGAGATCACGAACATGGTCACACACATCGTCGGCGCCGCCCTCAGCCTGCCGATCCTGATCGGCGGGGTCATTCTGTCCGCTTACCACCGCGATCCCTGGGCGATCGTCGGCAGCTGCGTCTACGGGCTGACCATGCTCTGGCTCTATACGATGTCCAGCGTGTACCACGGACTGCACGACAACACCGGAAAACGGGTGCTGCAGGTGCTTGACCACTGCACGATCTATGCGCTGATCGCGGGGACCTACACGCCGATCCTGCTGGTCGCGATCCGGCCGGAATACCCGGCGCTTGCCTGGACGCTTTTCGGCTGTGAATGGGGCCTCGGCGCAGCCGCGGCCGCCATGACGGCGATCGACCTGAAAAAGTACGGCAAAGCCTCGATGGCCTGCTATGTCGCCATGGGCTGGCTGATCGTGCTGGCGCTCAGGCCGACGATCGAAACCGTCGGCCTGACAGGCTTCCTCTGGCTGCTTGCAGGAGGCCTGGCCTATACGGTCGGCGCAGTCCTGTACGGGATCGGAAAGAAAAAGCGGTATTTCCACAGCGTGTTTCATCTTTTCGTCCTTCTGGGCAGCCTGCTGCAGGCCGTGTGTATTCTGTTTTACGTGTTGTAGGAGATCTCTATGCTGGTATTTTTTGTTGATCTGATCCTTTTGTTTTTCGCTTATTCCTTTTTGGGCTGGTGCATCGAGGTCACTCTCAAATACTTCCAGTTCCACCGCTTCATCAACCGCGGCTTTTTCACGGGGCCGATCCTGCCGATCTACGGCAGCGGCGCCGCGCTGATCACAGTGGCCGTCAGCTCGCTCGCCCGCTTCGAGTACGGATACGGCTCGACCTTCGCCCTGTCCTTCGTGATCTGCGGAACGCTGGAGTATCTGACCAGCTATTGGATGGAGAAGCGCTTCCACGCCCGCTGGTGGGACTACAGTCAGAAGCCGATGAACCTGCACGGCCGGGTCTGGATCGGCAATCTGATGCTCTTCGGCCTGGGCGGCGTGGCGATCATCCATATCATCAATCCGCTGTTCGACCGGATCCTGGCGGCGTTTTCTTTTTCCGCGAAGGAGATCACGGCCTGCGTTCTGACGGCCGTTTTCGCCGCGGACTACGTTCTGACCCATTTCGTGATGAAGCTGGTCAAGATCGGGGTCGAGAGCAGCGAAGCGGACAGTACCGAGGAGATCAGCAAGGAAGTCTATTTGCTTTTATCTGACAAATCTGTTTTCCATAAGCGCTTTGCCGACGCCTATCCCGAGGTGATCTACCGCACGGAGCGCATCACCGCCCGGCTCGCGGAAGTAAAGGCCGAAACCGAACGGCTGCGCGCCGAGGCCGAGCAGCAGCTGGAAGCGCGCCGGGAGGCCGTGGCCGACAGGCTGGAACCGGCGACGCTCATTAAAAGCAAGATCATCAGCAAACAGAACGACCTGATCGAAATGCTGTATCATGAGCAGACGGCAAGTGAGGAAATAAAAGCGTTGAAGTCCGAAATCGACCGGGAAAAAGAGCGTCTGGAGGAGCGCCCGCTCGGCGCTCTCGCATCGGACAGACGCGGCGATCAGCGCGGCAGACGCAGCTCATGATTCGCGTAGGATCCTTTTTTCATGAGAGCTTTTGCCGTCCAGCAAGGTGATCGGCTGCATCTGCAGGCGACAGAAAGCTTTGCTTATGTAAAATGGCGAGAGAAAGAGCCTCCGGGAACGAGTGATCCCGAAGGCTCTGCTTTTTTGCGCAGCCGGACGAGGGTCCTATTTTTGAGATGGATCGGAGTCCTGCTCCTGCCCGTTCCCGCGCAGGAGCCGATCCATGAGCGAAGCGTAGACCCGGCGCAGCTTTTCGCAGGAGGCCAGCAGCCAGCACAGCTCGCTCAGCAGGATGCCTGCCAGCACGTCCGCCATCACATGCTGCCGCGTCGTCAGCGTGCTGATGCACACCGCGACGGCCATCAGCAGCGCCGAGCTGCGCCAGAGCGGCGAGACCTGCCTGTTCCCGCGGATGCCGACCCAGCAGAGCCAGGCGATGAAGCAGTGCAGAGAGGGGAAGAGGTTGTTCGGCTCGTCGATCCAATAGAGGAAGCGCATGCACGCGTCCCAGAAGCCCGGTCCGTTCGGCTCCGGCTGCGTCATCGTCGTCGGGAAGAAAACGAAAAAGAAAAAGCTTATGGCTTTCCCGAGGAGGTTGGCGCAGAAAAAGCGGTCGGCAGTCCGGCGCGGAAGCGCCGCGACCCGGCGGTACAGGAAGAACCAGAAAATGAGGCACGCGAAGAAATAAATGAAAACCGTCCAGGGAAGAAACGGGACCGCAGCGTCGATCGGAAGCGCCAGACAATAATGGCGCTTTCCCTGCGCCAAAAAGCGGGCAAGCTGGAAGGGGATCTGATTGCCCAGCAGCGCAAGGACGAAGGCGAACCAGAAATACCGTTCTTTTTACGGGATCTTCCTGCCTCCGGATATGGTATCGTTTTGAAGAATGTCTCTATTCATAGCAGAAAACCTCTACAGCACGTATAACGTAATAGTTCCGCCGGCCGTGATCGGCAGGCTGAAAGCGGTTCGACCGTGTTCACGATCTCTTCGCCGCGCGAGTAGGGTGAGCAATATAATCCGAACCATAAACAGGGGAGTGGAGGCGAAATTGAGCTTTTCCTCCTCCGACCAGACGCGCCGCCAGACGCTCTCGTCCGCCTCGGCGGAGAGTCCGAGCGCCCCGAGCTGCCGCAGGTCCCAATCCGGGCGGCGGACGTTTGAGAGAGGCAGACGGCGGGCAATATCGTCCATGACATGGAAGTTTTCTCCGACGTTCTGGTCCCATACGCCCTGCTCGGCGCTGTTGAGCCTGTCGCGTTCATACGCGGCCTGCGCATCACGGTCGAAGAGATAGGCGTACCAGTTGGCGTCGAAGTTCAGCAGCAGGCCGCCCGGCTTCAGCACGCGCGCCCACTCGGCGCAGGCCTGCTCCGGATGCGGCAGGTTCCAGGTCAGATTGCGGCTGATCACCGCGTCGAAGCTCGCATCCGCGAAAGAGAGCGCTTCCGCGTTCATTTCCATAAAGCGGATCTCGCCGGCCAGAGTGCCGGCGTTTTCTTTTGCCTGGGCGAGCATGGCGGGCGTGAGGTCGATCGCGGTCACGTCACAGCCCAGCTCCCGCAGCAAGATCGCGAAAAAGCCCGGTCCGGTGCCGACCTCGAGCACGCGCAGCTCCGCAAAGCCGCGGTCGGGGAACTGCCGCGCAAGCTCGGCACGCAGACAGGCCTTCCACTTCTGCCGCTGCGCGGTATTCAGCTCCAGCCGGCTGACCTCCGAATAGCCGGAGGCGCGCCCCGTCCAATAGCCTCTGTTTTCTTCAAGGATCGTCTGTCGATTCACCGTCGTCACGTCGCCCTTTCTGTTTTTCTCCGTTTTAGCACGAGGGAAAGCCCGCTTACAAGTCCCCGGGGGGATTGAGATCAAAGGATTTGACAGGTCAAAAGTGAAACAGCGAACAGAAAAGGAGAGGCATGTTTGGATCCTCTCCTATTCTGTTCCCGGCAGACAACACACGTCTATTTTGAAATCAGAGTTCCTGTTTTGTCAGATGGCTCAGGATATTCCGATCCATTTTCTCATCCAGGCGGCGATACGAGGATAGCTCCTCGGCGCTGAAGCCGGCAAAGCAGATGGCGGCATAATCCCGTTCCATTTGCTCCAGATCCGCCGACAGCATGGGCGCATGATAACAATATCCTTCCGCGGGGACGTCCAGCGCGCTGTCGCGCGTGATCAGTCCGGCGGCCAGCAGCTTCGCCAGGAAAACGACCACGCTCATCCGGCTCAAGCCGGTGAATGACGCCAGCATTTCCACCGAGCAGGGCGCGTCCAGCTTTTTCATCGTATACAGGATCGACAGCTCACCTGGCTCCAGCTCATGCTTCTTCGCCAGCGTGTCAAGCAGCCGCTTTCTGCAGCGCGCGTTCAGATAGGCGGACTGAAACGGCGAGCCGTCCAGCCTCCGGTCGTAATACACCGGCTCTCCGGCTTCCGTGCCGAGTCTCTTCGTACCGGGCACAAAGGGCAGAGACAGGCTGTCCCTGCTGAACGCCAGAAGATAACTGTAGATCACCGGGAGGCGCTCCTGATAGCCCTGCGTGTCGAACGTGCCTTTATAAAACCGGGCATAGTATCCGATGACTCCCGTTTTCATCTTGATCGTGCTGCTGAGGTTCAGGTTCTGATCGACCAGAGAGCCTTTGGTGTAATGATAGTAATAAACGGGCGCTTTCGTGACGGCGACAGCATCCACGTGGAGAAGATACTCCAGATTGAAGATCATGTCTTCGCTGTAGCTGATGCTTTCATCCATGCGGAGAGCCTGCTTTTCGATGATCTCCCGTTTGTACAGCTTATTCCAGAGGACGCCGTAGTACAGGTCCGCCGGGCTGCGCAGCATCTCGTCCGCGAAATCCTGACGGCTCAGGATCCCGCTCTTTTCGATGGAACCCTTCTGGGAAACGTTCTCACCGACGACGCGGTAAAAGTCACCGACGACCAGCTCCACCGGATGCGCTTCCATTTCCCGGACGAGCAGCTTGGTCGATTCCATCGGCAGCCAGTCGTCCACATCCACGAATTGAATGTAGCTGCCGACTGCCTCGGCCAGACCGCGGTTGCGGGCGGAAGACGCGCCCCCGTTTGCCTTGTGGATCGCCTTCACCCGTGCGTCCTGCCGGGCATAGTCCTCCATGATCTGCAGCGAGGAATCCCGGCTCCCGTCGTCCACCAGGATCAGCTCGAAGTCGGGATAATCCTGCATCAAAATGCTGTCCACGCAGCGCTTCAAACGCTTTTCTCCGTTGTATACGGGTATGATGATGCTGACTTTATTCATGGTTGATCCTTCTTCTTAAACAGTACATATTTCTCCAGCGGGAACAGAACGGCGAACTGAATGAGGCCGGCCGCCATCGCAGCCAGCGTCCGCGCAAACGGCGCGATCGCCGTGAGAGCCAGCTTTGCTGTGATCCATCCCTGCAGCCAGGTGGAGAACAGGATCAACAGGATCAGCGTGACCAGATAGGCGGAAAGGCCTGCGCGGGTCCCCTCGCCCTCGAAGGTGGCCTTCATGTTTATAAAGTAGCCGTAGACGTTGGCGATGAAATTGGAGAGGAAGAACGGAAGCACATAGCCCCACGTAACGACTCCGTTCACCACGTAAGGCGACGGGCCGTCAAACAGGGCCGCCGGATCGAAAATCCCCCGCAGAAAGCCCGGCAGCGGCACGCTCACGCTGTTAAAGAAAAGCGGCAGGATGTTTGCCAGCAGCAGCTGCAGCAGCGAGACGCTGGTACTGACCAGATTGAATTTCACAAATTGCCACAGCGAATTGTTCTGATAGCGTTCATCCCATTGCTTCCAGAAAGCCGTTATCCTCATGCCCGTACAGTCTCTTTCCTTTCCAATAACAGAAAGCGCCCCGCTATCTGCGGGGCGCTGTTGCGGCAACATTATCCCTGGATTTGGATCGACCTGCGCTCCGGCAGCTTCTTCGGCTCTTCCTTCGGGAAGTCCAGCGTCAGGACGCCGTCCTCGAATCTGGCTTTCACGTCTTCCTCGGCGACATGCTCGCCCACATAGAAGCTCCTGCTCATAGAGCCGGAATACCGCTCCTGGTGAACGATCCTGCCTTTCTTGTCCTTGCCTTCCTCATCAATGCCCTTGGTCGCTGTAATCGTCAGATACCCGTTCTGCAGCTGCAGATCAATTTGATCTTTCTTGAAGCCCGGCAGGTCTACTTTCAGCTCATAGCCTTCATCGTGCTCCTTAAGATCTGTCTTCATCACGCGTGCCGCATGCTTCCCATACAGCTTGCGGTCCACATCGGATTCGAAGCCCCTGAACGGAAAGTCAAACCAGTCATCAAACAAACTCTCTCCAAAAATACTCGGTAACATAAGTCATGCCTCCTTTTGCAATCACTATGTTTGTTACCTGAGCAAGGGG
>ONOL01000051.1 GCA_900319465.1 uncultured Eubacteriales bacterium | reverse complement strand
GAGGATCTGAGGTGAGGTCAGATTCTCCCCGGAAAGCTTTTGATAGCAGCTTCAGCCGCCGAAGACCGCGAGCAGGAAGCCGGCAGCGACAGCGGAGCCGATGACGCCGGCGACGTTCGGGCCCATGGCGTGCATAAGCAGGAAGTTGGAGGGATTGGCGCGGGCACCCTCCAGCTGGCTGACGCGGGCAGCCATCGGAACGGCGGAAACACCGGCGGAGCCGATCAGCGGGTTGATCTTGCCGCCGGAGAGCTTGCACATGAGCTTGCCCAGCAGCAGGCCGCCTACGGTAGCGAACTCAAAGGCTGTCAGACCCAGCACGATGATGAACAGGGTCTGGGGGGTAAGGAAGCGGTAATAGACGGCGGTGGCGCCCACGGAGGTGGACAGGAAGATCGTCACAATGTTCATCAGCGCGTTCTGCGCCGTGTCGCTCAGACGGTCCGTCAGTCCGCATTCCTTGAAGAGGTTGCCGAGCATCAGGCAGCCCAGAAGGGGAGCCACGGAGGGCAGAAGCAGGCAGACGAAAATGGTCACGATAATGGGGAAGAGGATCTTCTGCTTCTTCGAAACGGGGCGAAGCTGCTCCATCTTGATCTCACGCTCTTCTTTGGTGGTGATCAGCCGCATCACCGGCGGCTGGATCAGCGGGATCAGCGCCATATAGGAATAGGCCGCGATCGCGATGGGCGCGAGATAATCCGGCGCGAGCTTCGAGGTCAGCCAGATGGCGGTGGGGCCGTCCGCGCCGCCGATGATGCCGATGGAGGCGGCGACGTTGGCCTTGAAGCCGAAGATGCCGATGGCCATCAGGAAAGCGGCGAAGATGCCGAGCTGGGCGGCGGCGCCGAGCAGCAGGGACTTGGGGTTGGCAAGCAGGGGACCAAAGTCGGTCATCGCGCCGACGCCCATGAAGATCAGCGAGGGGTAGAGGCCGGACTTGACGCCGATGTAGAGGATGTCAAGCAGACCGCCCTCATGGATGATGTGCGTCAGCGTGATCTCACCGGCAATGTAGGAGTCCCACAGCTCGGGGTGATACATATGGGAGCCGGGGAGGTTCGTGAGCAGCATGCCGAAGGCGATGCCGATCAGCAGCAGGGGCTCAAATTTCTTGACCAGACCGAGGTAGAGCAGCAAACAGGCGAGCAGGATCATCACGATCTGCCGCCAGTCGTCAAGCAGCATGTAGAAACCGGAGGTCTGGGCGAGACGGCCTAAAGTGTCCAGAATACTCATCGGCAGTCCCTCAGATCACCAGCAGGGTATCGCCGGTGGCGACAACCGCGCCCTTGTCGGCCACGATCTGTTTCACAACGCCGTCACAGGGGGCGGCGACCTCGTTCTCCATCTTCATGGCCTCGATGATGACCAGCACGTCGCCGGCCTTGACGGCTTGTCCGACGGAGACTTTGACGTTCAGGACGTTGCCGGGCAGCGGCGCGTCCACCTTGGTGCCGGCGCTGACGGCGGCGGGAGCGGCTGCGGCGGGAGCCGCGGCAGGCGCAGGAGCGGCGGGGGCGGAGGGGACGGGAGCCGCGGCTTCATACTCGTCCAGGAGCATGGCCTCGCCGCGCTCGACCTCTACCTCGTAGGTGCGGCCCTTCAGGGTGATTTTATATTTCATTCCAATAACCTCCGATATTCCGATTTGGCTCCCCGTGAAAGGGGGGGCTGTCGCGGCGCGTCTCACGCAAGCGCCGTGACTGGGGGGCGTGTACGAGCGGAAGGAACTTCAGTCCTCCTTGCTCTCCCTGATCGACAGGAAGCGCAGCTCGTTGAGGGGCGCCTTCAGCTCGTCGGCCACGATGGCCATAAGCATGGCGGCGGTGCGGGGATCGGTGTCGTAGAGCTTCACCTCGCCTGCAGCGCCGGGAGCCCAGGGGCCGGTCTGCTGAATGACGAAGCTCTCGCCCTTCGTTTCCGGCGCGGGGATGCCGCCCACGGCGGTGGGCACGGCTTTTTTCCTGCTCTCCGCAAAGTCGCCGACGGCGGTCATGATCTTGATGATGCACATGAGCAGCACCAGCGCGAAGAAGACCACCAACAGGCCCGTCACGGAGTACAGACAAGCGTCAAGAAATGTCATGCCTTATTCCTCCACAGCTACGATGCTGTACTTGCAGACGCGCTCTTCCTTCTCCCTGCGCTGCTCGAAGAACTTCTCCGCAACCTGGGGGAAGGCGATGTAGCTGAGCACGTCTTCCTCGCAGCGGGCGGTGCCGCCCAGCTCGGCGGCGGCCTTTTCATAGAGGTCGGCCGGCAACGTCTCGGCAAAGCGGCCCTCGATCGGCTTCTCGCCGCCGAGGATTTTGGCGCGGATCTCGGGATCGATGGGCGCGGGGGTCTTGCCGTACTCGCCGCGGCAGTAGGCCTTGATCTCAGCGCCGACGTTCTTGTAGCGCTCGCCCGCGAGCACGTTCTGCACGGCCTGTGTGCCGACGAGCTGGCTGGTGGGCGTCACGAGCGGGGGATAGCCCATATCCTTGCGGACGCGCGGCGTCTCCAGCAGCGCCTCGTCAAACTTGTCGAGCGCGCCCAGCATCTTAAGCTGGGAGAGGAGGTTGGAGAGCATGCCGCCGGGGATCTGATAGCTCAGGCACTGGGTGTCGGTTGAGAGGGAGATGGGGTTGAGGTTCCCCTCTTCCAGCGCTTCGGCACGGACGGGCTTGAAGAAGTCCGCCATCTTGAGAAGTGCGTCGCCGTTCAGACCGGTCTTATAGCCCATCTCGCGCAGGGTGTAGTCCAGCGTCTCGGTGGCGGGCTGAGAAGTGCCGCCGGAGAAGGGGGAGATCGCGGTGTCGATCACGTCTGCGCCGGCTTCGATGGCCTTCAGATAGGTCATGAAGGCAAGGCCGGTGGTGCTGTGGGTGTGCATGACGATCGGCAGATCCACCGCGTCCTTCAGCGCAGAGACCAGATCGTAAGCGCTCTTGGGGGAGAGGATGCCCGCCATGTCCTTGATGCAGACCGAGGAAACGCCCATCTGACGGAGCTCCTTTGCCATTTCCACGTACTTTTCCAGCGTGTGCACGGGGGAGGTGGTATAGGAGATGGCGCCTGAGGCCATCGCGCCGGACTTGATCGTCTCCTCCACAGCGACCTTCAGGTTGTCGAGGTCGTTGAGGGCGTCAAAGATGCGGATGATATCGATGCCGTTGCGGACGCTCGCGCGGACGAAACGGCGAACCACATCGTCGCTGTAATGCTTATAGCCCAGCAAATTCTGGCCGCGTAGCAGCATCTGCAGCTTGGTGTTGGGCATCTTGGCGCGGATCTTGCGCAGCCGCTCCCAGGGGTCTTCGCCCAGGAAGCGCAGGCAGACGTCAAAGGTCGCGCCGCCCCAGCATTCCACCGAATAGAAGCCGGCCCGGTCGATGGTCTCAAGGATCGGCTCGAATTTCTCGTAAGGAAGCCTTGTGGCGATGAGGCTTTGGTTGGCGTCGCGCAGGATGGTCTCGGTGAATTGAACTTTCTTCATGCGTTCCTCCTCGTTGATGCTGTATGATAAAGACTGTTGTAAGAAAGATTGGAAGTGCTCGCAGCGTTGTTCGGATGATAAACACCTTTCTTCTCAAAATACATAGTATCATTCTTTTCTGCAAACTGCAATTGGCGATTTTCACGGAAAAGCGATTTTTTACGCAGCCCGCGACCGAAGACTTTGGGCGAAATACAGAGAGGCAAACCTTGTGATTTCGGACGGGTAGTGGTATAATAAAACGATTTATTTTGATGGGAGACCGCCATGGACGCATTCAAGCTTGTTTCCGACTTCAAGCCCACGGGCGATCAGCCGGAAGCCATAGACGATCTGGTCGCGGGGATCGAAAACGGTCTGGACGAGCAGGTCCTGCTGGGCGTGACCGGCTCCGGCAAGACCTTTACGATGGCCAACGTCATCGCGCGCCTCAACCGCCCGACGCTGGTGCTGGCGCACAACAAGACCCTTGCCGCGCAGCTGTGCAGCGAGTTCAAGGAGTTTTTCCCGGAGAACGCGGTGGAGTACTTCGTGAGCTATTACGACTACTACCAGCCAGAGGCCTACATCCCGCACACCGACACCTTCATTGAGAAGGACGCCTCCACCAACGATGAGATCGAGCGCCTGCGCCACAGTGCGACCTCCAGCCTCTTTGAGCGGCGCGACGTGATCGTGGTCTCCTCGGTCTCCTGCATCTACGGCCTGGGCGACCCGATCGACTACGCCAACATGGTCATCTCCCTGCGCCCCGGCCAGACGCGCAGCTTTGACGAGCTGCTGCGCAAGCTCATCGACATCCGCTACGAGCGAAACGACCTCGCCTTCGAGCGCAATATGTTCCGCGTCCGGGGCGACACGGTGGAGATCTTCCCAGCTTACGCGAACGACCGGGCTATCCGCGTCGAGTTTTTCGGCGACGAGGTGGACCGCATCAGCGAGATCAACGTCGTCACCGGTTCCCCGACCCGCATCCTGAACCACGCGGCGATCTATCCCGCGAGCCACTATGTGACGACAAAGGAGAAGCTTGCCGCCGCCATCGAGCGCATCCGCGCCGAATGCGACGAGCGGGTGAAATATTTTGAAGAGAACAACAAGCTCATCGAAGCCCAGCGCATCCGCCAGCGCACGGACTACGACATCGAGATGATGCAGGAGCTGGGCTATTGCAGTGGGATCGAGAACTATTCCCGCGTCATCTCCAACCGCGCGCCGGGGAGCCCTCCGCTTACGCTGCTGGACTATTTCCCCAAGGATTTCCTGCTCTTTGTGGACGAGAGCCACGCGACGCTGCCGCAGGTGCGCGCGATGTACCGGGGCGACCGGGCAAGGAAGGAATCGCTGGTGGAGTACGGCTTCCGCCTGCCCTCGGCTTTCGATAACCGCCCGCTCAAATTTGACGAATTTACCAAACGCATCCATCAGCGCGTCTACGTCTCCGCCACGCCCGGCGAATACGAGCGGGAGCGCGCCGGACAGATCGTGGAGCAGATCATCCGTCCCACAGGGCTCCTGGACCCGGAGATCTTTGTGAGGCCCGTGGAGGGGCAGATCGACGACCTAATCGGCGAGATCAACCGGAAAATCGAGAAAAACCAGCGCGTGCTGGTCACGACGCTGACCAAAAAGATGGCGGAGGATCTGTCCGATTATCTGACGAATATCGGCATCCGCTGCCGCTATATGCATCACGACATCGGCACGATTGAGCGCATGGAGATCATCCGCGACCTGCGCCTCGGCGAGTTTGACGTGCTGGTGGGCATCAACCTCCTGCGCGAGGGCTTGGATATCCCCGAGGTGGGGCTTGTCGCCATCCTCGACGCGGACAAGGAGGGCTTCCTCCGCAGCGAGACGAGCCTGATCCAGACCGTCGGCCGCGCCGCGCGCAACGCCGAGGCCATGGTCATCATGTATGCCGACACGGTGACGCCCTCAATGCGCGCCTGCATCGACGAGACCGAGCGCCGCCGCAGCAAACAGAAGGCCTACAACGACGCGCACGGCATCGTGCCGAAGACGATCGTCAAGAGCGTGCGCGACCTGATCGAGATCTCCGCAGACGCCTCCGCAGCCACCAAATCCAACGGCGTGCGCATGACCGAGCGGGAACGCAGGGAGCTGATTGAGCAGCTTGAGGGCAAAATGCGCAAGGCAGCCAAAATGCTGGAATACGAGATCGCGGCGCAGCT
>ONOL01000052.1 GCA_900319465.1 uncultured Eubacteriales bacterium | reverse complement strand
TCTGCCGTTATCCCACTTCATGTGGAGTTGGCCGATGTCGTCGACTACCTCAACAGTTCCTCTCGTTCCAGAGGGAACAGGAGCCCACGGATCTTCCATACTAAGGAGCATTACTCTTGTGCCGGGCGGATAGTTCTCTTTGTATCGCTGCGCCTGCCGGCGAAGGCGCTCCCATTCGTTCATCTACGTTCTCCTTCCTTTCTGCCTCTGATTGCAAATGCCTTTCCAGCCATATGTATCACCATCTCCTTTCTCGTGGACACAAAGATTTAACATTTGGAAAAGCAAAAAAAGGGCCGGATCTCCGAAAAAACTTCGGAAATCCGGCTCCCCAAACGCTGTGTAAATAGTTCAAATCCCTCTCACCGGTCGAAAACGGCCTGTGACATCTTTTTGTTTTCACTTGAAAAAACGACGACAAAAAACCCCGAAACCGTTGAGATTTCGGGGTTTTTCGCTGTGGCATCTTTTTTGGTACCACAATGTGGTTGCGGGGGAAGGATTTGAACCAACGACCTCCGGGTTATGAGCCCGGAACCAACGACCTCCGGGTTATGAGCCCGACGAGCTACCAGCTGCTCTACCCCGCGATATTTTCTTTAGCTTAGATAATATATCACATGACGGAACGAATGTCAAGGCTTTTCGCGAAGATTCGAAGATTCGAAGATTGTGAAGATTGCGTAGATTGTGTAGACGGTGTAGACGAAGATTGTGTAGACGATTGTGTAGACTGTGTAGAAGCATTTTGGAAGAAATGCGGGGCCGGATCGCTCCGCGCGAAGGGACGGAATGCCGCCCCTCCGCGCCTGGCCGGAATCCTCCTTTGCGCAAAAGTGCCCGTTCCGCTCAGAACTCCTTCTCCCAGGAGGCGATCACCGCGTCCATGACCGCGGCGCGGAAGCCCCGCCGCTCCAGTGTGCGCACCCCCTGGATCGTGCTGCCTGCCGGGGAACAGACCCGGTCCTTCAACGCGCCGGGGTGCTCCCCGGTCTCGAGAAGCATCTGTGCCGTACCCATC
This sequence comes from uncultured Eubacteriales bacterium, assembly GCA_900319465.1. Classification (GTDB taxonomy): domain Bacteria; phylum Bacillota; class Clostridia; order Oscillospirales; family Oscillospiraceae; genus Limivicinus. Next base: position 5,100 of record ONOL01000052.1, on the reverse strand, counting down.
AGCATCCGGGCGGCGTAGGCGACGGCGTCCTTGCGCGGCAGGCCGCAGGCCACCGCCCCGTCCGCCAGCGCCTCCACGAACATCGCGGCATAGGCCGGTCCGCAGCCCGTCACACCGGTGGCTGCGTCAAGCAGGTGCTCGTCCAGCTCCTCCACGGCGCCGGAGGCGGCCAGCAGCATCTTGACCAGCGCCTTCTCCTCCTCCGTTACCTTCCCGGACGCCGTCAGCAGCGTCACGCCGCAGCCGGCGGCCACCGGGATGTTCGGCATCACGCGCAGCACCGGCAGCCCGCCGAGCAGCGCATCCAGCGTCGCCAGGTCCTTGCCCGCTACCATGGAGACCGCGACGAGACGCTTCGTGCGCGCCTGCAGCGTCTCCCGAATCCCGGCAAGCATCCCCTCGAGCATCTGGGGCTTGACGCCGAGAAAGAGGATATCCGCCTCGCGGGCAGCCGTGAGGTTGTCGCAGGCCTCGGCGCCGAGCTCCTCCGCCAGCCGGAGCGCCTTCTCCGGCGTGCGGTTCGCCAGCAGGAGCCTCTCCGCCGCTCCGCTGCGCGCAGCGGCCCGCGCCAGCGCGGAGCCCATGTTGCCTGTTCCGATAAAACCGACTGTCATCATCGTTCTCCCTTCTGTTTCGTTTTCTCCCAGTTTACCACGGCAAGGCGCATAAGACAACCGGCCCGTCATGCCGGGGAAGCAAGCGGTAAAAGCACGCCCGGCTTCTGTCAAAGAACCGGTCTCTTGAGAGCCTTCGCTTCGCCCAGGATGACGGTTCGGCGTCTGCCTGTATCCTGAAACATACGAAAACGGCGAAACGCCCTGCGGCGTTTCGCCATCCGATTTTTATGATTTTTCCGTCTCCTCCGGGCGCTTACGCACCAGCAGTTTCTCCACCCGGTGGCCGTCCATGGCCAGCACGGTGACGGTGAGATCGCCGTAGTCGAAGCTGTCGCCCGGATTCGGGAAGGCGCCGAAGCTCTCCACCGTCCAGCCGCCCACGGTCTCGCTCTCGGCCTCGAAGCCGTCCTCGTCAATCCCGGTCAGCTCGAGGAAATCGGAGATGGTCATATCGCCGTCGAGCTCGTACTCGTCTGCGCCGCGCTCCACGACCTCCTGCTCCACGGTATCGGTCTCGTCCCAGATCTCGCCAACGATCTGCTCCAGCACGTCCTCCATGCTCAGCACGCCCAGCATCCCGCCGTACTCGTCGGAGACGACGGCCAGATGCTGCTTGGCCCGCTTGAGGGCGTTGAGCACCGCGGGCAGCTTCATGGTCTTGTACACATAGCAGGGCGGCATGAGCAGCTTACGGATGTCGGCGCGCCCGTCGTCGGTCATGGCCTTGAGGAAGTGGTTGAGGTACAGCACGCCGATGACGTTGTCGATGCTGCCCTCATAGACGGGCAGGCGGGAATACGGTGCGTCCTCGATGACGGCGAGGATCTCGTCCCAGTCGTCGTCGATGTCGATGGCTACGACGTCCACCCGGGCGGTCATGACCTCGGAGGCCGAGATCTCCGCAAAGTCGATGGCGGCCTGCACCAGCTCGGAGCGGTCCTCGTCCAGTACGTCCTCGTCCTCGGCGGTCTCGATGATGGACTGCAGCTCCTCGACGGCCTCCTCCGGGTCCTCGTCCTCCTCGCCTTTCATGCGGAAGGTCAGCAGGGAGATCAGCTTCACCACCAGCCAGATGAGCGGCGTGAGCACGAGGCGCAGCGCATTGAGGAAGCGGGCGTTGTGCATGGAGAGGCGGTTTGCGTTCTTCTTGGCGGTGATCTTCGGGATCGTTTCGCCGAAGACGATGATGAGCACCGTAATGATCAGGGTGCTCAGCCAGATCTTCCCGTCCCCGCCGGTGAGGATGTTCACCAGCACCACGCCCAAGGAGGACGCGGCGATGTTGACGAGATTGTTGCCGATCAGGATGGCGGAAAGGGTGTCGTCGTAATGCTCGCAGAGCTTGAGCGCGACGCCCGCCCGCTTCGAGCCGTCGTCCCGCAGGTTCTCCAGGCGCACCTGGTTGCAGGAGGAATAGGCCATCTCCGAGCCGGAGAAAAAGCCGGAGAGCAGCACGCAGGCGAAAATGCCCGCAATCACAAAATACAGGCTCATGTCTCCGCGCCTCCTTCCGCCGCGTCCTTCAGCAGCGTCACGTGCAGCTTGCGGATGCGGTTGTGCTCCATGGCGGAGACGGTGACGGACAGGTTGTGATAGGCAAAGCCCTCCCCCGCTTTGGGGATGGCGGTAAACTGCTCGTAGGCCCACTCGCCCATGCGGGTGTTCACGAGCTCCTCGTTCTGCTCGGGGTCCTCAAAGCCGACGGTCTCGAACACATCGGTGACGGATTCCTCCGCGTCCACCTCGTATTCGCCCTCGCCGAGCTCGACCACGGCCTCCTCGACCACGTCGTCCTCATCCCAGATCTCGCCCACCAGCTCCTCCAGAATATCCTCCACCGTCACGATGCCGAGGGTGCCGCCGTAATTGTCCGTGACCACGGCAATGTTGAGCCGGCGGCGGGACATGATGGGCAGCAGCTCGTCGATATTGGTGCTCTGGTGGATGAAGAAGGGCTCGTCCAGCAGGTCGCGCAGCTCAAGCGCGCTGCCCTGATGCAGGTAGGCCTTGATGAACTTGCGGATCTGCAGGATACCGATGATGTTGTCGACGCTGCCCTCATACACGGGCAGACGGCTGTGGTTCTGGGATTTGATCTGTGCGAGGATCTCCTCGTGGCTCGCGCCGATATCGACGGCGGCCAGATCCACGCGCGGCGTGAGGATGCTCTCCACCGTCACGTCCCCGAACTGGAGGGCGGAGGAGATCAGGTCGCCCTGCTCTTCGTCGAGCGTGCCTTCCTCGGTCATATCCTCGATGAGGTCGTAGAGCTCGTCCTCCGTGACGGAGATCTCGGGCTCGCCGGGGGTCAGCTTCGCCGCGGCCGTGCCGATCCAGGTCAGCAGCGCGGAGAGCGGCGCGAAGAGCGCCATGAACACGCGAAGGCTCCCGGCAGTGCCGAGGGCGCACTTCTCGCTGTATTTTTTGGCGATGCTCTTGGGGAGCATTTCGCCCGCAAAAAAGACCGCGATCGTAGTCAGGACCGTGCTGAGTGTGACCGCGCTCAGTCCCCAGCGGCGCGTGACCGCGACGGTGACCAGGGAGGCGGCCGCAATGTGCACGATATTGGTGCCGATCAGGAGCGTGCTGATCGCCCGGTCAAAATGGTCCAGCACCCAGAGGGCGGACTTTGCCCGGGGATCGCCGCGCTCCGCGGCGGTTTTGATCTTGTTGCGCGAGACCGACGAGAACGCCGTCTCCGCCGCCGCGAAGTACGCGGCGAAAAAAAGGTTCGCGATTGCGATGATCCATGGCAATCGACTGCCATCGTCCATAAGAGGATCTCCAACTCCTTGCTTACAAAGTTAACCTGTATAATAGCACGGAAATGTTTTCCCGTCAATATCGCAGGAGCTGCAGCAGGCCGCTCCGCTGCCAGTTAAGGATCTCCCGCGCGCCGTAGGAGGCGGAGGAGCGCCACGCGCAGTTGTCCGTCACGCGCATCGGCGCGCCGGAGAGGCGGAACGCGGCCTCGAACAGCACCGCGCCCCAGGGGATGTGATAATCGCTGCTGACGAGCAGCACCGAGCGCACCTGCGGGCGTTCCCGCTGCAGCAGCGCGCAGGAAAAGACCGCGTTCTCGGTCGTCGTGCGGGAATCCGGCTCGGTGAGCAGCCGCCCGGGGGCAAGCCCGTGCTCCACAAGCCACGCGCCCATCTGCCCCGCCTCGCTCAACTCAGGGGCGTTCCAGGCGGTAGGCCCGCCGGTGCAGAGGACGCTGGCCTCCGGATAGCGCCGGGCGCAGACCATCGCGGTCTCCAGCCGCCCGACCAGCTCCGGCTGCAGGCTGCCGTCGGGATTGAGCTGGAAGCCGAGCACGACGATGCAGAGGCTGTCGTCCTCCGGCAGCGCGTCGGGCAGGGTCTGGACGTTGATGGGCATCTCGGAATCGACATAGCGCCAGTAATCGAGAATCCCGCCCCAGAGCGCCGCCTGTGCGGGATCCTTCACCTCAAGCCGCGCCAGCAGCGCCTGCGTGTCCTCGCCGTCGGCATAAGCGTTGACGAGCGCGGCGGCCAGCTCCTCCGGCTCCGCCGGATCGGGCGCGGGCGCCGGCGCCTCCGTCCTGCCGCAGGCCGCAAGGCTCAAAAGCAGCGCGGCGGCGAGCAGACAGACTATGCGTCTCATCGCTCTTCCGCCGCCCTTACTGTCCGCTCTCGTGCGCAAGCGCCCCCGCGTCGGCAAAGACGCGGCGGATGCGCCCGGCGTAGAGCCGCACCTCCGGCGGCGCGTCCTCCTTCGGCATACGCAGGACAAAGCGCGTCCCCCGGTGGGGCAGCCCGGTCAGGATATCATACAGCGCGTCCAGGTTCTCGCCGTACCAGTCCTCCCATTGGAGCTTCTGGCTCAGCTCCTGATAGAGCTCGTCGATCTCGGCACAGGCGGTGAAGTCCACAAACACCGTTCCCGTCAGCGCCGTCAGCAGCGCCTCGCAGCCCTCCAGCACGTCGTCCCAGGTCTGCTCGAAGTCGCGGGTGTACCAGGGGTCGGCCACCGCCTCGCCTTTCCGGCCGGCGTAGTCGAGCAGGTTGCGGAGCTTGCCGTCCACGTCCCCGTGGAATTTGCGGCGCATGTTCCACATGTTTTCCTCGTCCATGCCGATCAGCAGGTCGTAGGCCTCATAGTCGGTGCGGCGGAGCAGCCGCGCGGTCTTGCCCGTGCAGTCGAGGCCATGCTCGCCCAGCACCCGGCGCATCGGGGGATAGACGGGGTTGCCCAGCTCCTCCGCGCTCGTGGCGGCGGAGGCAATCTCGAACGCGTCCGCCAGCCCCGCGCGGCGCACGAGCTCCTTCATCACGAACTCGGCGGCGGGGCTTCTGCATATATTGCCGTGGCACACAAAAAGTATCTTAGTCAAATGCGATCAGCCTCCTGAAAAGACGTGTTCTGCCGCAGTTTACCGCGATTTGCCGGGCAGAAAAAGTTGTTAATAATCTGTGACTCTGTCACGGAAAAAGCAAAATGCGGCAAAATGCGGCAAGTC
>ONOL01000053.1 GCA_900319465.1 uncultured Eubacteriales bacterium | reverse complement strand
GCTCATCGAGAAGGTCGAAGCGGCCTACCGGGATTACGAGTTCCACGTGATCTCCCACGCGATCAACGACTTCTGCGTGGTGGAGCTGTCGAGCTTCTACCTCGACATCATCAAGGACCGCCTCTACTGTGAGGAGCGCGACGGGCTTCTGCGCCGCAGCGCCCAGACCGCCCTGTTCCTGATCCTCGACACGCTGACCAAGATGTTCGCGCCGATCCTCGCCTTCACCTGCGACGAGATCTGGCTCGCGATGCCCCACAGAGAGGGCGACGATACCCGCAACGTCGTGCTCAACCAGATGAACCGGCCCTTCGCGGCCTACGCGCTGGATGAGGCCGCGATGGCCCGCTGGGACCGTCTCATCGCCCTGCGCGGCGACGTGAACGCCGTCATTGAGACCGCCCGCGCCGCCAAGCGCATCGGCAAGCCGCTCGAGGCCGCCGTGACCCTGCACGCCGGCAGCGCCGAGGCCGCGAAAGCCGTGGAGGATTTCGCCGGCATGGACCTCGCGGAGCTCTTCATCGTCTCCAAGTGCCTGGTCGCGCCGGACAAGGGCGAGGGCGAGACCGCCGCCGCCGGCGAGAGCGCGCAGATCCCCGGACTGAATATCTCCGTCGTAGAGGCGCCCGGCGTCAAGTGCCCCCGCTGCTGGAAGCACTCCACCGCCGCAGACCCTGAGACAGAACTTTGCCCGCGCTGCGCTTCTGTGGTTGCAAAACTCGGAAACATCGGTTAAAATAGTTTTCAGAATTCAGTTTTCAGTTTTCCACGGAAAACGGATAGGAGATACTTATGCTGTACGCAATCATCGGCGTTCTGGTTATCATTGCCGACCAGTGGGTCAAGTTCTGGGTCCAGGGGAACATCTCCATGGAATCCGTCGGCGAGCCCTTCCTTCCCGGGATCCTCAGCCTTGTAAACCTTCACAACGACGGCGCGGCCTTCAGCTTTCTGAGCGGAAGCGGCGCCCGGATCCCCTTCATCGTTCTGACCGGCGTGTTCGTCCTCGCGGTCATCATCGCGCTGGCGACGAACTTCATCTCCGGCCGCGTGGCCCGCTGGAGCATCGTGCTGGTCGCCGCGGGCGGTCTGTCCAACTGCATCGACCGCGTGATCTACGGCTACGTGCAGGATATGTTCAAGACCGAGTTCATCAGCTTCCCGGTCTTTAACCTGGCGGACGTGTTCATTACCGTTTTCTGCCTGATCTTCGTCCTTGCGATCCTCTTCGAACGGGAGCGGGACGATGACGACGATTACGACGATCTCTACGAAGAGGAAGAGGAGGACCTGCCCCGCCGTTCCTCCGCCGCCGCCGAGAAGCGTGCCGCCCGCGCCGCCGCCAGAGCCGAGGCTGCCGAGGCCAAAGCCAGCCGCAAGGCCCGCCGCGACTACGAGGACGACGAGTACGAGGAGTACAAGGCCGAACGCGCCGCCCGCCAGCGTCAGCAGGCGCAGGCCCGCGTGAAGGACCCGGCGCCGCGCAAGGCCGCCCCGGCCGCCCGCGCCGCGGAAAGCGACGCCGATCCCTTCGCCGAATGGGAGCGCGCCAACGCCCGCGTCCAGGCCCCGCAGGCCCCGCGTCAGGCCGCCCCGGCCGCCCGTCCCGCCGCGCAGCAGAGCGCTCGTCCCACCGCACAGCAGAGCGTCCAGCGCCCCGCACAGCAGAGCGCCCGTCCCGCCGTGCAGCAGGCCGCCCGCCCCGCCGCGCAGCAGGGCGTCCAGCGTCCCGCGGCGGCTCCCGCGGCCAAGCCTGCCGCCCCCGCGCCCAAGCCCGCGCCGAAGGCTGCGGCCTCGAACGAGGATTTCTCGCTTGAGGATATCCTGGCGGAGTTCAAGTAATACCGTATGGACGATAGGGATTCTATCCTCATCATCACAGCAGAGGAGAGCGGCGATCGCATCGACGCTCTCCTCGCGCGTAATATCGGGGATCTGAGCCGCAGCGCCGCCCAGCGGCTGCTGGAGGAGGGCATGGTGCGCCTCCGGGGCGAGCCGGTCCGGAAGAATTACCGCTGCGCCGCCGGGGACGCCTTTGCGGTGTCGCTGCCCGAGGCCGAAGAGATCCCGCTGCTCGCGCAGGACATCCCGCTGGACGTGGTGTTTGAGGACGACGATGTGATCGTGGTCAACAAGCCGCGCGGCATGGTCGTGCACCCCGCGCCCGGCCATCCGGACGGGACGCTGGTCAACGCCCTGCTGTGGCACTGCGGCGACAGCCTCTCCGGCATCGGCGGGGAAAAGCGCCCCGGCATCGTCCACCGCATCGACAAGGACACCTCCGGCCTGCTGATCGCGGCGAAGAACGACTTCGCCCACCAGGCGCTCTCCGCCCAGCTTGCCGACCGCAGCCTCTCCCGCGTGTACGAGGCGGTGGCGCGCGGCGCGTTCCGCGAGGATCGCGGCACGGTGTCCCGGCCCATCGGCCGCCACCCGACCGACCGCAAGCGCATGGCCGTCACCGACCGGAACGCCCGCCCCGCCGTGACCCACTGGGAGGTCATCGCCCGCTATGCCGGCTACACGCATATCCGCTGTATGCTCGAAACCGGGCGCACCCACCAGATCCGCGTGCACATGGCCAGCATCGGCCACCCTCTGCTGGGGGACTTCACCTACGGCGCACCCTCGCCCGAGAAGGGCCTGGAGGGGCAGTGCCTGCACGCGAGGCGGCTCAAATTCATCCATCCCCGCAGCGGGGAGGCCGTCGCGCTCGAAACGCCGCTGCCGCCGTATTTTCTGGAGGTCCTGGCAAAGCTCGGGCGGGAGACGGCGTGATGCGCCCGCTGCTGCCGGCCGTGATCGCGCTGGCCTGGCCGACCATCTCGCCATCAGCAAAGCGGTCGTCGCGGGGAGACGGAAACCGCGCTCGCGCAGCTTCAGACCCACCTGTCCCGCTACCGCGCCAACCCGCAGGTGCTGGAGGAGAAATTCCCCGAATACTTCTCGATCGGCTGAGCTGAAAGTACGCCGATTTGACCAAGCTGCATAAATACGGAAACCTGTGATACGCAGCAGCGCTCCCGCCGGCCGGCGGGAGCGCTGCTGTTTCTTTTTTGTCAAAGCGGAAAACAGGGGCTTTTTTTCTCCGGCGGCTGTGATATAATAATCAGCGCAGGGAGAAAACAATCGAAGCTTCGATGGTTTTCTCCGCCATACAACCAGTGTGGCGATAAAGGATCCCGATCATCGGCAAACCGTACGGTACCGACAGCAAGGAGGGCATCGCATGAAAATCACCAAGAAAAACGGCAACATCACTCTTTACGACGACGAGAAGGTCATCCGAAGCATCCTGCGCGCGAACGCCGAGGTGCCGGAGGAGCAGATCGGGGAGAACGAGGCCGCGGCCATCGCGGACCTGGTCTTTGCCCGTCTTACGCTGCAAAACGAGGTCATCACCACGCAGAACGTGCGCGATTGCCTCTGCGCGATCCTGCGCGAGAGGCATCTGCCGCTGACGGCGCAGCGCTATCTGGCGTATAAGAAGTGATCCGCCTCCCAAGCGGTGCGGCGAAACGCCCGGCGGCGTTTCGCCGCCCGACAGCCATGACAAAGGGGACGTGAAAAACACCGGTTTTTCACGTCCCCTTTCTGTTTTACAGGTACTCCTTTCGTGTTGTTTGTGACCTTCACGAGCGTCACCATGACCGGGATCTCGGTCGGCGCGCCCGCCGCCATACGGACCGGCCCCACCGCGTCAGCCTTGTTTGAAACGGGGTGATTCCCGTATGCTGTTTCCTTGTATGCCGTCTTTTTATTGAAACATCTCATATCTTCTATTTATCTGCCGGGGAAAAGCCGACGGCGGAGCCCGGCGGTTCAGGGGCGGCGGCAGATGCAGTTCGGCTTGTCGGCAAAGATCCGGCCGAGGGTCTGATGCAGGACGGCGGGGAGGCGGCCTTATCTATCCGTTTGTAATATTTTTTCGTTAAAACCCTTCATATTCGTATAAATATACAAATTTTCATTATTTCTCCACCGCGTTTTCAATGCATTCCACCAGTTGACAAATCGTGGGTTAACCTGCTATTCTAAGCACAATTTAAGCAACTTGAGTCAATGGAGTAAGCGAACGCAATGATGATGTTTTATGCACAGCAGGATACTTTTGGCGGCACCGCGTGTGGCGCTTCTTTTGCTGCGCGCACGGCCATGTTTTCGCTGATTATTTTGGGCACCGCTCTGGCGGTGTCTCTTTTTATTTTGCTCGATCCCGTTGTTCTTGCGCTTTCGGTTCTGATTCCGGTTGTCCTGCCGGTTATCGTTATGGTCCGGAGCTTGGGAGCTTCTGCACGTCCGCGGAATAGGCGAGGTGTATCATAGCAGTT
>ONOL01000055.1 GCA_900319465.1 uncultured Eubacteriales bacterium | reverse complement strand
TTCGGTTCTGATTCCGGTTGTCCTGCCGGTTATCGTTATGGTCCGGAGCTTGGGAGCTTCTGCACGTCCGCGGAATAGGCGAGGTGTATCATAGCAGTTTACAACAGCTTATCAACGGCTTGCAGGTCGGGTCGATTTACGCGCTGATCGCGCTGGGTTACAGCATGGTTTACGGGATCATCATGCTGCTGAATTTTGCCCACGGCGATATTATCATGGTCGGCAGCTATATCGCGCTGCTGATCATCAGCGCCGGCATCCACCCGCTGCTTGCCGTTCTTGCCGCCGTCGTCGGCTGTATGGCGCTTGCCTGCCTGATTGAGAAGGCGGCCTATACGCCGCTGCGGCAGGCGCCGCGTATCTCCCTGCTGATCACCGCCATCGGCGTGAGCTACTTTCTGGAGAACATGGCGCAGCTCATCATGGGCGCCAATCCCATGGCCTTCCCCAACACGGCGGTGATCCCCTCCAAGACTTACAACGTCGGGGGGCTGAACGTCTCGTTGACAACGATCGTCATGGGCATCAACATCAACCGCACCATCACCTTCACCTTTGCCGTCGGCGCCGCGCTGGCCGGCATCGGTGCGATCCTCTACTGCTGCAAGTATCCGCAGGTCAAGCCGACGACCGGCTATCTGCTGGGGCTGAAGGCCTTTGTCGCGGCGGTGCTGGGCGGCATCGGCTCCATCCCGGGCGCGATGCTGGGCGGGCTGGTCATCGGGATCGCGGAGGTCGTCGTCACGGCGCTCGGCTATTCCACCTGGACTGACGCCGTGGTGTTTGCGATATTGATCCTCGTTCTGCTGGTCAAGCCCACGGGCTTTATGGGCGCGAGCATGAACGAGAAGGTATGAGGCAGGGAAAAGCATGAAGAAAACATGGAAAACGCCTTGGGCCTATCTGACCAACACGCTGCTGCTGGCGGGCCTCCTGCTCCTCGGCACCGCTCTGTTTACCGGCGGCGTGTTCAATCGAACCACGCGCACCCTGATCCTGCTGTGCGGCGTATACAGCATGCTGGCCGTCTCGCTGAACGTCTGCACCGGCTATCTGGGACAGCTTCCCCTCGGCCATGCGGGTTTTATGGCTGTCGGCGCCTACACCGGCGCCCTTTTCTGGAAAGCCACGCTCGCCTGGCCGCAGCCCCTCGCGATCGCGGTGGGACTCCTGCTGGCCGGCCTGGCCGCGGCGCTGTTCGGCGTCATCATCGGTATCCCGGCGCTTCGCCTGAAGGGCGACTATCTGGCAATTATCACGCTGGGCTTCGGGGAGATCATCCGCATCGCCATCATCAATCTCCCCTCGGTCACCGGCGGAACGCCGGGACTTCTGAGCATCCCGAAATACACCAATTTCCCCATTACCTTCCTCAGCCTTGTCGCCTGCTGCTTTGTCATCCACAATGTGATGCACTCCCGGCACGGCAGGGCCATTCTCTCGATTCGGGACAATGAGATCGCAGCCGACTGCTGCGGCATCCACCTGACCGCCTACAAGGTCTTTGCCTTTGCCATGTCCGCCTTTTTCGCGGGGGTGGCCGGCGCGGTCTACGCGGGCTTCCAGGGCTCACTGTTCCCCAAATTCTTCGATTTCATGGCCTCCATCAACATTCTGGTGATGGTGGTGCTCGGCGGCATGGGTTCGATGACCGGCTCGATCATCGCCGCGACGGTCCTGACCGCGCTGCCCAGTCTCATGCAGACCCTGAGCAGCTACCGTATGCTCATCTATTCCCTGCTGCTGATCGCAGTGATGATCTTCAAGCCCTCCGGTCTGCTGGGTCGGCGCGACTTCTCCATGACGGCGCTGATCGAGCGGCTGATGAATCCGGGATTGCGGAAAGCGGAAAAGGAGGCGGAACGGCATGACTAAAAAGCTGCATCCGCTGCCCAGCAAGGCGCTCCTCACCGAGCGCGATCTGGACAAGACGCCGGTGCTGGAGACGCACCATCTCGGCATCGACTTCGGCGGTCTGACGGCGGTGAACGACGTATCCCTCACCATCGGGCGGACGGAGATTTCCGGTCTGATCGGCCCCAACGGCGCCGGCAAGACCACGGTCTTTAACCTGCTGACCAACGTCTACCAGCCGACGCGCGGAGATATCCTGCTCGACGGGAGATCCACGAAAGGGCTGAAAACCTATCAGGTCAACCAGCGCGGTATCGCGCGCACCTTCCAGAACATCCGCCTGTTCCGCGAACAGAGCGTCCTGGACAACGTCATGGTCGGGCTGCACAACGAAATGAGATACAGCCTGGCCTTCGCGGTGCTGCGCCTGCCGGGCTACTGGCGGGCGGAAAAGGTCGCCCGCAGCCGGGCGATGGAGCTGCTCTCCCTCTTTTCTCTGGAGGCGCTGGCGGACGCGCCCGCCGGGAGCCTTCCCTACGGCGCGCAGCGCCGTCTGGAGATCGTCCGGGCGCTGGCCACCAATCCCTCCCTGCTGCTGCTGGATGAGCCCGCGGCGGGCATGAACCCTTCGGAGACCGCGGAGCTGATGGAAAACATCGTCAAGGTGCGCGATACCTTCCAGATCGCCGTTCTTCTCATCGAGCACGACATGAACCTGGTCATGAACATCTGCGAGGGGATCGCCGTGCTGAACTACGGGCAGGTTATCGCCAAAGGGTCGCCGGAGGACATCCGCGCGAATCCCGCAGTCATTGAGGCCTACCTTGGCAGAAAGGAGGCGGGCGGCACATGAGCAGTCTGCTGAAGGTTACGGATCTGAACGTCTTTTACGGCCCGATCCACGCCGTCAAGGGCGTGAGCTTTGAGGTCAACGAGGGCGAGATCGTCACGCTGATCGGCGCCAACGGCGCCGGGAAGTCCACCACGCTCAAAACCGTATCGGGCCTGATGCGCAGCCGGGGCGGAACGCTGACCTTTCTGGGAAAGAGCATCGCCGGCACGGCGCCGCACCGGATCGTGGAGCTGGGCATCGCCCATGTCCCCGAGGGCCGCAGGGTCTTCACGCGCATGACCGTGGAGGAAAACCTGGACATGGGCGCCTACACCGCCCCGCCGGGGGCGCTGGAGGCCGACCGTGAGCGGGTATACGGGCTCTTTCCGCGTCTGAAGGAGCGCCGCGGGCAAATCGCGGGCACGCTCTCCGGCGGTGAGCAGCAGATGCTGGCCATGGGCCGCGCGCTCATGTCCCGGCCGAAGCTGATGATGCTGGACGAGCCGTCGATGGGTCTGGCCCCGATCCTGGTCGGGCAGGTATTCGATATCATCCGTTCCCTCCACGACGCAGGCACCACGATCCTGCTGGTGGAGCAGAATGCGGAGATGGCGCTGTCAATCGCGGACCGGGCCTATGTACTGGAGACGGGGAAAATCACCCTCTCCGGCACGGGGGCAGAGCTGGCTGCCAGCGAGCAGGTCCGAAAAGCCTATCTCGGCGGGTAAACGCAGCGGGAGCCCCCCTTGGGGCTCCCGCTACAGACTGTCAAAAAAGGGCGGCGAGGAACGGAAACAGCGCCGCGGGGGAGCGCGAGGGGGGCAAGGCCCGCCTCGCGCTACTATAACCCGCCGTATGAAAAGCTTGCGATCGCAAGCTTTTCATATTATGGCCTTTTGCCCCGGGCAAAGGCCCGGCGGCGGGAGCGCCGTCAGAGAAGTCCGGATCGGACTTCTCTGACAAGCTGAAAACAGAGGCAGATATTTTCTGCCTCTGTTCAGACTGTAGACAAAGTACCCATAGGGAGTGCGAAAGCAGCCTGACCTGTTGCATCTGTCGTATTTTCACCCGCGAAGCGTTATTTCCGCCGTATGTTTTTATCATTTCACGTATCAGGCTCATAAAACTCTCCTTGAAGTCACCGGCCGCCATTGACGGAGAGGAACGGGCGCCGACCTGCGGGAAGCCCCACGCCTTCCGGTTTTGTGTTTCCCTGCGGCAGGCGATCCTTTGCGCTTTCCCTGTTGGCAACAGCATATCATGCCCGGAGAATCAAATCCACCGTTTTTTTCGCGGACGAGAATTGATGGAGAAGCGGCGCTTTTGAAAAAACAATGGGAGCCGCCGGGCAGGAAATCTTCCCGCCCGGCGGCTCCCATTCCCGCTATGCAAAGCGAATAGCAGGCCGCCGAAGCGCTGCCTGCTATTTGCGATAAGGTTATTATTCCCACTCTTAAGTGCAAAGCAATCATTAAACAACTTCGTTTAATAAATATTGCTTCTCGTGGGATAATATGGTTTCAATTATACATTTTTGTTTAGTTATCACAGCTTGTGCTATCAAAAAGCT
>ONOL01000057.1 GCA_900319465.1 uncultured Eubacteriales bacterium | reverse complement strand
AGAACGCTTTGACTGCCTCGACTGGGTATCCTGGGTAAACCGAAGTGTCGGCGCAGATCTCCCAATCTATCTCGTAGGCGTTTCCATGGGTGCGGCGACTGTGCTGATGGCGTCAGATCTTTGCTTGCCCGAGAACGTACATGGAATCATCGCCGACTGCGGCTACACCTCGCCGCACGCTATCTGGAAGCACGTGGCCAACAACAATCTGCATATTGCTTACGGCGTGCGCGGCGTGATTGCCAGCGAAATCCTGCGCCATAAGATCCAGGTAGGCTCCAACGACTTCTCCACGACGGAGGCTCTGAAAAACACAAGAATCCCGGTGCTGCTGATTCACGGCACAGGCGACCACTTTGTTCCGGTGGAGATGACCTATGAAAACTATCTCGCCTGCGGCGGGCCGCGACGGCTGCTGATCGTACCCGGGGCGGACCATGGCATGAGTTATTTCACAGATCCGGAACGCTATACGGCCGCTGTTCTGGCTTTCTGGAAAGACTTCGATTCTTGGGAAGGAAGGAATCAGGCATGATAAGAACCAGTACGGTCCAATTGACAACGATCTCCGCCGTTGCTTATCGGCAAAAGCTGGTATCCGGCGGCGCAGGGATTACCATTTGGGGAAACAATGTCCGGCAACCGGGGCTTGCCTCGATCAGCAAGACTTCCGGCGAGGCGATCCCCACTGCAAATACGCCTTTGGAGTATTATCCTCCGGAGGCGTTTGCGGAGGCAATCAAGCTGACTGCCGGGCTGCCTTACAAAAACCTCGGCAAAGTACAGCTGCCCGAAGGGCTTGCTGTTGAACCGGAGGAGGCGGAAGAAGCTCCCGCTCAACCGGAGATCGAGGCGGTTATTGACAGCGCGGAATATCAGCGCGTTGTCGACGCTTACAGCGACAAAGACGGGCGGCTTTCCTATACGCTCCTGAACAAGGATCTAATCCAGACGGCAAAAGCGAGCGGGCAGGTTCGCCTGATGATCGAAGACCACGCTTCGCTTGAGGAGATCCGCCTTCAGGTCGTAAAGGCCAAGCTTCGCAGTGTTTCAAGAAACCCTGCGCTGACCGACGAGCAAGTGCAGCTGATGATCGAACTGCTGGATGAGATCAGCCCGAAGGGTGTGTTGAGACCGCTGAACGAAGAGATCCGGAAATGGCTCCGGGACGGAAAAATGAAATGAGCAGAAAATGAGTGTTTGACTATGACGATAGCCGTAATCTGTGACGTGTTGGGGAAAGAGAATAACGGTACGACCATCGCCGCCATGAATCTGATCCGCTCCCTGCGGGAAAAGGGGTACGATGTGCGTGTCGTATGCTCGGACCCGGAGAGAGCGGGACAGAAGGACTTTTATGTTGTTCCCATACTGAATCTCGGACCTTTGAACGCGTATGTAGCCAAAAACGGCGTCGCGCTGGCGAATCCGGACAGGAACATCCTGACAGCGGCGCTCAACGGAGTGGATCATGTCCATGTCATGATGCCCTTCGCGCTTGGCTCCGCCGCGGCTAGGCTTGCTCACAAGCTGGGGCTCCCTCTCACGGCGGGATTTCACTGCCAGGCGGAGAACTTCACCGGGCATATCTTTATGAAGGATTTTCCCCCCGCCAATCGGATCGCCTATCACGTGTTTTATCGGAATCTCTATCGCTATTGCGACTGTATCCATTACCCGTCCCAATTTATCTGCGACACCTTTGAAGCGATCGTCGGCCCCACGCCGCATCGGATCATCTCAAACGGCGTGAATCACATTTTTCAGCCGAAACCGGCAGAGAAGCCAAAAGAACTGAAGGACCGGTTTGTCGTGCTGTTTACCGGCCGGTACAGTCCAGAAAAAAGCCACAAAGTTCTGATCGAAGCTGTGGCCAGATCCCGCTACAAAGATGAGATCCAACTGATTTTTGCCGGCGACGGGCCTCTCAGGCAGAGCCTGGCGCGGCAGGCCAAGCGCCGGGGCGTTCACGACCCGATCATGAGGTTTTATAGCCGTGAAGAGCTTGTAAAGGTCATCAACTACGCGGATCTCTATGTCCATCCCGCCGAAATCGAGATCGAAGCCATCGCCTGTCTGGAGGCCATCGCCTGCGGCAAGGTGCCCCTGATCGCCGATTCCCCGCGCAGCGCTACGCGGCATTTTGCCCTGACGGATCACAATCTCTTTCACTACAATGATCCGCAGGATCTCGCGGACAGAATGGACTGGTGGCTGGAGCACCCGGAGGAAAGACTCTCCTGCTCAAAAAGCTATCTGGGCTATGCCGCGCAGTTCAATTTCACAAGCTGTATGGATCAGATGGAGAAGATGATCCTGGACGTATCGGAGGGCAGGCATGAGAGCTGAACGGGTCTACGCCTATTCCGATCCGCTCAACGATGACTTCGCGGGTACGAACATCACCACCTGCCGTGTTGGGAAGGAGTTTCGTTTTGTCCGTTCTTCTCTCCTCTGGCGTGCGGTATCCTTCGTCGTTTACTATGTGATCGCTTTCCCCATCGTCTGGCTGGTGGCCAGACTCTATCTGGGACTGAGGTTTGAGAACAAAAAGGTGCTGCGTCAGCTCCGCGGAAAAGGGTTTTTCCTATACGGGAACCACACGCAGATCCTTGACGCGTTTCTCCCGGCCATCGCCGCGTTTCCCCGGCGGGCGTATATCGTTGCGGGGCCTGACGTGGTGTCCATTCCAGGGATCAAGCATCTGGTGATGATGCTCGGCGCGCTGCCGATCCCCACGGAGATGTCAGCCATGCGAGGCTTTCTGGACGCCATCTCTCTCCGTTATCGCCAGAATGCCTGTGTCGCCATGTTCCCCGAGGCGCATATCTGGCCGTATTACACGGGGATCCGGCCCTTCCCGGACACCTCTTTTCGCTATCCCGTCAAGGAAAACGCCCCTGCGGTGGCCATGGTCGTCACATACCGGAAACGGAAGGGGCTTTTTCGTTTCCTCAAGCGGCCGG
>ONOL01000059.1 GCA_900319465.1 uncultured Eubacteriales bacterium | reverse complement strand
TTATTCCCACTCGATGGTTCCGGTGGGCTTCGGGGTCAGGTCGAACAGGACGCGGTTTACGCCCGGGACCTCATGGGTGATGCGCTCGGTGATATGCTGCAGCAGGGAGAAGGGCACGTCCTCCACGGTGGCGGTCATCGCGTCGCGCGTGTTGACGGCACGGATGACGACGGGCCACTCGTAGGCGCGCAGATCGTTCTTCACGCCGGTGGTCTTGAAGTCGGGCACGATCGTGAAGTACTGCCACACCTTGCCGGCCAGGCCGTTCTTCGCAAACTCCTCGCGCAGGATCGCATCGGACTCGCGCACGGCCTCGAGACGGTCGCGGGTGATGGCGCCGGTGCAGCGCACGCCCAGGCCGGGGCCGGGGAAGGGCTGACGGTAGACCATGTTCGCGGGCAGGCCCAGCGCGGTGCCGACCACGCGGACCTCGTCCTTGAAGAGGAACTTGAGCGGCTCGACCAGCTCAAACTGCAGATCCTCGGGCAGACCGCCCACGTTGTGGTGCGCCTTGACGGGGCCGCTCTCCAGGATGTCGGGGTAAATGGTGCCCTGGGCGAGGAACTCGATCCCGTCCAGCTTGCGAGCCTCCTCCTCAAACACGCGGATGAACTCGGCGCCGATGATCTTGCGCTTGCGCTCGGGCTCGGCCACGCCTTCCAGCTTGTTCAGGAAACGGTCCACCGCGTCCACGTAGACGAGGTTGGCGTCCATCTGGTTGCGGAACACCTCGATGACCTGCTCAGGCTCACCCTTGCGGAGAAGACCGTGGTTGACGTGCACGCAGGTGAGCTGCTTGCCGACGGCCTTGATGAGCAGGGCGGCGACCACGGAAGAATCCACGCCGCCGGAGAGGGCGAGAAGCACCTTCTTATCGCCGATCTGCGCGCGCAGGGCGGCAAGCTGCTCGTCGATAAAGGCGTTCGCCAGCTCGCTCGTCGTGATGCGCTCCATGGACGCGGGACGTTTGTTGTCTGCCATAGCGTTATCCTCCATATTATCCTATCTGTTTTTCGACTATGCTGTCCGTTTCTCCTGTTTTGAGGATATTATTATATTCCGCTCCCGGGCGCGGCGCAAGGGTTTTTCGCTGCGCGAACATGAAAAATCCGCCGCAAAATAACGGCGGATTTTGTGCTTTTTTCAGGAAAGCGCCGCGGGACGACCTTCCGGGGCCGCTCAGTCCCTCTTCCGCCAGTCGTGATAGAGGAGGGCGGCGGTGACGACGGCCGCGAGCGCCGCCGCGGCGAAGAGCACCACGAAAGGAAGCCCCGACAGCAGGCCGATGTGCGGGTTGAACACGTCCAGGATCACCAGCACGATCAGCGCAAGCTGCAGCGCGATGGCGAGGTTCGGCAGGATCGCACGGAAGAATCTCATGGTTCAGCCCCCCAGTCCCGTACCGAAGCCCTCTTCGGTGATCAGCAGAATGTCGCCCAGCTTGCGCCCGCCGCCGTTGGACTGGCGGCTGAAGCGCTCATGGTCGAAGGTCATGACGGCGGAGCCGCCGCCGTCCAGATTGTATGCGCAGGTGCAGCCGAGCTGCTCGAACACGGTCGAAAGCCCCGGCAGCAGCAGCCCGTGGGAATAGCCGTCCTGCCGCCCGTCCACCACCACGAAGCAGTAGTGCCCCGGCTCGTAGTAGCCGACGGCGCTGCGGGGATTGGGCTGGTTGACGGTGCCCTGCACGCTCGGGAAGCGGGTCATGGCGTGACCCTCCGCGTCCAGCAGCGCCGGGCCGAACTGCCAGACCTGCACCGCCCCGTCGGCCACGATCTGCGCCACGTCGTAGCTGCCGCCGGCGTAGGTCGCCATGCGGCCGTCCCGATACAGCACGCAGATGTCCGCGCGGTTGACCCCGTCGGAGTAGATCTGCCCGTTTCGCATCAGAAAGCCGCTCTGCTGGTAGCTGTAGAAATCGCCGCTGATGGCGAGGATGGCGTTGGACTCCCGGTCCAGATCCATCATGTCCGCCGTCGACCAATACTGCAGCTCGCCGTTCGCGGTGTAGGTTTTAAAATTGTCGATGCTCGCGACGTAGATATCCGCCACATGGTAGACCGAGGTCCAGCCGTTCTCCTCCATGCTGAAGGTCTCGATGTTGATGGAGACCTCAGGGCTCGTGTAGCTGTGGTCGGTCATCACCGGGGTGTCGGTGAAGTGTTCGGCAAACTTGATCTGCCAGGGCGTGCGGGTGTCCGGCGTCGGTTCGGGGGTGGCCGCCGCGGCTTCGGGCGTGGGCGCCCCGGTCGGCGTGGGCGCCCCGGTCGGCGTGGGCG
>ONOL01000060.1 GCA_900319465.1 uncultured Eubacteriales bacterium | reverse complement strand
CAGGCGACGAGCACCGTCTGCCCCTCCACGGCCGCCTCGGACAGGCGCCGCTCGATCCAGGACAAGGTCTTGTCCGACAGGCTGCAGAAATCGTGCGGCGTGTCGGCGTCGAGCATCAGCACGCGCGTTGTGTCGTTTACCCTGGCGAGGTAGCTGAGCGAATCGCCGTCGCGCGAGAGCGCCTCGTCAAAGCCGAAGGCGCCGTAGATCGCGGCAAAATCCTCGGCGCTGATCGTCTCGACCTGCTCGCCCTCGTCGCCGAGGAAGGAATAGCAGTTTCGATACATATCGTGGTTGCCGGGCAGCACCAGCACCGGCACGCCCGCCTCCTCGAGCGAGGCGAGCTTTTCGGCAAGAGCGAGATGGCTCTCCTTCTCACCGTTGAAGCTGATGTCGCCGGTGAGGATCAGCGCGTCGGGCCGGATCGTCTTTATCTCCTCGAGAAAGGCGTCCGTGATCTCGTCACAGAACTCGGTCACCTTGCCGTCCCCGGCCTCCATCACGCGCCAGAAGATCGCGCCGTGGTCGGTCAGCGACGGGGCAAGATAATGCAGATCCGACGCGACGACGACGCACCAAGTCTCCGTCGGCTCTTCCGCCGCTCCCGCTTCCCTTTCGGGCGCGCCGGAGCAGCCCGCCAGCAGCAGGAGCGAGGCGAGCAGCAGACAAGGCAGGATGGTTCTTCTCCGTTTCACGGCGTTTTCCCCTTTCTTTTTATATCAATACGATCCGGCGCCGCACACGGCGGGATCGGCGGAAGTATGCTGCATGCAGTATACTATACGCACATCTGGAAAACAACCGTTTGATCCTCCGCAAACCGAAGAAACCGAAAAGCAGCCCCAAAAGGCTGCTTTTCGGCTTTTTTATTGTGGCTTCACACGCACTCCACCGCGTCCCGGTAGAAGGCGTCGAGCTCCTCCTGCGTGTCGAAGACCGCGAGGAACAGCTGATTGCCCATTGCCTCGGCCAGCGCGTCCGGCAGGCGCTCCATCATGCGCATCTCGGCGGCGTAACGCTTTGCCAGCTCTTCATGGCTGTAACGGAAATGCTTACCGTCCCGTCTCCCGACGCAGGCGCAGAAGCGATGCTCCCCCACCGGCATCTTCGAGCGGTCGAAGGCCACCATATCCGCCCAGATCTTATAGACGTTGGTGCTGTGGGCATAGTTGATCATATCCGGCGTATAGCCGCCGCTGGGGCGCATGTTGACTTCCAGGGCGACAAGCTGTCCCTTCTTGCCGATATGCTGATCGCGCTTGAGGCGGAAAAACTCGAAGTGTACAAAGCGGCTCTTTACCCCGAAGCTCTTGACCGCGGCGCGGCCGAAAGCGCGGGTGTCTTCCGGCAGTTCCTTGAGAATGTGGTAAATGGAGTTGTCATGGTTGTTGACGATATCCATGATGGCAATGCCGGTGATGTTGCCCGTTTCAAACAGAGGCTCGCCCCGGGAATCGATGATGGCATCATAGGAATTGATCTGGCCGTCGATAAACTCCTCCATGATATAGGGGAAGCGGCCGTCGCGCTCGGAAAGGAAGGCGTCGAGCTGTTCCTCGTTTTCCAGCTTATAGGTGGCCACGGCGCCGACGCCGTTGTCCGGCTTGACGATGACCGGCCAGCCGACCTCCTTGATAAAGGCGCGGCAGCCCGCCGCGTCCCCGACCATATGGAAGCGGGCGGTGGGGATGCCGGCGCGGCGGTAATATTCCTTCATGCCGGACTTGTACTTGATCCGCGGCACGTCTTCCACACGGAAGCCGCCGGCGATGTTGAAATCGCTGCGCAGATGGGCGTCCTGCTCGAGCCAGTATTCGTTGTTCGACTCGAGAAAATCGATCCGCCCGTATTTGCGTCCTGCTCGAGCCAGTATTCGTTGTTCGACTCGAGAAAATCGATCCGCCCGTATTTGAAGATGAAGAACGCGACCGCGCGGTACACCTCGTCGTAATCCTCGAGGGAGGAGACCTTGTAGTACTCCGTCAGACTGCTTTTGAGCTCGAAGCGCAGCTCGTCATAGGGCTGGTCGCCGATGCCGAGGACGTTCACGCCGTCGCAGCGCAGCTCGTGGCAGAACTGCCAGTAGTTCACGGGAAAGTTGGGAGAGATAAAGATTACATTTTTCATGGATGATCGCTTCTTTCTATTATAACGGCTTTTACAGAAGATCCGGCACGAAATAGCCCACCTGCTTGAACCACCACGGCCAGTCGTGCGAAACGTCAAAGCCCCAGTAGTCGACCCAGGCCGGAATGCCCTTTTCCACAAGCACATGGTGCAGCGAACGGGTATAGTCCGTCAGCTCCCAGGGACCCTGCCCCACGCAGATGATCGCTCGATGCTTTCGGTACAGGGGGAAAAACGGGTGGTCGTACGGCATATTGGAAAGATAATGCACCGGGGAGTTGAGATAGACCGCCTCATCCATATAGCCGCCGAAGCCGTATTCCGAATCATAGACGCCGCTGAGCGCGAGCAGCTCGTCAAAGGCCTCGGGATAGCGGAAATAGAGGTTAGCCGCATGCATCGCGCCGAGCGAGCAGCCGAAGGCCAAAATCCCCGGATCGCTCTGCCAGCCGTATCCTCTGCAGACCTCACGGATATAGGGCACGACCTCCTCGCTTAAATACCGCATCCAGGCCTCGTGGCGGCGGATGCGCCAGTAGGGATCGCCGTCCGTGTTCGACCAGGTTTCCCTGTCGATCGTGTCGACGGAAAAGACTGTCGCCCGCCCCGACTCGATAAACGGAGCCCAGGCGTCGATCATGCCGAAGTTTTCAAAATCGAAGAAACGGCCGTCCTGGCAGGGAATATACAGCACCGGCTTGCCGCCGCGGCCGTACACCTTGATCTCCATGTCGCGGTCGAGCGCCGGACTGTACCATTTTTCATAGTGCATCTGCATGTCCTATTCCTCCAACTCGTAAAGAAGCGTGGGCAGAAAGAAAGGGATCTGTTTTTCCCAACTCGCCTCGCAGTGGCGTCCGTCCGGGACGATGCGCGCCGTGACGCGGCTGCGTTCCGCCATAAGTCTGGCAAAATGCCAAAAGCGCTGCATCCCTCTCCGGCCGCACTCTGTCTCGCCCATGTCCATATAAAGCACGGTGTCCTGCTTCATCTCAGAGGCGCGGAGGAGCGCCTCGAGCTTCTTCGGCTCGCAGTCGAGCGAGGGGGAAAGTGCCGCGGCTCGGGAAAAGACCGTGTTGCAGCAGCTTACCGCGTAAAGGCTCATCAGCCCGCCCATCGAGCTGCCGGCGATGAAGGTGTGCTTCCGGTCCGGCATGGTGGGATAGCGGCGGTCGATCTCTCTCTTGAAGCTGTGGACCAGCCAGTCCATCGTTTTTTCCCCGCGCCCCTCGATGTCGCCGAGGTAAGGCGAGGAGATAGTATAAGGCGCATATTCCGAGATCCGGCCGTTGTCCGGGTCGTGGTTGCATTCCACCGCCGCCACGATCAGCGGGATGCGCTGTGCGTCCAGGTACTCCCCCATCCCCCAGCTTTTCCCATAGGTCGCGTCCGAATCGAAGAAAACGTTGTGCCCGTCGAACATATACAGCACGGGGAAACGCTGCCGATCGTTTTCCGCGGCCTGCGCGGGCAGGTAGACATAGGCCCGGCGTTTCTCTTCGCCGGTCAGCTCCGGAAGGGTGACGTCCCAAACCTCGATCATGTACTCGCCGCTTTCCAAAAAGATAATTTAGTTTAGCACGGCGCACGACAAATTGCAACGCCGGATCAGGCCGGGGCTTGTCTGTGACTGTAGGGTTTACAATGATGTGTGACAGTAAGTAAAAAAAGATAGCGAATAGGAGTGGCCTGTATTAAGGTTGAGTTGTCCAGACAAAACCGAAAGGCAGGTGCCACCCTATTCGCCATGAATAAGATAACACAGACAGCACGATACAGGCAATCCCTAATTCTCTATGCACAGAAACACGGCGTTACAGCAGCGGCAAAACGGTACAGGACATACCGGCAATACATCTACCG